>NZ_WVQX01000003.1:0-397886 GCF_013110595.1 Ruegeria sp. HKCCD6428
AATTCGCGCAAGCGAATGATCAGACGGAAAGGGCGCCCCGCGGGGCGCCTTTTTTCAATTTCGGAAACGCACACCGAGATGTTACCCTTTTCCGTATTGAAACATTGCAATTCGAAAGAGGTCATAAGATGCACGTAACGGCACGTTCACTCTGTCTTGTCGCAGCAATCGCGTTTTCATCAACCTCGGTATCGTCCCAACAAATCGCGGATCGCATTTTTCTTGGCGGTCCAATCGTCACAATGAATGACGAAGGCCCCTCTGCCGAAGCGGTTGCAGTCAAAGACGGGCGTATTCTGGCCGTCGGATCGCTGTCTGATCTATCTGCGTATCAAGGTGATGGAACGGAAACCTTCGATCTGAACGGACGCGCGATGCTGCCGGGCTTTGTGGACAGCCATGGGCATGTTGTCATGGGAGGTTTGCAGGCACTGTCAGCCAACCTTCTCGCGCCGCCGGATGGAGATGTCGTTGATATCGCAAGCCTGCAATCAACACTGTCCAACTGGGCCGCTGAGAATGCGGAAGCCGTTGAGCAGGTGAAAATGATCGTTGGCTTTGGTTACGACAACGCGCAGCTGAAAGAGCTGCGTCACCCGACACGGCAAGAACTGGATATGGTGTCCCAAGACTTGCCGGTCATCATCATTCATCAATCCGGGCATTTGGGGGTCGCAAATTCAAAAGCTCTGGAGTTGGCAGGTATCACCGCCACCTCAGAAGCACCTCCGGGCGGTGTGATTCAGCGCGATGAAGCTGGTGAGCCTAACGGCGTTCTGGAAGAATACGCGTTCTTTTCGGTTCTTGTTCCCATGCTTGGAAATCTGGGTGAGAAAGGCTTGGCGGCATTCGCGAAGGCCGGAACAGAGCTTTGGGCTAAGTTTGGATATACAACCGGACAAGAAGGCCGATCGTCCGGCGAGATTGTCGAGGTTCTCAGGAAAGTTGCAGCCGAAGAAGGGCTGCCCATCGACGTGGTCGCGTTTCCAGACGTTTTGGAAGCTCGGGAGTTCATCAGAGAAAACACATCCGCAGACTATGAGAACCGGGTCCGGGTTGGGGGTTGCAAGCTGACAATCGACGGTTCACCGCAGGGTTTCACAGCCTTGCGGGATCGACCCTATTACAATCCGGTTGGAAATTATGCCGCCGGGTATGCCGGATATGCCGCCATAACGATGGAGCAGCTTCAGGACGCGGTGAACTGGTGTTATGAGAACGGCTTCCAGATCCTTGTGCATTCCAACGGCGAAGGAGCATCCGATATGCTGATTGCGGCGCTCGAAGAAGCGCAGATCAAGTATGGCGACCCGGGCAACCGCCCCGTTCTGATACACGGCCAATTTCTGAGGGAGGATCAGGTTGCCAGTTTCAAACGGCTTGGCGTGTTCCCGTCGCTTTTCCCGATGCACACGTTCTATTGGGGCGATTGGCACCGGGATCATACTGTGGGACCGGTCAATGCCGACAACATCTCACCCACGGGATGGCTGCGAGAAAGGGACATGATGTTCGGCACACACCACGATGCCCCGGTCGCGTTTCCCGACAGTATGCGGGTTCTTGCCGCGACGGTCACTCGCCGCACCCGTTCGGGCGACATATTGGGGCCGCATCAAAGGGTGGACGTCATGACTGCACTTAAGGCCATGACAATTTGGCCTGCGTGGCAGCATTTTGAGGAAAACGAGAAGGGGTCGATTGAAGTTGGCAAAGTTGCAGACTTTGTGATCTTGTCTGACGATCCCACGACGGTCGATCCAGAGACCCTAGCCGAGCTCAAAGTGCTTGTAACCGTCAAAGGTGATGAGGTTGTTTACGAAGCTGAAGAAGGTGTCAGAGAGGGAAAGGTGCGTTTTTCTCCATTTTCCAGTGACCCAGTTATTGCGCATCTTTTTTTGCACGCGGTTTACCAAGGAATGAAGGTCGAAAGTCCATGGTTAACCAATGGCGTTTCTGGAGGTGAATAGAAGGGTTTTCATTCTGGCATTTGCCTCTTGCAAAAACGCTCAGGTCGCTATAGTACGCGCGGGTTCTCAATAAGAACATCAAGGCGGGGTGATTCCCGCCTTTTGGGTTCGATGAGGGTTGGCGATGCGCGTCTGTCCTCCTCTCAACTCCAACGCCTGAATAAAAGGCTGTTAATATGCAAAGCCAAAACATCCGTATTCGGCTGAAGGCATTTGACTATCGCGTTCTGGATGCCAGCACGCAAGAGATCGTCAACACTGCCAAGCGGACCGGCGCGAACGTGCGCGGACCGATCCCGCTGCCGAACAAGATCGAGAAGTTCACGGTTCTCCGTGGCCCTCACGTTGACAAGAAATCCCGCGACCAGTTCGAGATCCGCACGCACAAGCGTCTTCTCGACATCGTTGATCCGACCCCCCAGACCGTTGACGCGCTGATGAAGCTCGACCTCGCTGCTGGTGTGGACGTCGAGATCAAGTTGCAGTCGTAATCGGAGGGTATGAGAATGCGCTCTGGTATTATCGCAAAAAAAGTTGGCATGACCCGCCTGTTCATGGAAGACGGCAAGCAGATCCCTGTGACCGTTCTTCACCTGGACAACCTGCAGGTCGTTGCACAGCGGACCGCTGAAAAAGACGGCTACACCGCCGTTCAGCTGGGCGCCGGTGCTGCCAAGGCAAAACGCACCTCGAAAGCCATGCGCGGTCACTATGCCGCTGCCAAGGTCGAGCCCAAGCGTAAGCTGGCCGAGTTCCGTGTCTCTGAAGATGGCCTGATCGAAGTGGGTGCCGAGATTTCGGCAGAACATTTCCTGGAAGGTCAGAAAGTTGACGTTTCGGGTACCTCGATCGGTAAAGGCTTTGCCGGTGCGATGAAGCGTCACAACTTCGGTGGTCTGCGCGCCTCGCACGGTGTTTCGATCAGCCACCGTTCGCACGGTTCGACCGGTCAGTGTCAGGACCCGGGCAAGGTGTTCAAAGGCAAGAAGATGGCCGGTCACATGGGTGCTGCCCGTGTTACCACCCAGAACCTGGAAGTCGTCAAAACCGACGCCGACCGTGGTCTGGTCTTCATCAAAGGTGCCGTTCCCGGACCGAAATCGGGCTGGGTCACCGTCAAGGACGCCGTGAAGAAGAAAGCACCGGAAGGCCTGCCTTTCCCGGCTGCTGTGAAATCGGCTGCATCTGATGCACCTGCGGAAGAAGCTCCCGCGGAAGGTGGTGAAGCATGAAACTTGATGTAATCAAACTGGACGGCGGCAAGGCCGGCGACATCGAGCTGAACGCCGATCTGTTCGGTCTCGAGCCGCGTGCGGACATCCTGCACCGTGTGGTCCGTTGGCAGCGCAACAACGCGCAGGCCGGCACCCACAAGGTCAAGACCCGCTCGGAAACCAGCTACTCGACCAAGAAGATCTATCGCCAGAAGGGCACCGGTGGCGCACGCCATGGTGACCGTAACGCGCCGATCTTCCGCAAGGGTGGTATCTACAAGGGCCCGACCCCTCGTTCGCACGGCCACGACCTGCCGAAGAAGTTCCGCAAGCTTGGCCTGCGCCACGCTCTGTCGGCCAAAGCCAAAGCAGGTGAACTGGTTGTGATCGAGAACGCCGAAGCCGAAGGCAAGACCGCCGCACTGGCAAAACAGGTTGCAAACCTGGGCTGGAAACGCGCTCTGGTCATCGACGGCGCGACCGTGAACGAAGGTTTCCTGAAGGCGTCGCGCAACATCGAAGGTCTGGATATCCTGCCGTCGATGGGTGCAAACGTTTATGACATCCTCAAGCGTGACACCCTGGTGCTCACCAAAGCGGCTGTCGAAGCACTGGAGGCTCGACTGAAATGAGCGCGAAGGCAGAACACTACGACGTGATCCGCAAGCCGATCATCACCGAAAAGTCGACCATGGCGTCCGAAAACGGCGCGGTTGTCTTTGAAGTGGCGATCGACAGCAACAAGCCGCAGATCAAAGAGGCCGTTGAGGCACTGTTTGGTGTGAAGGTCAAAGCGGTGAACACCACCGTGACCAAAGGCAAGGTCAAGCGGTTCCGCGGCCAGTTGGGCAAGCGGAAAGACGTCAAGAAGGCCTATGTGACCCTGGAAGAGGGTAACACCATCGACGTGACCACCGGTCTCTGATCGGACCCGTCGTTTAGAAAATCAGAACCCCCGCGCGAGCGGGGGTTTTTTTGTTTGGCACAGACTGTTCGCTCTGCGCCCTTAGCGGCTTCTTATTCAGCTTGCTTGCGCGCGGTCTCGATGAAGGCTAGCCAACCATCCGGCTTGCCAAACACGCGCATCTTTTCGTGCAGCAAGGGGCCGTAGATTTCCCACATACGTTTTCGCAGCTCTTTCCCCTTGTCGGTGATCTTCAGGACTTTACCCCGCCGGTCACCGTCAAAGGGCACATATGTGATCAGTCCTTCTGCAACCAGGCGCCTGCTCAAATGGGACAGGTTCGATTGCTCGAATATGGTGTCCTGCGCCAGCTCGTAGGGGCGTAGTTGGCCGCCGTGCCGCTCGAGGGACCAAAGGATATCGTACCATTTCAAAGGCGGCAGGCCAGCGTCTTTCAGGGCGGCACTGATTTCAAACTGGATGAGCCGTGTCGTCCGGTTCATTGCAACCCAGATGTCGGTTTCCAGCGATGTTGGCAGATCACTCTTCACAACTTCGTGTTCTCCTTGATTCCGATTGCGGTTTGTTGCGCGTTCAATTAGATGAAAATTCATCTAATATCCAGCCCCTACCGGATGAAAGGAACTCAGCCATGAGCTTTAACTCTATGATCGCTGCCGTCGCCCTGACCGTTGCCGTGGCACCTGTCTATGCGCAGACCTACAAGACTGACCAGGGGCATACAGAAGTCCGGTTCAGCTGGAGCCATGCAGGGGTGTCCACCCAGCATGGCGAATTCACCAAAGTCGAAGGTGTGCTGGATCTGAACGCGGATGATGTAGAGGCATCGACACTGAACGTGACGATCGACACAAACAGCCTGTCCTCGGGGTTTGGGCCTTTGGACGATCACCTTAAGTCGGCGGATTTTCTCGAGGTCGAAACCTATCCGGAAATCACTTTCGCCAGTACGGGAATTGAACGGACGGGCGACACCACGGCGGATGTGACCGGCGACCTGACCATTCATGGAGTAACCAAACCCGTGACCCTGAACGCCACGCTGACTCACCAAGGCCCGCATCCGCTGGGCGGTGCCATTGAATACTATCAAGGCGACTGGGTGGCGTTCTCGGCCGAAGCTGAGATTGACCACACGGAGTTTGGCGTCGGACCATTCTCAACCGGGCCGATCACCATCCTCATCGACACCGAGATGAAGGCTGACGGGTAAGAATGGTAAGTCAGCCCGCTGGCGCTATATTGAATGCTATGGCTGACTCAAAGAACACACCGCAGCATGGAAATAAGCAGCACACATTGCTACGACGCTTGCTAGGTGGTTTCGCGACCTCGGCGGTTCAAACCGACGAGGTCGCTTTCGTCTCTGATCCAACGGCTGAACGTGAGCAGGTGCTGGCGAAGATGCGCGCGTTTAACGGTGAGCCGTATTTCCAGATAGCCGATGAAAAGCTGGGGCTCTTGTCGGTATTCGATGATCTGAAATACGATCGGGCGGATGTGGACATGATCTCTCCGGCGATGCGTAAGCATGTTGTCACCAAGCTTGGTCCGCTGGGGTTTCGACAGATTTCCGGCACGGTACTGGAGCACGTGAAAGCCGACATGCGTGTACATATTCCAAAGTTCCACGCCCTCGGCGCGTCGCCCTTTGACATTACGCGCTACACAGACAAGCGCGCTCAGGATTATTGCCTGCTGACCCCGACGCAGGTGGCTTGCCAGTTCATCGATCACTATGTGCTGGACGACGCCGTGCAGCGGATCGAAGCGCTTGTTAAAAAGCACCCAATCAATCTGCTAAAGCTGGCGGATTATCTGGAAGGCAAACCCAAGCACCGTGCGTTTCGAGAAGTTCTCAGCCATATCAAGCTCAAACAGCGGATTGCAGTGGAGTCTGAACCACTCTGCCGCAGGCGGTCTTTGGGGTAGGGCGTCAGAAGGCCAGGGGTCAGGGAAACGTATGTTGCGGGAGCCCACGGTTGGAAAGCGCCGTAGAGCCGGATTTTAGCTCCGTACAGCGGCATTGTGATCTTCAGTGGGCCTATCCTGCTGTTACGCGTCTACTGGTCGTGCTGTGAGCCAACGCGTGATACAAAAAAAGGCGCCATTCGGCGCCTTTGTGTCTTGCTGCGGATTATCCGCGATTAAGAGCAGTAAACATGTTTGTGCGCAATATCTGCGATGTCGCAGCGGCGGATGCCGATGTCATCCAGTTCGCGGTTGGTCAGGCTTTGCAGTTCGCGGTATGTGCGCTGATATTCAGCGGCCCGTTTGCGTGCGGTTTTGATCCGTTCGATCATGTCCATGATCCGGGTGCCGAAGTTGAAGCCGGTATTTGTCAGTGTTGCGGTTGTCATTTCTGTGTTCCTTTCTCAAATCAGGGCGAATTCCCTGACGTTACCTTTTGTGTTCCTTGTTTGGACAAGGCTGAGATAGGGTTAATAGTTATCGCTAACAATACAGGTTTCGGTCTAGCCGCTATGCGTTTTCGGTATGACAAAGGTTGATCCCAACGCAATACGGATCGCGCAAGACATTCAGAATATTATTTACTTGCGTCAGAAGCACTCAGAAACTGCCGTAAGGGCGCTTCTCCTATTGAACGCAGGCCGTGTGGCAGTGCTAACGCCTTGCGATAAAGCTGTACGAAATGCCCTAAAAACCGACTATTTCCTAATCTTCCCCTCGTATCGCTCTTTTTGTTCATTAACCAGAATCAGTTTGCCGTTGTTCACGACGTAAAGATCAAACCGGGGGTTTTGGTATCCAATGCAACGCATCCCGTTGTCATAGAATTTGTATGAGTTTGCTTTCCATGTTTGGCCATCCCTTTTGTAGGAATAGGTTCCGTCGGAAAAATATGTTTCTGTGTCTTTGCCAGTGTAAACGACTTTGCGTCCCGCAAGGTTGTTTTGGAGCCAGGCTGCATTCACTTTCTGGTCGCCGTCTGAGAAATAGCTTTTCGAAAGTTTTGGAGCCTTGTTAGGGCAGGCTGCGTGCGCTGAGACACCAATGGCCGTCGCGCAAAGCGCGGATAGGAACAGTTTCATCTTTTCTCACTCTTTAATCAAAATGGATCAAAACGATACGTCAGACGCAGTTAAACGCAAGAAAAAACGCCCCTGAAAAATATCAGGGGCGTTTCGAACTCTGCGAAGATTTAGCGATTAGCCGCGTTCTTCGATGATCTCAACCAGATGCGGGATCTTGTTGACCATGCCGCGGACCGAAGGAGTGTCTTCCAGTTCACGGGTTTTGTGCATCTTGTTCAGGCCCAGACCGATCAAGGTAGCGCGCTGTTCAGCGGGGCGACGGATCGGGGAACCGATTTGCTTGACGACGATGGTTTTTGCCATGGGTCGCTCTCCTTATGCTTCTGCTTCAGCAGCAGCTGGTGCTTCTTCCCGCTTGGGCAGGATGTCGGCAACCTTTTTGCCACGACGCTGTGCAACCGAACGCGGGCTTTGCTCTTTCTGCAGGCCGTTGATGGTGGCACGGATCATGTTGTACGGGTTCTGCGAGCCCAGCGACTTGGACACAACGTCCTTTACGCCCAGCATTTCGAACACGGCACGCATCGGACCACCGGCGATGATACCAGTACCTTCAGGTGCGGTACGCATAACCACTTTACCAGCGCCGTGACGGCCTTCGATATCGTGGTGCAGGGTACGACCTTCGCGTAGTTGCACGCGGATCATCTGACGCTTGGCTTGTTCGGTCGCCTTACGGATGGCTTCAGGTACTTCTTTCGCTTTACCTTTACCAAAGCCGACGCGGCCTTTCTGATCGCCGACAACCACCAGAGCGGCGAAGCCAAAGCGCTTACCACCTTTTACGGTTTTCGACACACGGTTGATCGCAACCAGGCGATCTGCAAATTCCGGTGCTTCGTCACGGTCGCGGCCACGGCCCCGACGGTTTTCACGTTCTGCCATCTTGGCATCCCTTTTCTCTAGAGGCGCTCTCGGCGCCGTTTGTTCAATCCAAGTGAGCCCCGACTAGTGCCGAGGCCCCCGGATCATCGGGGCGGATCGAAACCCGCCCGCAGGTCTTAGATCTTCAGACCACCTTCACGCGCAGCGTCGGCCAGAGCCTTCACCTTGCCGTGGAACAGGAAGCCACCACGATCGAAATAGGCCTCTTCGACGCCTGCCTTCTTGGCACGCTCTGCAATGGCCGCGCCGACTTTGGTCGCCGCATCGATGTTGTTTTTGCCAACAACGCCCAGATCCTTTTCCAGGGTCGAGGCCGAGGCCAAGGTCACGCCACGTACGTCGTCGATCAACTGAACAGAGATGTTCTTGTTCGAACGGTGTACGGACAGACGCGGACGACCCGCGTTGACCTTGCGAAGTTTGTTCCGAACGCGCAGGCGGCGCTTCAGAAACAGGGTTCTTTTGCTGTTTGCCATTGTGTTCGTCCTTACTTCTTCTTGCCTTCCTTGCGGAAGATGAACTCGCCCTTGTAGCGGATGCCTTTGCCTTTGTAAGGCTCGGGGCGGCGCCATTCGCGGATTTTGGCCGCGGTTTCGCCCACCAGCTGCTGGTCGATACCTTCCACAACGATCTCGGTCTGCTTCGGCGCGGTGATGGTGACACCTTCCGGAGCAGTGAAATCAACATCGTGGCTGTAGCCCAGGTTCAGCTTCAGGGTGTTGCCCTGCATCTGAGCCCGGTAACCAACACCCTGGATCTCCAGCTCTTTTTTGAAGCCGGTCGTCACACCGGTTACCAGGTTGGCAACCATGGTGCGGCTCATGCCCCACTGCTGGCGAGCACGTTTGGACATGCCGCGGGGGTCGATCTTGACCACGTTGTCTTCAACCGACAGCGTTACGTCGTCGGTGGCGGTAAAGCTGCGGGTGCCTTTCGGACCTTTCACTTCGATGGTCTGACCCGACACAGTGGCGGAAACGCCGCTGGGCAGCTCGACCGGCTTTTTACCAATACGAGACATTGCAGACCTCCCTCTAGAAGACGGTGCAGAGCACTTCGCCGCCAACATTGTTGGAGCGAGCGTTTGCGTCCGACATCACACCTTTCGGAGTGCTGACAATCGACACACCCAGACCCTGACGGACCTGTGGGATGTCATTGACGCCCATGTATACGCGACGGCCGGGCTTCGAGACCCGCTTCAGTTCACGAATAACAGGGGTGCCTTCGTAGTATTTCAGGCTGATTTCGATGGCCGGATGACCGTTTTCACCGGTCGTCTTTTCATAGCCACGGATGTAGCCTTCGTCCGCCAGCACGTCCAGAACCCAACCGCGCAGCTTGGAAGCCGGGGTGGAAACGGTGGACTTGCCGCGCATTTGCGCGTTGCGGATACGGGTGAGCATATCGCCGATAGGATCATTCATATCTATGTCTCCCTTACCAGCTCGATTTCACCATGCCGGGGATCTGACCAGCAGAACCCAGCTCGCGCAGCGCGATACGGCTGACCTTCAGCTTACGGTAGTAAGCGTGGGGACGACCGGTCAGCTGACAACGGTTGTGCAGACGGGTAGCCGAGCTGTTGCGCGGCAGTTTCGCCAGTTTCAGACGCGCCTTGAAGCGCTCTTCCATCGGCTTGCTCTCGTCATTCGCGATTTCTTTCAGCTCGGCACGCTTCGCGGCATATTTGGCCACCAGGCGTTCGCGCTTCTTTTCGCGTTCGATCATTGCTTTTTTAGCCATGTCTCAATCCTCCCGGCGCTTATGCGTTGAACGGCATGTTGAAAGCTTTCAACAGTGCCTTTGCTTCAGCGTCGGTTTTCGCTGTGGTGGCAATTACGATATCCATGCCCCAGACTTCGTCGACCTTGTCGAAATCGATTTCCGGGAACACGATGTGCTCTTTCATGCCCATGGCAAAGTTGCCCTGACCATCGAAAGCAGGCTTTACACCGCGGAAGTCACGAACGCGCGGCAGCGCGATGGTGATCAGACGATCCAGGAATTCGTACATCCGGTCACCGCGCAGGGTCACTTTCGCGCCCAGCGGCATGTCTTCACGGACGCGGAAGCCCGCGATCGACTTCTTCGCCTTGGTTGCAACGGCCTTTTGACCGGCAATCGCAGTCAGATCCTCGACAGCAGCTTTCGCTTTCTTCGAGTCTTTGACAGCCTCGGCACCACAACCGATGTTCAGAACGATCTTTTCCAGCTTGGGCAGCTGCATGTCGTTCTTGTAACCGAACTCTTCTTTCAGAGCGGCACGGATGGTTTCAACGTACTGAGTTTTCAGACGCGGGGTGTAGGTTGCGTTATCAAGCATCGATCACGTCCCCTGTGGTCTTGGCGAAGCGGACCTTCTTGTCACCTTCCATGCGGAAGCCGACGCGGGTCGCTTTGCCGTTCTTGTCCAGCAGTGCCAGGTTCGACAGGTCGATCGGGTTTGCCTGAGGCAGACGACCACCTTGCGAGTTCTGCGACTGGCGGGTGTGACGGATGGCTATGTTGATGCCATCGACAACAGCTTTGCCGGCTTTGGGGTCAACCGAGGAAATGGTGCCCTCTTTGCCCTTGTCCTTGCCGGCCAGCACGACGACCTTGTCGCCTTTGCGGAGTTTAGCAGCCATGATTACAGCACCTCCGGAGCCAGCGAGATGATTTTCATGAAGTTCTTGCCGCGCAGTTCGCGAACAACGGGGCCAAAGATACGGGTACCGATCGGCTCGTTGTTGTTGTTCAGGATGACGGCGGCGTTGCGATCGAAGCGGATCGCGGTGCCGTCTTCACGACGGACTTCCTTGGCGGTGCGTACGACGACGGCCTTGCGGACGTCCCCTTTCTTTACGCGGCCGCGTGGGATGGCTTCCTTCACCGAGACGACAATGATGTCGCCGACGGAGGCGTATTTACGCTTGGAACCACCCAGGACCTTGATGCACTGAACTCGGCGAGCGCCGGAGTTGTCAGCGACATCCAGATTGGTCTGCATCTGGATCATGTGGTTTCTCCCGACCTGTGGGGGCTGGTCTTGTTAATTCCCCCAGGGTTTCGACAAATGGAAAATTCTGGGGGCTTACGCCTCCAGAACCTCCCAACGTTTCGTCTTCGATTTCGGCGCGCATTCGATGATGCGTACAGTGTCGCCGACCTTGAAGGCGTTCTTTTCGTCATGAGCCCGGTATTTCTTGGACTTACGAACGGTCTTGTGCAGCAGCGGGTGCTTGAAACGGCGTTCAACCGAAACAGTCACGGTCTGCTCGTTGGCGTCGCTGGTTACTACTCCGGACAGGATACGCTTGGGCATGGGATTACTCCTCCGATGCCGCAGCAGCGGCCTTTTCGTTCAGAATGGTTTTGACGCGGGCAGCATTGCGGCGGGCCGCTTTGATGCCGGCTGTGTTTTCCAGCTGACCGGTTGCCTGTTGAAAGCGCAGGTTAAAGCTTTCTTTCTTCAGGTTGGCCAGTTCCTCGCGGAGCTGGTCCGGGGTCTTTTCACGCAGTTCTTGGGCGTTCATCGCCTTTTTCCTTTGCTCAAAACACCAGAAGGCCCCGTACACGGGTCACCTTGGACCTGGTGGATGAATGATAGACATGCGAATCCCCCGACTCAGCCGGGGGACACGCAGGATGACGCCGTATAAGGGTTTAGGGAGTGGGGGGCAAGGGAAAGTTTGACGTCTTCTTTAAGGCGAGGGAATTGGATGCTCTCGGTCGCCGAACGGGTTACCAATCACGAAACTTCCGCGAAGTATTCCTCATCCAAACTCAGGCCAAGGTCTGTATTGCCAACGGGCCGCGTTCGGCGCCCAATAGAACAGGCCCACAAAGGTTTGAAGTTCACAGAGGAGGTAAGAAAATGACCAGCCCATATTCAGGAGGATGTGAACACGTCAAGATAGTCGCGACGGCAGAACCGATAGACAACCATGAATGCCACTGTGATGTCTGTAAGTCCGTGACCGGACAGCACACAACCCATGTTGCGTTCTTTAACTACACAGACCTGTCAGCAGACCCCGAAGATAAGATGAACCGTCAACCATTCAACGCCAACAATCCCGATGGCCCTTTAGAGCTTTGCACCTGTTCTGAGTGCGGGGCCGCGCTGATGCTGGATGATAAGCAAAAACGCATACGCGTGGCTGTACCCAACGTGATGGGGTATGATGACAGCAAGTTTCCTGCAGCGACTTACCACGCGTTTTACGATGACAGCAAAGGGTACCCCAAGCCTGATGACGGACGACCGGTATATGAAGCGTTCCGTCCAGAATTTTCTTGGCCTTCACCTGCCGCCTGACAGGGCTTTCGTTCATTCTGGGCGGAGTGCTAACGGTGTTCGCCTGCATTCAAGATGCCGTTATTCGGTGGGAGCGTTCAGTCCCACCGATAGTTAAAGCTCACCGAAATCCGCTCTTCTTCAGCCATGTTCATTGGCACCTCGTGGCGCAACCAGCTTTCCCACAGCAGGACATCCCCGACCTTAGGCTTCATATAGATAAACGGCTGCAAATCGCGCCGCCCACCCTTCAGGCGCGTGGGCGCAGCCATCATGCGGCCTGAGCGGGGGTCTTCCAATTTCAACGCACTGGCCCCTTCGGGCATTGCCACATAGGTCGTGCCCGAGATCACGCTGTGCGGGTGCAGGTGGCTGGAGTGCATCCCGCCCTCGGGCAGAATGTTGATCCACAGGTCTTCCAGCTTCAGCTCGCCCTCTCCCAGATCAAACTCCAGATCCTTGGCAAAGGCTGCGACATGCTGGTCCAGTGCAGTGACCAGATCGGCGAAGATCGGGAAACGCCAGGGCAGATCGGTCAGCGAGGCATAGCTGGTGTAGCCGGGATAGCCGTTTTCCTCACACCACTCCTGCCCGGCCTCGTCATCCTCGGCGATGACAAGGCAGGAGTTTTCCAACTCTTCCGCATCGATCCTCGGACCGAACTCGGACAAAGCTGCGCGATAAAGACGGGTTACGAAAAGTGATTCAATCTGTGCCATGCGGTGGGCATAACTTAGTAACAAACAAATTGCGAGAGACTGCGCTGTTTCCGACTTTACAATCGGAATTGACCCGTTCTCAAAACAGGCGGATTATCTCCAATATTTTGGGGAAACTAGTTATGACCAATGAGATAGAAGCGAAAATAGCTGAGTTGAACTACAAGACTGCGCTCGCCAACCAAGATGCGGCGAACAAACAACGAGCCAGTGGATTGATGCAGTACGTTGTCGGAGGTGCAATTACTGCGGCACTAGCTGCATGGGCGAGTTATCAGGCTTCGACATACTCATACAATTCGACGCTGCGGGAGCTTGAATTGAAATATGCTAAGGAAAATCGCGAAATCGATCTGGAACTTGCCAAACTAAGCCTTACGATCCTTGCAGGCGATTACCAAGAAGACGTCGAGAACTCTTTGCCTGCTAGGATGTTCGCGTTAAATGCCTTGGAGCGTGGCACCGGCGTACTGATACCTGATGAAGACAAAAAAACTTGGGCTGAGACGGGCTTAACGCCGGTAGATATGTTCGGCTTCGGAGAAATTCAGCTAGAAAACCAGATTGGAATAGCAAATTCGTCTCTTAAACAACTGATGGTTGACGCGTTAACGAAAAAGACACACGGCTGTATCATCCACAAGGAAAAAGAACACTGTGGTGAGCTATTTGAGGCTTCGATTGTCGGAAACATGGCTTGCCTCATGTCGGAAAGAACCGAGAAACTCGTTTGCGGCGAGCTAAGGCAATCTGAATAATAAACCCCCGCCGGTTTCCCGACGGGGGTCAATTTTGTCACGAACGGGGAAACCCCGGATCGCTCACCAGTCTTCGCGAACCACGACGCGGGTCTTGATCGGCAGCTTCATCGCGGCCAGGCGCAGGGCCTCGCGGGCGATGTCGTCATTGACGCCGTCGATCTCGAACATCACGCGGCCGGGCTTGACCTTGCAAACCCAGCGGTCCACCGAACCCTTACCTTTACCCATACGAACTTCGATCGGCTTTGCAGTGACCGGAGTGTCGGGGAAGATACGGATCCAGACACGACCCTGACGTTTCATGTGACGGGTCATGGCACGACGTGCAGCTTCGATCTGACGCGCGGTGACGCGCTCGGGCTGCAAGGCTTTCAGACCGTAGGTGCCAAAGTTCAGATCAGAGCCGCCCTTGGCTTCGCCCTTGATCCGGCCTTTGTGCATCTTGCGGAATTTCGTACGCTTTGGTTGAAGCATCTCAAATCCTCCTTAGCGACGGCCGCCTGCACCGCGAGGTGCCGGACCATCCTGGAGTTCCTGTGCTTTACGGTCACGTGCCTGCGGATCGTGCTCCATGATCTCACCTTTGAAGATCCAGACCTTGATCCCGATAATCCCGTAGGGGGTCATCGCTTCGGCATGTGCGTAATCGATGTCGGCACGCAGGGTATGCAGAGGCACGCGGCCTTCGCGATACCATTCGGTCCGTGCGATTTCGGCGCCGCCCAGACGGCCAGCGACGTTCACCCGGATACCCAGGGCGCCCATGCGCATGGCGTTCTGAACCGAGCGCTTCATTGCGCGACGGAACGAAACACGACGTTCCAGCTGCTGAGCGATCGACTCGGCAACCAGCTGCGCGTCAAGCTCGGGCTTGCGCACTTCGACGATGTTCAGGTGCAGTTCGCTGTCGGTCATTCCAGCAAGCTTTTTGCGCAGAACTTCGATGTCTGCACCTTTCTTGCCGATGATGACACCCGGACGTGCGGTGTGGATCGTTACGCGGCACTTCTTGTGCGGACGTTCGATGATCACACGTGCAACACCGGCCTGCTTGCACTCTTTCTGAATGAACTCACGGATCTTGATGTCTTCCAGCAGAAGATCACCATAATCCTTGGTGTCAGCGTACCAGCGGCTGTCCCAGGTGCGGTTGACCTGAAGGCGCATGCCGATCGGATTGACTTTATGTCCCATTAGGCTTGCTCCTCAACTTGACGCACCTTGATGGTGATCTCCGAGAACGGCTTCATGATCTTGCCGAAACGGCCACGGGCACGCGGACGACCGCGCTTCATGACCAGGTTCTTGCCAACCCAAGCTTCGGCGACGATCAGTTCGTCAACGTCCAGGTTGTGGTTGTTTTCGGCATTCGCGATTGCGGACTGCAGGCACTTTTTGACGTCCTGCGCGACACGCTTGTTCGAGAAAGTCAGGTCGGTCAGAGCCTTCTCGACTTTCTTGCCGCGGATCATTTGCGCAACCAGGTTCAGTTTCTGCGGGCTGGTGCGAAGCATGCGAGTTTTCGCCATTGCTTCGTTTTCAGCCACGCGGCGGGGGTTCTTTTCCTTGCCCATGACTTACTTCCGCTTCGCTTTTTTGTCTGCGGCGTGACCATAGTAGGTACGAGTTGGCGAGTATTCACCGAACTTCTGACCAATCATGTCTTCCGTGACGTTTACCGGGATATGCTTCTGGCCATTGTACACACCAAAGGTCAGACCCACGAATTGGGGCAGAATGGTGGAACGACGCGACCAGATCTTGATGACTTCGTTGCGGCCCGACTCGCGCGCTGCTTCGGCTTTTTTCAGCACATAAGCATCGACGAAAGGACCCTTCCAAACAGAGCGAGACATAGATTAACGTCCCTTCTTCTTGGCGTGCCGCGAGCGGATGATCAGCTTCTGGGACGCTTTGTTCTTGTTGCGGGTACGCTTACCCTTGGTGTCCTTACCCCACGGTGTAACCGGTGTACGGCCACCCGAGGTACGACCTTCACCACCACCGTGCGGGTGATCGATCGGGTTCATTGCAACACCACGAACCGACGGACGAACGCCTTTGTGGCGCATACGACCGGCTTTACCGAGGTTCTGGTTCGAGTTGTCGGGGTTGGACACGGCACCAACGGTGGCCATGCATTCCTGACGGACCATGCGCAGCTCGCCCGAGCTCAGACGGATCTGAGCGTAGCCGCCATCGCGACCAACGAACTGAGCGTAAGTACCAGCCGCACGTGCGATCTGACCGCCTTTTCCAGGCTTCATCTCGATGTTGTGGACGATGGTACCGATTGGCATGCCCGAGAACGGCATTGCGTTGCCCGGCTTGATGTCGGCCTTGGCAGATGCCACGACTTTGTCACCAACAGCCAGACGCTGCGGAGCCAGGATATAGGCCTGCTCGCCGTCTTCGTATTTTACCAGTGCGATGAATGCGGTCCGGTTCGGGTCATATTCGATCCGCTCGACGGTTGCCGCGACATCAAATTTGTTCCGTTTGAAGTCAACGATCCGGTAGAGACGCTTTGCGCCACCGCCGCGGCGGCGTGAAGTGATCCGTCCGGTGTTGTTCCGGCCGCCCGATTTGGTCAAACCCTCAGTGAGAGACTTGACCGGACGTCCTTTCCAAAGCTCCGAACGGTCGATCAGCACCAGCCCGCGCTGGCCCGGCGTCGTCGGCTTGTACGACTTGAGTGCCATGCTTTCTGTCTTCCGTTTAGCAAGTGCGAGGGGGTTCCCCGCTATGTGAGAGGCCCCCGTAGGTGCCAAGGGTATAGGGCCCCGAAGGTCCCCGGTTCAAAATATCTAAGGCCCCGGAACGAATCCGAGGCCGCAAGATTGGGTGCATCTAACAGTGTTGGGGCCGGGTGACAAGAGAGAGTGTCAAACTAATTCTGTGGCCGTGAAAACCGCACGTAATCTTGACGTGGTTTTGCCGCTTGTATCTGCATTTGTCGATTTTGTCAGGTATCTTGCGATGGTTTCAGTCGGCGAAGAAGGCCGCCCCGTTGCGTTCACCCAAAGGTTTTCAGCCCTGAGCGTTGCGAGAGATCGGTTGGAAGGTTATCCCTCTTCGCCTTTTAATCTACGAACACCACGCGAATGAATTTCTTCAAACGAAGAACCCAAAACAACATAAATGCAAGCCAGGCTATCGCGAAGATAATGGTGTTTGTTGCTTTCCAATCGATTCTTTTGGTGATGTCCTTGGGGTCAATCTCATACAAGTAACCGGAAAAAACGACCGTTTCCGGTGTATCGCATTTGGTATATGCCGTCTCGGCTGGGGGAAAGCCTTGGTCTTCCGGTGGAATAGGCATTCCGTCCAGAAATATTCCCCTTTCTTCCTCGAACCTTGCGATATTTTCGTTGTTGTCCAGAATGAGCAGCGAGTTTTGAGTACAATTCGACAGAATGGAATAATCATTCTTGTTGATTTGGTCGTAAGACAGTGCGGTTCCGAGTAGGCTTATTCCTGTAATGAAACCAATCTGAAAAACCGCAAATTTGTTTATGCTTTCTTCTCGCAGGGATCGAAACAGAAGATAACCCATGAACACCGCAATATGAAAAACGATAACAAAATAAAGCACGGTGAATATTTCGAAAAATGGTCTGCTTTCGGATTTGAACAAAATGTAGAGAGAAACGAGTCCGCATATTAGACAGAACGACCGAGAGAACTTTAGCTGATGATCCATGTCGACCATGCTGTCATCGGACACCTCGGTCAGGTTTGTCGTCGTGACCAAGTGCCCGGATGCTTTGGCGTTGTGCCGTACAACCTCGGGTGGGCGGTACAAAAAGGACAGCACGACCGTACAGGCAATCACGCAGTAAATTGGAATATGGTACATCCATCCAAATGGGCTCTCAAACAGGGTGTTCTGAGGTAACAGCAAGCACGTCAGAATTGCGACAGATACCAGCACATAGGGTGATTTGTTTGGCCGCAGATAGTCCAGAAATGGCATCAGGGGTGCAGCAAGTGCGGTGATGGGTTCTGCCATAACAATACTCAAACAAAGGAATTGCAATTAGAGTATCAAATTTGCCTGGCTTTGAGAATAACGGTAAGAAAACAGGCCGCTTGGTATTCCAAGAGCGGCCTGTTCTGGTCATCAATTTATTGCTCTGGGGCGTCTACCGCGCAAACTTTTTGTGCTTCAACCGCTTGGGCTCCAGCGCATCCGGTCCCAAACGGCGCTTTTTGTCCTCTTCGTAGTCCTCGAAGTTGCCCTCGAACCATTCCACATGGGCATCACCTTCAAAGGCCAGAATATGCGTACAGATCCGGTCGAGGAAGAAACGGTCGTGCGAGATCACCACGGCGCAGCCGGCGAAATCGACAAGGGCATCTTCCAGCGCGCGCAGGGTTTCGACGTCCAGATCGTTGGTCGGTTCGTCGAGCAGCAGGACGTTGCCGCCCTCTTTCAGCAGGCGGGCCATGTGGACGCGGTTACGCTCACCCCCTGACAGCAGAGAGACCTTTTTCTGCTGGTCGCCGCCCTTGAAGTTGAAGGACGAGCAATAAGCGCGGGAATTGACCTGCGCGTCGCCCAGTTGAATGATCTCGACGCCGCCGGTGATCGCCTCCCACACGGTGTCGTTGTCGTTGAGGTCGTCGCGCGACTGATCGACATAGGACAGCTGCACCGTGTCGCCGTATTCGATGGTGCCGGCATCGGGCTTTTCATGGCCGGTGAGCATTTTGAACAGGGTCGATTTACCGGCGCCGTTGGGTCCGATCACGCCGACGATGCCACCGGGCGGCAGGCTGAACGAGAGATTTTCGATCAGTTGCTTGTCGCCCATGTGCTTGGCCAGCCCGCTGACCTCGATCACCTTGCTGCCAAGGCGCGGGCCGTTGGGGATGACGATCTGGGCGCGGGTCAGCTTTTCACGCTCGGACTGTTCCGCCAACTCGTTGTAGGCGTTGATACGGGCCTTGGATTTGGCCTGACGCGCCTTTTGACCCTGACGCATCCATTCCAGTTCGCGCTGTAGCGTCTTCTGCTTGGATTTGTCCTCGCGGGCTTCTTGCTCAAGCCGCTTGGCCTTTTGTTCCAGCCACGAAGAGTAGTTGCCTTCGTACGGAATGCCACGACCGCGGTCCAACTCGAGAATCCAGCCGGTGATGTCATCCAGGAAATAACGGTCGTGGGTGACGATCAGGATGGTGCCTTTGTAGTCGATCAAGTGCTGTTGCAGCCAGGCGATGGTTTCCGCGTCCAGGTGGTTGGTCGGTTCGTCCAGGAGCAGCATGTCGGGCGCTTCCAGCAGCAGCTTGCACAGCGCCACGCGGCGTTTTTCACCGCCCGAGAGGTTGGCGATGTCGGCGTCGTCCGGCGGGCAGCGCAGCGCCTCCATCGAGACATCGATCTGGCTGTCCAGATCCCACAGGTTTTCCGCGTCGATCGCGTCCTGAAGGGTGGTCATTTCCTCCATCAGCTCGTCCGAGTAGTTCTCGGCGATCTCCATCGCGATCTCGTTGAACCGGTCGACCTTGGCCTTTTTCCCGGCTACGCCCAGCATGACGTTTTCGCGGACGGTCAGGGATTCATCCAGTTGCGGTTCCTGCGGCAGATAGCCGACCTTGGCGCCCTCGGCGGCCCATGCCTCGCCGGTGAAGTCGGTGTCTAGACCGGCCATGATCTTCATCAGCGTCGATTTACCGGCGCCGTTGACGCCGACGACACCGATTTTCACGCCGGGCAGAAAGCTGAGGTGGATGTTTTCAAAGCACTTCTTGCCACCGGGATAGGTCTTGGAGACACCCTGCATGTGGTAGACATATTGATAGGCGGCCATGTCGCGTCCTCTGGGTCGGGAAATTTGGTTGAAACGCTGGATATCCGAGCGGGACGGGCGGGGCAAGCTGGTGGTATTGTGAATTTCGTCTTTGGGTTGGGCGGCATAGTGTGGGTGCGTTGTAAATGGGGGAGTTATGTCGGAACTGGCCGAATTGATTGCGGGTTGGGCGCAGCCCGGTTGCGTGACTTGGATCGGAGCGCGACCAGAGCGCCGGGCCGAGATGGTGTCACTCGAGGAATCCGTGATTACCGAGGCCGGTCTGATCAGTGACCGCGCCTGCGTTGGCAAGCGGGCGGTGACTTTGATCCAGCAGGAGCATCCGGCGGCGATTGGGTCATATCTGGGGCAGGGGCCGGTTGCGCCTGAAATCCCGCGGCGCAACCTTGTGGTTTCGGGGATCAATCTGACGGCGCTCAAAGGGCGCGAGGTGCAGGTGGGCGAGGCAATTTTGCGCCTCACCGTGATTTGTGCGCCGTGCAGCCGGATGGAAGAAGCGCTGGGCAAGGGTGGCTATTCCTCCGTGCGTGGGCACGGAGGATGGTGCGCCGAAGTCGTGCGACCCGGGCGGGTTCAGCTGGGTGATGTGGTGCAACCTGTTGATTGACAACGCCTCGCAGTTCTGAACATCAGCAGGGTATGGAGCGGTACGGCATACCCTATGCGCGACCTGGACAGGTCGTCGGTCTGTTCGGCGGGTCGTTTGATCCACCGCATCAGGGCCATGTGCACGTCACGCTTGAGGCGATGAAGTCGTTCGGGCTGGATCGGGTTTGGTGGCTGGTATCGCCGGGCAATCCGTTGAAGGAACGCGGGCCCGCGCCCATGGACAGGCGAATGGCGGCAGCGCGGAATGTGATGCAGCATCCGCGTGTCGAGGTGACGGACATCGAGGCGCTGACAGGTACACGCGCGACTGCGGATACTCTGACAGCGTTGCAGCGATTGTATCCACAGGTGCGATTTGTCTGGCTGATGGGGGCGGACAATCTGGCGCAATTTCACCGCTGGAAAGATTGGCGAGGGATCATGGACAGTGTCCCTGTCGGTGTGGTCGCACGGCCCGGCGACCGGATATCTGCCCGGATGTCCAGGGCGGCGCGGGTCTATGCCAAGTACAGGATCGACGGGCAGGCGCGGCATCTTTTGGGGCGGGCGCAAGCTCCGGCCTGGTGTTTCGTGAATGTGCCGATGGTTGATGTCAGTTCCACGGAAATTCGGACGCGCGGCGAATGGCGCGCGGAAGTGTTGCCGGAATAGCCTTGCCCGGCGCATAATCGCAGCGAGTGGTTGCGCGCATTTGATCTGTGGGATTTTATTCCAACTATGGCTGGTCGTTTTTCACGTCGTGTGTTTCTGGGAGGATTGGGGGCGTCTCTGATCCCGGCAGCTGGTCTGGCGCAGGCGCCGCTGGTCTCGCTCAGGCCGCGCGCGCGTGCGGCGCTGTTGAGTGGTGCCGAGCGTTTGGTTGCAGCCGCAGGGTTGACGGGCGAAGTTGTTTTCGCCGTCGCGGATGTGGCGACCGGAAAGCCGCTGGAGGTATTTGGTGAAGGTGCGGGCTTGCCCCCGGCCAGTGTCGGCAAGGCGATGACCGCGCTTTACGCGCTGGACGTTCTGGGGCCCGACCACCGGTTCGAAACCCGTTTGATCGCAGATGGGCTAATTGAAAACGGGATTCTGCGTGGCGATCTGATACTGGCAGGCGGGGGTGACCCGCTGTTGGATACGGATGCGCTGGCCACGATGGCGGCCAACCTGCGCGAGGCCGGAATCACCGAAGTTCGAGGAGCCTTCAAGGTCTATGACGGGGCGCTGCCCTTCGTGTTCAGCATTGATCCCGGTCAGCCGGATCATGTGGGGTACAGCCCGGCGGTAAGCGGGATATCGTTGAATTTCAATCGGGTCCATTTCGAGTGGAAGCGTGCCGGTAAGGGTTACGATGTGACCATGGATGCACGCAGCGCACGATATGTGCCGGCAGTGGATGTGGCAGCCATGCGGGTCGAGAACCGCAGCTTGCCTATCTATACCTATCAGCCAAGTGCGCGGCAGGACCGCTGGACCGTGGCCAAGGGCGCGCTGGGCAATGGCGGGGCGCGCTGGCTGCCTGTGCGCAAACCCGCATTGTACGCAGGTGATGTGTTTCGCACTTTGGCCCGATCCAATGGAATCGTTTTGAATCGGGTGCAAGTGACACGAGAGGCGCCAAAAGGCGTCGACCTTGTGGTGCATCGCAGCGATCCATTGAACAGTATTTTGCAGGGGATGCTGAAATACTCGACGAACCTGACGGCCGAGATGGTTGGGCTGGCCGCAACCAAAGCGCGGGGCGTTGACCCGCGCAACCTGGCGGAGTCGGCGGCCGAGATGAACCGTTGGGCGTCTCAGAGCTTTGGCGTGAACGGGATCGCGATGGTCGATCATTCCGGTCTTGGCGATGCCTCGCGTATGGTGCCGGCGGATCTGGTTGCGGCCCTTGTCGCGGCCCGGAAAATGGGCGTATTGCGCCCATTGATGAAGCCTTTTGCCTTGACGGATCGAAATGGGCGGCCGGTAAAGAACCACCCGATCAAGGTCGATGCCAAGACAGGCACATTGAACTTCGTATCCGGGTTGGGCGGTTTCCTGACAACGGCGGACGGGGTCGATCTGGCCTTTGCCATTTTTACGGCGGACGTGGCCCACCGCGCCAAGATTCCTCGCGCACAACGCGAACGGCCTGAAGGCGCACGCAGCTGGAACCGCAGGTCGCGGAAACTGCAACGGGCCTTGCTGGAACGTTGGGGTTCGCTCTACGGAAGCTAAAACTCGCAGATTGCCAAGATCAGACTGTGTGGCGCGCGCGTGCCCCGCGTTCGATTGCGGCGGCATGCAGACGGTCGATATTCAGTTCGTACCGGATTTCTTCTAGCAGGCGCAGTTCCGTTTCGGCCAGCGAACCGTCGGCGGCTGCAACATCGCAAGCCAGCGCATAGGCCGTTTCGTTCAGACGCTCGGGCAGGTTTTCACGGATCAGGCCAAACAGCGCATCCAAACCGTCTTCCTGTTCGAACAGGTCAAAAACAATCTGTGATACACGACGGGTCCGATCGATGTCGTACCCGGCAAAGACCGGCAGCATGTTCACGGCGACCTCGATCTTGACCAGCTCGGCGGTTCGGATGTTTTCATCAGAGGCCGAGACTGCAACCATGATCGCCACAAGGCAATCTTGCGGGGACATCGGGTGGGGCACTTGCTCGGTCATGGGATGGTCCTGATTGGGGTCGTTCGAGGACGCACGATATGAGCGCAGCGGGTCAGGTTCAACACCTTGTTTCATCCATCCCGCGCGATCAGGTATTCATGACCATCATTCCGGAAATCAAAAGCGCGGCCCCCAGCCAGTAGCGCAGCCCAAGTGTTTCGCCGAAGAAGACGTGCGAGGCCAGTGGCACAAGAACGAAGCTGAGGGCCATGAAGGGGTAGGCCTGGGACAGAGTCAGATACCGCAGGACATACACCCACAGCACCGTAGCCGAGCCATAGATGGCAAAGGCTGTCAGAAGGAAAGGATCGAACAGCGTCTGGATGAGGCCCGCCAATCCGGTGGCTTCGCGCCCATCAATCCGGTTTCCCGCCAGTTTGAACAGAATTTGCCCGGCCGAGATCATAACTGGTGTGAACAGCAAACCAGCCCAGACCAGTGTCGTTGGGGCGGGCGGAGTCATCCTTGGTGCTCCGGTTCCGGTTTTTCCTCGGGGCGGTCTTCGCAATAGTAGATGTCGCGCCCCAGGTCTTCGCAGACATGGATGTCCGGGCTGGGATACACCGCGCGCAGAAAGCTGTGGGTGTAGGGGAAAAAGTTGAAATGCGGATTGAAAGTGTACCTGCTTTCGCGTTCACGCGGAACGACGATAATGACGCGTTTTCGCGCGACACGACGCAGTTCAGCGATCGCTTGCCGGTAATCCAGAAGATGCTCGATCACGTGGGTACAGATTACGGTGTCAAAGCTGTTGTCTTCAAACGGCAGTTCTTCGATCCGAGCTGCAACATAGTCGATATTGTCGATGGCAGCCGCATCATCGACGACGAAATCCACCCCTGTCAGTTGCGTGATGTCGGGCCGGGCGGCCTTTATGCGTTGCAAAAGAACTCCGGTGCCGCAGCCGATATCGCAGATGCTTTGCCCGACGATATCCTTGGCAATCCGCTTGATGCAGGCTTCGGAATTGTCGGTGCCCTGATGTACGCGCGGATGATCGCGGTAGAGTTTTTCGTATTCGTCATCCGTCAGATAGGTTGCGCGTTCACGGAATTCGGCAAGGCGCGTGATATGGTCACCCCAAACCCTGCATGCTAGCCAATGAAACGCGGCGCTGTCACGCAGGATAGGCGGTACGATATCTTCGAGTACAAAGCGTATACGGTTGGTGGTTTCGCGTCGCATCCCGTTTCCTCTGGTCCGGGGAACGCCCCCGTGTCGCCTTTGTCTAACACTGCCCGGTGAACGTGCGAAACAACCGGGTCAAGTTTGCGCCCGCGCCCGTGTCTTTTTTGTTTCGGGTGAACAATCGGCCCAACAATGTGGCCTGAGCAAGGCTGGCCGGTGAAAATGCAGCGCAGATATCCCGGGCAGAGTGTTTGCGGGCCAAGGAACGTTTCCCTACCTGCCCGAGGGCGACTGTTTTTTGGCGCAGTGTGTCGCGAATTGCGCCACTGCTTTATTGACTCATGCTGCACTGGCACAATAGGAGGGGCCGGTCCGGTTGCATGGGGTGACCGCGACACTTTCCCCGATGGAGCACATTGAAATGTCTGAACTGCGTGAAACCGCTATGTCGTCCAAGGCCTGGCCTTTTGAAGAGGCGCGCCGGTTGCTCAAACGCTATCAGAAGGGCGCTCCGGAAAAGGGGTATGTGCTGTTCGAAACCGGTTACGGCCCGTCTGGCTTGCCGCATATCGGAACATTCGGCGAGGTCGCGCGGACCACGATGGTCAAGCGCGCGTTCGAGGCGCTTTCGGACATACCGACCAAGTTGATCTGTTTTTCGGACGATCTGGACGGGATGCGCAAAGTGCCCAGCAACGTGCCCAACCCGGAGGCGCTTGAAGAACATTTGCAGCGCCCGTTGACTTCGGTTCCCGATCCATTTGGCGAATACCCCAGCTTTGGTGAGCACAACAACGCGATGTTGCGCCGGTTCCTTGATACCTTCGGATTCGACTATGAGTTCTATTCGGCACGCGATTTCTATCGTTCAGGCCAGTTCGACGAGATCCTTAAGCGCGCGGTCGAGCGCTATGACGACATCATGGCCATCATGCTCAAAAGCCTTCGGGAAGAGCGCCAACAGACCTATTCGATTTTCCTGCCGATCCATCCGGAAACCGGGCGGGTTCTGTATGTGCCGATGAAGAAAGTGTGTGCAGAGACCTATACCGTCACATTCGATGACGAGGACGGCAAGGAATGGACCGTGCCCGTCACTGGCGGCAACGTGAAATTGCAATGGAAGCCTGATTTCGGGGCGCGCTGGGCAGCGCTGGGCGTCGATTTCGAGATGTACGGCAAGGAACATGCTACCAACGAAAAGATCTATGACGCGATCTGCCGTGCATTGGGCGGCCGTGCGCCCGAGCATTTTTCTTATGAACTGTTCCTGGATGAGAATGGCCAGAAGATCTCGAAATCGTCCGGCAACGGCGTGTCGATCGACGAATGGCTGACCTACGCGCCAACCGAAAGCCTGGCGTATTTCATGTATCAAAAGCCCAAGACGGCCAAGCGGATGCATTTCGACGTGATCCCGAAGGCTTATGATGAATATCATCAACAGTTGCGCGCCTATCCGGGGCAGGACCTGAAAGCTCAGCTGAATAATCCGGTCTGGCACATTCATGGTGGCGACGTTCCCGAATCGACCCTGATCGTACCGTTTGCGATGTTGCTGAACCTGGCGTCGGTCTCGGGCGCGGAAGACAAGGAGACGCTGTGGGGCTTTATTCGCCGCTATGCGCCGGAAGCAACGGCTGAAAGCCATCCCGATCTGGATCAGGCTGCGGGCTTCGCGGTTCGCTACTTCAACGATTTCGTCAAACCAACGCGCAAACATCGCGCACCCACGGATCAGGAGCGCGAGGCGCTGGAAGCGCTGAAAGCCGCGCTTGAGGCTTATGATGGCCCGACCGAGGACGAGGCGCTGCAATCAGTGGTCTATTCCATCGGGCGGGAGCGGTTCGACCCCATGCGCGGTTGGTTCACGGCGTTGTACGAAGTGCTTCTGGGTGCATCGCAGGGCCCGCGTTTTGGCGGCTTTATCGCGCTGTACGGTGTGCCTGAAACAATTGCCCTGATCGACAAGGCGCTGGCCGGAGAGTTGGTCTGATTTGACCTGATCCCGTATGGGGCTACTCTTTTTTGCAGGAGGTGGCCCCATGCGTCGATTTTTACTTGCTGTATCCCTGAGTGTTGGGCTGGGGTCGGGCGCATTTGCGCAAAACGCAGAGATCGAAGCAAACATTTCCGCGCAGATACAGGCCTTCAAGGCGGATGATTTTGCCACGGCCTTCACCTTTGCCAGCCCCAGTATCCAGCGCCTTTTTCAGAACCCCGACAATTTCGGAGCAATGGTACGCAATGGGTATCCGATGGTCTGGCGTCCTTCCGACATACGTTTTCTGGAGTTGCGTGAAATTGCAGGAGCCCTGTGGCAGAAGGTGATGATCGCCGACGCAAACGGGCGTGTGCACATACTGGACTATCAGATGATCCCTCTGGAGGACGGTTGGAAAATCAACGGCGTCCAATTGTTGGGCAACGCTGACCCTGCGGCCTGAGGCAACACCACCGTTACGGTGATATGAGCCGTGGTTAACTCTCTTTCGGTATTCAGACTGACGCGTTCGGGGCGGACCTGGACACGGGGTTTGGACGCGTCGCCAGATTGGTGCGGCGCGATTTAGAAAGGGTTTTCAATGAACAAGGCAATCACTGACGGCATCGTCTTCATGCCGCCTCAATTCGCGAATGGCCTGACCGTTTGGTCTGCGGGGGACGGAACGCCTGGCTCGCCCACATATGGCGGATCCGGTACGGGGGTTTTCGTGCCTGCGGATGCCGATTTTGGTGGCTGTCTGGAGATCCTGAAAGTCCAAACCACCCAACAGCTTCGGTATATGGGCCAGACGCCGATTTTGCCCGGTTGCTATTTGCAGATCAAAGCGCGGGTCAAGGCGATCAGCGGCCCTTTGCCGTCGGTGCGCATAGCGGCCTGGGCCGGGGGCGCAGGGGACACGCATGTGGCAGGTGTCGTGGAGCAGGGGCCCGCAACACAGTTGTCGGGCTATGGAAGCGTGCACGAAGTAACGGCGATTGTCGGAACCGGCAAACGCCCCGGCGTGGACATGCCTTGGGGGCTGGCCGCCCTGTATGGCCATTTCGGTCTGGATATTGAGGGCGCGAATGGGGCGCTGGTGCGTGTCGACGACCTGGAGATCACGGATGTCACCGGTGTCTTCCTGCGTGAGATGATCAGTGTTGTGGATGTGCGCGACTATGGGGCCATCGGCGACGGTGTGACGGATGATTCAGCTGCATTTGAAGCGGCCGATCAGGCGGCGGGTGGCCGTCGGGTTTACGTTCCGCAAGGGACTTATCACCTGGCCGAAAACACCAGTATGACCTCCGAAATGGACTTTGAAGGCACAGTTACCATGCCGGATGACAAGATGCTGTTGCTGACAAAGGATTTCCATCTGCCGGCTTACATTTCGGCTTTCGGAGACGAAGAACTGGCGTTCAAAAAAGCGTTTCAGGCCCTTCTGAACAATTCGGATCATGACTCGCTGGATTTGGGTGGTCGCAAGATTTCCGTCACCGCGCCGATCGACATGGCCGCAGCGGTTCCCAACAAGCAGAGTGGTTTTTCAACCCGTCGCGTGATCCGGAATGGTCAGTTTGACGTCAAAAGCAGTTCGGCTTGGGATACGGAAACGTTCACCTCGACTGCGACCTATGATCCGTCGGACAAAACGCGTCTGACCAATGTCGCGAATGTCGCCAACATTCCCGTCGGGTCCTACGTTGCCGGCAGCGGAGTCGGGCGTGAAATCTATGTACGGTCAAAGAACGTCGGTGCGGGTGAGATCACACTGAGCGCGCCTCTTGTGGGGGCGTCGGGGACCCAGTCCTTTTCGTTCTATTCATTCAAGTACCTGCTGGATTTCAGCGGCTTCAGCACGCTTCGAAAATTCGGCATGGAGCAGATCGAATTTCAATGCAACAGCCGATGCAGCGGAATTCGTTTGGCGGCCGCCGGCAGTACATTTTCGTTAAACGACTGTTTTGTCAGCCGCCCGAAAGACCGGGGGATCACGTCGACCGGAACGGGGTGCAAGGGCATGCTGATCGACAATTGCCAGTTCCTGTCAGCAGAAGAAGCCCTTGTCGTTACGGACCGGTATTCCATTGCGTTGAATACCAATTCAAACGATGTGAAGCTGCGCCACAACCGAGCCGTGCGTTTCAGGCATTTCGCTGTTCTGGGCGGTGACAACAACATGATTCTGGGCAACCATGTCTTTCAGGGCGATAGCATCCCGCAAGGTGTGCGTACGGCCGGTTTGATCATGATCGGCACCTACAACAGTTCCACTATCGCCGAGAATTATGTCGACAACTGTTTCATCGAATGGACGAATGAACGCGACCCGTCGCCGACATACACGAGTGGTTTTTCGTTCAGTGCGATGAGCATCACGGACAACATCTTTTATTCTAGTCAGGCCCCGTCCTGGTTTAGTTTCATCGTCATTCGCCCCTATGGGCCCGGGCATTTTCTCAATGGCCTGGTCGTGACCGGCAACAAGTTTCGTGCCACGAGCGGTGGGATCTTTCGAGCGGAACGTGTAGATACAACCTTCGCCGACTTGAACAAAGACAGGCACACGAACGTGACTTTCCAGAACAATACGTATCATGGCGTAACCAGGAAATCCGCAAACCCGTTGAGGGTTCGCTATACGCAGCACTCGGTGTCCAATCTTTGGCCTGTTTCGGCAAACGGGCAGTTGCCTTTCGACGGCAAGGCACGAGGCTGCGATGGGATTGCGACGATCGGTGTGCTTTCAGGGGTGTTCAACAACCATGTCTTCAGTGCGCCTCATGTTGAGGTCGAACAGGGGGCGACAGGCGACATTTTTCTGTTGCGTTGGCCAGAGCATGTGAAAGGTACGGCCTCGGTTCTGATGCGCATGGAACGTTAAAAGGCTGTCTGGCCACCCCGAAAAGGGTGGCCATTTCACTCTGATCTGACCGTAAATGACTGACCCGGTTTGCACGGTCGGCAGGAAATAGGCTACGTTTCATTTTCATGTGTTAGGCTTGGGACAGAAAGTGGAGAATCCCGATGCTGAAAATCGCCAAAAACGCCAGTGTTCAAACAGTTATCACGACCTTTGAAATGACGCCTGGCACCTGCCAGGACCTTCTGGAAGCTCTGACGGATGCCTATGCCGAGTTCATTTCGAAGCAGCCAGGTTTCGTTTCCGCCGGGCTGCACGTCAATGACGCACAAACCCGAATAGCAAACTATTCGCAATGGGAGCGCCGCGAAGATTTCCTTGCCATGCTGCGCACGCCGGAAATGCGCGATCGCAATCGCAAGATCAACGAACTCTGCAAAAGCTTTGAGCCGGTCATGTATGACGTCGCTGAGACATTCGGCAGTTCCTGACCTGAATCAAAGCCTGCAATTCATATCTGTTTCAAAGTTAGCCTGCAAAAATGGAGGCTCACATCATGTATCACAACATTCTGGTCCCCATCTCGTTCGATGCTGAAAGAGATACATCCGGGCCTTTGAAGCTGGCCCAGATTCTGGCCACGCCAGACGCGCAGGTGACATTGTTGCATGTGGTCGAGCATATTCCAAACTATGCAATCTCGTATATGCCGTCCGAATATCTGACAGAGGCGCGTAAGGCGATTCAGACAGAACTGGATGAACTGGCATCGCAGCTGCCGAATGCCAAGGGTTTGGTGATCGAGGGACATTCCGGCCGGACCATTCTGGATTGGGCCGAGGCGAACAAGCCCGATCTGATCATAATTGCGTCCCACCGGCCGGGGATGCAGGACCTGCTTCTGGGCTCTACCGCGTCTCATGTCGTTCGTCATGCGGGATGTGCCGTGCATGTGGTCCGCTGATGGCTAGAAATCCTGTGCGGTAAGGCGATAGGCCTTGCCAAATCCGGCGTTCAAAAGACCGTCCTGAATGGCGAACCGGACCAGTCCGAAATCGGCGAAATCGATATAGAGTTTCGCTTTGGGCCGTCGCGCCAAGTACCGGTCGCGCAAGTCACCATAGCCTGCCAAGTCCCGGTGAACTGGCTGAGCGATCACGTGCAATGTCAAGCGCGGATGAGTCAGCGGGTCGCCCTTGTCTGCGGGCTCTCCGATCAGAAGGGCGCAGTTGGGGCAAGTGCTCAGGGCGCGCGTATGTTCCGCAAGGGTTGAAATCAGCGAGACAGGGCAACCTGCTTCATCCGTGGCCAACGCGATCCGTGAGACAGACGGCAACCCGGTGTCAGGGCGCAGAAAGGCCAGTGCGGCAAATTTGGCCTGAAAGAGAAGGTCCTGTGCTTGCAAGCGCGCCGCTGCGTCAGGCGTGTGATAAGGATCGGATTGGGTCACGATATCGGTTCGGCAGCAAAAAATCGGGCAGATGACAGGTTCCCTGCCACCTTAAGTGTCTGAAGTGGATTGTGCCATTTGTTTTACCTCAGCGATATCGGATTGCCTCGGCTTTGCCACAAATCGACGTTACAGATCAGACGATGCTGTTCAAGAAACCCTCGCAGGATACGCCTGATCCGAAGCCACGGCCGTCCAGACGACACCGGCGCGCAGAGGCGACGCGCAGGCACGCGCTGTCTCCGCTACGCATACTGGTCATGGTTCTGTTGTTGCCGCTGACCACCGTGCTGATCGCCACGGGTGTTTTTCTGCGCCTGTCCGAATTTGAGCGGGAAGAGGCGGTGATCCACCTGATCGCATTGGCAGGTTGTGATGCAACGCAGTCGTTGGGGGTGGGGCCGTTTTACGAGGGGCAGGCGGGTTATCACAAGCGCAATGACCCGGATGGCGACGGGGTCGCCTGTGGCGCTGCCAGCCCGTCGCGGGCAACTGCGCCGCAAGTTCACAACAGTCCCGAACCGCAACAGCGGTCTCTTGGAACGGCCAAGTTCGTGCGCCCCTGACGGTTGTAATCGCGAAGTCCAGAAAATCTGCTTGGGCCGGGGCCAGTTGCCTGTGTCATCCCGCTTGACCCAAGCGAACGGGCGTCATGTCACAGAGGGATGGCAATGCAGCGGATCAACCCCATCTCATACTGATAGCAAAATGGGAGATCGTATGATGCAATGCCCGATTGACGGAACTCAACTGGTCATCACGGACCGAAACGGGGTTGAAATCGACTACTGTCCGCAATGCCGAGGTGTCTGGTTGGATCGGGGCGAACTGGACAAGATCATTGAGCGGTCGACAGCTTATGCTCCACCGCCTCCGCCACAATCCGGCTATGATGACCGGGCAGATCACGGCTATCGCAAGAAAAAGAAACGTGGCGGCTTTCTGGAAGATCTGTTCGATTTCTGACCCGGTCAGGACAGCTGGGCCCCGGCACATTCGCGGAAAATGCGAACCTGGGGCGCGGCACCGTCCAAGGGAAATTCGGTCACCCTGTCCTGCGTAAACGCATAGGCGGTCAGGTTGTATTCCAGTCCGTCCAGCACGTTTCCAAATCCGGTATCGGTGACTGTCAGCGATGATGCACCGTCGGACAGGACATGATGCGGAGTGGCGATTTCGATGGGGTTCGGCCCCTCGAACCGCATCGCGAACCATGGGGTATTGGTCCAATCTTCGGTCTTGCGGGTAACGGACAGGGTATAGAGCGGTTTTGCCGGGTCATAGGTCAGGAATATCTCTGCCGTGTCCGTCATGTGTGACAGGGTGCAGATCTGGCCCACCGTTGCTTCCCACGCGGCGGCGGGTGTGCCGAGGATCAGTGATAACAAGACAACGCGCATGTCCCGGAGTCTAGCGGCCGAAAGGTCCGGGGCAAGGGCTGCGTCAGCCTTTCATCGCATTCAGCAGGTCCAGCAACCCCTTGCGGTCATCATCATCGGCATAATCGCCCGCGGCCAACCGTTCAGCGATGCTCAGGCGTAGACGTTCCTGTTGGGTGCGCACCTCTTCGCCGGCGGTTTCCGCCAGCGTCTTCATGATCACGGCCACGGCCTGTTGGCGCTTGGTGGTGGGGTTGGCGATATAATCGACGAGGCTCTGCTGCCCGGAATCGAGGATGTTTTCGGCCAGCGCCCGCAACTGATCGCCATTGGGCAGCAGCGGGGCGGGGGTGCCTTCGGGCGGCAGGATCTCGGGCGCGCTGCGCGGGGTTTCAGCCAGGGCGTTGGCGCCGTCGACGAAGGCCTCGGTGATCATGCGGGTGATCCTGATCGCGCGCGGGTCCTTGAACAGGGTCGAGGCGATGGCCACGCCGTAATCGGTATAGACCCACGGGTTGACCCGCCGCCCGCCGCGGCCCTTGGGCTTTGAAATCACATTCCGTGATATCAAATCGGCCACCTCGGCATCGGTCAGCTGAAAGCGGTAGCCTTCGAACAGGTCCTTGTTGCGCGAGGCGGCCTGATTGAAGGCGCTGACGGATTTTCCGTAGAACCGCGCCAGATCCTCGGCCAGCACCACGCGGGTGCCGCGCACCCGGTGAATGGCGCTTTGGACCTCATGCGTGGAGGGCAGGTTTTTGGCGTTTGTCATGGCGCCCTTTTGGAATCACAATTTGTGATTTCAAACGTGGCGGAGGGGGAGGTGGGTGGCAAGGGTGGAGTGAAGGGTGGGGGCAGGCTTAGTTCGATTGCCAACTTATCCCTGGATACATACTTGTCGACTTACACACGGCTCACTAGGCTCACTATTCAATAGCCAAACCTTCTTTTTTCAGAGTTATCTCATTGAGTTGCTTTATTTACATCGATGAAAGCGGCGAGTCCGGAATAGCCAAAATTCGCGATGGAAAGCAGGGCGGATCTTCCCCATACTTTGTGCTTGCTGCTGCTGTCATGCCCAGAGCGGTTGCAATTGACGCAAGGCGTGTACTGGATTCGGTGAATTCTGATCTGGGAAAGAAATGGCGACACGCAACTGATCTCTCGCATAGCCAAACGGTTTATTGGTCGCGCAGAAGCGTCGAAGTCAACTTACGGTACTTTGCGGTAGTTTCTAACAAAGCGACGTTGGGTGCGTATTCAAACCGAATTCAAAAAGACCCGCAAAAGTTCTACAACAAGTGTGCCGTCTACTTATAGGAGCGAGTCGGGAAATACCTTCTCAATCGCGGTTTTGGAAACGAGCCGCCAACAGTGATTTTCGAGACTCGAAACCACGATTACGACGCAATGAGACGCTACATTGGCAAGATAAAAGACAATCCAATGCACTCGGATGCTAAGTATCTTCGAGTGTTTAATCCCTTTGCGATAACAACGAGATCAAAAGAAGAAGAACCTCTCCTGAAGTATGCTGACTTGGCCGCCTACGCGGTTTACCAATGTGCAAACAAGACACCTAAGAACTTTAGCATCCCAGAACCAAGATACTTTGTTGAACTCAGCAAGAGGTTTGGTGCTGATGAAGCGGGGACGATTCTGGGGAACGGCTTAAAGACAATACATACGCTTGAGCAATTAAACCTCGACTCAGACATAGAGGGTCTTTTTCGTTCGATAAAAGCAGCGCCGATGCGCAAGTAAGACTCACCGCCGCTTACGCTTCACATTCCCACCCCGCTGCCCCGGCCTCCCAGCCGTTGAACGCCCGCGCGATTTCACCGCGTCTTCCGAGGCTTTCTCGACCGCCCATTGGCGCGCCATGGGGTCGTCGGCGACGGCCAGATCGACCGCTTCCAGGCGTTTGATCTCATCGCGGATGTTGGCGGCCTCTTCGAATTCCAGGTTCTCAGCCGCCTTGCGCATCTTCTCGCGCAGCCCGTCCAGATGGGCCTCGAGGTTCGCGCCGTGCATCGGTTTGTCGATGGTGGCGGTGACGCGGTTCATGTCGACGTCGCCTTCGTAGAGACCGGCCAGAACGTCCTCGACATTCTTCTTCACCGTCTCGGGGGTGATGCCGTGTTCCTCGTTATAGGCAATCTGCTTGGCGCGGCGGCGGTTGGTTTCCTCCAGCGCGCGCTCCATGCTGCCGGTGATCTTGTCGGCATACATGATCACGCGGCCTTCGGCGTTCCGCGCGGCGCGGCCGATGGTCTGGATCAGCGAGGTTTCCGAGCGCAGGAAGCCCTCTTTATCCGCATCCAGAATGGCGACCAGCCCGCATTCGGGGATGTCCAACCCTTCGCGCAGCAGGTTGATGCCGACCAGCACGTCGAATGCGCCCAGCCGCAGGTCGCGCAGGATCTCGATCCGTTCCAGCGTGTCGATGTCGGAATGCATGTAGCGGACCTTGATGCCCTGTTCGTGCAGGTATTCGGTCAGGTCCTCGGCCATGCGTTTGGTCAGCGTGGTGACCAGCGTGCGGAAGCCATTGGCCGCGACCTTGCGCACCTCGTCCAGCAGGTCGTCGACCTGCATCTCGACGGGGCGGATTTCGACCTCGGGGTCCAAAAGGCCCGTTGGGCGGATCACCTGTTCGGTGAAGACGCCGCCGGTCTGTTCGATCTCCCACTTCGCCGGAGTGGCCGAGACAAAGACGGATTGCGGGCGCATGGCGTCCCATTCCTCGAACTTGAGGGGTCGGTTGTCCATGCAGGACGGCAGGCGGAATCCGTGTTCGGCCAGCGTGAACTTGCGGCGATAGTCGCCCCGATACATGCCGCCGATCTGCGGAACGCTGACGTGGGATTCATCGGCGAATACGATGGCATTGTCGGGGATGAATTCGAACAGGGTCGGGGGCGGCTCGCCCGGCGCGCGGCCGGTCAAATAGCGCGAGTAGTTCTCGATCCCGTTGCAGACGCCGGTGGCCTCGAGCATCTCCAGATCGAAATTGGTGCGCTGTTCCAGCCGCTGCGCCTCGAGCAGCTTGCCCTCGCCCACCAGTTGATCCAGCCGCTGGCGCAGTTCCTTTTTGATGCCGATGATGGCCTGCTGCATCGTCGGTTTCGGCGTGACATAGTGCGAGTTCGCATAGACGCGCACCTGTTCCATTGTCGCGGCGCGCTCGCCGGTCAGCGGATCGAATTCGGTGATGCTTTCCAGTTCCTCACCGAAGAACGAGAATTTCCAGGCGCGATCCTCAAGGTGGGCGGGCCAGATTTCAAGGCTGTCGCCCCGCACCCGGAAGCTGCCGCGCTGGAAGGCTTGATCGTTGCGGCGGTATTGCTGGGCCACCAGATCGGCCATCACCTGCCGCTGGTCGTATTCGTGCCCGACCTTCAGATCCTGCGTCATCGCCCCGTAGGTCTCGACCGAGCCGATGCCATAGATGCACGAGACCGAGGCCACGATGATCACGTCGTCTCGTTCCAGCAGCGCCCGCGTGGCCGAGTGGCGCATCCGGTCGATCTGTTCGTTGATCTGCGATTCCTTCTCGATATACGTGTCTGATCGCGCGACATAGGCCTCTGGCTGGTAGTAGTCGTAGTAGGAAACGAAATATTCGACCGCGTTTTCCGGGAAGAAGCCTTTGAACTCACCATATAGCTGCGCCGCCAATGTCTTGTTGGGGGCGAGGATGATGGCCGGGCGCTGGGTTTCCTCGATCACCTTGGCCATGGTGAAGGTTTTGCCCGTACCGGTCGCCCCCAACAGAACCTGATCGCGCTCTCCATCCAGAATGCCGCCTGCAAGTTCCTTGATCGCGGTTGGCTGGTCTCCTGCGGGGGCGAACTCCGTATGCATGACAAACCGTTTGCCGCCTTCCAGTTTCAGGCGGGCCCGAACATCTTCGGTTGTCATTTGGGTCTTGTCGGAATGGGCGTATGGCATGGGCAGGCTCCGGATCAGGCCCTTACATTTGTTCTTATTTTGTCCAACTGCAAGGGCTGATCCGGTACAAATCCCCAAGTTTAGACACTGGGCAGATACGCATCCGGATTGTGATCCGAACCAACCTTGCCGGCCAACGCGCCAAGCTCGCCGATGAGAGCCTTCGTCATCATCGGTTTGCCGGCGATTACGGTATGGGCTTCGGTCGAGGGCATCGCCCGGTTGTTCCCGGGGTTCGCGTCGACGCCCAGACTGCATTCACGATGGATCATCTGCTTATCCTTCGGCTGATTTATCGAAGATCATAGTCGGCCCTGATGACAGTTTCTGTCATTGGCTTGCTTCGACAATCCGCGACAATTGTTGTCTTGTCCCGGGCTGCGCTCTGACGCATAAACAGGTCCAGCCAAGTGAGTACGGAGAGGCGACATGCGCGCACGGATTTACCAGCCTGCAAGGAATGCGATGACTTCAGGGATGGCCAAGACCCGCAAATGGGTTCTGGAATACGCCCCCGCTTCGGCACGTGAGGTTGATCCGCTGATGGGCTGGACATCATCCAATGACACGCAAACCCAGATACGCCTGAAATTCGACACCAAGAAAGAGGCGATGGATTATGCCAGGGACAATGGCATCGATGCGCAGGTCAGCGAGCCGCACAAGCGCAAACCCAACCTGCGCGCGCGTGGTTACGGAGAAAACTTCGCCACTGACCGCCGTGGCCCCTGGACACACTGAATGATCGAAATTCGCGAGGACGACCCCACCTCGGACGTGTTGCGTCCGATTGTGGAAGCTCATTTCGCCCACAGCGAATCGGCCGGTCCTGCGGAAAGCAACCATACGATGAGCGCAGAATCACTGGCCGGACCGGGCATTCGATTCTGTGCGATTTACGACGATCAGCAGGCGTTGGGCTGCGGCGCCTTGAAGCTGTTGCCCGATGGCACGGCCGAGGTGAAGTCGGTGCATATCCTCGCACAGGCACGGGGGCGCGGACTTGCGCGTGTCATGATGACTCATCTGGCCGATCTGGCGCGCGCAGAAGGCGTAAAAGCTTTGGTTTTGGAAACCGGGGCAGAGCATCTTCCAGAGTATGATGCCGCCCGCAAGCTTTACGAAGCGTTGGGTTATTCCTATTGCGGACCGATCTTTGGGTACAGTGACGATCCGAACAGCGCATTCATGCGCTTGGCTCTTGAACCCCGCTCGTAAAAACCGCAAGAAGGGTGCAGCGGTCCCTTAGCTCAACTGGATAGAGCAGCTGACTTCTAATCAGCAGGTTGAGGGTTCGAGTCCTTCAGGGATCGCCATTCTCGAATTTCGATTTCTGACGTTCGACATCCAAAGTCCGTTTTTACGACAAAAAACGGTTTTTTGAATTGCCCTCGAATCTACCTTCCTTTTAGCGCAGTTCTTTCAACAGCTTGTGTGTCGTGTAGCGGTTCGTTCATTCCGGCCGGGTTCGATGGCGCAACCCAATCAGGATGCGTTGACGCGCAGCACGTTAGATGTTCCTTAATCGTTCCACAGGTTCCGGAACCTTTCATACCCATCAGCCCGCCCGCCCCGGCGGTGTGGACAACGGCGTGGCAAGCACTGTCACGCCTCGAAAGGATTCTGCGATGCCCCGTGCCACGACCACGATTCCATTTCATGCGCTGCGGTTCGAAGACGACCTGCCGACACTGCACGAGGTCGAGCGGCGCCTGAAGACGTTCCTGCGCGCCCTCCGCAGGCAACGCCAGGCGGCGCAGACCGACGACGATGAAGGCGGCCGCGACAAGTTGGAGCAGTTCTTCGACTATCTGAATGAGGCCGAGCGGCGGAAGATCCGGCGTCGCGCGCACCGCTACGTGCAGCGGCTGGACGCCCTGTCCGGCCTGTCTCATCTGAGCGAGGAGAACCGTGCGAAGCTGACGCCCTTGCGCGGCGGACTGCCGGTCACGAGGATCACAACGGAACATGAGGCGGACGAGATCGCGGCTGCGCTGCATGCGGAGATGCCCTGGATGGCGCCCGCCACCGAAGCCGTCTGGCACGGGCTGCGGGCCTCGGCACGCGAGGGCCTGCCCAGTGTCCGTTTCACCCCGCTCGTCCTGAACGGCCCGCCCGGCATCGGCAAGAGTTTCTGGGCCCGGCGGCTGGCGCATCATCTGGAAGTGCCCGCGACCAAGATAGACGCAACCGCGGAGCCGGCGTCGTTCGCGCTCACCGGATCCCAGCGCGGCTGGGGCAGCGCCCATGCGGGCAAGCTGGTCAACACGGTCCTGAACCACCGGCATGGCGGGCCGCTGGTCATCATCGACGAGATCGAAAAGGCTGATGAGATCCACTCCAACAAAGGCGCGCGCCACACGCTGACCGACGCCCTCCTGCCGCTGCTGGAGCGAATGACGGCGGCGACTTGGGAATGCCCGTTCTTTCAGGTCAAGATGGATATGTCCTGGGTCAACTGGGTGATGACGGCGAACAGCAGGCAGGGCCTGCCGGAACCATTCCAGAGCCGCTGCGTGGTGCTGGATCTGCCGGATTTGACCACGGGGCAGTTGAGGGACTTCGCCATGACCGAAGCCGCGCGTCGTGGACTTCCCGAGCCTGCCACCGACGCCCTCGCCGCCATCTTCGAAACCGGTGCATTGGCCCACCGCCGCCTGAGCCTGCGCACCGTCGCCCGGATGCTCGATCGTGCCGAGGCGCTGGCGATGCGCCCCTTGCTGCACTGAGGCGACGGCCATGACCCATGTGACCATTCCGTACCAAACCGGTACCCTCGTGGTTCTTGGTGATCTGCATTTCGACCGCTATCAGCGCCATGCGCTCAATCCGATCAAGGCCTGGGGGCTCGAGGACATCCTGTGGGAGGCCGATGCGCTCATCGGCGGTGGCCGGATGCGGTGAAGGGCGGATTGTGGCGGAGTCGCTGGAGCTGCAGGGGTATTTCCGCGCGGCTGACGGGTATTTCGCGGCGGATCATACGTCGTTCTGGGGCGCAAAGGTCGGTTAAGAAGGCACTGAGTTGAAGCATCTCAGATTAACTGAGCACTTTCGGCACCGATTTCGATCGCGGGTTCGTCGGATAGCAGCCATTCCGACAGGCTTTCGGTTGACGCAGCGATTTGGTCTGGTTTTCGAAGAGCGCACTCCCACACTGTTGCAACACGCCACCCATCTTTCATTAGCTTCCCTTGAACCGCTTCATCCCTGGCGACATTGGCCGCGAACTTCGCCTGCCAGAACTCCTGGCGGGTGGATGGGGTGGTGGTGTAGCGGCACCCTTTGTGACGATGCCAGAAACAGCCATGCACGAAGACGACAGCGCGATACTTCGGTAGAACGAGGTCCGGTCGTCCGTAGACTTTCCTCGAATGGAGCCGGAAGCGGAAACCGCGCGCGTGCAGCGCCCGCCTGAGCGCAAGTTCGGGCTTGGTGTCCCTCCCTTGAATCCCGGCCATCATCCGGGACCGGGTCTGCTTATCCACGATATCTATCACATGCATCCTGGCTTTCGTCTCTGAACCTAGTATACACCGGCTGGATGGAATACGTCAGGAGCCTGATTTGCCTTCGAATTTCGGTATTGTTGATCTTTTTGCCGGGCCCGGCGGACTGCGTGAGGGGTTTGCCTCCCTTGTAGAGGACGGCCACGCGCCGTTCCGGATCGGCATCTCGGTCGAGAAGGAGGCATCGGCGCACCGGACGCTTACACTGCGCGCGTTTCTGCGCGAGTACCGGTCACGTCATGGCAGATTGCCGAAACAGTTCATCGATTTCCATGCGGGAGAAATTCCTGAACCGGACTGGTCAGAAGTCGATGCGTCTGCTTGGCGATTGGCCGCCGAGGAGGCCCGCGGTCTCGAGCTCGGCACCGAGGCCGCAGCAACAGCGATCGATGCCGCCATCGAGAAACTGAAGTCCGGGTACGACGACACGATCCTGATCGGCGGCCCGCCGTGTCAGGCCTACTCCCTCGTGGGTCGGGCCCGGTCCAGGGGAAAGGTTGGTTATGTGCCGGAGGAGGATGAAAGGCACTACCTGTTCCGCGAGTACATCAGGGTGCTCGATAAGCTTCGGCCGGCAGCCTTCGTGATGGAGAACGTCAAGGGCATGCTGTCCTCGACGGTCGAGAGCAGGCTCGTGTTCGAGATGTTGATGGAGGACCTTACCTCCCTCGGCAGCGGCCATGGTCATCAATACGAGCTGCGGGCCATTCGGGTCGAAGACGGTATGGCCAGCCTGCAGGAGGCGATGCGTCCCTCGGACTTCGTCGTGCGTGCCGAACAGTTCGGGGTTCCGCAGCGGCGTCACCGGGTAATCATCGTCGGGATCCGGTCGGACCTGGCTGGCAAGGCGGCGGGTGCCAGCATGGCCGTCTCCGAGCGGATGCGAACGGTCAGTGACGCGATCGGCACGATGCCGCGCCTGCGCAGTGGTATCAGTCGAGGGGCGGACAGCGCGGCAGACTGGCGGCGGGAGGTTGTCAAAGCTGCGAGAATGCTGGAGCGCATTCACCCCGGCAAGGATGGCGAACCACTCCACGAGGCATTTACTACTGTTGCAAGCCGCTTGGCGAAAGAAGCCCCAGTCAGTCGAAAGGACACACGACTTGGCGAGGGTTATGGAGCTTCGAACGATGAACTGCTGCGTTGGCTGGAGCGTCCGGAACTTCGCACAATCGCCCAGCACGAGACGCGTGGACACATGGCGTCTGATCTTGGCCGCTACCTCTTCGCCTCCGTGTTCGGGGACGTTCGCGGCTACAGCCCCAAGGCCGCTGATTTTCCGCTTGTGCTGAGCCCGGATCATCGCAATTGGCACAGCGGAAAATTCAACGATCGTTTCAGAGTCCAGCTGGCTGATGAGCCATCAACTACGGTGACCAGCCATATCTCGAAAGATGGTCATTACTTCATACATCCCGATCCTTTACAGTGCCGCAGCCTGACGGTACGTGAAGCTGCACGCCTGCAGACATTCCCCGACGATTACCTGTTCATGGGCAACCGGACCCAGCAGTACGTCCAGGTGGGGAACGCAGTGCCGCCCTTTCTGGCACGCCAGATCGCAGACGTCGTGTTGAATGCCATTTCAGGCATCAATTCCGCATCGAACTGCACTGATCTTGGGGAGCCGGATATCTCATCGGCCGATGTGGCACCGATGCGAAACGACCTGTTCGACTGTGGATAGACCTAACCTGTTTGGGGGGCTTCACTGTCCGACGGGCTGAGCTTCTTGGTTCAGGCGCGCGATGTCATCACCTGTCCCGACGAGTTCAAGAAAGACATTTGCGCGGCTTGTCGCAACATAGATCAGTTCGGGATCGGTAAGACCCTCGGTCCCGATCAGGAAGACGCATGGACGTGACAGTCCCTTGAAGCGTCGGACCGTATCAAGGACGATATGATCCGGTCGCACACCATCCGCACGACAGGTCGCATGTCCGGCGATTCTCTCGCCAAGAGCAGCCAGGGCATCGCCCGTCCCAGCGAGCACCGCAATCTGTCCCGGCTTTACTTGGCCGGAGCGCACAAGCTGTGCTATCCGTTCGTTCAGTCGCGCTGGAGCCATCTCGCCGGTGCGACACACTATATATCCAACCGGCTCCCCCTCAGGTCCTGCAGGGATGCTTCGCCGACCATGATACCACTTCGCCATCAAGGCATGAATGCGTCGCGTGTTCCGAAGATTTCTTGTCAGCGCGATGGACGATGCGGGAAGCGCATCGATGAAACCTTTCTCAGGAGTGTATAACCGCTGATTGTCGTCGTAGAAAACGTAGAAGCCTCCGGATTCAGGATCCTTGATAGTGAGGCGCAGGGCGTGAAGCCACGAATCCTGAAAGTCCTGTCCTTCATCGACGATGACCGTATCAAAACCGAGGTCAGGCTGATTGCTGATAACTTCGACAAGTGCCTCGGGAAGAAGACGGTCGAACATGAGCTTGTCGTCATCCGAGGGTAGTTCTACCCCAGCCCTCTGAGCAAGCGTTCTGCAAAGAGAATGGAAGCTTGCCACAAAAAGCCCATCATGCCCCTGACAGACCGAGCGAAGGTGGTTTGCAAGTGGTGCGTTATAGCAAGTCAGAAGCGTCCGGCGGCCTTCGACAGCTGATCTTATGCTTTTTTCGAGGGCCAGTACTGTCTTGCCACTGCCTGCACCACCCGAGATCGCCATTTCCTTGTTATCCGCGAGCGAGTCGAGGATCCACGCCTGTTCGCTCGTCAGTCGCTCGATGGTTCTGGCATCGTCGGCGAGGCTTAGTCCGATGTGGGCCCTGAGTTCGAAATGGCTTGCAAGTAGCTCTTCCAGCGCTCTCAAGCCATCCAACCCCAAAGCGCTTTCGCCATGGTCGTCGCCTTCGGTCATCCGACGGACAATCCAGCGATCGAGGGATTCCATGTCGTTCCCGAACGCGATGATTTCGAGCGGCGCATCCGCTGCCAACGCCCGCCGCGGACGGACACTGCCTGGAAGGATCGCGCCATGGCGAGCTCTGATGAAACGCCCCTTCAGCGCCCGGCTTGCTTTGAGGCGCTTTAGGAAATGGTGTTTGCTGCTCCGCGCCTGGGATATCGGGTTCTTGATGCGGAACTTGAACCCGTCTCGGTCCTCACTGAGCCACTGTCCATCGGCTTCACGGCAGCTCACCCTCCCGCCCTTTACCTCAAGGAACAGCAACCCATGTTCCGCATGCGCGACGATGAAATCCGCTTCTCCGTCGAGCTCGGCTCCATCGCGATCCGCTTCATGCCAGGAGCGCGAATAGTAGCAGTTGTAGTCCCCTGGAAGTTTATCCCTTATGCGTTCGTAGACGCGGACCTCCGAAGACAGTTTCGGATTTTCAAGAACATGACGCGGCAATTCCCTTGGATACATGCGGGCCATCTTCAGGACCTCCCATCCAGAAGCTTGCGGAAGAAACCAAGTTCAGGGTTCGTCGGTGTTCCGACCAGCATGCCGCGATCAAGGTGGCGGTTGAAATGCTCGCACGAGGTTTCTGGAAGGAAGGTACAGCAGTGACAGGCTGAGGATCCAGATCCCTCTGAGAGCGAGAGGATGCCGCTGCTGCATAGCGGATCCGAAGAGCACCACTCCAGATCCCGAAGTGCAGCGAGCAGGATCGGGCCAATCTCGCTGGTGCGTCCCTTTCGTGACAATCCGCCCAGTGTTCCATCGGAGTCCGGTGCGGATGTGTAGAGAAGAAATCCGCACATTCCGCCGGGACCTGGCGAGACGTACAACCTCTCTCGGATGGACGCTGTCGAGTACCCGCTGTCGAGTGACAAGCGCTCCGACAGTGCGTGGGCCGTTGTGTGGACCAGGAGCAACCTCGCCGAGATCGTCATGGGAAAAGGGCGATCGCTACCATTGTGGTCTTGCCACGCGCGCTCGGCGGCCTGATGCGCTTTTGCAGCCCTGTCGACTACGTTCGGGTCGTTCTCCCAGGAGCGTACGGCTGTCTCGTCGAAGTTGATGAATATGCCTTCCCCGCGGACCTCGATTGCCGGAAGCCAGTTCAACTTCTTCTCGGACAGTGGAGCCACAAAAGCGCTGTTGTCGGCGGCCTCCACCGGGCTGAGACGAGTGAATGCCTTGAGAGCTCGCACTTCGCGCAACCTCTCGACCGAGACTACACGGTCCAGAATGCCCTTCAGATCGCTCGGGATCGCCTGAGGCGAGATCTGGAACTCCGGGAACTCTTCTCCGTCCGGGCCACCCGAGCAAAGCATCAGGTGCTCGTTGGGACGCAGGTCACCAGTCTTGTTGTCGAGCATTGTCAGCAGGGTCAGGATTCGTGCAGTCAGATCTTCCGGCTGTGTGTCAGGCTCAGGCCACAAGGGAAGGATTTTTTTCCGCACGAAGTCGGGAAGCTGCGCCCTGTCGTCCAGCGCAATGATGTCCGGCCAGAAATCGTCCAGCATATCCCGGAAGGAACCGCCGAATGGCGGCACGTCGAGCGCAGATTCCATCACGGGGAAATAAGCGTTCGACGCGCCTCGCTGAATGGCAATGGGCTTATGGTTGCAGGGGTCGGCCTGCTTTTTGAGCCATGGAGATCTGCCCTCGCACGAAATCTTGCCCAGTCCGCCAGGCGACAAGGCTCCATCCAGGTCGCGTTCGCACCTGCATTCGGTGCAATGCACCTTGAGCCCCTTCAACCCTGCGCCTTCCCCTATGAGCTTGAGAGGCTTCTTCCGGGAGCAGGAGTCAGCATGCTTCGGCCATGACATCCAGGGAAACTCCTGAAGATGGCCAGCCGGGCAGGTAACGATGAAGCGGACCGGCACTACGTATGCCTTCTTCATGCGCTTACCTCGCCCGGAACTGCAGGAAGTGCACCAAAGCTCGGGTTTCCCGATCTCAGAACTCCAGAAGCGGCTACGCTGCAGGAGGTTGCATTTCGGACAGACATGCCAATCCGGGAACCTGTAGGCGGGCAAAAGGCGTGGTCGCTTTTCCCTACCAACTTTTTCGTCTCCGACAGGAGGTAACCTGAACCCGTTCACCTGGAGCCTCGCCTGGAGTGGCTCATGATGAATGCGTTGATCGTTCAGAAGCCCCTTTTTGATGGCCAGTTGATCCCAGGCCTCAAGGCCTGCCGACACTACGGAGACAGGAGCGCCGTTCTCGCCCCTGAAGTCGATGATCGCGCCGGGGCCATTGCCAGTGAGAACCTGACTCCGGCGAATTTTTCCGATCGGCTTCATTGCGCTCTCCCCCTATCCGATCCGCCTGCCAAAAGTACATAAGCTGCCGATGCTTCAACGGAACGCAGTGAGTTCGGGGTCGGCTTCTGCCCGGCAAAGCGAGCCCTGTTCCCGCGCTCCGCCGCCGCTTCCGCCGAGGTCAGAAGAGCTTCTCCATAGTCGTTCCAATATTCCTTCAGGCCCTGTCGGTCGAACCAGTCGTCAAGGAACGAGTTGAGTTGAGCACGCGCAGCATCTGCTTCCACCGGATCAATCCGCTCGATGCGGGCGATTACGGTTTCCAGAAGTGTTTCTGCTTCCTTTTGACGGTGTTCGATCGCACCCGGATCCTCCATTCCGTCGACCAGATGGCGCACCATCGCGACATATGGAGCATGTAGTGCTCGGTCGCGCGCTCGCGGGGCAAAGGGCGTTACGCTCGTAGCTTCTACATCACGGTAGAGACTGCGATGCCAACTAGCAAAGGTCTCGTATCGGCTGCGATCGCGGGACTTGGCAGCATTGAACAGGGTGATTACAAGCCCGGGCGCCTGCTGGCTCCTGCCAACCCGGCTGGTCGCCTGGATATACTCGGCAATCGTCTTTGGCTGACCATTTACTACCATCAGGCCCAGACGGGAAACATCCATCCCGACCGAGATCATATTGCTCGCCAGAACTATGTCGACATGGTCGGGATCGTTCCATGGACGCTCCAGATCCTTGAGGTATTTCGGAATGTCGCTGGAACGGACGCGGCTGGTGAGTTCGATCTGCATCCCCGCGTCGCGTTCGACCTCACCCGGTCTGCGTGCGGCATAATCCCGGATACTGCGCGCAACGTCGTCGCGCATGAGAACGAGTGCGCCCCCCAGTTCTCTGAGCGAATTGAAGTAATTGACGAGGGTCCAGTATCCGTCGCGCCTGTCTTCCGGTAATGTCGCGTCGGTAGCCGCCTGAAGCAAAGATGCCGCGACAGCCTGTTGAGTGAATTTTGCCGAGCGACCGACGGTCGATATGCCTACATAGAGACGGCCCGGAACATCACGATTCTCGATCGCAAAACCCGAATTAGTGTGATCCAGGCCGGGCGGAGGAAATTGAAAAGAACTGCGGTCAAACAGGCTCTTGATCTGGTCTTCTGCTCTGCGGATTGTTGCCGTTGAGCCGATGATCTTGACCCTCACGCCCGCATTCGAACGACACATTTCATCGATCGCAGTCTCGTAGAGCCCGGCCAGGCTACCCAATGGCCCTGATATCAGGTGGAGTTCATCCTGGATCACAAGCTCCGGAGGATCCGCCGGCGTTCCGATGCCAAAAAGGCAGCCGGTTTTCTGGTTTCTTGTTATCTGCGCGTACTTGTCGACTGTGGAGATCAGCAATGTGGGCTGCTCTCGGTAGATGTCCTCGTCAACAGTCCAGACTGGGAGCAATGCCAGTTCCCGCCCCAGATCGCATGACTCGTTGCGGCAGCGTACCTCCACACGGCTCCTGTCCGACGAGATTCTCCAGTCGAGGACTTCACGACAGCATGGGCAGTTGCGCAACTGAGCCGGCGAACTTTCCGATTCCGTACCGAGTGCCTGCTCTGCCTGCGAAACCGTTTTTGGCGTGGCACCTTCTCCGACCCAAAGTCCAAGGGAAATCGGCATATCCGTAGCGAAGTGTGCGGGCAAATCAACCTGTTTCAGCTTGACCTTGCCGCGCCTGACCATCTCGCAGGCACAGATCAAGGAAGCTGCCCGCTCGAACTGCTGTATGGTCAGAAGTCTGAGGGTGTAGCGCATGAATGTTGTCACGCCTGCGCCGCTCGGGTTCCCCCCCACGCGGAGCCGGCGGAGGAAGATGGTGAAAGCTGTCAACAGCAGATAGGCTTCGGTCTTTCCGCCACCGGTCGGAAACCAAAGAAGATCCATCGTCTCGCGATCGCAGGAGTCGGGGTTTGCAATCGACTCCAGACACAGGAGCGCGAAACCGAGCTGAAACGGGCGCCAGATCAGTTCGGGAGGATTTGAGTTGACGCGCCATGAGTACTGAAGCGCAAGAGCGGTGTTCGCGAGCCTGAACGCCGTCAGCACCTCGGGTGATGACTCCAGGAGCGCAATACCAGATCGCATCCGTTGTTGAGCGGTTCGGCAGCGCTGCATATGCACTTGTGCCTGCTTGACGTGCTCCTGCGGCATGTCGAGCGCTGCACCCTCCATCCTCGCAACCCATTTTGTGTATGCGGCAACGAACGATTTCAGCCCTGCGATGAGACTGGGAGCGTCTTCGGATGCAAGCCATGAAGCCGCTAGCGGCAATCGGGCTTCGCCCTGCCGAAACTCGATATCGCCTTCTGCGCTGACGACATGGACGGTGGCTTCCGGAAACCAGCTGGTCTTCACCTGACATACCGTTCCATCAACGGGCTCGTCCCACATCGCTGAACAGGTGTGACCCACTGCGAATTGCTGGACGTCCCGATACAGCAAGGCGGACGCGAGGGCATCGCCTTCGTCGCTCGCCAATCCGGCCCTGTCCGGCTTTGGAACGAATTTGCATTCAGCTTCGCATTCTACACTCAGCGAAAACTGAAAAAGCGCTGCTTCCTCGTTGGCTGCGCGACTTCTTGATTCGGTTGGCCTTGCGTCGTTTGTCACCGCAAGCGTTACTAGCAGAATGTCACCCCAAGGGGCGATACGGCAGTGCAAGGACGTTCCGGCAAGCCCGCAGCCCGCGAGGCTGATGACGGGGGCCGCTTGCTCGCTCAGTTCCGCGAGTTCAAGTGAAACCTCGGCGAATTGAGGATCTCGCCGCCAGCTCTGCACCCGCTTCCTGGATGAACCGGCGCTATCATCGGCCGCGCTTTCGGGCCTGTAGCGAGCCCCATCCACCCGAACCCGCAGTCTGGGCGCCGAACCGCTTGGTCGGACGGCAAAGGAAAGACCAGCCGAACTCGGTCGGAATGCCGAAGCTGCCTTCACCCCATCCAGCGCGGTCCCCACCGCATCCGCATCGTCAGCATCGCTCGCTTCGTCGTCATCTTCCGGCGAAATCGTCGTGCGAGGCGGGAACAGGATTCCGGTCAGGTATCGATCAGTCGGCCGATCCGAGATCAGTTCATTCGGCTCTTCCGGGCCGATGAGATCGACCTTCATCCGTTCGAGGAGCGTGTCGCGCGCATCAATCATTTACGTTCTCCAGACACCAGAATTATCACTCAGCGAGGAATGCTGCCAAAGCCGCCAAGCAGTGGCATGAGCGCAAGGCTCGGTGCCTCTCCAGACCGCCCGGGCACAACAACCGTAGTCGCTCCCACGACGGAAATTCCCGCGACGACTTCTGGAAGCGCGGAATCCGGCTCGACCTTTCGTAGCGCTTGGATCAAGTCGATGAAGGCATGCGACAGGCACCCGATCGCCGCTCCGTCGTGACCTCCGATCCTCAGAACCAGACGTCCGCCTGTATCGGGATAGGCCGCCACTCTCGGTTCATCGATCGATGCACGCCAAATGCACGAGATTGCTTCCGCCTCATTGACGACATGGCCCGAACACGCGAACTCGGCCCAGTCGACGAGATCTCCCTCAAGTCCTATCTCGATCATCCTATGATCGGGATGCGCGGCCCAGTATCGTTCCGGGTCCCCGATCTTGTAGAATTTTCTGGGGCTGATCCACCCTGTCCGCAGTTCCGTGCTTGCGCGGGTTGCTCCGACGTACAAGGTGCGGGCTTCCTCTGCCCAGTCCACACGGTCGCCGTACGGTGCCCGAGTGAGCAGCAGCATGACCCTTTCGGCTTCTCTCCCCTTGATCGCATGGATCGTCGAGAGCAAGGGTCCCGTGCTTCCCTCATGGTCGCTGAGGAGCTCAAGGGGGGGATCCTCAAGGCCTTCGGCGATGTTGCCAACCGAGATCATATCTCGACCCGAAGCATCCAGGTCGAGCAGGATCTCCCAGCACTCATCAAAGCTCCGCCATGGCGCCGGGCTCAGTCCCTCATGGAGGGAAAGAAAGTCACTCTGCGACATACGGGTCGAGGCCGGAAGACCCCCCAGAAGCGCGCCGATCCATGCCTCAATCTTGGGTGGGCGGTCGGGCAGACGCAGCCGGAAGCTTCTGCCGGCGGTGCGCATGTGTTCGGCAGCAGTGAACAGGCCTCGACGGCTTCGTGTCAGGATCAGGCCGCCTGTTGTAGACGGATGAAACGCAAATCCCGTGATGTCATTCTCAACCGCAGCGCTCCTGATCTGCTCTCGAACATGAAAGTAGCTCTCCCGTGAACCCACCGGATCGTCTCTCAGTGTCTCGCGAACTGAGGAGAACATTTCCTTCAAGGCTTCCGTCCGGGTGCGGTGGTCGCGCACAAGCTGATCGTAAGTGAAATCGGCACGCGTCGCGATTTCTGCGAGCAATGTGGAACCTGTAGTGCCCCTGCGTTGGTAGCCGTAGATCGATTGTGCAAAATCCCCGAAGACGGTTACACCGCAGGCGGGATCGAGCAACGCAAGAAGCGCCTCGCACATCTCCTTGCGGTCGCCGACGAGATCCTGCGCTTCATCAATGATCACGTGTTCCAGCTGACCAAGTGCATCTGCAACGAGTGGGTTGTCAGATCGCATCAGTCTTGTCGCAGCCCGAATGCCGGCATCATGGCCGCCTGAAGAACTCAAACCAGCATTTGCAAGCAAGCGCGCCGCGAAAGAGTCGAATGTCCTGACCTGCAACGAGGCGACGTTCGGCAATTCACCAAGGCGGCGACCGATCCGGTCTCGAAGCTCTGCGACCGCGATCCGCGTGAAGCTGAGTAGCAGTATACGCGAAGGGGCGAGACCCTCTGCCTCCACTAGGGAGATGACACGTTCACACGCCACATGGGTCTTGCCGCTCCCGGGGCCAGCCTCGACCACCATTCTCAGTTCAGCAGGAGCCTTCGCCACGCGAAGCTGGGTCTCATCGGGCACAGAGTCCAGAGTCGAAGAATCGAGGGGGGCGAGGCCGAACCATTCATTCAGGAAGGAGGCGTTCTCTTCACTTATCGACCATTTCTGCTCGACTGGATCGAAGGCTCCGCAGAGCGAAAGTGCCCTGCGCAGTGCAGCAGGCATCTTGCCGTCTCCAGTCCAGTGCCCGATGGGCTCAATTACTTGGTGGCCAATCAGGGACACGGGTTCATCAAATGACGCAAGAACCTCGACCAGACTCTCGGTCGCGCCTCCAGTGACTTCCGGAAACAGTTTTTCGGAGCCTGCTCCCACGGAGATACCATGATCGCCGAGGGCTACAATCGTGTCGTCAGGTAGTGCAACCCGACGCTCCGGCAGGCTGACCAGAACTGGCTCGTCGCGCATTGTGCCGTAGCCAATGTCCTTCAACTCGCCCAGCATGTCGATCACTCCGGCTACCCGGGCCGTGGTGTCAACGCGGTCCTTGTCATCGAGGAACTGCAAAACCCAATTCACAACTTCGGCGCGGCTGAGGCCACGGCGCGCGTGGACCATGCGCCGGACCAGATCCGCGATGGTTCTTGTGCTGCCGTCGGTCGGTACGTCCGGCGCGTCCCGACCATGCGCAAGCGTAGTTTCAGAGTTCACGCGGCGCCTCTCCTTTCACGTTCCAGTTGTGATTGACATTCAAGCAGTTGGCAGTCAACCCTGAGGTGATTGCCTCGGTCTGTCCCTGCGGTAATCGGCTTCCACGATCTTGTACGCGAGCGGATGAAAAGATGCATGGTTCGAATGTGCTGACCGATCAACATCAGGTACTTGCCAAGCGCTTTGTCGACCTTGCTCAGACACGAGGCCCACTGCCGGTATTTGCTATCGAGCACGGGCTTGACGAGCTAGCGCTGAAAGAACTGAGAAGGACGGTCGCGCGACAGATTGAGGAGGATCCGCAACTCGCGGGAGCAGTGTGGGCGTGGAACTTTCTTCCGTTGCTTGTGATCGCAACGGAGGTGGGATACCGATACCGAGGCACTGGAACCGATTTCTGGCCGGTACTCTCTCAAGAACTCGGGGTAGAGGCGGGGCCTGCATTCCGTTCCGGTCTGTCTCGACTTTTCGAGATCGGACACAACAAGCTTCGCCTTGCGCGACCCGGCGACAGCCCTTGGGAACGCCATTTCCCCCATATCTCATGGCCTATCGGCAACTCGGTGGTGCCTCTTGAGATTCAGCCCCAGCTTGCAGACGCCCTCAGACGTGCTGTCAGGGCAGGAGTCTCAGCCGATGATACGGACCGGCTGCTCGACTACCTGAGAGCGCTTGCGGCGGGGCATGCAAGTCGTCGCTTCGAGAACTGGCTCCTTCAAAGGGACGTTGCCCTCGAGGTCATGCGCAGGCTACTTGACCCCGAGTCGGAAGGCTGGCTGTCTGGGAGCCTTCTCGCGAGAGTTGATCAGGATATCCGAAAGGATTGGGGTGCGCTTCGAGCAATCACCGAGGCAAGGAAGACGGTCGCAAGAAGAACGGCACGCCTAACCCAGATTGCGGCATCCCGCTATGTTCTTGCGCTGAGGGACGGCGAGCCAAGACATCTGGGCATTCGTGGGCCAACGTTGCCGGCCCAGCTGCGAGATGAAGTGATCGCCGCTTTGCGCATACATGGTGACCGCATACGGGCGGTTGATGGGATTCATGTGATCTCGCTTCGCGCATTCCTTGCCGGTGGTGAAATCGTCCTAAAGAATATTGCTCCTTTCCCGATATCTCCGTTGCGCCGCGGCGACGCTGTTGATCTTGATGAGGGCATTGCAAAAACCACTCTGGAACGTTTGCAGCCGCTTGAACCGGAGTATTTCGCTGTCGAGTCCAATGGCCTTGCAGCTAACGCCGTTTTTCCAGGCGAAAAGCTTCAACCCGATTCCAGGATTCTGCAGCTCATTCATGCAGGTGAGGACGGTAGCGTCGAAACGCGGACCCTCGAAACATCCAACCCCTCGGATATCGAGTTCTTGCGTCGCCGCGGGTTTGTGATAGCGGACCGCGTTCCAACTCTGCGGATTGCTGGATTGCCTGCGCCCGGGGCTTCAAGCAGGTTCATTGATGACTTTCCAGTTCTGGTATCGCAGCGGGGCGTGGCGGACGCTGAATTCCTTCTAGATGGGGCGGTGACCTCAGGCGATCCTCTGAGTATCGGCGGCACCGAATGGAAGGCAATCAGACCGGACGTTGGTCTTCATCTGATCGAACCGGCCGAGGGTCGAGAACTCGACAGGCTGGAGTTCGAAGTATTGGAGCCGCCGGACATAGAACCGGCCATGGTGAAATTGTTGCCGGCCAACGCAAATGCCTCCGATCTCGAGACAGGCCGACTTGAGATCAGAGTGACTGCTCCCCTTGCGCTTGAGGCTGTTCCGATCCGCATTCGAGTGGTTTCCCCGAACGAGCCGGCTCTCGTGGCTCAAGGTGTGATCGACCGCCTTCCGGCGAGGTTAACGGGACGTTCTCCGGTGCTGCATGAAATCCAGACGAAGCTGGCTGGGCAGCGAGCAAACGAAAACGGCTTGCGACTGCATGTCGAAGCCGAGGGTCTTCTGGAGAAGGTGTTTTCGCTTCCACCGGTACGCCGCGAGATACGTTATGACGGGGAGACGCGCGAGTGGACAAGGAGCGGCGATGACGCAGGAGCGATCCCTTCGATCACTGCGACGGTCGTTGCGCCTCTTCTCGGGGCAGAAGGTGACCGCAGCGCGAGAGAAACCCGGCTGGTACTGCCGGATGCGGCCGACCACGAGGCGCTGACGGCGGGCCTGATCCTTTCCGGATCGGACGCCACTCGGCTTGGCTTGGGGGATCGCAGGAGAGTGTCACTTCCTGCATTGCTGCGCGAACCGACGTCGAACGAGCATGGCGTTGGACTCATCGAATTGGCTCGCTCGAATGTTGCGTGGCAACTTGCAGAAGCGAATGACCTTCTTGGAAACTGGCAGCGATGGTCGGTGGTCGAGGAGCTTGAAGCCGCGTTGATCGAACAGCTTTGCGGAGCGAGATGGCGCAGGTTGGAAGCAGGTATCGACCTTTCGATTCTTTCCCCGCATGGCGCGCTACTTCGTTGTGCCGACGCCCTTGGCTTGGTCTCCGGCGAGGACTTGCCGAACATTGAGACTGCCCGCGATCGGGAGTTTCTGCGAGAGCGATTGGTCGTCCGCCTTCGAGAGGCTGTACCGGACATTCCGGAAGCGCTGTTGCAGTGGACTGAAGATCTGGCAGGAGAACTCGATCTTGCGGTGATCGATGCGTATGAAGACTTGAGACAGAAATTGGAAGCGGAAGGTATTGAAGCCTTCGACGACGTGGACATGGCCCGTCCCGCAGACTCGTGGCGCGATGCGCTGGAACGCTCGCGCGAAATCCCGTTGCTTCCGATGTTCCGCCCGTTCATTCCGCCGGAGGCGAGGTGGTCGGCACTTATCAAGCCCTTTTATGGCGAGCTTACGGAGGACGACCTGGTCGATCTTCTTGACTCTACCCATGTTGACGCCTCCAGACGACCCGGGCTCCGTTGGCTCGGACGTTCTGAAATCCGAACCATGTTGCAGCTATGGCTTTCACCCAAGGCCATGGTGGAAACCGAAGGTTGGCGAGAGTTCGTGGCAAAGGGACTTTCGGATGTCCGAACCAGTAGAGCCGTTCGCTACGTTGCGCTTCGACGCAAACTCGCGCTTGGAGACCTGCCGATCGAGAGTGCCATCTGATGGACCACTACCTAAGATTCGTGAATTGCGTTCAGGCGTTGCGGCGAAGGGTTTCCGCTCTCGATATTGGTCTGGGTGGCGCCCTCGGGGTCGCCGCTGATCCCTTGCCCTACCAGATTGCAACTGTGCGCCGGGTCCTTGGAGACGCCCACATTCGTCACTTGATTTCGGACGAGGTGGGACTCGGCAAGACAGTGCAGGCATTGATGATCGTGAATGCCCTGCGCTGGCAAGATACGGCACACCGATCCCTCGTGATTGCACCAGACAATCTGTTGGCGCAGTGGCAGGAGGAATGCTGGATCCGAGGCCACGTGATGCCTGCTATCGCCGGTTCGATCGGAGATGGCACTCACGACGAACTGTCGCCAGTCACGCTGGCGCGCCCGCGCGATCTGATGACACGTCCTGGACAGGGCACGCGAACAATAAGCGCGGATCCTGCTGTGTTCGATCTCTTGATTGTTGACGAGCCCCAAACGATGCCGCGAGACGCGATTCAGGCCATATCGCAAGCAGCGGACGAGTTCCGGCAAGTTCTTGTTCTATCCGCCACTCCGAGACTCGGCGATCCTGCTAGGCGCGAACCGATCTTGCGGATGATTGAGCCGGAGGCTGCTGCACTTGCCAGGATGGAAGGTCGCAGTGTAGCCGACATGCTGCAAGACCGTGAGGAAGCAGCGATTGCGTCTCTGAACGGATCGGATGGTCCAGACGACTGGACCCGAGCGTTCCTGCAGTCGGGAGCGTCACGTCGGATCATCAGGAACAGTCGATCCGAATGGAATGAATATTTGCCGCAACGACGCAATCACGAAGTTCGGCTGCAACCCCTTGAGTCCGAACGAATGCGGCATGAGATAGCTGCGATGGTCATTGAGGGCGCGGACCCCGCCGAAGGCATCCAGGGTCCCGCCTGGACAGCTGCGCGAGCCCTTCAACGGAGCGCAAGAGCTGCAAGAACGGTACTCACGGAACTTGCAACACGGGGAGGTGCCCTAGCTCAGATGGCAGAAGCTGCTCGCGTCAAGTCTCTTGAAGATCCGGGCGATAGCAGACTGGAAGCCTTGCTCGACATCCTCTCGGAGCAATGGTGTCACGATGAGGATCGCGCATTCATCATTGTCTGCGGAGACAATCCAACCATCGACATGCTGCGTGCGGCACTTCCAAGATACTTCCCTTTCCTTGCAGATGGAATCTCAGTGCTGCGGCGCCCCGCAGCTACCGAAGTGGAAGGGGTGACCAACCTTCGCGAAATCCAGGAAACACTTGCACCCTTGTTGTCCCGCGAGAACCGACTTCTGCTTGTAGGCGACTGGGTCCAGGCTGGGCTGAACCTCCATCACGTAGCGCAAGGGATTATTTTCTTTTCCCTTCCGTGGGAAATCGACGGCATAGACCAGCTGATCGGTCGTGTCGATCGTCTTGGCCCCGCTGGCGATCGCAAACGATCAAGGCGCATCATCGACATCTGGCGCATCCTGATTGAAGGTTCTCAAGAAGCGGCAATCGCCGACACGGTGGCAGCGCTGGGCGTGTTCGACAGTCCGCTGCCACCGCTTTCACCCTCAGAAGTGGCTGAGATTCAGACAGTGCTGGGGCGCGCTGCGATCGGGCGGAGGGCGACCCTTTCGATTGCTCCGCTTACGGGAAACAGCACGGGATTGCCTTCTTTTCTCAAAGAAGCAAATCCTTTCACCCATCAGCAAGCAGCTGATGAATTCGATCAATGGCGTCAGAAGCCTTGTCCAGCGCCGGCGATGCTTTCTGAACTCGCGCGCCCGACGGATACACCGATACGGCGAGAAGAGCGAGCAATCGGTGCTTGGCTGAAGACAATAACCGCTTCCAGGGATTTCGATATCGGTTATCGGCGTGACAAGATCGATGACTACGGGTTCCAGACGATCTGGTACCATGGTGTTGGCGAACGAGGGCGCGCGGGCGATAGCCCTTTCGCTCTACCCGGCGCGTCTCGCGAGAGCTGGATGTCCGGACACGTCCCGTTCATCTATCGTCGAGAGGACATCTCTGCACCGCCACGGAAGGTTGTCTTCACGGATGATGGCGAGCGTTCCGGAGCCGGGGAAAGGTCCGGACGCCCGCTACGCTTTCTCGATCACGGCTCAGAACTGCACGATGGGCTTGTTGCCGGCTACACGGCCGCATGCTTCAATCGCTTCGGAACCGAAAAGCCCGTTGTGCAGACGAGCGTCAGGCTGCCTGAAGGTCATCCGGCAAGAGGGATTGGCCCACTGGTAATCATTTCTGCAGCGCTGATCGATCCATTCCCAGATGGATTGCTTCCACCACTTTGGACACCCAGAGCAAAGGAAATCCTTGCATCCGCCCCGACAGATGCGCAGAGGCGAGCGCTCAGCGCCGACCGTTTTGCGCTACAAGCCCTCTTTCACGCCCTCCAGCGCAAGGTTAGGTTCGCAGCGCCAGCGAAGCTCATTCGTGTTGGTTCTCTGAAGGCACGCGACTGCTGGCAAGACTTGGCTGAAGATGACGTGGACCGATGCCTTGAGCCAATAACCTCATCAACCAATAACGCGTTGGCCAAGGGGCGGACTCCACCTTTACTTCTCGAGAAGCAGGAGGTTTTGAATTCGATCCGGTCTCGACATCTGGCTGCGATTGCAGAACGGGTGGAGCAGAACAAGGCGTCGGTCTTGAATACAGTTCGACAAGAACTTGCAGGCTTTGCGCTGCAAGTAAGCGCCCATTTTCAGGCAGAAATCAAAAACAGAGAGCTGGCCTTGGAGCGTCGTAGGCAATCACCACCCGATGCTGGTCCACTCGAACTCTGGCAGGGTCAGGTGGCCGCTTTGGAAAGATCACTCTCGATGGCCCGTTTGAACTATTCGGAAGCCACAACCTTTGTCCGTGACATTGCCGGTGGAAGCGTCCTGTTTGGGGGAATTCAACCCTTCACAGTGCTCATGGCTCTCGTCGCTGACGATTGAATGCAAATCCAAATCGGAAAACTTCTCGCCGTGGGTGAGATGCCAGAGAACGTTCGCCCCCGGTCCCGTCCCCTCCAGCAGTCGTCCATCAAATCCGACCCTTCTATGGGGAACTGCATAACCCTGGAGGAGTGGACACGCATTCTCGCTGGATTACGGTCGTACCCACCAGTGGCGTGAAACTTGTGTGCAACCCAAAGCCAAGGTCCGGAAAGCGGACGAAAGCAGCCTCTTTCGCAAACGCAGCGAATTCACCCTATGTCCGCAGTCCTGACATTTGATACCGCCGAGGTTGAGCATTTGCAGCGAATGTCCGATAAGCGGACTGGGACCGCAGCAATGTCGGTTGCCGGACAATGGCCGCTATGGCCTCCCCCTTGAAGTGCAACAAGCGGCCGCAGCGTCTGCGCCTCAAGAGTTCTTGGGCCGTGCAGCGAGCGGCGATTGCTTCGCTTGCATCCGTCCAATCAGTGCAAACCGGCCCGCTGCCGTGGAACGCGCTGCCAGAGTGTGATCGGTAGGCAATTGGTAGCTAAAACCGGTGGGCTAGAATTCGGCTCGAACTTTTGGAGTGTGACTATTCCGAGCCGGGCAACCGTGAAAGAAATCTGCGAACTGATCTTGCGCCAATTGGGCTATCCCATCTCACCTACATCTAGGCGCAACCCAGATTATCTGATCGGCCTTGTGCGCAGTCGATTGAAAGATCGGGACGTCGCCGCCCTTCAGCTCGATGAGGTACAGGACAGCGGTCGGTACACGACCAACAACACCATGAAGCAGATCACGTCGAACTTTCGGAATTTGATGCAGGACGATGATTGGCCAGTTAGCTTGATCGTCACCGGAACCATGGAGGCAAAGGCCATTATCAATGACAACGACACGTTTTTGAGGCGGCTTGAGCCAATCGAAGTTCTGCCCATGGAGTTCAGCGAAGAAGGAGTTGCTCTGAAGACAGCGGGCAAGGAGTTGCTGAAGAAGGCTGGAGTACTCGATGATGGTCTGTTGGATGAGGATGAGTTCATTCGGATTCTGATGCACGCATCCGCACAGCGGTTTGGCATTGCCATCGAAATCTTGATTTCTGCGATCAGCAGCGCCGGGATGTCGAAGCCAAAAACCATTTCCTTCGAACACTTTGCGAAAAGCTATTACGAAAGGATGAACTGCGATGATGCACTTAATCCCTTCCTCAGTCGTGATTGGCAAAGCATTGATACGACGATTGCGATGGACAGGCACATCAAAGAATCAAGGCAGACCCGCAGGAAACCTCGGCAGAGATAACCCGCCAGGATCAAAGATATTCAAGCCGCTCAGAGATGAGCGGCTTTTTTCTTGAGAAAATCGAAGAAAACGAACGGTTTGGGAATGTCGTAAGACGGAATTTAGATGTCGCGGAGACGAAACAGAGAATGTCGCACCCAAAATATTATCTTGGTATAACAATGAAGTGTTATTTTTTGGGAACGGACTTTGGATGTCGAACGTCAATTTCGATGAACACGTCAGGCCGCAATGCGGGCTGTTTCTTCGCGGTTGTTGGGTGAGGTATGAAGGGCTGGACGAGGGGGTCATGCCAGCCCTTCTAAGGGGTCACAGAGTGGTAGTGTGTGTTCCTTAACCAAACATTAACCTGATTCACCATGTTCCGAAATTGGGGGATTCCCGTAGGACGGCCAATGCGCGGATTTCAGCGTGTGAGTTGCAGCTGGCAGATCGGGATCCGGGGTCATAACGCGAATTCTTCAGGATGATTTGGGGCCTGAGCCGTAAAAGCGCCAAGGTTGTGAAAAAAATATTGCAACCGGTTGCAAATAGAATCATTGTTGCGCGCAACAACAAGATTCGGGAGATCTGTATGTTGAACGTCGGATTGTTGGGTGCCGGGCGCATCGGGCGTGTTCATGCGCAGGCGATTGCATCGCATCCGGGCAGCAAACTCATTGCTGTTTCCGATGCCTTGCCCGAGGCCGCGGCCAGCCTTGCCAGCGATCATGCGGCCGAGGCGCGCAGTTCCGAAGAGATCATTGCGGATCCGGAAATCGGCGCGGTTCTGATTGCAACTCCAACAGATACGCATTCTGACCTGATTGAAGTAGCCACAGGTGCAGGAAAAGCCGTTCTGTGTGAAAAGCCCGTTGATTTGGACCTGAAGCGCGCCACGGAATGTCTCAATTCGGTCTCGGAACGCGGCAAGCCGGTCATGATAGGGTTCAATCGGCGATTTGATCCCAATTTTGCGACCTTGAAGGCGGGGTTGGATGCGGGTGAGATTGGCAAGGCAGAGCTCCTGTCGATCACATCTTTTGACCCGGCGCCACCACCGGTCAGCTACGTAAAGGTGTCTGGCGGCTTGTTTCGGGACATGATGATCCATGATTTTGACATGGCGAACTTCCTGATGGGGGGCGTTCCCGAAACAATCTCGGCGGTTGGGTCTTCGCTTGTGGATGCTGAAATCGGCGCCGCGGGGGATGTGGATACAGCGGCAGTTACAATGACTTACGCGGATGGCCGCATCGCGGTCATCAAGAATTCGCGGCGCGCGGCCTATGGCTATGACCAGCGGGTCGAACTGCTGGGCTCCCAGGGGTTGCTACAGGCTCAGAACATGCTGGAAAACACTGTCGTCAAGTCAACGGCGGACGGTGTCGTGGGTGCCAAGCCTACCTATTTCTTCCTGGAACGCTACATGCCTGCATACCGCGTGGAATGGGCCGCATTTGTCGACGCTGTTGAAAGTGGATCCGAAGTTCCGGTCACGCTGAAGGACGGTGTTGCAGCGCTGGCGATGGCCGAGGCCGCAACCCTGTCGGCGCGGGCAGGAAAACCGGTTCGGATGGAAGAAATTTTGAAACCGGTTGCAAAATGATCGAAATTCTTCAAACTAACATCAGCTCGGCCCAGCGCCGCAGCCACTGAGATTCGGCACAGCCGGATGATCGGGGCTGGTACCCCGACAGAAGATCAGACTGAACCATTGGGAGGAAACTGAAATGAAGAAATTCGTTAAAGGCGCGCTTGCTGCGGGGGCACTGGCCTTGGCCACACCTGCATTTGCGCAGGAAATCGTCGTCGTGTCGCATGGCCAGGCCAATGACGCATTCTGGAACGTCGTGAAAAACGGTGTTGAGCAGGCCGGAAAGGATGTCGGTGTGAACGTGGAATATCGTGCACCTGAAACCTTTGACATGGTGGCCATGTCGCAGCTGATCGACGCCGCCGTGAACCAGGAGCCCGACGGGCTGATCGTCTCGATCCCGGATGCGGATGCGCTTGGCCCCTCGATCGAACGTGCGGTTGCCGCCGGTATCCCGGTGATCTCGATCAACTCGGGCGCGGAAGTGGCCAAGGAACTGGGCGCTCTGCTGCATGTGGGTCAGGACGAATATGATGCGGGCAAGGCGGCTGGTGAAAAGCTGGCCTCGATGGGTGGAACCAATGCGATCTGTGTCAACCACGAGGTCGGCAACGTGTCACTTGACCTGCGCTGTGAAGGCTTCACCGAAGGGTTTGGCGGTAAAGTAACCGTTCTGCCGACCTCGAACGATCCGTCCGAGATCGAGTCCAAGGTTGCTGCCGCTCTGGCCTCTGACGAAAGCGTCGATACCGTTATGGCGCTGGGCGCAAGCTCGGCCGGCGAGCCTTCGGTCGCCGCGGCCAAAGCCTCGGGGCGGGATTTGAATGTTGCCTCGTTCGACCTGTCGGCCAACTTCCTCCAGTCAATCGTGGATGGTGACGCGGCCTTTGCCATTGACCAGCAGCAGTATCTTCAGGGCTACCTGTCGGTGAACTTCATGGGTCTGCACGCCAAATACGGCCTGATGCCGGGCGGCGACGTGCCTTCGGGTCCGAACCTGATCACTCAGGACAAGGCCGCACAGGTCATCGAACTGTCCGCGCAAGGTATCCGCTGATTTCGGCGCGGCTCGACAAACAACAGGATCGGCGCCAACGCGCCGGTCTCACCGAATTGGGAGGAAACCATGAGTGAATCAGCGCCCGTCCTGTCGGACGAAAGGGTCAAGAAAGAACCATTCCTGACCAAACTGATGAAAAGACCCGAGCTGGGCGCCATTGCAGGTGCGGTTCTGGTATTCGTGTTCTTTGCGATCACCGCAGATGAATCGATGTTCACTCTGGCCGGTGTCATGAACTTCATGACTCCTGCGGCACAGTTGGGTATCCTGGCGATCGGTGCGGCACTGCTGATGATCGGTGGAGAGTTCGACCTGTCGATCGGATCGATGGTCGCGTTCTCGGGGCTGTTTTTCGGCGTCTGCGTCGTGACCTGGCAATTGCCGCTGATCTTTGCCATCCCGATGACATTCGTATTTGCGGCCTGTGTCGGTGCGATTAACGGCAATATCGTGATCCGTTCTGGCCTGCCTTCGTTCATTGTAACCCTGGCGTTTCTGTTCATCCTTCGTGGCCTGTCACTGGTGGGTCTGAAAATGGCGACAGGCGGTTCGACCCAGCTGCGCGGTGTGCGCGACGCGGTCGAAAACGACTGGCTGGCCCCCTTCTTTTCGGGCGAAGCATTCGGCAGCCTGTTCGCATGGCTGGCCGCCAACGGCATGATCGATACGTTCAAAAGCGGCGCGCCCAAGGTCCCGGGTATTCCGGTCGAAATCCTGTGGTTCATCGTCATTACACTGGCGGCGACCTACGTGCTGCTGCGTACCCCGGTGGGGAACTGGATTTTCGCCTCTGGTGGTGACAGCACGGCTGCATCCAATTCGGGTGTTCCGGTGAACCGCGTCAAGGTTTCACTGTTCATGCTGACGGCGTGCTGTGCCGCCCTTGTGGCGATCATTACCGTCATGGACGCAGGCTCGACCGATGCGCGGCGGGGGTTCCAGAAAGAATTCGAGGCGATCATTGCTGCGGTGATCGGCGGCTGCCTGCTGACCGGCGGATACGGCTCGGCCATCGGGGCTTTCTTCGGCTCGATCATCTTTGGAATGGTCGTCATCGGACTGACCTATACCGACTTTGATCAGGATTGGTTCCAGGTCTTCCTGGGTGCCATGCTGTTGATTGCCGTTCTGTTCAACAACGCGATCCGCAAGCGCGTAACCGGGGAGCGCTGATATGACCGAAGACACCAAGTTCCACCATGGCGATGCCGTCGATGATCAGGCGCCCATCGTTCAGATGAAAGACATCGAAAAGCACTTTGGCAATATCATCGCGCTTGCTGGCGTCAGCTTTGACGTCAAGCCCGGGGAATGCCATTGCCTGCTGGGCGACAACGGCGCGGGTAAGTCCACCTTCATCAAGACCATGTCCGGGGTGCACAAACCCACCAAGGGCGAGATTTTGTTCGAAGGTCAGCCGTTGCATTTCGACACGCCGCGCGATGCAATGGAAGCGGGCATCGCGACCGTGTTTCAGGATCTTGCGATGATCCCGCTGATGAGCGTGACGCGCAATTTCTTCATGGGGCGCGAACCCACCAAGGGCAAAGGGTTGCTCAAGCGGTTCGATGTGGATCATGCAAACGAAGTCTGCATGGAAGAGATGCGCAAGATGGGCATCAATCTGCGCGCACCGGATCAGGCGGTTGGGACATTGTCCGGCGGCGAACGTCAGACGGTGGCCATCGCGCGGGCGGTGTATTTCGGCGCCAAGATCCTGATCCTCGACGAACCGACCTCGGCGCTTGGTGTGCGTCAGACGTCGAATGTTCTTGCTACGATCGACCGGGTGCGCAGCCAGGGTGTCGGCGTGGTTTTCATCAGCCACAACGTGCGCCATGCGCTGGCGGTGGGCGATCGTTTTACCGTACTGAACCGCGGCAAAACTCTGGGCACTGCCAAACGCGGTGAAATCACACCCGAAGAGTTGCAGGACCTGATGGCCGGCGGTCAGGAAATGGCCGAGCTTGAGGGATCGCTGGGCGGTACTGTCTAAAGCAAAACACTCGGATGCCCCCAAGGGGGCATCCATCGGGCGGTGGCACCTGACGCCACTCTGATTTCAGGCTCTGGCAAAAGGCCTGACACCTTCGCAAATGAGAAAACCCGCGGACCGCCGATGGCGGATCCGAGTTGAAAGGGATCATGATGAGCAAAACAGTCCGATTGACCGCGGCGCAGGCTCTGGTGCGCTATCTCGGGGCGCAGATGAACGAGGCCGGAGAGCCGTTCATCGCAGGTGTTTGGGCGATCTTCGGCCATGGCAACGTGGCAGGTCTGGGCGAGGCGCTGCATGGGGTGAAAGACAGTCTTCCCACTTATCGCGGTCACAACGAACAGACCATGGCACACAGCGCGATTGCTTATGCCAAGCAGTTGGGTCGGCGGCGCGCCATGGCGGTGACATCGTCGATCGGACCGGGGGCCACCAACATGGTCACGGCCGCTGCTCTGGCCCACGTGAACCGTCTGCCTGTTTTGTTGCTGCCTGGCGATGTATTTGCGACGCGCGGCCCTGATCCGGTTTTGCAGCAACCCGAAGTGTTCTCGGATGGAACCATCAGTGCGAATGATTGTTTCAGACCGGTCAGCCGGTATTTCGACCGCATCACCCGCCCGGAACATCTGCTGACGGCTCTGCCGCGCGCCTTCCGCACGATGACGGACCCGGCGGATTGCGGCCCGGCGACGCTGGCCTTTTGTCAGGATGTGCAGGCCGAAGCATATGACTATCCCGAAAGCTTCTTTGAGGCGCGCGTCTGGTATCAGCGCCGCATTCGCCCGGATGAGGGGGAACTGGCGCGCGCCGTTACCGCGATCAAGGCCGCCAAGCGTCCCGTTATCGTTGCCGGCGGAGGTGTGCATTATTCGGACGCAACCGCCACGTTGCAGCGTTTTGCCGAGGCACACAACGTCCCCGTGGCCGAGACACAGGCCGGCAAGTCCGCATTGGCCTGGGATCATCCGCTCAACCTTGGTCCTGTTGGTGTGACCGGGGGCGAACCTGCCAACGACATTTGCGCAAAGGCGGATCTTGTGCTGGGCGTCGGCACTCGTTTTCAGGATTTCACTACCGGGTCATGGGGTTTGTTCGCGAACCCCGAGCGAGAGTTGATCAGCCTGAACACCGCCGCCTACGACGCCGAAAAGCACGGAGCGATGCCGTTGCAGGCCGACGCTCGGGTTGGTCTGAGCGAACTCAGCGAAGCGCTGGGCGGCCATCGCGCGCCGGATCTGCCCGCGACATTGAAATCTGATTGGTTCGGCAAAGTTGATGCGCTGACGGATGCCCCCACCGACAGCAATGCACTGCCCACGGATATGCAGGTGATCGGTGCCGTGCAGCGGGCCGCCAAGGAAAACACTGTTGCGATGTGCGCGGCTGGAACGATGCCGGGTGAGCTGCACAAGCTTTGGAAGGCACCACGCCCCGGAGCCTATCACATGGAATATGGCTTCAGCTGCATGGGCTACGAGATCGCCGGTGCCATGGGTATAAAGATGGCCCAGCCCGACCGCGACGTGGTTTGCTTTACCGGTGACGGCACTTATATGATGGCCAACTCGGAAATGGCGACGGCGGCGATGATGGGGATTTCGTTCACCGTTGTTGTCACGGACAACCGCGGGTTTGGGTGCATCAACCGTCTGCAAATGGGGACAGGCGGGGCCGAGTTCAACAACCTTCTCGACCACACTGTGCACGAGACAAAATCAGCCATCGATTTTGCCGCCCATGCGGCAGCGATGGGGGCGACTTCGGTCAAGGTCAGTTCGATTGCCGAGCTCGAAGACGCGCTGGCCAAACGCGATGAGGTCAAAGGCCCCTATGTCGTGGTGATCGACACCGATCCCTATCCATCGACCGAATATGGCGGAACCTGGTGGGAAGTGGCGGTGCCCGAGGTCAGCACCCGCCCCGAAGTGAATGAAAAACGCGCGGCCTATGAAGCCGCCATCAAGGAAAGAAACACGAAATGAGCGTGAAGATCGGCATCTCTCCGATTGCCTGGCAGAATGACGACCTGCCGGACCTGACCGCAGCTTACACGATGGAGCAGGCGCTGAAAGAAGCGCGCGAGATCGGTTATACTGGTGTCGAACGCGGCCAGAGGATGCCCGCCGACACCGAAGGGTTGCGGGCCTATCTGGACGCAAATGACATCGCGCTGTGTGGGGGGTGGTGCTCGGGCAGCACGCTGGTCAACGACCTGCACGCCGAGATCGCCGTGGTGCGTGAACAGGTCGAACAATTCGTTGCGCTGAACAGCCCGTGCATCGTCTATGCCGAATGTTCCAATACCGTCCAGGGACAGATCGGAACGCCTGTCAATGATCGCCCCAAACTTTCGAGGGACGAGGTTCTGGCCTATGCGGGCAAACTGACCGAACTTGCCAAGTGGATGGCGGATCAGGGCATGCCCATGGCCTATCACCATCACATGGGCACGATCATCGAAAGCGAAGATGAGGTGAACTGGCTGATGGAGGGGTCAGGCCCCGAATTGAGCCTGTGTTTCGATACGGGCCATCTGCTGTTTGGTGGCGGCGATGTGATGGCCACGCTGAACCGTTGGGGCGATCGGGTGCATCATGTGCATTTCAAGGATATCCGCCCTGAAATCGTACAGGACACGCGTGAGAACAATCGCAGTTTTCTGGATGCGGTGATCGCGGGCGCGTTCACCGTGCCGGGTGACGGTTGCATAGACTTTCAGGCCGTGGCCAATGCGCTGAAAGCAATGGATTACAACGGCTGGATCGTGGTCGAGGCAGAGCAGGACCCGGCCAAGGCGCCGCCCTATGAGTACTCGAAAATGGGCTATGACCACATCGTCGAGGTCTGCGGCAAGGCCGGGCTGAAGATCACCTCATAGATCACCACCACAACTGGGCAACACCGAAGCCATCAGAGAGGAGCACGTCATGGTACAACAGGACCTTGGATATGTCGGCTATTTCGACCGGGAATCCTGTGATCTGGATGAATTCAAGGTGTTGACCTCTCAGACTCTTTCCGCCGAGACGGTGCCTTTTGCCGCCTCGGTCGAAAAGAACGTGCCCGTCTATGATATGCAGGCACTGAGCCCCGGTTTGGAACGGCCTGATACGCGCAGGGCCTTGCTGGCAGAATGGGGCCGGGTGCTGGGCAAATCCGCCGGTGTGATCGCCCTGAAAGGGGCGTATCCCGACACGTCGATCATTGATCGGGCGACGGATGTGTTTCGTGAAATCATCGAAGAAGAACGCCAGGGTGGCGCCGGTGAAGGCGATCACTTTGCCGCCTCGGGCGCGAATGACCGGGTGTGGAACGCGCTGCAAAAGCAATGCCTGCGCGACCCCGAGGGCTTTGCGCTCTATTTCGGGAACACGGCGGTTGCGGCGGCATGTGAAGCGTGGCTTGGCCCGAACTATCAGGTGACTGCTCAGATCAATCAGGTGCGCCCCGGTGGCAAGGCGCAACAGGCGCATCGGGATTATCACCTTGGGTTTCAAAGCGCCGAAAGCGCGGCCAGGTATCCCGCACAGGCTCATCTGGTGACGGCCTCGCTGACCCTGCAAGGGGCGGTTGCGCATTGTGACATGCCGGTGGAAAGCGGGCCGACCAAGTTGTTGCCGTTCTCGCAGCTCTACCCGCCGGGCTATCTGGCGTTCCACGATGAAGCACACCGGGCGCATTTCGAAGACAGCTGTATCCAGTTGCCATTGGAAAAGGGTGACGCGGTGTTCTTCAATCCGGCGCTGTTCCATGCGGCGGGCGCGAACAGCAGCGCCGACATCAATCGCATGGCAAACCTGCTGCAAATCTCATCCGCCTTCGGGCGCGCGATGGAGTCGGTGGATCGGCGGGCGATGTCCGAGGCGGTATTCCCATCTTTGATTGCTCTGAAACAACGGGGGGATCTGACGGTAGCAGAACTGGACGCAGTCATAGCGGCCGCGGCAGAGGGCTATCCCTTCCCGACCAATCTGGACACGGACCCCCCGGTCGGGGGCAATGCGCCGGAAAGCCAGGCAGATATTCTGCGTCGCGCGGTTGCGGAAGGATGGACCGAGGCGCGGCTGGCCCAGTCCCTATCGGCCCGGAACCAAAGGCAAGCTGCCTGAATTCAACACAGGCGGGCACTCGGGGGCCGCCCAAGAAGGAGAACAAGAATGGCAGACCTGCTGAAGAAACCGGTCGGAACCTGCGGCAAGGTACATGACATCACTCCGTCAAGCGCTGGATGGAAATACGTGGGCTTTGGGCTTTATCATCTAAAGGCCGGGGATCGCGCAAACGAAGTGACCGCGGATCGTGAAGTCATTCTGGTGATGGTCGAAGGCAAGGCGCGGATCACCGGGGCCAGGCAGGATTGGGGCGTTCTGGGTGACCGGATGAGTGTATTCGAAAAAACACCGCCGCATTGCCTGTATCTGCCCAACGGAACCGAGTGGGAGGCCGTGGCGGAAACCGACTGCGTTGTGGCCATCTGTTCGGCGCCGGGTAAGGGCGGTCATACGGCGCGTCGGATTGGACCTGATGGCATAACCCTGACCGAACGCGGCAAAGGGGTAAATACGCGATACATCAACAATATCGCCATGGAGAATGAGGACTACGCAGACAGCCTGCTGGTGACCGAGGTGTTCACGCCGAACGGCCACTGGTCCTCCTATCCCAGCCACCGCCACGACGAGGATGACTATCCCCGCATCACCTATCTGGAAGAGACCTACTACCACCGCCTGAACCCGTCGAACGGGTTTGGGATCCAGCGGGTTTACACCGATGACGGCCAGTTGGATGAGACGATGGCGGTATCCGATGGCGACGTTGTCACTGTCCCGCGTGGCCATCACCCTTGCGGTGCGCCCTATGGGTTCGAGATGTACTATCTGAACGTTATGGCCGGACCGCTGCGGAAATGGCGGTTCGTGCCGGCCCCCGAGGTCGAATGGATCATGGAGCGTGACGGATGAGCCATACTTTCGCCAATTACCCAAGCCTTGCAGGTAAGACGGTTTTCATCACCGGAGGCGCCGGCGGAATTGGCGCGGAAACCGTTCGGGCTTTTGCCGAACAGGGGGCAAAGGTTGGGTTTTTGGACCTCAACGCCGATGCCGGGTTTGCTTTGCTTTCCGAGCTGGACGGAGAGCATGCATTCGCCCAATGCGATCTGCGCAACATTGACGAGATGAACGCCGCAATAGGGCAATTGGTGGAAGAGCTGGGCGACGCGGATGTGCTGGTAAACAACGCGGCCCGGGATGACCGGCACGACTGGCGTGACGTCACGCCCGACTATTGGGATGAGCGCATGGCGACCAATATCCGCCACATGTTCTTTGCCATTCAGTCGGTGGCACCCGGAATGATCGCCAAGGGTGCAGGTTCGATCAACAATATCGGGTCGAATTCGTGGTGGGAGGCCGGGGCGGGTTTCCCTGCCTATGCCACCGCCAAATCCGCTGTGCATGGACTGACCCGCACCATGGCGCGCGAGCTGGGCGATCATCGTATCCGCGTCAACACGGTCGTGCCCGGCTGGATCATGACCCAGCGCCAGAAAGACCTGTGGGTCACCCCCGAGGCTCTGGCCAAGCAAGTGGATCGTCAGTGTCTGCCCGACCCGATTGACCCGGTCTATGTGGCGCGGATGGTGCTGTTTCTGGCCTCGGACGATGCAGCCATGTGCAGTGCCGGGAACTTCATGGTCGAAGGCGGGTCGATCTGAGCCCACACATTCCGAAAGGTGGTTCGATGACTCAACCGTTCGAACTGGCAGCTTGCGCCGAGATGCTGTGGCTGGACAGGCCGATGATTTGGCGTGTCGCCCGGCTGGCCGAGATGGGGTTCGGCGTCGGGCTGTGGAACTGGCCGGAGCTCGATATTCCCAGGCTGGTCGCAACCGGTGCCAGTTTCACCATCATGAACGGCTATCTTCAGGGGCGGCTGGCCGACGATGACGGGGCCGAGATGCTGCTGGCCTCGGCGGCCGAAACAATTCAGGTCGGCAAGCGTCTGGGCGTTGCGCGTCTGAATCTGCACGGCACCGGGTTGGGTGATGGTGGCATACCGATCTGGCAACATGACGAGGTCACAGGGCCGATGTGGCTCAAGGCCAGGGACACCCTGAACCAGATCTGTGATCTGGCCCAGGCCGAAGATGTGGTGTTCACGCTTGAAAACCTGAACCTGCTGGACCATCCCGGCTGCCCGTTCGGGTCAACGGCGGACGTGCTCGCCTTGGTTTCGTCGGTTGATCGTCCGCAGTTGCGGATCAATCTCGACCTCTACCATACCCAGATCGGCGAGGGGGATCTGATCCGCTGGTGTGAAAAATGCCTGCCCTGGATCGGAGAGGTGCAGGTGGCCGACAATCCCGGTCGGTGCGAGCCCGGAACCGGCGAGATCAACTATGCCGCCGTGGCGCGTGCGCTGAACGATCTGGGTTATCGTGGCCCTGTCGGGATGGAAGCCTTCGCCGCAGGCGACCCGGAAGACGCGCTAAACGCCTTCCGGTCGGCATTCACGCTCTGAGCGTCACCGCTGCGGTGGCGCACCAAAGGCGCGGATCACGGTGCGAGCGGCAGCCACGACCGGATCGTGGGTTTCCTTCAGGATCGTCACCCGGTCGAACCGGTCGGGGTCGCGGTTCACGGCCGCGCGCAGGGCGGTGCCGAAGGCCATGCGCAGCTCGGTCCCGATGTTGAACTTACAGATCGCGGTTTCACGCGCCAGCCGCGCGCGCTGTTCCACGGGCACGCCCGATCCGCCATGGATCACCAGCGGCACGTTGGTCACGGCCTGAATCCGGCGGATGCGGTCCTCGTCCAGACCACCTTCCTTGTTCTGCTGAAGGTGGACGTTTCCGACCGAGATCGCCATCGCATCCACGCCGGTCTGGGTGGCGAAGGTCGCTGCCTCGTCCGGGTCGGTCCCGGCCGAGCCTTCACCACCGGAATAGCCCACAAAGCCGATCTCGCCCTCGCACGAGATCCCGGCGGCATGGGCCATTTCGGCAATCGCGGCGGTTTCGTCGATATTCTGCTGCAAGGGCTTGCGCGATCCGTCGAACATCAGCGAGGTAAACCCGCTGTCCAGCGCGATCTTGCACTCTTCGAACGTATATCCGTGGTCCAGATGCGCCACGACGGGCACCGAGGCGTTTTCGGCGAGATACCGGAACATCTTGCCCAGAACGGGCAGCGGCGTGTGCTCGCGGCAGCTGGGTCCGGCTTGCAGGATCACCGGGGCGTTCTCGGCCTCGGCCGCGGCGACATAGGCGCGCATGTCCTCCCAGCCCAGCGTCACCAGGCCGCCGACAGCATAGCCCTGTTCATAGGCCGGTTGCAGGACGTCTTTGAGCGTAGCGAGGGTCATTTGAACTTGGCGATCATGTCTTTGATGCCCGGGATCGTCTCGATCTGATAGGCATGGGTGGGTTGGAAATACTGCACCAGCGATCGTTGGGTCAGCCCGCCGAGGATGGTGAAGTAATACATCTCGTATCCCGGCAGAACGCAGCAGGGGTGATAGCCCTTGTCGATACAGATCGTCGAGCCATCGACGATGTGATAGGCATCGCCCGACTCATTGTCCTCGCGCTGCAACATCTGTAGGCCCGAGCCCCAGTTGGGCTTGAAGCGGAAATTGTAGGTTTCGTCATGCCGGGTCTCGTCCGGCAGGCGGTTGGTGTCGTGCTTGTGGCTGGGAAAGCCCGACCAGCCGCCCTGACCCACGGTGAACAGCTCACTCACCAGCAGGCGGCCGACCTTGTCATGCTGTTTCTGGCCCAGGATATGCTTGATCTTGCGATGGGTCTTGGTGTCGTCGCTGCCATATTGCACCAGGTCATGCTCGCGCACGTCGAACGGGTCCAGCACCTTGTCGTATTTGGCGCCGGCCACGAACACCTCGGCCGTGTCCGAGACGCAGACCATCTGCGCCCTGGCCCCCGACGGGACATAGGCGCCTTCGGGCTCGCCATCCCAGACATCTTCGCCGCGGTTGCCAAGATGGGCAAAGCGCACGCCCTCGACCTCCACGTCGACGCTGCCGGTGGCGGGCACGATGCAGGTCTCGTAACCCGGGACCTTGTATTCGAAGGCCTCGCCCTTTTTCAGTTTGACGATGTTGAAATAGTTCAGCGGAACCGTTGGATCATCGGCGTCTACGATGGGTTTGTTCTGATTGTCATAGGGCGCGATATGCATGGTACTCTCCTATGTGGTCGGGCCGGGATGCGAAGCGAGAAACGCGTCCAGTTCTGGTGTCGTTGGCATGGCGGGTGCGCAACCGGGATGCGACACCACGATCGACGCGCAGGCCGAACCGCGCATGACGGCGTCTTTCAGATCGTGCCCCGCCGCGATCGAGGCCAGCAGCCCGGCCATGAAACTGTCGCCGGCCCCGTTGGGTTTGACAGCCGTAACCGGGTAAATACCGGTTCGCAGCTCCTGCCCGTCCACAAAGGTGACAGCACCTTTTTCGCCCATCTTGTAGATGACGATCCGACCCGGCTTTTTGGCAAGTTCCTGCGCTTTGGCAAAACCCTTTTCGATGCCGCCGGCCATGAATCCGAACTCTTCGTCGTTGCCGACGATCAGGTTGCTGGCTTCGCCAGCCCGCGACAGAACTTCGGCAGCCACCTCGGCCGAGGGCCAGCTGTATGGGCGGTAATCGATGTCGAAGATGATCGGCAGGCCTGCGCTTCGGGCGTTCTCGAAGGCCCGGAATGTGGCGCTGCGCGACGGTTCGGACGCAAAGACCGTTCCAGCCGAGATGATTGCCGAAAAAGATGAATAATCGACCCTGTCCATATCCTCTTTGGTGACTTGGAAATCAACGGCCCCGTTGCGATAGATCACATTCTGAAAGTCGTCGATCCGGCTTTCGTACACGGCCAGAGACATGCGGTATTCGCCGCCCAGAACGCGGATATAGGATGTGTCCACACCGTAATGCCGCAACCGGTTCAGACAGAACCGCCCAATCGCATCGTCCGAGACGGACGTAATCAGCGACGCCTCGCTGCCCAACTTGACCAGCCCGGCACAAATATTGGCAGAAGAACCACCAAGGTCGGCATGAAACGTGCTGGCATCCTCGCTTTTGACGCCAATTGGGTCAGCGTACAGGTCCATGCCTGCGCGACCCAGAACGGCGAAGCGGTTTCCTTTGATACCATCCATCAAAGCGCTCAAGTTTTGTCCTCCGGCAGAATGGGTCGGCAAAGTTTGGACCTTGCGTTGAATCGATTCACACGATACTGATTTTGCAACCGGTTGCAAATGATATGTTCGGAGCCGTTGCAGATGCCTGAAATCGGAATTGGAATCGTCGGCGGCGGCTATATGGGCAAGGCCCATTCCGTGGCTATGTCAGCGGTCGGCGCGGTGTTCAACACGGCATTGCGACCCCGGCTCGAGGTCATCTGTGCGTCCAGCCCTGAAAGCGCAGAACGTTACAGGACAGCCTACGGATTTGACAAAGCGACCGATGATTGGCGGGTATTGGTTGAGGATCCTAGGGTCGAGGCAATTGTCATCGCCTCTCCTCAATCGACACATCGCCAGATTGCCGAAGCGGCGTTTGAATTGGGTAAACCGGTCTTGTGTGAAAAACCACTGGGCGCATCCCTTGACGACAGTCTGGCCATGGTTGCTGCTGCCGAAGCGTCTGGCGCGGTCAACATGGTGGGGTTCAACTATGTTCGTACACCTGCGACCCAATACGCCCGCCAGCTTATTACCAATGGTGAAATCGGGGATATCACCTGGTTCCGGGGGGAGCACACCGAGGATTTCTATGCCGACCCGCACGCCCCTGCCTCCTGGCGTACGACGGGTATGGCCAATGGCACCATCGGAGATCTGGCACCGCATATGGTCAACGGTGCATTGGCGCTGGTTGGTTCGATCGCGCAGGTGATGGCGGATGTTGAAACGGTTCACAAAACCCGACCGGGTGGTGAGGTGACAAATGACGACCATGCCCAGATGATGTGCCGTTTTGAAAACGGGGTTATGGGCAACCTGTATTTCAGTCGCGTCGCGACGGGGCGAAAAATGGGCTATGCTTATGAAATATCGGGAACAAAGGGCGCCATCCGGTTCGACCAGGAGGACCAGAACGCGCTGTGGCTGTATAAGCGGGAAGGGCCCGAAGCGTCCCGTGGGTTCACAAAAATCCTGACAAGCCCGGCGCATCCGGATTACGAGCCCTTCTGCCAAGGTCCGGGCCACGGAACAGGCTATCAGGACCAGATCATTATCGAGGCCAAGGATTTTCTTCAGGCCATCCACACCGGAAGAGCCGCTTGGCCCACCTTTCGCGACGGGCATGAGGTCAACCGGGTGCTTGCCGCCGCCTTGGCATCGTCAGAGCAACGGCAGTGGAAAGACATCCGCGATTTCTGATCGCTCAAACAAAAAAGTTCTAATGAGAGACGATGACCATGGCTAAGTTGAGATGGGGCATGATCGGTGGTGGTGAAGGCAGCCAGATTGGCCCCGCGCACCGCTTGGGGGCACAGGCTGACGGGCTGTTTGAATTTGCTGCTGGCGCGCTGGATCACCGGCCCGAAGCGGGCCGGGAATACGCGCAGCGATTGGGCGTTGCCGCCGATCGTGCCTATGGCGACTGGCAAGAAATGCTGGCGGGTGAGAAGGACCGTGAAGACCGGATCGATCTGGTGACAATCGCCACGCCGAATTCGACACATTTCGAGATCGCCAAGGCCTATCTTGAGGCGGGCTTCAATGTCTTGTGTGAAAAGCCGATGACCATGACTGTGGAAGAGGGTGAGGAAATTGTCCGCGTCGCCGAAGCATCGGGAAAGATCTGCGCGGTGAACTACTGCTATTCCGCCTATCCGATGGTGCGGCAGGCCCGCGCTATGGTGCGCTCGGGCGAAATTGGACAGGTGCGTCTTGTGGTGACCAATTTCAGCCACGGCCATCATGGGGATGCCACGGATGCGGACAATCCGCGCGTGCGCTGGCGCTATGACCCTGCGATGGCAGGGGTTTCCGGGCAGTTCGCCGATTGCGGTATCCACGCCCTGCATATGGCCAGTTTTATCTGTGATGACGAAGTGAAGACGCTTTCGGCTGATATGGCCTCAACGATCGCAAGCCGGGAACTGGAAGACGATGCAATGATCAACTTCCGTATGGAAGGCGGCACGGTCGGGCGTCTTTGGACATCTTCTGTGGCGATCGGGCGCCAGCATGGCTTTGACATACAGGTCTTTGGCGAAACCGGTGGGTTGCGCTGGGCGTCAGAGCAACCCAACCAGTTGATCTATACCCCAGTCGGTGGGCGCACCCAGATCATCGAAAAGGGCGAGGGGGGTCTGCATGATGAAGTGCAGCGCCTGTCTCGGGTCGCCATCGCGCACCCCGAGGGGTTTCCGCTGGCCGTAGCCAATATCTATTGCGATCTGGCGGATGCGATCCGCGGTGAAAGCCGGGATGGCCTGCCAAATGCGGCGGATGGCGTGCGATCGATTGCCGCCGTTCACGCGGCTGTTGCGTCGGGCAAAGCAGATGGCGCCTGGCAGGAGGCCCGCCCGCCGATGTTCCGCTGATCAGGGGCGGGGCCGCAACGTGCCCCGCTCGACCACCCGGCAGGGGAAGATCCGCGCTTCGGGGTAGCGGTCGGGCGTTTTCAGCATCTCTTCGACCAGATCGACGGACGAGGTGATGATCTGCTTGATCGGCTGATGGATGGTGGTCAGTTTGATGTATTCCCAGCGCGACATTTCCATGTCGTTCAGGCCGATGATCCCGATATCGGTGCCCGGTTTCAGCCCGTGATCAGCCAGCGCCGACAACGCCCCGATCGACAGGATGTCGTCGCCGCAGAAATAGGCCTGCGCCGGGTCACCGGCCAGCAGGCGCAGCATCTCGGCCCGGCCGGCCTCGAAGGAATAAGCCCCGGCGAAGGAGTGGTTGACCGGAATCTGCGCATGGTTGGCCATTTCTTCGATAAAGCCCCGCTGTCGGTCCAGGGACGAGGTCGCATCCTGCGGCCCGCCCAGATAGCCCACGCTGGCATAACCCCGCGCGACCAGCTCGCGCGCGGCCATGCGCCCACATTCCACATTGTCGATCCCGACCACATGCACCTCGGGCGAGGTGGCAGACCGGCCGAACGTGTGCACCACCGGTACGCCCGCATCGTGGAACGCTTTGGCAAAGCTGGGCGGCAAGGTCGACGAGGCGACGATCACCGCATCCACCGAATATTGCCGCAGCATGCGTACGGAATTGGCGGGCTCGGTCTCGTCCGTCAGGTTCACGATCAGCGGGCGCAGGCCGCGTTCCTGCAAGGCGCGTGTAAACTGGTCGAAGACTTCCAGAAAGATCGGGTTGTGAAAGTTGTTCGAAATCAACCCGATCAGTTTGGTGCGCCCGGTCGTCAGAGACGAAGCCAGAGCATTGGGGCTGTAGCCCAGCTCACGGGCCGCCTTTTCAACCTTGCTGCGCGTTTTTGCGGAAACCGAGGCACCTTCGGTAAAGGTGCGCGACACGGCAGAGCGTGAAACGCCGGCCAAGGCGGCCACGTCTTTCAGGGTTACACTCACGCTGCGGGACTCCGATAACAGCGAGGCAGGAAAGCAGGTAAGTTTGGCATTGCCCGAGCATTATGCATCATCGACCTGAACTTGCAACCGGTTGCAACGCCGCCACGTCGATTCAACCGTGTTTGAGCGTCGAAATTCAGAAGGTAAAAAGGTGGGTGAAGAGACACTCGAACTCCTGACATCTTCAGCATAACCGAAGCGCATTTTCCAATACGCAGATGCGCCCAAGCGCCGTCTTGCACTGCCGCCAAGCGCACAGGTTCCCAGAGATCCCTGGTGTTTTCAGCGATTTGAAGTTGCACAAACTGCGGATCGGTTCAAGGGCATATCCTTTCCTGCCGCTTTCAAGATCACATCCGATCGAGCCGCAACAGGCATGCGTGACGGCGCACGCGTTGCCGAAAGGGTCTTCGGGCAATTGCTTTTTCAACCCTTGGTTTTGATCCATGAACGAGGCGCAAATCATGGCCATCCCTTGGTGGACACACATGAGAGAGGCAGTGGAACGCCAACCCGCCCATTCGCAGCGCAGGTGCTATCCAAGGCGGAATTTGGTTGGCGTCACACCGGTCTGGCTTCGAAAAAACCGAGTGAAGTGGGACTTGTCGGAATAGCCAAGCATGAGGCCGATCTCGGCAACTGTCATTTTGCTTTCTCTGAGGTGCTCCTTGGCGACATCGACCCGCAGACGCCTTACCTCTCGGGGAAGTGTTGTCTGATGTTTCTGAAGTGCTTTCAGGAACCGCTCGGGCTGGATACCCAGCAATCCGGCCACAACCTCCGGCCCCAGCTCTGACTCATCCAGTTTTCCACGCAAGACAGACCGCAAAGCGGCCACCACGGTGACGTCTTCATTGTGTCGAATCGTGTCTGTCGGCGCTTCGGACTCCTCTGCCGCACGGTGTAGAAACAACCATTCCACGGGAAAACTGATCTGCATTCCGGGGTTGGGTCCAAGGCCGACTTCGATACCTTTGTAACCGCGTGGCAAGCCAAGAATGTATCTGCTTTCCCATCGCACCCGGGACGGATCCCACGCGTTTCCGACCACGCTTTGCAACAGGCGCACATAGATGGCAGCTCCAAACCCGGTAACCTGAACGGGCGGAACGGTTGGTTCTTGTTGCCGCGCGATCCGATAGATCGCTTTGTCTGCTTCCACGACAAGACTGTGCCGGACGGCGTTGGACTCTTGTGGAACAAGCCTTACGAACCGGGCAAAAAACTCGAACAGAGTGTTCGAGGATTGCAGCGACCGAGCGAATGGCGGCCATCCTTGCAGGTCAAATGTCTCTCCTACATTCAGGCCAAGGTATCGATCCCCTGACAACTCTGAGAAGGCATTCAACAGACCATAGACCAGTTCTGAGTGGACATAGACAGATGGGTCGGACAGCAGGTCGGCCTTCAAGCCGACCTGATCCAAGGCCGGTTGCGGATTGATCCTGCGGTCGGTGAGATATTGCAGAAAAGGGGCGGCCAGCGCGAGGCGGATAAAGCCTTCGCTATGCGCTTCAGAAGTGGAGCTGAGTGGCACGCCCGTCACCCTTGTTTAAACCAATGGTTTCGTTCAGTGGCCTTTTTTGCGGTCACATTCGCACATGTTAATCCAAAAGTGGCAACCCGCCCAAGAGTTTTCGGGCTACGTTCGGTAAAACGTGAATGTGAAGGGAAGACCTATGACCAACATGCGAATGTCCATTTGCCCGGCGGTAGTGGTCGCGGCAGTTTTTGGTTTTTCGGCGGCTGCGCAGGCTCAGGATCAAGAAGATCCTCAAACGCTGTTTACCAATGTGCACGTCTTTGATGGCGTGAATGAGCAACGTATCGAGAATGCAAATGTTCTGGTCGAGGGCAACCTGATCAAGACTGTTTCAACCGAAGCGGTGGACGCGCCAAACGCCGTTGTGATTGACGGCGGGGGGCGGACGTTGAGCCCGGGCTTTGTCGAGAACCATGCCCATTTGATGTTGATGGGGCCTACGCTGCCAGCGATGGAAGCCAACACAACATGGGAGGACTTCGCCATTCACGGTGCACGAATGGCTGAGATGTATCTCATGCAAGGTTTTACCACGGTCAGAGACGCCGGGGGGGCCAATGGTGGGTTGCGCAGGGCAATTGACTCGGGGCAAATCGATGGCCCCCGTTATTACCCGTCTGGCGCATTTATAGGAACGCGAGGTGGTCACGCTGACTTTGCGAATTTCACCGCGCCGCCGGGTTCAGAGACCAACATGAGCCGCCTAAACTTGGCGCAAGAGGTTAGCGGCGTCGATGACGTTTATAAATTCGCGCGTAACAATTTCCGCATGGGCGCAACGCAGTTGAAATTCATGCAATCCGGCGGTGTCGTTTCAGCCTTCGATCCATGGCAGTTGCTTGCTGGATCGCCCGAGGAAATTCGAGCCGCGGTACAGGTCGCCAATGAATATGGCAGCTATGTCATGGCGCATTCCTATCGTAAGGAGGCAATCCTTAGTGCGCTCGACGCAGGTGTGATGTCGATCGAACATGGCTTCTCGTTTGATTGTGACATTGCTCAAGTCATGAACGAAAAAGGTGCTTACATTACCACGAACCTGACAGCCTTCGATCCCGGATTGCTCGATATTCCGGCAGTGGCAAACGTTCCCTCGAGCCTTGCCAAAGCAAAATCGGCCTCGGCGACATTTGCAGGCTACATCGATAATATGAAAGAATGCCCGGTGAAGCGGGGCTTCCAGACTGACTGTGTTGGCTCAGTCGAAGCGTGCAATATTCAGATTGCCTACGAGAAACACCTGAACAATGAATTTTTTGGGCCCTATCAGTCGATGGTCACTTTGACGTCGATCGGTGGCGAGATCGTGGCGCTGTCCGGCGATTTCATGAACCCGTATACGGACGGAAAACTGGGTGTGATCGAGGAAGGGGCTTATGCGGATATCCTGCTGATCGACGGAAACCCTCTTGAAGACTTTTCCGTCGTTGGAACCGGGGATCAATGGTTTGGCGCCGACCCGAGGCCGGAAAGCCCGGAAACGATCCGACTGATTATGAAGGACGGTGTGATATACAAGAACACACTGGACTGACCCAAAAAACGGTTGGAGAGATTTGATGTTCCCTTGGTTTCGCGCCGCAGTTTTCGCTGGCTTGGTCCTGAGCGGTCATTCCGCAATGGCAACGCCCCATGCGACGCTTGACTGGTCTGACCTTCCAGACCCGTCGGTGCAGGTGTTCGATGACCCTTATCGTGATCTGAGCCCTGAACAGTTTGACGATGTGCTCTTCGTCGTGCGCTTGCGCGGCAGGTTGCAGCAGGATGTCGGCAGCGTTGAGGAAAGACAGAAATGGCAAGAGCTTCTGACCGAGACTGAAGACGCCTTGGCCGAGGGGGGCGTTGATGTCGACTGGCTGCTCGATCAGCGAGAGTATGTGAAAGAGCGGCGAAGAAAGGCAGGAACAAACGGAAATCCGCAACTCGATGGCCAGAGTGTTACGCTGACAGGCTTTGCCATTCCCGCGCCGAACGATCCGGACGGGCGAGCGGTTGCATATTTGGTGCCAGAACGCGGGATGTGCAGCCACATGCCCCCGCCTCCGCCCAACCAGATGATCCGGGTGCGGTTGAACGGCGACTGGGCCCCCAGTTACTTCCATGAACCCGTTCGGCTCACAGGTAGGCTGACGATTGAACCCTCGGTTCAGAACATGATGGTCGTGGATGGGCTTGTGCCGATGAATGCAACCTTCAAATTGGAGACGGACAGCGTTGAAACGCTGGAGACCAAGGCCGACGGTCTGGAATGGAGACAGCGTGCAGCCGATCGCGTCCGAGCTGCTGGCAATCGTAAAACTGGCGGCGCAAAGGCGTCGGAATGATAAGGCGCCTTGTTGCCGCATTGAGTATTGCCTTCGCGGGTACGGCGTCTGCGCAGGGGTTGTCCGGGCCTTCTTCGGTCGAGGCCGAGCTGAAACCTGGCGATGGCCTGACCGATCCGCAGTACCGTTCCGAATTTCCGCGCAACATCGCGCCGGGTTGGTTTCGGTGGAAAGACCGGCTGGCCGAGAGCGGATTTCGGTTCAACGTGGATTACCTGGCGTTGGGTCAATCCACGAACGCCGATTTGGGAACTGGTGAAGCCGCTAGTGGAATCGCTCGCGTCTACGGCAGTTGGCAGGCAACCGAGCGGGGTTCTTTGACATTCAAAATCGAAGATCGGCACGGATACACCGATGTTGCCCCGCAATTCCTTGGGCTGGACGGAGGCGCATTGTCGATCACAGGGACTGCCTTCAACGACAATGGTTTGTTGCTGACCAACCTGTTCTGGACCCAAAGGGCCGAGAACGGCGCGTGGGCGCTGCAAGTCGGCCAGATTGATGTGACGGACTTTGTGGATATCTATGGATTGGTCAGCCCCTACAGCGGGTTCCAAAACCTGTCGTTCAACACCAACCCGACAATCAACACACCCAACCAGGGAATTGGCATTGCCGGTGGGATAAAGCTGAGCGAAAACTTCTACGCCGTTGCCAGCGTTGCAGACGCAAACGCCGATCCGTCTGATCCAAGTCTTGACGTGTTCAGCGACGGCAATCTCTTCAAATCGTTTGAGATTGGCTACACTTCGGGCTTTGATCGCATCTATTTCGACAATGTCCATTTGACCCTCTGGCATGCAGATGCGGCCGACGATGGCAGCCGTGCAGAAGATTATGGCGCCGTGTTTTCCGCGGCTTGGTTTGTCGACAACAAATGGATGCCGTTCGTTCGGGCAGGGGCGTCGAAAGGCACGGCAGCGCTGTATGATCGTTCGGTTTCTGCCGGGCTGGGTTATTACGGTCGAAACACCGATCTGGCCGGTTTGGGTTTGAACTGGGCCGAAGCAAGAAACATCGACGGCGATCAGTTCACGCTGGAAGCATTCTATCGCTTTTCAATCTCACCCGGGCTGCAAATCACGCCGTCACTGCAGTTCATCTCCAATCCGCTGCTGAACCCCAATCAGGATAGTATCACATTGTTCAGCCTGCGAACCCGGATCGTTTTTTGATGCGGCTCGAAAGCAGCAACTCACCCGAAGCCAATTTGGGAGGCTCAGTCATGAAAACTTTGTTGGCCGCAAGCGCCATTGCAATCGTATCCGGTGCCGCGCTGCACGCGAGCGAGGAAAGCAAGACATGGGATGCGTCAGATGAGGCGAAGCAGTTTGTGAAGGACACAATCGTTCTTGGCATGTTGGCCAGCCCCTACGGCACCGGCTGGACTGAAGACGAACAGCTGCACACTTACTTCGCGCGCGCTCGGGACAACGGAATAACAGGTCATGAGATGACGCTGGCCGCAGCGGATATGTCCTTTGAGACTTTTCTTGATCAGCACTACCGCTTCCGGTCGGCGATGGCGCAACAGCCAGAGAATTACCTGATCGTGAATGAAACCCGCGATATCGAAGCCGCCCATATTCAAGGCAAGACGGCGGTCATCTGGAACAGCCAGACGGCGACGATTCTGGATGGCGACCTGAGGAAGATGGCGTTGCTCAAGGATGTGGGGATCAAGAGTATGATCCTGGCCTACAACGATATCTTCCGCACCGGGTCGGGGCAGTTGGCGGCCTATAACGGGCGCGATATCGGTCTGACCCCTTGGGGCAAGTCGGTGATCGATGAAATGGTGCGTTTCGGCATCCTTCTGGACCTGAGCCACACGGGCTCCAAAACGGCCAACGACGCCATGGACTACATGGACGAAAACTATCCCGGCGTGCCTTATGTCTACACGCATTCGGTTCCTGCCGGGCTTTACGCAAACGAACCCGGTGCGACGCCACGCGGGTGTTATCGGGCCATTCCCGATGACGAGGCCCTGCGAGCGGCCAAATCGGGTGGCTATGCTTCTCCGACATTCACTGAATGGATGATGGACGGCGTTTGGCCTGAAGATATCTCACCCAAGCAAGCCGCCGACATGATCGACTACTATGTTCAACTTGTTGGGGTCGACCACGTTGGGATCGCAACCGACGATATGTTCTCGACTGAATTGGTTGTGCAGTTCGCGACTGCAAACGCAAGCATGTATGATGATGGCGGCTATATGATCGACGCGTTCAACAAAGGGGCGACCGGCAACGGTGAGCTGGCCAAAATCCTTGCGGCAATCACCGATGATCTCTGGGCCAGGGGTTATTCCGATGAAGACCTCGAAAAGATCTATGGCGGCAACAAGATGCGGGTTTACGCGCAAGTCTGGGAGGGAAAGCCCCCCGAACAATTTCTGAAAGAATACCCCGAGCGTCTGCGTCTCAGACAGGAACTGCGAGAAGGGTTTTATTCGCGATAGACGTTCAGGACCCGCATCAATGATGATTGGCCCCGGATGCGGAACAGCGCAGGAATTTTTGGGGAAAGGCTGGTGGGTGATGAGAGACTCGCACTCCCATGCCTACCCAACAAAGAACCTATTTTATAGCGCTTTTTAGCCGCTGCCTTGATTGTGATGTACTCCTCCAATGTACCGAAGGTCAACACTCGTCGGCTGGCCAGCATCAACAATCAAAAGCGCGTAACCTGACTAGATGAGGCGCTTAGGTGCATTGTGTGGAATGGAATACAGTTCCGAACCTGCCTAAAAGTGACTTAAATGAGGGTATTTCCAAGTGTCTTTGTGGCTCGATATTTGCTACCAAGTGTCCATTGCGACAAGTTGCTACTTGGCTCTACTCATCAACAATTGTTAGTCTCATTTCGAAACCGTTTGAGAGTTTTCGCGTCAGTGCTTACTTTCAGGTTTCAAAAAGCTAAAAAACAAAAAATTGGATAGTGGAAAATGTTCAAGCGACTAGTTTTCGCCGGGGCATTTCTCGTGCTTTCAGGCTGCGCTGAGTCAATAATGCAATCATATGTCGGGCGAGATATTACAGACGTAATACTCGACTACGGTCAGCCAGATAACGTGGTCAAGCTCCCAGATGGACGTTTTGCGTTTCAGTGGAGCAACACGACGTCCTATACGGCACCAACGACAACAAATGTCTATGGCTATGGAAACAGCGCTACCGCCTACACGTACGGTGGTGGAACGACTTATTCGGAGTGCCTGTACACCTTATTCGCGAAACCAAATCCACAAGATAGCTTTACAGTGATCGGCTATAAAAAACCGACTTTGATGTGTGCATAGTTTAACCTGTATCGCTAGAGCGGGACTGCCAAAGTTAGAGACGGTCCCTTTTAGCTTTGTGGCACTCCCAAATGAAAAATGTGTAGATATGACGGGTCGCTTGTGTGGCTGACGCTTGAAGCGCGTTGGGCGGACGCAAGCCGGTGCTACGGCCAATCAAGTATCGGAAGTATCGGTGCAAAGGACAGTTTCTAGGCTCCAAACTCAGTGATTTACAGCCAGAATGGGACTGTAGCAGCGAGAGCGATGCCCGAAGATCTCCCTCTCAGCAAGCGCTCTCGCGGCAACCGTTCTGTCTTAGCTGTAAATCGATGAGCCGTGAGCCTAAGAAATTGCGCCTGCGCTTGCGTTCGGCCCAACTTGCGCACCGCCTTCAAACGATTTGCCAACTTTGACCAAAGCCAGACCAAAGGCTGTTTTGGGCAGGCTGTGTTCTTAACGCCAGACTTGGGTCAGGCGTCAGTCACGTACAAGATGGCCGCCATCCACATCCAGAACGGAGCCGGTTAAAAACCTGTTCGTCATCGCCATGATCACGGCTTGCGCGATGTCCTCGGCCTCTCCGACGCGTCCCACAGGCAGGCTGCCACCAACCTGCGCATACATGCCTTCACGTGCCTCTTCCGACATTGCGGCATAGGCTTCGGTTGCGACCATGCCGGGGCTGATGCAATTCACCCGCGCCCGTCCGGACAGCTCCAGCGCCAACCCCTTCGCCAACGCCTCGACCGCGGCATTTACGGCGCCGAGGCCCGTGGCCACGGCGGATGGGCGGCGGCTGAGCACACCGGAAAAGAATGTTATGGAGCCGCCTTTGACCAACACAGGCAACACTTCGCGCGCAGCCAAATAGGGGCCGATAAACTTGGCCTCGAACATGGCACGCAGATCGTCTGTGGGCAGATCGGCGAACGCACCATGCGCAGCGCTTGAGGCTGAGATCACCAGGTGATCCACCGGGCCCAGTACACCAGCCCATGATCTCACGCCGGTCTCATCGGTTGTATCGACCTGTGCGATCTGCACCCCGCCGCCGATCTCGTCTGCCGCCGCATGCAGCTTGGCAGCACTGCGGCTTGCGATTGTGATCTTTGCCCCGAGGGCGGTGGCCATCTTTGCAGTTGCCTTCCCCATACCGCTGCTACCGCCGACAATGACAATGTGCTTGCCTTTCAGGGCGGTTTCGAAAACCGCGCTCATTTCTATGGCTCCTTTTTTGTTGGATTGATCAGTCGATACCCAGCACCAGCTTGCCGGTGGTTTCACCGGCTTCCAGTCGGCGGTGCGCCTCGGCGGCTTGGGCGATGGGCAGGGCGGTGACCTGCGGGCGCAGAATTTCCGTCTCAAGCAGATCAAACACTGTGGCCATATCCGCGCTAAACTGATCGGGGCGATTGACGAAATAGGTGTATATATCGCTGACACGGACCGAGACGGATTTCTAGAAGTGCTTCGCCAAGTCCGTGGCAAAACTGCCTGCGGGCGGACCGGCAACAAACCCGAACAGAACGGCGGTACCCAGAGGCGCCAGCACATCGAGATCTGATTTCAGAGACTCTCCGGAAATCGGGTTCAGTGTCAGGTCCACGCCGCACCCGCCGGTGATTTCCATCACCCGCTCGGTGACGTTCTCAGTGCGATAATCAATGACGTGATCGGCACCTTGATCTTTGGCATACCCAACCTTGTCGGTGCTGGTCGAGGCGATCACCGTCATGCCCAGATGTTTCGCGATCTGTAGGGCCATAGTCCCTACGCCCCCGGCTGCCGCGTGAACCAGCACGGATTTGCCTGCCATTGCGCCACCCAAATTGACCAGCATGTGATAGGCGGTCATCCCGTTGACAGGGATAGCGGCCGCGGTTTCGAAGTCCACCGATTCAGCCAGCCGGGTGACATAGGGCGCTGCGATCACCGAATGGGTCCCGTATCCACCGGCACCAATCGGCCCTATCCATGCCACGCGGTCCCCTACACAGAAGCCTTCGGCTCCCTCACCCAGCGCCTCTACAATTCCGGCCCCCTCGACACCGGGTACATGAGGCAGATCGGGCATCCTTCACTCGGGCATCTCACCGCGACGGATGATCGTGTCGATGAAGTTGACCGCCCCGGCCTTGTTGCGGATCAGGGTTTCCCCGGCATCGGGGGTCGGGGCCGGCCTGTTGGTCTTGCGCAAAACGTTCGGTTTGCCGGTCTGGGTGATATCAATGGCGAAAGGCATGAGCTGTCTCCTTCTGTTGCGCAGAAGGTAGAGGTCACGTCATCGGAAGATAATAGTTGATATCGGAAGATATAATCCCAAAAATAGGATAATGATTTATAACGACCTTGTCCTGTTTACTGTCGTCGCCAACCATCTCAGCTTTTCCAGGGCTGCGGACCGCCTGGGTATACCCCTCAGCCGGGTCAGCCGAAGGATTGCAGAGTTGGAAGGCCATCTGGGCACCAAACTGTTCGAGCGGACAACCCGCCAGGTTCGCCTGACGGAAGAGGGCCGCCGCCTTCTGGATCGATGCCAGGACCCGATTGAGTCGTTGCAGGGTATTGCGGGTTTTACCGACGATACAAGACGCCAGAGCATCCACATTACGGCGCCTCCGTTGGCCGCGCGCACGACCATTGGCCCTCGGCTGTTGGATTTTGCGGAGCAGAATCCGGATGTGGCACTTGAGGTGACCACGACCAACATCATGTTGGATTTCTTTCGCGACAATATCGACCTGGCCTTTCGGGTCGGCCCGTTGACAGATTCCAGCCTTGTCGCGAAACGGCTCTGGTCGGTTCCCTATTGCTTTTGTGCGGGACAGGGCTTCATTCGGGAGCGTGCGTTGGACGGGCCGATATACAGACCGGGCTTTCTTGCTTTGCCCGCCCTGACAGCTGGTCAGCCCTGGGTGCTTGAGAGCGGGGAAACTCTGCAACCGAAGCACACCGCGCACAGTTTAACGGACCTTGATGTCATTGCTCAGGCGGCCCGCCGCAACCTGGGTGTCGCGATGCTGCCTTTGGATATGGTGGACGGAGACCTGCAACGGCTTGAGGTCACGGACACTATCCCTTTGACGCGGGATATGTTCGCAGTCTATCCCAGTCGTCGCCTTTTGCCCGCGCGGGTCAGGAAGCTGATTGATTTTATGGCACCCGGATAAACCTACCAATCAATTGCAACGCCGTCGCGAAAGAACCCTCCGGTCGGGCCGCCTTTCGGCAAGGTCGCGGCCCAGACAACGCCCTTGGCACCCTCAGAAATCGGACGTCCTCCGCCGCCCAAATCTGTTGCAACCCAACCGGGGCACACGGCGTTAACGAGAATGCCCTGAGGTTTCAACGCGGCAGCGGTCTTGAGGGTTAGCGCATTCAAAGCCGCTTTGGAAACGCCGTAACCGGGTGTGCCGGCGGACATGCTGTTCAGCGACCCCGCGCCAGATGAGACGTTGACGATCCGGGCATCCGTGCCGCGTTGCAACAGTGGCACCGCCGCAATCGTGGTATCCCAAGGGCCGAAAAGGTTCGTATCAAACGCGCGGCGAACCCGATCCAGATCGGCGAGGTGGACCTGTTGGTCGGTGTCATAGTCCACACCCGCATTGTTCACCAGAACATCGAGACGACCGTAGATAGGTTCAACCATCAAAAAGAAGGCGGCAGCGACAGAGTCCGGACTTGAGACATCCAATTCCAAGGCTTCCGCCGCATATCCGATTTCATCCGCAGCAGCCTGCCCTTTTGCCAGATCGCGTGCACCCATCAAAACCTTCATCCCGTGGTCTCGGGCCAATTGCCGGGACACTTCTTTACCAATGCCGCGATTGGCTCCCGTCACGAGTGCGATGCGCTGACTGGTCATGTTGCTTCCCTCAATTCGCCTCGGCAGCGCGCTGGCCGGCAAGAGCCACAAGCCCACGATCTCCGGTTTCCCAAAGTGCCGTCATTGTCATCGCAGTAACGACCCAACGGTCGTCTGATGTCTCCAAGATATAGTCATAGCGACCACCCAGCACCCACAAGTCTTTATCAAGGCGATGGGTTGCTGTGAAATCAGCCTGTGCCATGGCGGATGTATCGGACAGAGAGGTGATCGTATGATTGGTCACCATATGATGCGTCGCGTCGAAACCGGGCAAGAAAGCGGACCAACCCGCCACAAGCTCATCAGCGGGTTGCGTGACTGCGTCTCCGCCCCAGAGGCTGGTATAATCCGTCGTGACAGTATCGGAAAACGCGCCGCGCACGCGGGTCCAGTCGTGGCGGTCAGCACCTGCCGCGATGTCGGTGATTGCGGTCGAGATGTCCGCTTGCTGTTCAGCAAAAGCCGCGGTTCCGATCATGGAGACGGCAGCAAGAGTCGATGTGAGTTTTCTACGCATGGGGATGCTCCGAATAGATGAAGGTGGACGCCGAATGACTGCTCGGCGTCCAGACAGGGCTTAGTTGCTCGAACCGGCGCGGAAGTGGTCAGCGACGGTATCGGCCGCGCGGGTGACATCCTCAGGATTGTCGTAGAAGTCGAACTGCGTGACATCCTCCAGCCATTGCGCGGTCGCATCGCCTGTGAAACCGGCAAGGAAGGTTTGAACGCCCTGTGGGATCGCCGCGCTTTCCGAGTGCACAATGGCCAGTGGCTTATCCAATCGCTGCGGATTGTCGGCGGGATGATAGGTCAGCCAGCCTTCCCAGCCTGCATTGTTCCACTTGTCGTCATATTCCGGGATCGCGCCACGGTCGGCCTCATAGTAGTATCCGCCGATCGGCATCAGCACGCCCTCGGCGCCCTCTGGGCCTGCCGCCGGAATGATCTGGCCACCAGCGGCCTCGGCGGCGTGGGACACCTCAATCAGCCCGGCGACACCTTCTGCACCGCCATAGACTGCCTCGACGATCTCTTCATTCTGCAACCATGGTGCAACCAAGCCCAGCCGCTGAACCAGCGGGTTGCCGGAGACCGCATCGACCATGTAGCCAGCCGAGGCGCAGATGCCCAGACCGTTGATGTGATCGGCGTCCACTTCGGGAAGGGTCGCGACGAATGCGATGGCAGCTTTGATGTCCGATGTCTTGGCCTCGGGGTTTTCGATGAAGCGCACGTTGTTCGGCAGATCGCCCGATTTGCCCCAACCGCGGAAATCAAAGGTGAAGGCAGCAAAGCCGCGCTCGGCCATCTCGCGGGCATAGTTGGCGGGCATCTGTTCCTGAACCGAGGTCCAGGCCCCGGTCACGACGACTGTCGGCAGCGGTTCAGATCCGCGCTCTTCCGGAAGGTACAGTGTGCCGGACAGGGTGGCGCCTTCGTTCTCGAATGTAACGGTGCGGGTTTCAACCTGCGCAACGGCGGCCGTCGACGCCATAAGTGCTGCGGCGGTGTTCAAAGCGAGGGTGTTCATAGCGATATCTCCCAAAATCTGTCTGGATGGGCACAAGCCCGATGACACCTGAGATACGCTGTCGACGGCAGGGACACTTGCACCGGACTGCCACGTTTTTGAAAGATTCTGCTTCAGACAGCATTCGCCGCACGAAATGCGCGGGGGGTCTGCCCTACTACCTGTTTGAAACTGCGCGTGAAATGCGCCTGATCTGAGAACCCACAGGCCATGGCGATATCCCCCAGAGGGCGCGCCGGGTCATCCATCATCTTCATCGCCTGTTCAACCCGGTAGGCCATGACATATTGCATGGGTGTCGAGCCCAGCGTCTCCTTGAAAACCCGCGCGAAATGCGAGGGGCTCATGCCCGCCTCGGTCGCCATCTGATCGACGGTGATCGTCTGATCCAAACGGTCCTGCACATAGGTCAGCACCCTTTGATTTTAAAGGGTTTCGACCTCCCAAAAGCTGGAAACGACTTAAAGGGCTATGGGAAGCTCCAATGTAACGCTCGCTCCTTTTTCCACTTGGTTGATTGCAACCACTCCTCCATGGCGTTTTGCCACCGCTGAGACAATTGACAATCCAAGGCCGCTGCCTTCCGAGTACTCTAGCTGCGAAAACCGACTGAATGCTGCTTCGCTTTGGGCGGGTGAAAGACCAGTTCCGTCATCGGCCACAGTAAGATTGACATTTCCTCCGTCACAGAAGAGCACAATTGAAATTCGGCTCAATTTAGCGCCACCATGCTTAACTGCATTGTCCAGCAGGTTTTTGATGGCCTCAGTCAAAAATACCCGATCCCCTGTTACCATGATTGCAGACTCCGGCATCGTGACCTCAAAATCGATCCCATTTGCCAGAATGTGTACGCCCATCTCTGCACAAGCTTCTTCCACGACCAAGCGGAAATCAATCTTTTCCATCTGATCCTGATGCGTAGGTTGCCGCAGCCGTTCCAGTGATAACAGCTGTTCCGCCACAGTGGCCGAGTTCTTTGCTGCTGCCACAAGCTCGACAATGCGTTTGTCCCTGTCTTCATCCGTTTTTGCATCTCGCAGCGCCTCGGCCATGGACTGGACTGCGGCTGCTGGATTTCGCAGTTGATGCGCAGCTTCTGAGATAAACACTTGATGAGCGTTTATACTGTCTTCGACCTGCCCAAACAGCCGGTTCAGGGTCTGAACAATGCCACGGACTTCGGTCGGGACCGGGCGTTTTATCTTGCTGAGGTCGTCGGGCGAACGCAGGTCAATGGCGTCCTGCAAATCCAGCAACGGTCGCAGGCCGCGCGCAACGCCGAACCAGACGACAAAGCCAAGGGTGGCCATTAGGATGCCCATAAGTATAGCTGCTCGGATCGACAATTCGTTGGCAAACGCGTTGCGATCCGCGATGCGTTGCCATGCGGTGACCGTCGCATCTCCTACCAGGTTATCCAGTGTGACCCGTTCGGTCATTTTCAATACGCGCACCGGCTCGTTACGATAGACAGCTTCGAAAAACTGGGGTTGGTAAACGTCCTGTTCTGTCGGGTTTGCCGAGGCAGGTGGATATGCGTAACCGGTTACGTAGATACCGCCGGGTCCGGTCACGTGGTAAAAAATCTCTCCCCCCGATGCATCGCGGATTAAGCTGCGGGTGGTGGGCGATAAAGCATCGCCGTCTGACACCGCCACATCGCGCGAGATCGCCAGACCAGCAGATAACAGGCTGTCGTCAAAAAGCTCTTGCGCCGTTTCCCGGGCAACCGTGTAGCGCCAATATCCAAGCAGAATCGCGAGCAACACCAAGGGTGTCAGGATCAGAATGAACAGCCTAAGCCGGAGCGAACCATGCCTGATCACTTCTGCACCTCAAGCAGATACCCAAGACCGCGGGCTGTCTTGATCCTAATACCAAGGTTCTGAAGGCGTTTGCGCAATCGCGATACATGAGGTTCAACGGCAGAGTCTTCGACATCCGCACCCACGCCATAGACATAGTCAGTCAGCTGGCCCTTGGGGACAATTCTGCCGCGCCGTTCCAGCAGGCATTCAAGCACAGCCATTTCTCGGCGTGGCACGTCAAGCACCTGTCCCTTTACGCTGACCTGCCGCGCGGTGCGGTCAAATTCCAGTTCTCCGATGGTCTCTTGCGAGCCGTAATCCAGTTGCTTGCGACGAGACAGGGCGCGGATGCGCGCCTCGAGCTCGTCCATCTCGAAAGGTTTGACCAGGTAGTCGTCAGCGCCCATATCCAGACCAGACACTCGGTCACTGGTCTCGGTGCGCGCGGTCAGCAGAATAACCGGGGCGCTGTCACCCCGGTTGCGCAACGACCGCAAGATTTCAAGCCCTGACCGACCCGGAAGGTTGATGTCCAGAACGATCAGGTCCGCGCCTTCCTGCTCTAGATACAGATCGGCTGCATCGCCGTCTGTCAGTACATCAGCAGCATGGCCCCGATCCCGCAGGCGATAGGCAATGGCGTTGGCGAGGGTCTCATTATCCTCGACGATGACGATCCGCATTCGGGCTCCTGCAAGTTTCGCGCAAGGTTGGCGCTCCATGATTGCCAGATGGGAGGGGGAATCAACCCCACAGTTCTATTTGCGATCACGGTGGCGCGGAGGGCGCCGACGTGGTTGTCTGGTCAACAGGGAGGAACCAATGGCCATTTCCAACTTCACCCGTCGCGCCGTCGTGGGGCTGATCGCCGCCGCCGGTATCGCAGCACCCGCCGCAGCCGAGGTCGATTTCTCGGGCAAGACCATTGAATGGGTCATCCCGTTCTCGGAAACCGGCGGGTCTGCCAAATGGGCCAACTTCTTTGCGCCGCTTCTGTCCGAGGCGCTGCCGGGTCAACCGACCGTGGTGGTGAAATTTATGCCGGGCGCGGGTTCGACCAAGGGTGCGAACTGGTTTCAGGAGCAAAGCCATGATGACGGTACGCTGCTGTTCGGCACCTCGGGTTCAACTCAATTCCCGTATCTGCTGAACGATCCGCGCGTGCGTTATGAATATAACGACTGGATTCCGGTTATGGCATCGGGAACCGGTGGCGTCGCCTATCTGAACGCTGAGGATGGCGCAAAGTTTGATGGCTCCGCAAACGCGCTGAAAGACACCAACTTCATCTACGGCTCGCAGGGCGCGACCCGGCTGGATCTGGTCCCGCTGCTGGCGTGGCAGATGTTGGGTATGAATGTTGAGCCTGTCTTTGGCATCAAAGGCCGTGGAGACGGACGCCTGATGTTCGAACGTGGAGAGGCCAACATCGATTATCAAACCTCCTCGGGCTATCTGGGCGGTTCGGCGCCGCTGGTCGAGGCTGGTCAGGCCGTGCCGATGATGACATGGGGTGCCTTGGATGCAGACGGCAACATCGTGCGCGATCCGACTTTCCCGGATATCCCGACTTTCAAAGAGGTCTGCGAGGCGACCGATGGCTGTGAAACCAGCGGTGAAGCATGGGACGCATGGAAAGCCTTCTTCGTGGCGGGCTTCCCGGTTCAGAAACTGGCCTTCTTGCCCGGTGACACGCCACAAGAGGTCGTCGATGCCTACACCGCGGCGTTCCAAGCTGTAACCGAGCGTGGTGACTTTGCAGACATTTCGTCCAAACGCGTAGGCAAGTATCCGGTGTTCGTCGGCGACGGCTCAAAAGCTGCGCTGCAAACCGCGACCAATGTGGATGACAATGCCAAGCAATATGTCCTGAACTGGCTGAAGGAAGCCTATGGTGTCGAGTTGAACTAAGCCGACACGTCGTCGCGCGCCCAACGAAGGGCGCGCGCTTTTCTACATACAAGACAATTTATGAAAGGCGGCCGCTATGGAGGTTTTCGCCACCGCTCTACCTGCGCTTGGTGATGCGTGGGGTCTGATCCTGCAACCCATCGTTCTGGGCTATCTCGTGCTCGGCGTCGTTATGGGGCTGGCCGTGGGTGTTTTCCCGGGGCTTGGAGGAATTGCTGGCCTGTCGCTCTTGCTCCCTTTCATGTTCGGCATGGACCCGATCCTGGGTCTGGCCCTGATGATCGGGATGGTGGCGGTGGTTCCGACCTCTGACACTTTCGCATCGGTCCTGATGGGCATCCCCGGCAGTTCGGCGTCGCAGGCCACAGTGCTGGATGGCTTCCCCATGGCCAAAAAGGGCGAGGCCGCGCGGGCGCTGTCGGCGGCCTTTTCCTCGTCCCTGTTCGGCGGGCTGGTCGGCGCGACCTTTCTGACCATTTTCATTCTGATCGCGCGCCCAATCGTTCTGGCCTTTGGACTGCCCGAGATGCTGATGATCACTATTCTCGGTCTGTCGATGGTCGCCATTTTGGCAGGACGCATCCCACTGAAAGGCGTCGCTGCCGCTGGATTAGGCCTGATGGTCGGCACAATTGGCGAGGCCGATGCCGGTGGATCGCTTCGGATGGCGACCTATGACATTCCCTATCTTACCGATGGCTTGAAACTTGTCATTGTCGGTTTGGGTATTTTTGCGGTGCCCGAAATCGTCTCGCTGCTGCGGCAGGATCGGTCGATTGCGAAAGGCGCCTCGATAGGTGCTGGATGGCTGGACGGCGTCAAAGACTGGTTTGCGAATATCTGGCTGTCGGTCCGCTGTTCGATCATCGGGGTCGTCGTCGGCGTCATTCCGGGCCTCGGCGGTTCGGTCGTTGACTGGATCGCTTATGGTCATTCGGTTCAAACCACCAAGGACAAAAGTAATTTCGGCAAAGGCGAAGTGCGCGGGGTCATCGGCCCGGAAAGCTCGAACAACGCTAAGGAAGGCGGCGGTCTGGTGCCGACGCTTCTGTTCGGAATTCCAGGCTCGGGCTCGATGGCAATCTTCATTGGTGCGGTTGCGTTGCTGGGGTCGGGGGATATCGAAGTCGGTCCGAGCATGCTTCAGGACAATCTCGACATCACCTATTCGATCGTCTGGCTGTTGGCGCTGGCCAACGTGGTAGGCACCATCCTGTGCATCGCGGCCTCGGGCGGGATCGCCAAGCTGACCACGATCCGCTTTACCTATCTGGCGCCGTTCCTGTTCATGTTGATCAGCTTTGCAGCCTTCCAATCCGGTCAGAACTTCGAAGACCTGCTGGCCTTGTTTGTGATTGGTTTGATCGGCATCTTCCTGCGACGGTTCGACTGGTCGCGCCCAGCTTTCCTGATCGGCTTTGTTCTGTCGAACCCGGTCGAAAAGTTCACCAATCAGGCCTTCCAGATTGCATCGTTCCGTTTCCGAAAGAGCTTTGGCGAAGGGATGGAATATGTCTTCAGCCCCATCGTCATTGTCTTGATCGTCGTCACGGTTGCCTCGGTTATTCTGGGCATCCGGCAAGCCAAGATGATCATGGCCGAGGGTGAGGTCCAGGCAGGTACAAAGCGTGCGCCATTGGTCTTTCTACTGGTGATCATGGCCTATCTGATCGTGGCTTTGGTCAATGCTAACATGATCCCTGACTACAACATGACCGACAAAATCATCCCCCTGGTGATCGGCTGCATCTCTTTGTTCTGCTGCGTGATCCTGCTGATCCAGATGATGCGGCGGCCCGAGGGCGACGCGATCTTTGCAGACAAGGAAATTGCGGGTGAGGACGCCAGTGCCCCCCATGGTTTGTGGTCCACGCTGGCGTGGTTCGCCGGTCTCATCGCGGCGACATGGGTGGTGGGGTTCATCCTTGCATTGCTGGGTTTCCTGATGGCGTTTTTCCGCATTCGGGCGGGGGCCAGCTGGCAGATGGCGCTGATCCTGACCGCCTGCGGTATCGGCTTTATGTGCCTGATGGCGGGTGCTCTGAACCGCGATTTCCCACCTGGACTGTTACAGGACATGGTCAGCTTGCCCTGGCCATTGAAATGAGCAGCCCGATGACATCGCTCGGCCTGTGTACCGGGCCGGGCAGAAGAAACACCACTCAGTCTTGGCCAGGGGGCACCCGATGACCCAAACAGCAATCCCATATGTATTCATGCGGGGCGGAACCTCTCGGGGCCCGTATTTCCGCCGCTCGGATCTGCCCGAGGATCTGGACACTTTGGCCAAAGTGCTGATCGCTGCCCTCGGGGCCGGGCAATCGCTGAACATTGATGGTATCGGCGGTGGCGCGGCGGTCACGACCAAGGTCGCGATGCTGTCGGTCAGCGAGGATGACTGGGCCGATATCGACTATTTCTTCGCGCAGGTTGCGGTCGAGGATAAGTTGGTCGACTTCAAACCAACTTGCGGCAACATCCTGTCCGGTGTCGCCCCCGCTGCAATCGAAATGGGGTTGTTTGATCCCCAAGGCGATGAAACCGAAATCCGTATCCGGGCGGTCAACACCGGGGCCCGTGTAGTGGCCCGGATTCAGACACCCGGGGGAAGGCTGACCTATGAGGGTGATACAGGTATTGCCGGGGTGCCCGGCCAGTCTGCACCGGTGCAGCTGAGTTTTATGGGGGTGGTTGGGTCAGCAACCGGTGCTTTCCTGCCCACCGGCAACCTGCGTGACACAGTACAGGGGATCGAACTGACTTGCATGGACGTCGCCATGCCAATGGCCATTGCCTGCGCCGCAGATTTCGGACTTACGGGTTATGAAAGCGCCGAGGATCTCGACGCCAACCGCGCCTTTTTTGACCGGATGGAAGCCGTTCGGATCGAAGCCGGTGAACGGATGGGGATGGGGGATGTGTCCAAATCCGTGACCCCCAAATTCGGCCTTGTAGCTCCTGCCAAAGCGGGCGGAACGCTTGCGGTGCGGTATTTTATGCCGTGGAAGACCCACCCGACCATGGCGGTTACCGGTGCGCAGTGCATGGCGTCCTGCGCTTTGACGCCCGGCACGGTCGCAGACGGTTTGCTGGATCGCCCGACGACAAGCCCGGCTGAAGTCATATTGGAACATGCCTCGGGCACGATCGACGTATTGGTGGATTTCACCACTGAGAATGGGTTCACTGTAAACGCAGCAGGCTTGGTTCGTACCGCGCGCAAGTTGGCAGACGGCCATGTGTACGTTCCACAATCCGTGTGGAAAGGGAGTTGATTAGGCACTTTCAAATTGGTATACCTTTGTATACAAACGAGAGAGGTTACGATGGACGACTACTCGGAATGCCTCGATATCGCGCGTCAGGAGCTCCGGTTGGCGCAAGCTGCCTTGCGGCGGGATATGGCCGAATACCCCACGCCAATCGCGGGGTGCGACGAGCAGTTTAATCATCTGTTGGACCAAAGCGAACGCGTCCGAAACGCGCTGGCAGCACTTGACGTGCAGCATTTTGTGCAGACACCCAGAAAACTGACCACCGAGCAGAGTATAGAAAGCCGATGAAAGTACACATTCTGGACGATTGGTTCGACACGCTGCGTGGGCTGCCATGTTTCGAGAGGCTCAACGATCATGAAGTGACGGTGTGGACGGATCATGTCGAGGATCTTGACATCTTGGCCAAGCGTTTGCAGGAGGCTCAAGTGCTGGTGCTGTTCCGCGAGCGGACCAAAGTCACGCGTGCCTTGCTGGAAAAGTTGCCGAATTTGCAGCTGATCAGCCAGCGCAGCGTCTATCCCCATGTTGATGTGCCGGCCTGTACAGATCAGGGTGTTTTACTGTGTTCGAATATGCATAGCGGTACGCCGTCTTACGCTGCGGCGGAACTCACATGGGCGCTGATCATGGCTGGGATGCGGGATTTGCCCGCTCAGATGGCCTCGGTCAAGGCAGGGCACTGGCAGGCAGGGGTAGGCAAGACGCTACGCGGTCGTCAATTGGGGCTCTATGGTTACGGCCGTATCGCGCGTGCGGTTGCGGGTTATGCCGAGGCGTTCGGAATGAATGTCGTTTGGTGGTCGTCCGATGAAGGTCGGTCGCGTGCGCAAGCGGATGGCGCTAGGGTCGCGCCGAGCCGCGAGGCGTTTTTTGCCGATAGTGATGTTGTTTCGATCCATGTGCGCCTGAAACCGGACACGCGTGCGATCATTACCGCATCGGATTTTGCGCAGATGCAGCCCGGGGCGATCTTCGTGAACACTTCACGGGCCGGGCTGATTGCTCCGGGCGCTTTGCTTGAAGCGCTCAACGCCGGTCGCCCCGGCAAAGCCGCGATTGATGTATTCGATTCCGAGCCACTGACTGACGCGACCGATCCTTTGCTGGCACATCCCAACCTGCTCGCGACGCCGCATATTGGTTTTGTGACCGAGGATGAGTTCGACCTGCAATTTGCCGATATCTTCGATCAGGTAAATGCGTACGCTGACGGCGCGCCGATCCACATGATCAACCCCGAGGTTTGGACCACCGTAGAATAAGATTGGCGGCGATGGGCGCGCCGATGATCACCAGCACAATCCTTGTCAGATGGTGAGTGATCACAAAGCCCAGGTCCGCGCCTGAAACGATGGCCAGAACGGTCATCTCGGCCTGCCCGCCGGGCGCGAAGGCCAGAAACGCCTCGACCGGCTTGCCAAGCCCTAACGTGGTGACAACAGCAGTGAAGGCCGCCGCCAACACGGCCAGGACAACCACATAGGCGCAACCCGCTGCCACGACCTTGCGCAATTCCACCCAGGTGACACCGACAAACTTCACTCCGATTCCGCAACCGATGAAGAATTGCGCGGCCAGGATGGCCTCGCGCGGGGGGCGGGTATGGATGAAGTCCCCAAGTGACAAAGCAGCTGTCAGGATCATCGGTCCCAGGATCGACGCGCCGAAGAGACCGATGCGCTCGCCGCCCTTCCAGCCGATAAAGGCGGCCAACACCATCAGGGCCAGTTCGTGAACCGGCAGGGCGTGTGCGGGTTCACCGATTGGGTTGGTCAATTCAGCGCCATAGAAAACAGTCAGAAATAGCGGGGCCAACGTCACTATGATCAGCACGCGTGTGCCGTGGATCAGCGACAACGTGCGCGGATTGGCACCCGCCTCGGATCCGAAGATGATCATGTCCTGCAACCCGCCGGGCATGGCAGCATAAAAAGCGGTTGTAGTATCGAAGCCCCAAACCTTGCGGAAGAATGGCACTCCGACCAGTGCGATCAGCAGGATAAAGAACGGAACCAGCGCAATCGACGCGGCCATTTTCGGCAATTCGGCAAACAGGGCCGGAGTGATCGATGCTCCCACGGCAACGCCCAGGATAGTGCGCGCCGCCACCGAGACCTGCCCGAATCCCTCCATCGGCGCATGCGCCAGGGCTGCAATCAGACAGGCGCTCATTGGGCCGAACAGGAAGGGCAGGGGCAAGTTCATTAACCAGAATGCTCCGGTGCCCAACACTGCAAGCGCGAAGGTCACTGCACGTTTTTTCGCTGAGGAGGGTGCGTTGATCTGGGTGGACAAAATGTAGATTCCGGTGCGGTTGACTTAATGTGTATCCAAATGTATACAAGTGGACGCAATAACACAAGTGAGCGCGTGATGACCCTGCAGGACGACCCGTTACAGCCAGGCCCACAAGGCAATTCCGCCTATCAGCGCCTGCTGGATGAGATTCGCGAAGGTAGCCTGCCGCCCGGCGAACGCCTGCGCGAGATAGAGTTGTCCGAGAGGTTGGGAGTTAGCCGCACGCCTGTGCGCGAAGCGATCCGACAGCTGGAAGCGGATGGCTTGGTAACACATATCCCCCGTCAAGGCGCGACGGTACGCAGCCTGGATTACGCCGAAGTGATGGAGCTCTATGAGATGCGCGCTGTGCTCGAGGGAACTGCGGCCCGTCTGGCGGCAAGGGCGGCGTCCGATGTCGAACTGGATGAGCTGGATGTGCTGAATGACCGGCTGGCCGAGGCAGGCACCGGTCCGGAGGCCGCGCGGATCAATCGGATTTTCCATGCGACGCTTCTGGATGCGGCCAAGAACCGGTTTCTGGCTAAATCCATGTTGTCTTTACAAAAGGCGTTGCTGATCCTGGGTCCGTCGCAATTGCTGGACGGCGACCGAGCCGAGGTCGCAGTAGCCGAACATCGCCTTATCATGGCCGCCTTGAAAGCCCGGGATGGCGCGGCGGCTGAGAAAGAGATGCGCGCTCATATCCACGCAGCACAACGCATGCGCATTCGCGCCTTGCAGGAGCGCGACCGAACAACGGACCAAACTCAATAGGCGGAAACCACATGGCCACCCAAAAGGAAGCCTACGATATCGCTGTGATTGGCGGAGGTAACGCCGCCTTGTGCGCTGCGATGACCGCCGCCGAAGCAGGCGCGCGCGTTCTTATCCTCGAAGCGGCGCCAAAACCCTATCGTGGCGGAAACTCTCGCCACACCCGAAACTTTCGCTGTATGCATTCCAGCCCGTTGGGCCCGCTGGTCGAGGAATACAGCGAAGACGAATACCTGTCAGATCTGCTCAAGGTTACCGGGGGCAAAACCGACAAAGATCTGGCGCGCCTCGCAATTCGCACGTCTGAGGAATGTCTTCCCTGGATGGAGGAGCACGGGGTTCGGTTCCAGCCCTCTTTGTCGGGGACGCTATCGCTGGCGCGGACGAATGCGTTCTTTATGGGCGGCGGTAAATCGCTGGTAAATGCCTATTACCGGACAGCAGCGAAGCTGGGCGTCGAAGTCCTGTACGAAGCCGCCGTCACGCATCTCGAATTGAACGGAGACCGGATTGAGTGGGTAGACTTCACCTGCGAAGGCCAATCCCATCGCATAACACCCAAGGCGGTCATCGTCGCATCGGGCGGCTTTCAGGCTGACACCGATTGGCTGACGCGTGCGTGGGGACCTGCGGCACGCAACTTCCTGATCCGGGGCACGCCCTATAACCGGGGTGTCGTGCTGGCCGATCTTCTGGATCAAGGCGTTGAGAGCGTCGGAGACCCGACCCAATGCCACGCCGTTGCCGTCGACGGGCGTGCTCCGAAATTCGATGGCGGCATCGTCACCCGCCTGGACTGCGTTCCATTCTCAATTGTTGTCAACAAAGATGCCGAGCGGTTCTATGACGAGGGCGAGGACGTCTGGCCAAAGCGTTACGCGATCTGGGGTCGCTTGGTCGCAGCCCAGCCGGATCAGGTGGGCTATGTGATCATTGATGCCAAATCGCTGAATCTGTTCATGCCGTCGGTTTTTCCGCCGTTAAAGGCGGACACGCTCGAGGAACTGGCCAAAGCGATGGGCCTGCCCGCCGATAAGCTGGCCACGACCGTCGCAGAATTCAATGCCGCCTGCGGTGACACAAGTGGCTTTCATCCAACAGAATTGGACGGAGTTTCAACTACCGGCCTGACCCCACCCAAAACCAATTGGGCGCGCCCGATCACCGAACCTCCTTACTATGGCTACTCGCTGCGCACCGGTGTGACCTTCACCTATCTGGGGCTCAAGGTGGATGAATCTGCGCAATGTTCAATGGCAAACGGCAAAATCCAGAACCTCTGGGCGGCAGGCGAAACCATGGCTGGGTCGATTTTGGGGCAGGGTTATCTGGCCGGGTTCGGCATGACCATCGGAACCGTCTTCGGGCGCATTGCAGGACGAGAGGCCGCTTCTTATGCGAACTGAACTGATACAGGAAGCCCGCCGTCAGGCTGAGATCTGCAATGCCTGCCGGTATTGCGAAGGCTATTGCTCGGTCTTTCCGTCGCTTCACGCTGAACGCGCATTCTCGGACGGCGATATCACGCAATTGGCCAATCTCTGCCATAACTGCAGAGGATGTTACTATGCCTGCCAATACACGGCGCCGCATGAGTTCGACCTCAACCTGCCGAAGGCTCTGGCCGAGGTCCGGCGCGACAGTTGGGAAAGCTTCGCCTGGCCGCAACCTCTGGCGCGCTGCTTCCATAGCCATGGCGGGGCGATCGCTCTGGCTCTGGTCGTTGGCTTCGCGCTTATTTTTTGGGCCATTCGCGCGATCGGCTCGACCGGAGGCGAAGGCTTCTACTCTGTCCTCTCTCACAATGCGATGGTGTTGATTTTTGCTCCGGCATTCCTTCTGCCGTTGTTCAGCATTGGCATCAGCTTGCGGCGCTATTGGCACGCAGTTGGAGGCCAGCCGATCCAACTGGGCGACTTGAAAGCCGCGCTAAGTCGAACGGCCAAAATGCAGGACCTGGCTGCTGGCCACGGGGAGGGTTGCAATTTCGAGGACGAAGACCGTTTTAGCCAGTCCCGCCGCCACGTGCATCATGCGATCATGTACGGGTTTCTGCTGTGTTTTGCTTCGACTTCGGTGGCGACGATCATGCATTACGGGTTCGATCTGCACGCACCTTACGGGTTCTGGTCATTGCCGAAGCTGTTTGGAGTCACAGGGGGCGTTTTGCTCACTGCTGGCTGCTACATGATGGTCCGGCTGAAACAGAAGTCAGACCGCAATCTCGGCGATGTTTCAGCTTGGGGCGGAGAAATCGGATTTATATTACTGCTTGGGTTTGTAGCGTTGAGCGGGCTTGTTCTTTACGCTTTCGGTTCATCCGCAGTAATGCCTGCACTGCTTGCCGTCCATCTGGGGTCGGTCCTCGCGTTCTTCCTTCTTACGCCTTACACAAAAATGGCGCACGGTTTCTATCGGCTTGCTGCCCTTGTCAGGGATGCGCAACGAAAAAGAGATGTGTCGGTGGTCCGCTAGCAGCCCGCATTTTCTGAGTGAGGCGAAGGAAAACGCATTTATTATCGAAGGACGCGGTGTCGCGGGTGGCAGCCAACGTCCCGAAGGGTTCGCGTGAATATTTCTCAGCGGCACTGAAAGATACCGCCACGAAAGGTGCGGAATTGATGGAAAAGCTTGGAGTCGCGCGTGGTAAAATCTGTGCGCCAATCGAAAACAGAATGACGAAAAATCTATGAATTAGGTGCCTCTGAACGGCAGAGCCGATGGCAGGTGTCGACAGATTGGCATCTTCGTTCTGAGCGTTAATTCCTTTCTGGAATCATTAACCCCCCCTTCTTCACTAAAAGGTCGACAATTGCTCCGACCCCTTTTTTGTGACGAAGGGACGTGAACAAAAAGGGCCGTCCATTGCGCATTCTGGCTGCATCTCTATCCATGACCTCCAGTGAAGCGCCAACATGCGGCGCCAGATCGGTCTTGTTTATGACCAGGATGTCGGATTTTGTTATTGCCGGTCCGCCTTTTCGCGGGATTTCCTCTCCAGCGGCGACGTCGATCACATAGATTGTAAGGTCTGCGAGTTCCGGGCTGAAAGTAGCCGACAGATTGTCGCCACCGCTTTCGATCAGAACGATATCAAGATCTGGATGGCGTTCCCGCATTTCAGCGACAGCTGCAAGGTTTATCGATGCATCCTCGCGGATTGCTGTATGTGGGCAACCGCCCGTTTCGACGCCGATAATCCGATCTTGGGGAAGGACCTGCATGCGCACCAGCGCTTCGGCATCCTCCTGCGTATAAATGTCATTGGTGATGACGCCCACTGAACAAGAATCGCGCAGGGCTTCAGACAAGGCAGCGGTCAATGTGGTCTTTCCGGCTCCAACCGGACCACCGATGCCAACGCGAAGAGGGCCGTTCATACTGCTCATGTTCGGAATATCCTTGAATACTGTATTTCGTGTCTCATCGACGCGATGTCCGTCAGGAACGCAGTCGAACTCAATTCTTCCAAACCTGCCAATTGCGCCTTTTCGGCGATATGAGCACATTGCGGTGTCAAATTACGGATCAGTTTCTGAGCGTCGGTTTGCCCCAAAGGTACAAGGCGCGTTGCGCAAGCGACCAAGTTGCTTGCGAATGCTTGTAGATACATCTTCGTCGTCAGTAGTAGGGGGAGGTTTTGCAGACGCGCGGCGTGGCCCACCGACACTGGGTAGGAAAGCTGTTGGATGTCTAAATCCCAGACGTCTCCTGTGACGGTCCCGAATGCCTGCCCCAGCAATTCGGTTTCCATTTTTCTTTCCGATGATGCGCAGATCACCCGTGCCTTGGTATCAACGCTGATAAGCTCATCATTATCCTGCGCGTTGTAAGCGGACACTACGAACAGAGCGTCATTCCATCCCGACCCATGTTCCAGCACATCAGAAATCCAGGCTTCGGCGTCTTGTGAACTGGCGACCGCCCCCTCGTCAATTGCGGCTTCCAGCCCATGAGAATATGCAAAGCCTCCCACAGGATATGCCGGAGACAACCACTGGGTCAGAGTCAGGATATCGGCGTCAGTGGGCGTGGCCATGTGTCCTGCCGTGGCCGTAGGCCCCGCCTTCAGGGGTGAACGGTTCGTGCACCTCACGTACTGTGGCCCCGATTTTCAACAGCATGTCTCGGATCACATGATCGACCTGGATCAACAGACGATCCTTTTCGATCTGGCAGGGCGTGTGGCGATTGCCGATATGCCATGCGATACGTGTCAGATTCGGAGCCGAGACTTCCAGCAAGGCTTCGGGCGCGGCTTGGATTTCAACCGCGCGCCCATCGTCCAGGATCAGCGCGCCACCGTGATCCAGTGAGGTTGTCTGAGCCAGGTCGACCAGAATCTGTTCGCCGCTTTCGCATGTTAAAACCTTTCGGCGCAAAAACCGATCGTCATAGGTCAACGACAGGCAATCGGCAGTGTCGTCGTACATGTGATCCGAGTAACGGCGTGCGGTGCAGAGCAGGGCGGTCATACCGTCGCCTCCTCTGGAGCAGAAATGGTCAGAGCCAGATCGAATCCGAAAACACCCGATGCACGATCCGTTCGCGTGATAGGCCCCGTTTTTTCAACTCTTCGTCGCTGAGCGATTGCAGGAATTCGACTTGCCGCACGCGCGATTGAGCTTCGGCCACACTGATCAGAGCCCCGTAGATTGATGATCCGATGGACGCGATCAGACCGGGCAGCGAAAAGCCTGCGTGTGATTGTGTTGCTGAGTGTGCCATTTGGACCCTCGTAAACGTTGGTCCTCCCTTGAGCATTAATATCTGTCATATCGGCCTCACGTTGAAGTGGGTGTTTGGTCATTTCTGCCTTGCGCACGGTGCAATGCAGCATAATTTTTAGTCAGAACATAAAGTATCGCTGTGCCATCGGCAGCACTTCGGCCGGTTGGCAGGTCAGCAATTCACCGTCTGCCCGGACCTCATAGGTTTCCGGATCAACTTCGACATGCGGCGTCGCGTTGTTGAGCAAAAGATCCTGTTTGCCAATCTCTCGTGTGTTTTGGACAGCGACAGTCTGCTTCGCCAAGCCCAGTGTATCGCCAATCCTGTCGGCCTGTGCGGCCTCAGAGACAAATGTGATTGCCGAATGCTCGACCGAGCGGCCATAGGCCCCGAACATCGGGCGGCTATAGACTGGTTGCGGTGTGGGGATCGACGCGTTTGGGTCACCCATTTGGGCACAAGCAATCGTACCGCCCAGCAAAACCATCTCGGGTTTCACACCAAAAAAGGCAGGGTTCCATAGAACAAGATCAGCACGTTTGCCTTCTTCGATACTGCCAATCTCGCGGCTCAGGCCATGAGCAATGGCCGGGTTGATCGTGTATTTGGCGATATAGCGTCTGACGCGCAGGTTGTCGTTTTCGCCTGTTTCCTCGGGAAGGCGCCCGCGCTGTTTCTTCATTTTGTCGGCGGTTTGCCACGTCCGGATCAACACTTCGCCCACGCGGCCCATAGCCTGACTGTCGGACGCAATGATGCTGAACGCGCCCATGTCGTGCAGGATATCTTCAGCCGCGATGGTCTCACGCCGGATGCGGCTTTCAGCAAAAGCCACGTCCTCGGGAATGGATTTGTCGAGGTGATGGCAGACCATCAGCATGTCCAGATGTTCCTCGACCGTGTTCACCGTAAAAGGCCGCGTGGGGTTGGTAGAGGAGGGCAGGACATGGTCCTCTCCGCAGATTTTGATGATATCTGGTGCGTGGCCGCCGCCCGCGCCTTCAGTGTGGAAAGCGTGGATAGTCCGACCCTTTATCGCGGCAACCGTATTTTCAACAAACCCGGATTCGTTGAGCGTGTCAGTGTGGATCATCACCTGAACGTCCATAGCGTCAGCGACCGAAAGGCAGCAATCGATGGCCGCCGGGGTTGTACCCCAATCCTCGTGCAGTTTCAGGGCACAAGCCCCGGCTTTGACCTGCTCCTCCAAAGCAGCTGGAAGCGAAGCATTTCCCTTGCCTGCAAAAGCAAGATTCATGGGAAAAGCATCCGCCGCCTGCAACATCCGGCCAATATGCCACGGGCCCGGGGTACATGTGGTCGCCAGAGTGCCATGTGCCGGGCCGGTGCCACCGCCAAGCATGGTCGTCAGGCCAGAATGCAGCGCGTCCTCGATTTGTTGCGGGCAGATGAAGTGAATATGGCTGTCGAACCCGCCAGCCGTCAGGATGCGACCTTCGCCCGCGATGGCCTCTGTGCCGGGACCGATGATGATGTCTACGCCGGGTTGCGTATCTGGATTTCCGGCCTTGCCGATCTTGGCGATGCGCCCGTCCTTCAGACCGACATCCGCCTTGTAGATACCCGAGTGATCCACGATCAGAGCATTGGTGATCACAGTGTCCACGGCACCTTCGGCACGCGTGGCCTGAGACTGCCCCATCCCATCTCGAATGACTTTGCCGCCACCGAACTTGACCTCTTCACCATAGACATCTTCGCGGTGGCCGGTTTCACTAAAACGCGCAGTTGTTGCGCGCTCCACGATAAGGTCTTTTTCTACCTCGATGATCAGATCGGTATCTGCCAATCGTACTTTGTCGCCGACCGTTGGGCCGAACATGGAGGCATAGTCACTCCGACTGATCTTGCCCGGCATCTTTCAGAGCCCCCATGATATGCATATTGAAACCGTAAATGTGCCGGCGCCCTTCAAATGGCACCAGTATAACTTCGCGAGTTTGGCCTGGCTCAAATCGCACCGCGGTACCCGCCGGGATGTCCAGCCGCATACCCAAAGCTGCATACCGATCAAAATCCAGGGCCGAGTTTGCTTCGGAAAAATGGTAGTGGCTGCCGACCTGTATTGGTCGATCGCCGGTATTGGCGACAATAACAAGACGGCTGCTGCGTCCCGCGTTCAGCGTCAGTGAGCCTTCGGCAGGTATAATCTCACCCGGAATCATTTCGGCAGCTTCAAAATTACGGTTATGGCGATGACCCCAATCAAAGCCAACCCAACTGCAAGCGCGGTGTAATCGCTGCCATGGGCGTGAATATGGGTATCCGAATGGGCCGTGGCCGGACCAGCCAGAATGAGAGCGGGAAACAGCATGCGGATCATGGGTGACTCCTTTGGAAATTAGCGAATGGGGTTGTGGACAGTCACAAGTTTTGTGCCATCCGGGAAAGTGGCTTCGACCTGCACCTCGTGGATCATCTCGGGCACGCCTTCCATGCAGTGTTCCCGAGAGATCACTTCAGCCCCTGCTTGCATCATATCGGCGACCGAACGACCATCGCGCGCGCCTTCGACCACGGCATCGGTAATCAACGCAATGGCCTCGGGGTGATTCAGCTTGACGCCACGCGCCAGCCGTTTGCGAGCGACCTCGGCGGCCATGGCCACCAGTAGTTTGTCTTTTTCACGAGGGGTCAGGTTCATGTCAGAGCATCCAGCATCGGGGCAATGTGTCGTTGTTCAGCCGGCGCAGAACCGGCATCAATGTGCGGCGCAGTGCAAAGCTGTCGCCGGCCAGAATGCGAATGACCAGTAGGTCTTTCCGGATCAGAGTTGCCCCGGCGGCGTCCGGTAGCAATTCCCTGACAGGTTCCAGATGACCTTCGGCGGAACTCGACATTAAGACGATCAGGGCCATCGCCCCTGCGTCGTTTGCAATATGCCGCTTAGCCAAGTGAGTGTGCCAATCACCAGCGAACCTAATCGCATCGAGAAACACCGGCGTTCCTTCGCGCCAAATCTCGATCTGATCGCGCAAGCGGATTTCAGTCAACGTTTCACCCATGGCGATGCGTCCAAAAACAAGCGGTTCCACCATCAGCATGTCGGCATCCGGTGACAGGTCGATCCTGAGGCGCCGGTCTAACGCACTGCCATTGTACAGAATGGTCTCTTGTGGCAACCAGTTCAGCCGGGCTCCAGCCTCTACCGTCAAATGATTTGTAACCTGGCCCCATTCTTTGGGCGGGGCCTTGTAAGCGCGCTCGCAAGCTTGCGTTGTCAAGGTCAGCGCTGTGCCTTTTGCTGCCTTGCAAGAAAACCGAAAGGAATCTCCTCCTGTCACTCCGCCAGCCGAGTTTAGCAGAACCGCATCAAGTTCAGGTGTCGTGGTTCTGGGGAATAGGCATTTGAAAGACCCAGATTGGCGAAACTTGTTCAGCACGGTCCTGTTGCCCAATTGCTTGGTGCTTAAGCTGACGGTGCCTGCTGCGCGCGGTGGTACTGCGCTGTGCGCGGGTAATATGGTTGCAACTTGTGTAATAGGGCACCTACAGCGCTTCGTTTTGCTGCTACCTGTTTCTCTGTTGAAGTATCGGAACACTAACTTGCAGCGTCGGAATCTGCTTAATTTCACATCATGTGATTAAATTTTAGACAGCAACCATTGGCTTGGATGAAAAAATATGCGCATCTCGCCGATTTCCCAAATTGGGTTAAAGGTAACTTGGGGAGGCTTCGTTTTCCTGAAGGATGGGCGGAAAGCTGAACTCAGCTATCCGCACGATTGCCACAGTGCGTCTTCCCGTTCGCAGGCTTTCATCAGCCTCGAATAGACAAGTGACACAGGCTTCATCGACGCGCCAGCAGAGAGCTCAGAATGAAATCCTCCATGCTTCCAGCGATTTTGCTCATGGGCGTTTCCGACAGAACGCTGCGATACGCGCTTCCTTCCAGAACCTCTATCACCAATTGCGACGCCTGTAGAGGATCCGGAACAGCGCGCAGATCTCCTGCCTCCACGCCGCGTCTCACTACTTCTTCAAGCGCCTCCGTCAGTCTGGCTCGGTTTTCGACGAACAGTCGCGCGATATCCTGTTGACGAACGGCTTCGCTCGAAATCTCCAAGGTGAGGATGACGTTTTCCGGCGCAGCCAGATAGTTGGCGTAGGCCCGGATGAACTTTTTCAACACTTTGGGTGCGGGTGTATTTGAATTCAGGACTTTCAGAAACGGCTCCAGTTCGCGGCGTTCGAGCATTGCGATTTCCACAAGCACATCATGCTTGCCGCGAAAATGGTTGTAGAGGTTTCCAAGGCTGACGCCCGCCCGCGCTGCGATATCGCGGACGCCGGTCTGATGATAGCCGCGCTCGAGAAAACACATGACGGCGGCTTCCAAAATCTGGTTGCGGCGCTTGGCTGTAGCCTTTTCCCGGGCTGACCCTGGTTTTTTGGTGTCTTCAGACATTTTTGCTTTTTCATATTGAACGAACGATCGTTCATAGTATATGATATCCAATCGTGCACCACAAGGCGCAATGGTTCAGGCGGCTCAGGAAAAACAGGACAATGACAGACAAAACCTCAGAAGCTCAGCGAAGACCAGCCCGACGATGGCTCTGGATTGGATTGTCGCTGATGCTGTTTGTGGCGATCGTCATCCTGTTGTTTGACACGGAAGATACGGTTGATGTTCAGGCAACAAACATCTCACCTCCGCCACCGACCGTCTCTGTCGTAACTGTTGTTCCGGAAACCGTGCAGGCGCGAGTTTCTGCATTTGCCGAAGTTCGGCCTCGTTGGGATGCCGAGCTGCGATCTGCTGTGTCCGGGCGCATCACCGCAGTCCATGCCGGTGCTTTGGCCGGGACACAGGTGGAACGGGGCGCCCCTTTGTTTTCAATCGAAAATGCTCCTTATCAAAGCGCCGTTGCAGCCGCTGAGATGGAGCTTGAGCGAGCAGAGCTTGCACTGTTGCGCGCGCAGAACAACGTAACCGTCGCGAAACGGCAGTTCGAACGAGACGGGGTGGAACCGCCAAACGAACTGGCCGTGAACCTGCCGCAATTGCGCGTTGCCGAAAAAACCGTTGCAGCGGCGCAGGCTCGCCTGAATGCAGCGAGAAATGACCTGAAGGACGCAGAAGTTGTTGCCCCGTTTTCAGGCTTTGTCACCCGTCGCTTTGCCAGCCTTGGCCAGACGGTCAACCCGGGCGATCCCCTGATACACCTGTCGGACAACCGGCAATTCGAGCTGGTTGCCGCGTTCAGCCAAGCGGATTGGACGCTGTTTGATCATCCGATCTCTGGCGTTGCTGCTGACCTGACGCACCGCTCGGGCGAAAGCCTTGGGCAGGCTCGGGTCCGGCGTGGAGGCGGGTTTCTGGATCAGGACACACGACAGGTGCGCGTCTTTTTGGATGTCGCAAACCCCGGTGACGGCATACTCGCCGGAGACTTTCTGAAGGTGCACATTCCAGGACGGCGAATTGCTGACACCGTGACCATGCCGGAAAGCGCCCTGACGCGTGCGGGGTACATTTGGCTTGTGGATGAAAACGACCACCTTCAGAGGTTCAGTCCGAACATCCTGTTCCGCAGCGAAGGTGCTGTCACGATACAGGCCCCCGACGGGAACGGCCCATGGCGCGTGGCCAAGACACCTTTGGCCTCGTTTCTGCCGGGTCAGCGCGTCACGCCGCTGTCGGATGGGGGTTGAGCCATGCACGCGCTGACATCCTGGTTTATCCGCAACCCTGTCGCCGCCAATCTGATGATGGCGCTGATCCTCTTTCTTGGGGTGCAGACGCTGCTGAATATTCGGATCGAGGGCTTCCCTCGCATACCTGCGGAAAGCGTTACGATTTCGATCGAGTTCCCGGACGCCACTGCCGAACAGGTCGATGAATTGGTGACCCGCAAAGTTGAGCAGGCGCTGGAAGGGTTGGAGGGCGTGCGCAGTGTGACTTCGCAATCCCAAAACGATCTGAGTGTCGTGACCGTCCGCCGCGCGGGTGGCCAGAAACTGCAAGCCGTTCTGGATCGGGTCCGCATTCGCATCGATGGGTTGACCGATCTGCCCGATACCGCGCGCCGCCCTGTGATCGAAGCGTCGGGTTTCGATTTTCCGGCGCTCTATCTGAACCTTTTCGGCGAAACGGACCCGGCCACATTGCAGAGCCTGGCGCAGCGCCTGAAAGAAGAGCTGCTGGCGCAACCGGAATTGTCGCGGCTGCAAATCTGGGGTCTGATCCCGCGGGAACTGCGCATCGAAATCGACCCTGCGCTGCTGCGCCACTATGGCCTGACCGTGGCGGATGTGACCCGCGCCATCGAGGAAAACTCGGTGACATTTCAGGCAGGCCGTTTGCGGACCGAGGGCGGCACGATCTATCTGCGGGCCGATGATCGCGCAAAATACGCTCCTGAATATGCGGCCCTGCCGATCATTGAACGTGACGACGGGTCTTTTGTGCCCTTGGGTGATATTGCCAAGATCGAAGACGGGTTTCAGGACGGCGAGTACCTGTTTCGGCTGAACGGCAAGCCAACTGTCGGGATGGAGGTTCTGGTCGGGCAGAAAGAGAACCTGCTGACGATCAGTGACGTTGTGCGCCGCACGGTGGATGAGTTCAGCCGCCAGTTGCCGTCGCAGGTTCAGGTCGATGTCTGGGGCGACAGCGCCGGCTATATCTCGGACCGGCTGGCGCTGTTGCGGTCCAACGGGGTGCAGGGGCTGATCCTTGTGACCTTGATGCTGTCGGTGTTTCTGAACGTGCGCCTGGCCTTCTGGGTTGCCATGGGCATTCCGGTTTCGGTCATGGGGGCCATAGCCGTTTCGGGTTCAAAATGGGTGGACTATTCGCTCAATGATGTCACTACCTTCGGTCTGATCATCGCCCTGGGCATTCTGGTCGATGATGCCGTTGTGGTCGGAGAAAGCGTTTTCGAGGAACGTCGAAAGGGCAAAGACCCGATTCAGGACACTGAACGCGGCGTGCACCGCGTGGCAGTCGCAACAGTCTTCGGCGTTCTGACGACAATCGCGGCGTTCTTCCCGATGTTGTTGATCGACAACCCGTTGGGCAAGGTACTGGCCGGGTTCGCGGGGATCGTGATCCTGACGCTGGTCTTTTCGCTCATCGAAAGCAAGTTCATCCTGCCCGCCCATCTGGCGCAGGTTTCGATGGGGCAAGAGCGCAGGTACCTGCTGTCCCGCCTCTGGGGCCGCGTACAGGATACTGCGCAGGGCGGCCTGGACTGGGTACGGGATCGCATCTATCAGCCCTTGCTTGTCGCCGCGGTGCGGCAGCGCTATGCAGTGCTGATCCTGTTCGTCGCCGCCGCGACGCTGGGGCTTGGCTTGATGTACAAGGGCAAGGTCAGAACGGTGTTCTTTCCCGAAGTGCCCGGTCAGATCATCACGATGAACTTGGAAATGGACGCCCGCGCGCCCTTTGCGCTGACCCGCGCGAACGTGGACCGGATTGAAACTGTGTTGAGCGATCTGAACGCCGAGCTTGCCGAGGGCGCGGGCATGGCCACGCCGCCCGTTCAGACGGTGTTCAGCATCATCAACGGCGCAGGAAACGCGCAAATATACGCTGAAATGATCCCGGTGGCCGAACGACCGGATGTTCCGATCCTTTCCGTGGTTCGCGAATGGAGCGACCGGGCTGGTGCGGTCGAAGGTGCAACCGAGTTGGAGTTCACCGGCTCGGAAACACTCGCCGGAGGATTCCGCATCCGGTTGGCGTCCAAAGACGAAGACCTGCTGCAACAGGCCAGCGCCGAGATGAAAGACTTCCTGTCGAACATTGAGGGCGTGGCGAATGTTCGGGATGGGCTGGCGGGCGGCCAGCCCGAACTGAAACTCCGCCTGCGTCCGGACGCGCGGCACCTTGGCTTCAATGCCGAGGCTTTGGCCAGACAGATTGGTTATGGGTTCGGCGGGGCCGAGGTGACCAAGGTTCGGCGCGACGGGTCCGAAATCCGCGTGGTCGTGCAGAACGCGCGGGAAAACCGCGATACGCTCGCCGATCTGATGCAGACCCAGTTGCGCAGCGCATCCGGTGCCTGGGTGCCGCTTGAGACGGTTGCCGAAATCGAAGGCACCTACGCCTCTGACACCGTCGATCGCCGCGACGGCAAGCGCATGAACATCGTGGCCGCGTCCATCGACCGTGACCGTGTTGCCCCCGAAGAGGTTGGTCAGGCAGTGTTCGATCAGCTGGTCCCGAAACTCCGCGAAAAGTACCCGAGCGTCACAGTTCTGCCCGCCGGTGAACTGGAAGAGATGGCCGATATCAGCGGTGGCTTGAAACGTGCGCTGCTGCTGGCAGCTGTTCTGATCTATGTGCTGATGGCCGTGCCGTTGAAAAGCTATTGGCAACCTTTCGTCATTCTGGCCATCGTGCCCTTTGGTTTTATCGCGGCTGCGGTCGGGCACCTGATCATGGATGTGTCGCTGTCGCTGTTTTCGTTCTTCGGCATGCTGGCGCTGACCGGCGTGATCGTGAACGACAGTCTGGTCATGATCACCCGATACAATCAGGCGCGCGAGGAAGGTCAGCCCGTGAACCTGGCGCTGAAAAGCGCCGGCATCGGACGTTTCAAGGCGATCTTTCTGACCACCGCAACGACGGTGATCGGCCTGCTGCCCTTGCTGACGGAAACCTCGGAACAGGCGCAGTACCTGATCCCTGCCGCCATTTCTCTGGCTTTTGGCGAACTGTTCGGCACCGCCCTCATGCTGCTGCTGGTGCCCGTTCTGATCGCCATTGCCGAAGATGTCCTTGTCGTCTTCAAGCCAGTCCCGCCGCACCCTTCCGGAGAAAGGACACAGTCATGACTCGAAGCATTCTGGCCCCCGCATTCGCCCTGATGGCGCTTGCAACGCCTGCCGCCTCTGATGGTCTGAACGTGATTGTGGAGGGTATCCGCAACGCCAAGGGAAACATTGTGATCCTTGTTTTCGACGACGCGCGCGCCTTTGACGGTTTGGATGTCCAGAGCGCGATTGACTACGCCCAGGTTCCGTCCCGCAAAGGCAGTGTCAGCCATGAGTTTCCCGACCTGACGGCCGGCCCCTATGCGGTGCTGCTGTTTCACGACGAAAACAAGGACGAAGACCTGAACATGACCGAGACGAAGCTTTTGGAGGGGCTGGGTTCAACCGGCGCCCCGAACCCTCAGGACATGCCTGATTTCAAGGCCGCCTCGGTCTGGCCGGGCTATGTCCGCGTTCGTGTCCACTATGATCAGTGATGCCGCATGCTGAGGGACAGAAAACTGACGATCGGCACGTTGCTGAGCGTGTTTCGGTGGCGTGTCGGGATCACATGGTTTCTGATCCTGTCGGAAACAGCACTGACTGTGCTAATCCCGCTGTTTATCGGCTTTGCCATCGATGGATTGCTGAGCGGACAGTTTCAGCCCTTTGTGCATCTGGGCGCTCTTATGGTCGCCCTCACGCTGATCGGCGTGATCCGGCGGATATACGATACGCGCGTCTACGGAACGATCCGCGTCGAACTGGGCAAGGCGCTTGCTGCGCGTTTTTCAAACCTGCCGATTTCTTCGTTGAACGCCCGGATCGGAATGGGGCGCGAACTGGCCGACTTTCTGGAAGAGATCCTGCCTTCGGCCATTTCAGGAATCATGCAGTTCGTCGTCTCAGCAATATTGCTGTTTTACTTCTCGCCGGTGCTGGCTCTGTCAGCCTGCGGGGTGCTTGTGGGAATGATATGCATCTACGCCCTGTTTCATTCGACGTTCTGGCAATGGAACCGGGCCCTGAATGAGCAGATGGAACATCAGGTCAGCATTCTGGAGCAACGCCGCGTCCGCCCGGTGCTTGTCCACCTGACGAAACTGCGTCGTTTCGAAGTGAAGCTCTCGGATACCGAAGCTTACCTGTACGGTGTGATCTTCGTTCTGCTGATAGGTCTGATCCTGTTCAACCTGTGGTTTGCGACGCAAAACCTGGAGGCGACACCCGGAATGATCTTTTCGATTGTCAGCTACTCATGGGAATTTGCTGAAGCCGCACTTGCTTTGCCGATCACGTTCCAATCCTGGTCCCGGCTGTCCGAAATCACAGTCCGATTGCAGAGAGGATGATCAGATTTTCAAACTGCAAGTTGCGTGGAACAGGTGTTGCAATCAGGTGTTGGTCTTCTCGTGACCGCTGTTGAACCACCCTCCAGCATGCGGCAGGGCAGCTCTTTGTGGCAAATACCCTGTGCGATTGCTCTGCGGCAAAACTGTCAGAGGCCTGTAACGCGGGAAAAGCAGGTTTCGAAACAATGGCAGTGTCTCTGCGCAGGTCAGAGTGTTGAATGGAATGTCGTACAGGCTGTAGCTTTGCCAAGACAGCGTCGGCGGGATCTTTCCGGTAGGGAAGGATCAGCCACGCCAGCCCATCTGCAATTGCTTAGGTCAGGCTGTAAAACGGCTGAGAACGTTATGCGTGATTTGCTGAGTGGTGCGGTCCTTCCGCTTGAGACATAGGAACCAATAGATGGTGCCCGCGCAGAAGGCCTCGCCCTTGCCTTCGATCAGCTGCGCCCAACCAGTTTGCGAAACCGTGTCATAGCGCGATACGATGTATTGCTCGGCCACCTTGGCGCCGATGCTGGGCGATGTGATACGGGCCGCGTTCGGATCAATATCTTTGTTGAAAGCGCTGACCTTGATTTCGATCCCGTCTCCTCGACGGCAGCGGAACCGTGAGGGGTACCTGATCAAAGGTCTTTGGTTCGGACTGTCGGGCCTCAACCTTGGTTGTGACGTTGTTCCAGGCAGCGCCCAGCATAGCAGGCGATGCGGCCACGCTCATGGAGGCTTTCAAAAAGCCGCGGCGGCTAAGGTAGTCAGTAATCAAAGCAGAGGTTTTTTGTGCACGGTGATTTGTCCAGCTGGGTTGGAATACGGTTGGCACATCGGTCAAACGATCCGCAAAAAACCACATCCGGTCAAAGCCTAAAAAGCCAGTTGCTACCAGATTGAACAATATCAGGGCAAACACTGGCGCCGATGCGTTCAAAGATTGCCTTGGAACATTACCTTCCTCGGCATTCCATTGGCTTGGGCCACGCGGAATCTTGTCCAAGCCTTGGGGAGTGGCCCAGTGTTGTCTTGACTGCATAGGTTGTCGTTGGCGCGCGGGCAGGTTCCGCGCGCCATCAAGGCTTCACTCTTGCCAGCTCATGAAAACCTGCCGCGCCTTTTCGCTTTCGGGGCGTAGGTTCTCGATGCCGCCATAGGGGACGTCTTTACCGATTTCCGAGTTCGGATACTTGGCGATCATCTTCTGATGTCGCTTGATCATGTCCTGGAACGAGGCGCCGGCCCAGAGGGAGTACCCGACCAGCGGATGCAGTTCGCGCGGGTCGCGATAGATGTTGTACGTTGGCGCGGCGGCTCCGGGCGCGCCCGGCGCAGGCAGGTGCATCTTGAACTCCTGTTTCACGACCGAGCGAAGAACCGGGCCCTCGTACACATAGACGTAGTCGCGTCGCCCATTGCCTTCGCCTTCCAGCAGCAGGGCCGTCTGATCGATCCCATCGATCACCCGATCACGCGGGATATAGTCGGTGGCGCCAGCGATACGCGCCATCGTCGTGTAGATATCCGACACATGAAAAATGTCACCGGCGGCGCTGTCAGCCTCGATCACACCGGGCCAGCGAATGAATGCATCAGTGCGCACACCCCCTTCGAGATGTTGGGTCTTGCCGCCGCGATAGATCAGTTGGTTCAGCCCGGATGTTCCTTCGTAATGGTACATCAACCCGTTGTCGGCCATAATCATGACGATGGTGTTGCCCGCCTCGCCGGTCTTCTCCAGCGCGTCGAGAACGTCGCCGATCCAACCGTCCAGAAGCTGCAACTTGTCCGCGTGGAAGCCTCCGTTACGTGACAGCGCCTGATCGGGATAGACAAAGTTCAGCGGATAAAGCGGCCAGTATTGCAGAAAAAACGGCTCATCCAAGGCTGCGACACGCTCGAGCTGTTCAATTGCCTGCATCTGGTAGCGCTCGTTCATCTCTTCGTATTTGGCTTGGGTCCATTCTTCACCTGCGGCCATTTCGACTTCGCGGGCTTGCCCTCCGGCCTCGGCTTCGACACCTGTCACCAAACCATAGGGCTTGAAACGCTCATCCAGCAGAAGGGCATTGTTCTGTCCCGACGCGTGGTACCCCAACATGTTGTTCGCCTGCATCGCCTCGCGGGTCATCAGGCTCAGCTGAACCTGCTGATGCAGCGGGAAGGCCGCCCAGTCAAAGCCCTGATTGTGCGGATAGGCCTCTTCGATATCGCCTTGATGCCATTTGCCGACATGCGAGGTGTTGTAGCCCGCCTGTTTCAGGATTTCCGGCAGCGTCACTTCGCTGGCAGGAAGCCCTTCCCCCACCAAAGCCACTTTCACCTCTTCCACGCCGGCCCGGATCGGGTGGCGCCCGGTCAGCATGGCCGTACGAGTGGGCGTGCATGAGGGCTCGGTGTACATCCGCATCAACGACATGCCTTCGCTGGCAAAGTCATTGATATTCGGGGTTTCAATGCCCATCACATAGTTGAGTTTGCGTTCGCCCATCTGGCCAAAGCTGATGTCATCGATGAGGATGTACAGGAAATTCGGGGGTTTGCCGCCGTTGGCTTCCCGAAGTTCAGCCAGCCTCGCATCAATCTCGACGTCCTGCGCATCCCATTGCTCGCCAAATTGGGCGCGCAGGAACGCAAATTCACCGTCATGCACAATCGCGTCTTGTTGTGCGGCCGATTGTGTGGTGCTCAGCGCTGCTAGCAAACAGGCTGCGATGCCAGTCCTTTGGACAACATTAGTCATTCTTCGTTCCCCCTTTGGTGCTCCTGAAGTTCATCGCCTGAACAATCAGGTCGCGACATTTTGCTGAAAGAGATTGGTTTGACTGATGCGCCAGCTCAGATAACCGCTGGTGTTCTGGTGGCGTTAGAAACGTCACCACGCGCTCTGATCGGGCATCGGCCTCAGGAAGCCGTGGTCGGCCCATGGTGGCGAGGTTTGGAGTTTTTGCTGACACTTGACTCCCTGCGGTTCGAATTCGCTACATTACCGGTAAAGTGTCAGGCTCTGGGAATGGACCGCATCAAGAATTCGCCAAATTCGCAAAAGGGTGTCCTTTCCGTATCGGGCGGGGTGACGCCCGCAGCCGTGCTGAATTTCGAACATCCCAACAAAATCGGGGAAATCACGCCGTGGGAGATAGACTTCCGACAGCTCGATCCCGGTCGGTTGTCGACGTCCATAAGGGTGCGCTCAGGGCGATCGGTCTCCGCTCTCAGCATCGCGATGAACCAACGCGTTCATCAACGTGGTGTTTCGCCCAAGGGCTGGATGACGTTCGGGATTCCGTCAAATGGTGCGGTCGACAAATGGCAGGCAAAGGACGTAACCGATAACGCATTCCTGTCCTTCGGTGACAGTGATGGGTTTGACGGTATTTCGACGGCCGGTTTCACGGGAAATGTCATTTCCTTCCAAACCCAAAGATTGGAGAATTTTGCAGAGTCCTGCGGATTTCACCTGGCGCGCGACAACCCGGATGCCCACAGACTGAGGTCCAAAGCAGGTTTGGCCAGCATGGCGAATCTGGAGGGTCGCGTAGCCGGGTTTCTTAACAGTGTTGATGCGCAGTGGTCTGAGGCGGCTGAGCAGGCCCTGATGCTTGAAGCCTTGGTTATCCTGACCGACGACGAAGCGCATTTTGACAGAAGTCAGGCGGACACCAGGCGGCGTGCCCTGGAGCGCGCAACCGATCTTATGGTTGCCAATCTGGAAGACCCGATTTCAATTGAAGAGATTTGTAAAGAAAGCGGGGCGTCTTGGCGAACTCTGGATCGCGCTTTCAAGGAACAGTTCGGACAAAGCCCCAAGTCGTATTATATGCGTCTCAGGTTGAACCGTGTTCGCGAGGACCTTCTTTCAGGGTCTTTCAGCGGAACGATAACCGATGCTGCAAACCGGCTCGGATTTTGGCATATGGGCCAGTTCGCGCGCGACTACAGGCTGTTTTTCCGAGAGCTGCCGTCTGAAACAAGGGGCGTGCAGAAATAGGTTTCCCGTACCAATTCGCGCTCTTCAACACCCGGAATTATCAGGGGTAGGGGCCAGCACCTTCCTGCCCTGAGCTGGCGTCAAGCGCATATCGGCAGGAGGGTTGTTGCCAGTTTCGAGCAGTATGGTGTCGTCCGGTACAGAGTTGAGATGCGCCAAGACCCGCAGGATCACATCTTGCCCAACGAATGGCGGCTACTTGCTGCGTCCAAATTTACAAGGTGCAGTTCTGCCTGTTCCGAAGCAAGCCCGGTGGCCAATCTTTGCAGGGCCGTCTCATTTTGATCTTTGTCAAGGTTGGATGCGGCCCGACGAGATACAGTCACGGGTGTATCAGGAGGTCTTGCATGGAAAGACTGGTCGAAATTGGGCGGACATTTGTTCAGGCGATGCGTGATCGCAATGGCTTGGCAAGTGTTGACGAGATGTACGCGGAAAACGCTCAGTCCATAGAGGCGGTTGTGCCTCCGGTGCGGCAATTTCGGATTACAAAGGGTCGCGACGCGATCAAGGCAAAGCGGGAAGATTGGCTGAAAACGCATGAAATCCAAACGCTTACGGCAGATGGTCCTTTTGTTCATCCGCCCAATCGCTTTGGCGTGCGTTTCAATGCCGAGGTCGTGCAGAAAGACACCGGACAAAGAATGAACCTTAGCGAGATTGCCATTTATTCCGTTGAGGATGGCAAGATTGTACTGGAAGAGTTCTTTATGTTGCCAAAATAGCGAACGGCGCCCGGCAACACGGGTTCCCAAGCGCTTGCGTCCATTTCAGGAAGCCTCGCCAGGTCCGGCGCTGCAATCAAGTACGTCCAATCAAAATGGGCGGTTGACTGGTCGGTCCGGGGCTTGGTGGACAGATGGATTAAAGCTTGCAGCATTTTAGCACTCTGCCCGGATCGGAGAACCCAGATGACCGAACTCTCACCTGACAAGCTGTCTGCCGAGGCCGGGGTTTGTGCGGCAGATACCGACGAGAATGCCCCGCCACACCCCTATGAGAAACTTGACCGCGCAACGCGCGCGGCCCTTGCCCGTGCCACCGCCGGTGTTTCCCCGCATTCGATAATGGCCACCTGGATGGATTGGGCCCTGCACCTGGGTCGTTCACCCGGACGCCAGCTTGAACTGACAGAACGCGCGGCACGCGATGCGGCCAAACTCTGGGTCTATGCCAGCGAGATGGCGACCGGCGCGAAGGCCACTCCGCCTTTTCAGCCACGTAAGCAGGATCACCGTTTCAATGCGCCCGGCTGGCAGAAGGCGCCGTTTTCCCTTTGGCAGCAGGCTTTTCTGAGCGCACAGGATTGGTGGCAGGCCGCAACGGACGAAATGCCGGGCATCGCCCCCCGTGACGCCGAACGCGCGCAATTTCAGATTCGCCAGGCACTTGATCTTGTCTCTCCTTCGAACTTCCCGTGGTCAAACCCGGAAATCATCAATCGCACGTTCCAGACTGGCGGTCGCAATTTGATAGAGGGCGCCGCCCACTTTCTTGAGGATGTTGCCCATACCATAACGCAACAGCACGAACCTGCCCCTCAGGGGTATGAAATCGGTAAAGACATTGCCGCAACCCCCGGCAGGGTCGTTTATCGCAACGCGCTGTTCGAGCTGATTCAATACACTCCACGCACCAAGCGCGTACAGGCGGAACCGGTCCTTTTCGTGCCTGCATGGATCATGAAATACTATGTGCTCGACCTTTCGCCGGAAAACTCCATGGTGCGTTATCTGGTCGAGCAGGGCTTTACCGTTTTCATGATCTCCTGGGTCAATCCCATGGCTGATCAGGCTGATCTCAGCCTCGAGGATTATCGCCTGAACGGTGTCATGGCCGCGATCGAGGCCATCGAGAAAATCGTTCCGGGTCAAAAGATCCACGCCAATGGGTATTGCCTCGGCGGCACACTTTTGGCGATTGCAGCTGCGGTGATGCAACGCGATGGCGATGACCGGCTTGCAAGCGTTACGCTGATGGCGGCGCAGGTTGATTTCGCCGAAGCCGGTGAGCTTTTGCTGTTTATCGATGACAGCCAGGTCGCTTTTGTCGAAGACCTGATGTGGTTGCAGGGCTATCTTGATCGCCCTCAGATGACGCGAACTTTCACGACAATCCGCGCCGAAGATCTGATCTATGCCCGGGCTGTGCGCCGCTATTTTCTGGGTGAAGACGACCTGCCTACGGATCTGACCGTCTGGAACAATGACACGACCCGGATGCCGGCGCGAATGCATTCCGAATATTTGCGCGGTCTGTTCTTGGAAAACCGGCTGAGCGCCGGGCGCTTTTCTGTCGAAGGTCGGGTTGTTGCGCTCAAGGACATACGCGTACCCATGTTTGTGGTCGGAACGGAATCCGACCACATTGCCCCGTGGCGATCAGTGTATAAAATTCGGCTGTTTACCGACGGAGATCTCACCTTCGTGCTGACCAACGGTGGTCACAATGGCGGTATCCTCAGCGAGCCGGGGCACAAGCACCGCCACTATCGGTTGGGCCACAGGCCGGCGGACGCGCTGTATACCTCGCCGGATGAGTGGTTTGAGTCGGCCGAAGAAAAGCAAGGTTCCTGGTGGCCTGCGATGGTGGATTGGATCAAAGACCGTTCATCGGGCGAAACTGCGCCGCCGCCGATGGGCGGAAAACGAAGGGGGGCTGAAAACCTGCTCAAAGCGCCGGGCAGCTACATTCATCAGACCTGAAACCGGTGGCGAGGGTCAGACCCGTCAGTGCCCGGTCAATCACCCTTGGACATCCTGCGCAATCCCTTCAGGTGCAGTTGAGGTTTTGGTCGCTCGGTCAGATCTGGGACTTTGCGATGGATCAAGCCTTGCTGCGGCGCAGGAGTGCTATCGTTCAGGTCGTCGGAACCCAGTGCCACATTTACGGTTTTGTCGAAGGCCGAGCCCGAAATTTGCAACGAAAAGAGGCAATAAACAGATGATTTCGGGCGGATGTATCTGGAGAGTTGGACCATGACCCGCGCAATGGTTTTGAACGAGGCCGGCCGCGCGCTGAAACTGGAAGACATCGAACTTCCGGCGCCGGGCCCTCATGACATCGAGATCCAGATCGAGGCTTGTGGTGTTTGCCGAACGGATCTTCACATCGTCGATGGTGACCTCGAACATCCTGAACTTCCACTGGTTCCGGGCCACGAAATCGTTGGGCGGATCGTTCGAAAGGGGGATGCCGTAACAGGGCTGGAAACCGGTCAGCGCGTGGGCGTGCCTTGGCTTGGGTCCACTTGTGGGAAATGTCCGTATTGCCATCGCGCACAGGAAAACCTGTGTGACGCGCCGGTGTTCACGGGATACACGCGAAACGGAGGATTTGCCGAAGCTTGCCTTGCGGATGCACGGTATGTCCTTGCCCTGCCAGAGCTTGCCGATCCGGTTGCACTGGCGCCGTTGTTATGTGCCGGGCTTATCGGGTTTCGCTGTCTGCGAATGGCCCAGGATGCCAAGAATATCGGCTTTTATGGCTTCGGAGCTGCCGCGCATATCCTTGCACAACTGGCCGTCTGGCAGGACCGGAATGTATATGCGCTGACCCGGCCCGGCGATATCGAGGCGCAGGAGTTTGCGCGTGACCTTGGCGCGGTATGGTCTGGTGGGTCCGACGAACGACCACCGGCGGAACTGGATGCTGCAATCATATTCGCACCTGTCGGAGCCCTTGTGCCCAAAGCGCTGCAATCTGTCCGCAAGGGCGGCCGCGTGGTTTGCGGCGGAATTCACATGAGCGATATTCCTTCCTTTCCCTACAGCGATCTTTGGGGGGAACGTCAAATCCTGTCTGTCGCAAACCTGACGCGTCAGGATGGTGAGGAGTTTTTTGCAATGGCTCAAGCCGCAGGCATCCAGACACGGACCCAAAGATATTCACTGAAAGACGGCAACACAGCCCTCGCGGATCTGGGCGCCGGACGATTGCAAGGGGCAGCGGTTTTGGTTCCCTGACCAATGGTCTGTCGCGCCCCGCACCGGCTTGACAAGTCACAGCGGACGTCAGCATCCGAAATTAGGGTGGTGGCTTAGGCAAACGGATCCTGATCGAGGAACGGACGGAACACCGGAGCACGAAAGACCGCTCGGCGCACTGGGATGCCGCCCACCCGTGCCGGGCACGATCATACCGGCAAACCAGTGGGCGATCATGCGCCAACAATCAAACTGGACCGTCAGATGAGCGAAGAGCTTGTTTCCATTCAGCGTGCTGAAAATGCTGGCTTTGTATTGCAAATCTGCTTTTGGTGCCGCAGATAACGAATATTGGTGTCATGCCTGACAAATGTGTCACCGATATTTACATTTAAATATATGAAAAATATATTTTTAAATGTAAGCAAACGAAAAATCTTTTCAACCGATCTTGATTTTCGTCAAGACGTTTACAAAATTTTGTTTCAAATCCAGTAATTTGTTGTGAAATTTTCCACCGCCTTTCCATTATTGAAATGCACATAAGTGCGCTTTCGTCTGCTGGAAGAGGAGCCAGACGACGAGAGAAAGGGAAATGGGAGGAATTAATGACCAACAAATCTGTCACACGCCGCGGCGTGTTGAAGTCTGGTGCCGTTGCAGGCACCGGTCTGGCCCTGCCTACGATCTTCACGGCTTCGTCGGCGGCCGCTTACACCAACGAACCAACCGGAGGGTCCGTGACCCTGGGCTTCAATGTTCCCCAGACCGGGCCGTATGCGGAAGAGGGCAATGACGAGCTGCTGGCGCAACAGCTGGCGGTGGAACACCTGAACGGAGAGGGTGACGGCGGTTGCCTGAACACCTTCACGTCGAAGGCGCTGAAGGGCAATGGCATCCTCGGCAAGAAGGTCGAGTTCGTCACAGGTGACACCCAGACCAAGTCAGACGCCGCACGTGCGTCCGCAAAGTCGATGATCGAAAAAGACGGTGCGATCATGATCAACGGCGGGTCGTCCTCAGGCGTGGCCGTTGCGGTTCAGGGCCTGTGTCAGGAAGCGGGTGTGATCTTTATGGCGGGTCTGACCCACGCCAACGACACGACCGGCAAGGACAAGAAGGCCAATGGTTTCCGCCATTTCTTCAACGCCTACATGTCGGGCGCTGCGCTTGCGCCGGTGCTGGCTGCCGAGATGGGCAATGACCGCCGCGCCTATCACCTGACGGCGGACTACAACTGGGGCTGGACCCAGGAAGAGTCCATCGTCGCCTCGACCGAAGCCCTGGGATGGGAAACGGTCAACACCGTCAAGACGCCACTCGCGTCAACAGACTTCTCGTCCTACATCACTCCGGTTCTGAACTCGGGCGCGGACGTTCTGGTTCTGAACCACTATGGCGGCAACATGGTGAACTCGCTGACCAACGCGATTCAGTTCGGCCTGCTCGACAAAGTCGCCAACGGCAAGGACTTCAAGATCGTCGTGCCGCTGTATTCGGAACTGATGGCCGCCGGTGCTGGCGAGAACATCAAGGGCGTGCTGGGTTCGATGAACTGGAACTGGCAGTTGCAGGATGAAGGCACCAAAGCCTTCGTGAAATCCTTCGGCGAAAAATACGGCAAGCCGCCGTCCAACTCGGCGCAAACCTGCTATGCACAGGTTCTGCTATATGCTGATGCTTGCGAGCGTGCCGGTACGTTCAACCCATGCGGTGTTGTTGAAGCGCTGGAAGACTTCGAGTTCGACGGCCTGGGCAACGGCCCGACCTGGTATCGCGGCGCGGATCACCAGTGCTTCAAGGACGTGCTGGTCGTGCGTGGAAACATGAACCCGACCAACGCCTATGACACGCTGGAAATCGTCGAGATCACCCCACGCGCGCAGGTTGAATACGATCCGGAGCATCCGATGTTCGCCGGTGGCGCACTGGGTGAGTGTAACCCGGGCGCATAAGGCCGCGTATCAAAGTCTGGCCGCCAACTTGGTGGCCAGACATCTACAGCAGGGTTGATCCTGTTGTGCCACTCAATTCACACTGACCAACCCTGAGGTGGGCCAATGGACGCCATCCTATTGCAAATTCTGAACGGTCTGGACAAAGGGTCGGCTTATGCGCTGATTGCGCTGGGGCTGACGCTTATTTTTGGGACGCTCGGCGTTGTGAACTTTGCCCACGGGGCCCTGTTCATGATCGGTGCGTTCTGTGCCGTCACTTTGCAAAAGCTCATGAACCTGAGCTTTGTAACCATCGACGAGAGCCAAACTGACTTTCTCGGCAACCCGCTGAAGGTGGAAACACCTTATGTCGAGGCATGGTTCGGCCCGGAGTTCGGGGCGACGATCATCGACTGGTCCGTTCCATTGGCAATCCTGTTTGCGATCCCGATCATGCTGGCGGTTGGCTATGTGATGGAACGCGGGCTTATCAAGCATTTCTACAAACGCCCCCACGCGGACCAGATCCTTGTCACGTTCGGCCTGGCGATCGTGTTGCAGGAAATCGTAAAGTATTTCTTTGGTGCCAACCCCATCCAGACCCCGCCGCCCGACGCGCTGAGTGGCTCTATCGATCTTGGCACCACGATCGGGTTTGATCCCAACGCGATCATCTACCCGATCTGGCGCCTCGTCTATTTTGGCTTTGCAGTTGCCATTATCGGTGCCGTCTTCTCATTTCTGCAATTCACCACCTTCGGCATGGTTGTGCGCGCCGGCATGGCGGATCGCGAAACTGTGGGCTTGCTGGGGATCAACATCGACCGGCGCTTTACGATCATGTTCGGGATCGCTGCCGCGGTGGCCGGTTTGGCGGGCGTCATGTACGGGCCGCTCAACCCACCAAACTATCACATGGGGATGGATTTTCTGGTCCTCAGCTTCGTTGTGGTTGTTGTTGGTGGCATGGGGTCTCTTCCCGGCGCGGTGCTGGCTGGCTTTCTGCTGGGCATTCTCGAAAGCTTCGCCTCTACGACCTGGGCCACAACGACGATCCCGGGCATCAACCAAATCATCATCTACCTTGTTGCCATTATTGTGCTGCTCACACGCCCGCGCGGTTTGATGGGACGCAAAGGCGTGATGGAGGAATAATCGATGTTGGGACTGAACAAAAAAGATACCAGCCTGCTGATCATCGTCGGCATCCTTACGATGCTGGCACCCTTCATCCTGAATCCGTTCCCGGAAGGCAGCGCCATGGCGCAGTTCAACGCGGGCTATCCGGATCTGATGCAGCGCTTTGTCATCTTTGGCATCTTTGCCATCGGCTTCAACATCCTGTTCGGCCTTACCGGATACCTGTCATTCGGACACGCGGCCTTTCTGGGCGTTGGATCCTATTCCGCCGTATGGATGTTCAAGCTGCTGAGTTACAACATCATCCCGGCCATCGCACTCAGCGTTGTGGTCGCCGGGGTATTCTCATTGCTGATCGGGTTCGTCAGCCTGCGCCGGTCGGGCATCTATTTTTCGATCCTCACGCTGGCTTTCGCCCAGATGAGCTTTGCGTTGGCTTATTCGGTGTTGTCCAACCCCAAATTCAACCTGACGAACGGGGAAACGGGATTGCAGGTTTACGCGGATGATCCACAGATTCTGCAAGGGGCGAATTCGCCGGACCTGCCGCATTTGTTCGGGTTGCCGATGCGCGCAACCTACACATTAGACGTGGGTGCGTGGAGTTTTGATTTCAACGCGGGATACTATCTGTGTGCAGTGATTATGATGGTGGTGTTCTATCTGTCCATCCGAATTTTCCGTTCACCTTTCGGGATGATGCTGCGGGCCGTCAAATCAAACCAGCAGCGGATGAACTACACCGGCCTGAACTCGAAACCGTACACGCTGGCGGCATTTGTCATCTCTGGCATGTATGCCGGCCTGGCTGGTGGGCTGATGGCCGCAATGGACCCGCTGGCAGGTGCCGAACGTATGCAGTGGACCGCATCGGGCGAGGTCGTTCTGATGACGATCCTGGGCGGCACCGGCACACTGATCGGGCCGGTGCTGGGTGCGGGCTTCATCAAGTACTTCGAAAATATCTTCTCGAAGATCAACGACAACGTGTTGCACAGCTGGTTTGCATTCCTGCCTGACGGGCTGGAGGACGCGGTGGTTTTCTTGATCCATCCGTTCATCGGCAAAGGCTGGCATCTGACGCTGGGCATTCTTTTCATGCTTGTCGTTATCTACTTGCCGGGTGGTCTTGTCGAAGGTGGTCAGCGTTTGCTGAACCGGCTCAAGCGCAAGAAATCAAAATCCGACGACGCGACGTCGGGCAAAACGGAACCGGCGGAATAAGGGGCGAGCCATGGCAATTCTAAGAGTCAAAGACGTCAGCAAGCGTTTCGGCGGCCTCAAGGCGCTCACGGATGTGAATCTCAGCGTCGAGGAGAATTCGGTTCACGCAATCATCGGGCCTAATGGTGCGGGCAAGTCGACCTTGCTGAATTGTCTGGTCGGCAAGCTCATGCCAGATACCGGGTCCGTATTGTTCGACAACGCATCGGTCTTGGGGCTTGAACCCTTCCAGATCAACCAGATGGGCATAAGCCGAGTGTTTCAAACACCAGAGATTTTTGGTGAATTGACGGTGATGGAGAACATGTTGATTCCGATCTTTGCCATGCGGGATGGCGCGTTCCGGATGCATGCATACGAGACCATCGCCAACGAAAAGGCTGTTGTTGAACAGGCCGAAGCCATGCTGGAAGAAATGAACATGGCCGACAAGCGCGAGATGCATGCAGCCTCGCTGTCGCGCGGCGACAAGCGCCGGCTCGAGATTGGCATGTGCCTCAGCCAGAATCCGAGGCTGTTGCTGCTGGACGAACCGACGGCGGGGATGGCGCGGGCGGATACCAACAACACGATCGACCTGCTGAAACAGATCAAGGAAGAACGCGACATCACCATCGCGATCATCGAGCATGACATGCATGTTGTCTTCAGCCTTGCCGAACGCATCACTGTTCTGGCCCAGGGGACACCCCTGGTTGAAGATACTCCTGAAAACATCCGCGGAAACCCAAAGGTTCGCGAAGCCTATCTGGGCGAGGCTGCGTAAGGACAAGCTATGAACGAGAAACCTGACTTTTCGAAAAACGCCAATATGGCCAGCACCGCCCCTGCGTTTCTTTCCGTTTGGGATATGCACTCCTATTATGGAGAAAGCTATATCGTGCAGGGTGTCAGCTTCAATGTGCATGAAGGCGAGATTCTTGCGCTTCTTGGGCGCAACGGTGCGGGCAAAACCTCGACACTGCGCTCGATTGCAAGGGTTGGAGAACCCGAAGTAAGACATGGCGAAATCTGGTTGGACCACAAACCGCTGCACAACATGACAAGCTATGAAGCAGCAGCGGCTGGCCTTGGTCTTGTACCGGAAGACAGACGCATTATTCCCGGCCTGACAGTTGAAGAAAACCTGCAACTTGCACAGATTGCTCCTCCGATCGGATGGTCCCTTGAACGGCTTTACGAGCTGTTTCCGCGTCTCGGTGAGCGCAGGAAGCAGGAGGGGATTACATTGTCGGGAGGCGAACAGCAGATGCTGTCAATCGCCAGAGCGCTTGCCAGGGACATCAAGGTGCTGCTTTTGGATGAGCCGTATGAAGGTTTGGCGCCTGTTATCGTCGACGAAATCGAAAAAACCCTCATACATGTCAAACAGCAGGGTATGACCACGATCATCGTTGAACAGAACGCTGTACGCGCTTTGGAACTGGCGGACCGCGCGATCATTCTTGACACCGGTACCATCGTGTTCGACGGAACGGCAAAAGAAGTGCTTGAGGACACCGGTCTTCGTGAGGAGTATCTGGCGATCTGAGCGTTATTCTGATTGGCAAACAGACCCGATGGGCATGACCAGTTCGTGGCTCACCACGACCTGCGTTCAGTGCAGATACTGCCCATTCGCGCGATCAAAGGTGTTTCAACCCAAAAAAATGATGGTCGTCGGTTCAAATCTGAATACGGGTTTGCGACATTAGGTTCTGTCGGGGCTGTGCCGAATGCACGTCTTGTGCAACGGGCCCCAAAGGACGAGGGGGGCAAGTTTGCAATGCTTCGTGACATCCGCCACTGCGCCAACCAGACGATTGCGCCGCGGTGTTCCAGGTCGTTGTGCAATGGATAAGAAAGTCAGGCTCTGGCCCTGGGCTGCCGGTGCCTTCGCCGCAGGGGCCTGCAAGCCCAACCTTCCCTAAATCATTTCGGGCAACCGTCTTGATCGTGTGCCCATGGTTTCAATCGGCCTGAAAACGCGCCGACGAAACCTGTGCCCGGAGTGGGGCCGTGGATCTCGCTTTACTTCCGGCTTGTACTATCCGGCTGGCCCATTTCGGCGTCCGGTTCCCAGCACCTTCACTTCCAGCCAGTGGAACATCAGGGCAATAATACCGGCAACGAGAATGTAGAATACGGCCAACAGGATAAGCGGCTCGTAGATGATGAACGTGTCAGATCGCACCCGGGATGACACGGCATAGATATCCACCACCGTAATCGTGGCGACCAAGGGCGTCGCCTTCAACTGGAGGATGGTTTCACCGCCCAGGGTGGGCAGAACGTTACGGATTGCCTGTGGCAGCCAGATGCGGCGGAACATTGTCAGCCTGGGCATGCCGAACGATTTGGCGGCCTCCAGCTGACCTTTTGCGACGCCTTTGAAGGCTCCGCGCATTACCTCACCTTCATAGCCGGCATAAGAAAGTGTTAATGCCAGCACCGCGTAAGGCCAGGCCTGACGCAGATACGGCCAAAGCTCGGATGATCGTATCCAGGGGAATTGAGGGAACAATGAGCCGAGGCCATAATACAGCAACCAAAGCTGCAAAAGCAGGGGTGTGCCCCGAATGATTGTGCAAAACGCCTTGGCGGGAGCCGCAAGGTACCAGGGCCCAACGGCCTGGGCCAACCCGAGTGGTACGGCCAGCAGAAACCCGAGAACGACGGTGACAACAAGCAGCCAGAGCGTGGTCCAGATTCCCTGCAACGCAAGCGGTGCGTATTTTGGCAACCAGTCCCATCGCAAAGACATGGCACACCAGATCACGATCCCGGCAAAGATCAGCATCATCACGATGCGATGGGGTTGCATCAAGGACCTGAGATCGATCATCTGCCACCTCCTTTCAGAGAAGGTTGACCGCGACGCGCCCATTTTTCGATCCGCGCGAAGATGGCGCCCGAAAACAGGGTGACCATGAGATAGAGAAAACCCGCCGCCAAAAAGAAGGTGAAATAGGCGCGTGTGCTGCTGGCGGCCTGCCGGGTTTCCAGTGTCAGTTCGTTGAATCCCACGACCGCGAGCAGGGCGGTGTCCTTGGTGGCGATCAGCCACAAGTTGGCCAGACCGGGTACGGCAAAGCTCATCATGGCGGGGATCGTCACGCGGCGCATGGTCATGAAGGCGGGCATCCCGTAGGATTTGGCGGCCTCAATCTGTCCGGGTGGAACCGCCTGTATGGCTCCGCGTAGAATCTCGGTTGCATATGCGCCCTGAACGACGCCCAGAACCCAAATGCCCGCAGCGACGCCATTGACCTCGACCCGTCCTCCGCCCATTGCAGCGGAGATTTTGTTGATGATGTCAGATCCCACGTAATACAGGATCAGGATCAGGACCAGTTCCGGCACGGCCCGGATCACGGTCGTGTAGATGGCAAGAAGATCGCGCGTGACCTTCCCGCCGTAAAGCTTGCCATAGGCTCCGAACAATCCGATCACGAGGCCGAGCGCATATGCACCAAAAGCGATCTGCAATGAGTGGGACAATCCGCGCAGCAGATTGCTCCCCCAACCCGGTGGCGACAGCGACAGAAGCTCTGCGCTCTGCGCCAATCCAAGCGATTCCAACAGTCCGGTCACGGCAGCCGCTTAGTAGATGCTGGCCGAGAAATAGTTCGAAGTGATCTTCTCGTGCGTTCCATCGGCAAGAATTGCCGCGATGCCTTTGTTCAGCGCTGCAAGCAGGTCATCGTCGCCCTTGCGAACACCGGCACCAACGCCCCGGCCCAGGATGGCCGGATCATCTGCGACGGCGCCTTTGATTTCACAGCATGCCCCGGCATCCGAGTTCACGAAGTCCGCCATGGCGATACTGTCGGCCTGAGTGGCGTCAATACGACCTGCGAACAGGTCCTGGTTGGCCTCATCCTGAGTTTGATAAACCTTCAGTTCGGAATCCTTGAAATATTCCTGCGCATAAGCCTGGTGGATGGTCGACGCCTGAACGCCGACAACCTTACCGGCCAGCGACTCGGGGGTCGCTTCGATATCCATCGATTTGTCCGCGACGATGACGGCAGGTGTGTTGTAGTAAGGATCGCTGAAATCAATGGTTTTCAGCCGCTCTTCGGTGATCGACATAGACGCCATTATGGCGTCGATCTGCTGTCCGGTCAGCGACGGGATGATACCATCCCAGGCGACCGGCGTGATGACACAGTCAAGTTCCGCAGCGGCGCAGACCGCATTGATGACATCGATCTCCCAGCCGACCCAATTGCCTGAACTGTCCAGTGATGCGAATGGCGGGTAAGGTTCGGCTGCGATGCCGATCTTGACCTCTTCTGCACTGGCGATACCAGCCGAAAGGACAGCGGCGGCAAGGCCGGACACGAGCAGTTTCTTGACGTTCATTTTGATACTCCCTTTTGGTTCATTTTGTTTTGTTTTTTTTGGATCAGGCGACCGAGCTGAGGAACTGCTTCAGGCGCTCTGATTTTGGGTTGCCGAAGACCTCGGCAGGTGGGCCCTGCTCTTCGATGCGGCCCTCGAAGAGATAGACAACGTGGTCTGCGACTTCGCGTGCGAATTTCATTTCATGGGTGACAAGCAGCATTGTGCGCCCTTCGGCGGCAAGATCGCGGATCACGGTCAGAACTTCGCCAACAAGCTCGGGATCAAGCGCCGACGTCGGTTCATCGAAAAGCATTACCGAAGGATCGACCGCAAGCGCCCGGGCAATGGCGGCGCGCTGTTGCTGACCACCCGAAAGATAGGCCGGATAGGTGTCAGCCTTGTCGCCAAGGCCCACCCGCGTCAGCAGCTCATGCGCCCGCCCGATCGCCTGGGCCTTCGGCACCTTGAGCACATGCACCGGCACTTCGATCACGTTCTCCAGAAGCGTGCGGTGTGTCCACAGATTGAACTGCTGGAAAACCATGGCCAGACGCGTGCGGATACGTTCGATCTGGCGGCGGTTGGAAGGGCTGCCATCGGTGTGCATTTCAACCAGTTCACCGCCGATGGTTATCTTTCCGGAACTCGGCGTTTCCAGAAAGTTGATGCAGCGCAGCATGGTGGATTTTCCAGAGCCTGACCCCCCGATAATGGCAACAACATCCCCCTTGTTTGCGGTCAGGGATACGCCTTTCAAAACCTCCAGCGTGCCAAAGGATTTGTGCAGATCCTCAACCTTGATCGCCTCGTCAGGCGTGGTTGTTTCGGGTGCGGGTGAAGCTGCTTTGGCTGTGTCCATATCCAAGAATCTTCTGATTTCAGCTTGCAGTAAGCCCCGAATCTCGCAATTATGCAAGTGTATAATAACTCCATGCTATGGATGACACTGACGTGCAGGACGACAGTCGCAAATTCAAACGTGAGTCTGCCGAGTTTCGCCGCGAGGCGCTGATTCTGGCGACTTTGGACCTGATCGCCGAGATGGGCGTTCGGGGTGCCACGGTGCGCGAGATCGCAGCCCGCGCGAATGTGACCCAAGGTTTGATCCGGCACTATTTCTCATCCAAGGACGAACTGGTTCAGGCGGCGTATGAGCACCATATGAATACGCTGACGGACCAGACCGCAGCGTCATCAGGAACCGGAAGCGCGGTGTCTCAGTTGACCAACTTCGTCGACGCGTCACTGCGACCGCCGATCGTCGATCCAAGCGCCGTGGCGTTGTGGGCGGGTTTCCTGAACAAAGTGCAGCATGACCCGAAAATGCAGCGCATTCACCAGCGAACCTATGACTATTTCCGTGATCACCTCGAAAAGCTGATCGTCGCGGCATTGCAGGAAACCGGGCGTTCGGTTGACGCGTCAGAGGCAATGCAACTGGCCATCGCCTGCAACGCGGTGATCGACGGCCTGTGGCTTGAAGGGGGCGCGCTTCCGGATGCGTTTTGTGAAGGCCAACTGGCGCGGATCGGTTTGGATTCCGTCAGCGCCATCGTCGGGATTCCGTTGACCAAAGAGGTGGAGCAGTCATGAAGACCACATCGGTGACAGAACGGTTGGCGGGCTTGGGTGGCGCCAAATGGGGCGTACATCTGAAAGCCCGCGACCTTATCAAGGCCGGGGCGGACATCGTCGAAATGACGATAGGAGAACCGGACGTGCCGGTGCCGGACGCGCTGGTCGAAGCCACCGTTGCATCATTGCGGGCGCAGCGGACAGGGTACTCCAACGGGCGCGGTGAAGCAGGGCTGCTTGACGCGCTGGCTGCGCGCTATTCTGCCTCTCGCGGGCGGGCTTTCGAGCCCGGGAATTTTCTGTGCTTTCCTGGCACACAAACCGCCTTGTTCGCAGCCATGGCCGGGGTCGCCGAGGCGGGCGACGAAGCTCTTGTCGGCGATCCGATGTACGCGACCTATGAAGGTGTTGTTCGTGCATCCGGGGCCGAGATGGTGCCCGTACCGCTGCGGCCCGAGAAAGGGTTTCGCATGCAGGCCGCAGATATCGCGGCCCGCATCACTCCGCGCAGCCGCGCCATTCTTCTGACAACGCCGCATAACCCGACGGGCGCGATTCTGACCGCCGCGGACATTGCCGAGATCGGGCAGCTGGCGATTGCGCGTGATTTGTGGATCATCTCGGACGAGGTCTATGAAGAACTGATCTTTGACGGTGCCCGATTTGTTTCACCATTGGCAGATCCGGAACTGGCGGATCGTGTCATTGGCGTATCATCCATCTCGAAGTCTCATGCCGCTCCGGGATTCCGCAGTGGCTGGTGCGTCGGGCCCGCCGCGTTCTGCGAAGCGCTGCTGCCCTATTCCGAGACCATGCTTTTTGGCAATCAACCGTTCATCGCGGACATGACCGAAAAGGCGATCCGTGACGGATCCGAGGTTGCCCCCGGTATGGCCGCCCGATTCTCTGGTCGCGCGACCCTGTTGGCCGATCGTCTTGAAGCCGAAACGGATCTGAAAGTTCACCGGCCCGAGGCGGGAATGTTCGCACTCATCAATGTCTCTGCCACCGGGCTGGATGGCGAAGCCTATGCCTGGGATCTGCTTCAGGCCGGGGTGGCCGTCATGCCGGGATCTGCCTTTGGTGACAGCCTGAAGGACTGGGTGCGGGTTGCTTTGACGATCAATGACACGGATTTTGGTACCGCAGTTTCCCGTATCATCGAACACGCCAACAGCAAATCACGCGAGGTCGCATGAGCGGTATGACAATTGGCGAAGCTCTGGTTGCCGGGCTGCGCCAGCGGGATGTGACCTGCGTCTTCGGAATTCCGGGCGTTCACACGGTGGAACTGTATCGAGGGCTTGCCGCTTCGGGCATACGACATGTGACGCCCAGACACGAACAGGGGGCGGGTTTCATGGCCGATGGCTATGCCCGTGTGTCGGGTAAACCGGGTGTTGCCTTTGTGATCACCGGCCCCGGATTGACCAATACGCTGACGCCGATGGCGCAGGCGCGGGCCGATTCAATACCGATGCTGGTGGTGTCCGGCGTCAACAAAACCGGATCGCTTGGCAAGGGTTTGGGGCATCTGCACGAATTGCCAGACCAAATCGGGCTGGCGAAAACGGTTGCGTTGGTATCCGAACAGGTCACCGGCCCCAGTGCTCTGGCCCAGGTTTTGGACCGCGTTTTTCACGGCCTCAGCAATGGTCGCCGCGGGCCGGCGCATATCGAGGTTCCGTTGGATGTCGCAGCGGCGGAATACCAGGAAACAGCAGTCGAGACGCCTGACCCTGATCCTCCGGTCAGCCCGGCATTGATCAGGCAGGCTTCAGGGCAACTGGCTGAGGCAAAGAAAGTCGTCATTTTGGCGGGCGGCGGCGCGAAACGTGCCGAGGCGGGATTGCAGGCACTGGCCGAAGCTCTGGATGCTCCGGTTGTGCAAACCGTCAACGCGCGCGGCCTGATGCACGGACATGCTCTGACCGTACCGGCCAGCCCCAGCCTGAACGCGGTGCGCGCATTGTTGGAAAGCGCCGATTGCGTTCTGGCCTTGGGAACCGAGCTGGGGCCAACCGATTATGACATGTATGCCACCGGTCAGTTTGCGAAACTGCCAAACCTGATACGGGTTGATCGGTGCAGCGATCAGCTTTCACGGCATGAGGCAGCGATTGCCATTCAAGGTGACGTCGGCTTGGTTTTGCCAGCGCTGTGTAAGGTCCTGCCGCAGAGGTCACGGCAAAGCAACGGTGCGGACTGTGCCAGAAAAACGCGCAATGCGGCCTGGCAGGAGATTGGTCCGGATTATCGCCAACAGGTGGAGATACTGAATGCAATGCGCTCGGCGTCTCCGAATGCTCTGATGGTCGGGGATTCCACCCAGCCCATTTATGCCGGCAATCTTTACTATGACCACGACCGGGCTGGTGGCTGGTTCAATGCGGCAACGGGGTATGGTGCGCTTGGCTATGGCATACCCGCAGCCATCGGTGCGTCGATTGCCGATCCAACGGCGCGGGTAATATGCATCACCGGCGATGGCGGGGCGCAGTTTTCAATGCCGGAAGCAATGGCCGCGGTAGACGAAAACCTGCCGGTCACGTTCGTGATCTGGAACAATCACGGGTACCGGGAAATCGCCACATCGATGCAGGATGCAGGCGTGACGGTCATTGGATGTGACCCCACACCCCCCGATTTTGCAGCAACGGCCAGATCCTTTGGCATTCCGCACACCAGGGTTCCCGATAAGCCGCAGGCCATTGCGCAAGCGTTAGGCGAAACTGCCGCCCTGGGCGGGCCCGCGATGATCGAAGTCACCGCCCGAAAATTCGAACCTCAGAGAGATTGAAACATGTCAGACCCAACTTTTGAGTTTTCCCGCGCCATCACTCGCCGCCCGGCACCGACCATTGCTGACGGATTGCGCGCAGAAGATATCGGAAACCCGGATTTCGATGGGATGACGGCCGCGCATGGGGCATACGTGGCAGCACTGAAAAGCACCGGGGCCGAGGTGATCGAGCTTGATCCCCTGGATGCGTTCCCTGACGCGCAGTTTGTGGAAGATACGGCCCTGTGTCTGCCGCAGGGTGCTGTGCTGATGCGGCCGGGCGCGCCTTCGCGAATGGGGGAAGTGGCCGAGATCGCCCCGGCACTGCGGGCCTGCTATGAAACGGTCACACAGATCAATGGTCCCGGCCATATCGAGGGCGGAGACATCCTTGTAACCGGCCGCGAAATTCTTGTGGGCCGGTCAGACCGCACTGACGCGGAAGGTGTTGAGGAACTGGCGAAAATCACCTCGGAATGGGGTCACAAACTGCGGGAAGTGTTCACGCCCGAGGGCGTTTTGCACTTCAAAACGGATTGTTCTCTGATGGATGCCGAGACAATTCTTGCGACCCGGCGATTGGACGCTTCGGGCTGCTTTGAAGGCTACCGGGTGCTGCATGTTGCTGATGGAGAGGAGGCGGCGGCAAACGCGATCCGGTTCAACAATCTGGTGCTGATGGCCGCTGGTTTCCCACGCACCGCAGAGATGCTGGACCGCGAAGGCTATGAGGTCGTTGAAATTGACAATACCGATTGTGCAAAGCTTGATGGTGGCATGTCCTGTCTTTCATTAAGGTTTTGAGGGGCAGCTGCAGGGTTCAGACCCCAGTGAATTCGGCAGGTCGCGTGTTGATGGTTCGAAAGACAGGCGGTGAACAAGCTTGATTTCTTACGGTTGACCGGCGCGCAGGTGGCACTGTTTGAACCCTGTTTGCCAAAGCCCAATGGCTAGGCCCCGCGGCAAGGGTCGGCGGGCCCTGAGTGGGATTGTCTTTCTTGTTCGCATCGGATCGTGCACCGCTGTTGCCATTGCTGCACACTGCGCGCGCACCGGTGTCTGGCCCGCTCTAATGGCCCGAATTCGGAAGCGTCAGAACACTCGTGAGTGTTGCCGTTGTTGCCAGCACCACCAACACCATCAATGCCTCAACCTCGATAGAGCGGGCGAGGCGTTGCGCTGCCTTGACCTCTCCACCTTGCATGGCCGGAACAAATCGGAGCTTGTTTGCAGCGGCAAGAAACAACAGCAGCGCCACAAAAAACACTTTGAGCAACAACGCCTGCCCGTAGCTTGTGAACAGAAGCCCTTGGAGATTGCCGACAAGCAACCAGGCCATCCAAAGACCCGCCACGATTAACGCCGGCACAAGCCAACTGGCAGCTTGCCCAAAGACATGACCGAGTTCAGAAGCATCCTTCAGATGTTCAGGAGCAAGGGCCATATTCCGCAGCGGGCTGAAGATGCCCAACCAGAAAGCTACACACAACAGGTGCAGCAGGAGCAGGAGCTGGATACCAAAGCTCTCCAGTTCCGGCACGTGCCCGATCTGCGCAAACGACCATAAAGCGATCGTGCCATCCAACAGCGCGATCCACTGACCAAAGCGAGGAACGGAAAGCCCCACAAGGATCAACGCTACGCCTGCAAGGCGGTAAACAAGTGTGTCGCCCACGGATGTCTGCCACAGTAGGCCAAGCATCTTCGGATCGACCATGCCGTCAACCCCGCCTGTCAAGGCGGCTCCACGAAGCAAGAAGCCAACTGCTGTCGCGACAAGAGCAAGCCATGCCAAGGCCCTGGCCTGGCGCGTCATCGCAAGGTTCACCGGCGCGACAAGGCCGGAATAGAGGCATCCAACAATCACAAGCCCGGCAGAGCCCGCAAAGCCGATGTAGAGCACCAGCTTTGCAAGGATCGCAGCAATCGCCCAGATGTCTGGCATGCTCATTCCACGGTAAAGGAAAACGCGCCCTGCATCGCATGGCCGTCTTCACCCAAACCCCGCCATTCGATGACATAGGTGCCCGTTCCATTGCTCGGCAGTGGGATCGTGAACGCCTGATCGAAACTTGTCTGGTCGCCCAAATCCAAGCTTACCGCCGAGTGTTCTTCATGGGCCATCTCTATCCGTGTCAGCCGGATGTTTTTTGAGAAGTTGAGACCAATTTCAGCGGGCACAGTGGTTATCGTGGCGCCGTTGGCAGGGGTTGTTTCTTCAATTTTGGAATGCGCCAGTGCGCCGTTGGCAAGCGCAACCATAAGCGCGAATGTCATGATCTTCTTCATTGGGTTACCCTCAGTTTATTCCGTTGGGACGCTGGATTTCGCGAATGTAGGCGATCACCATGGCAACGTCACCTCGTGTCAGGCCCTCCACGGGGGGCATGTCGCCAAACTGCCAATGGTGGCTTCTTACACCTTGTGAAACCGCCCTGTGAAAGGCTTCATCAGCGTGGTGGCTGGGTTCATATATTTTGTGGATCAAAGGCGGCCCGGCGCCCTCTACGCCGACCGCGTTGGCGCCGTGGCATGACGCGCACGAGACCTCAAAGACACGCTGGCCGATTGCGGCATTGCCTGCGATGGCCGGCATCCGAATTGCGACCATGGCGTCGCCTTTGCGTGTTTCATGCGATGTGGTCTCTTCAATTGCGCCGGGGCGAAGAGTTACGAAGGCGGCGACTGCAGCGACAGCGCATGCGCCGATTAGCAAGTGACTTTTTTTTATGGATTGGTCCTGACATTTTGGAAGCTGGCAACGCTGCGGCACATCGCGAACAGCCGCACGTGCTGGTCGCTAACATCCGCAGGGATTTTTGCTGCTTCAAAGGTCAGGGGGCCTGTAAAGGACGTCTGGTTCACTCAGCTTGACTTGGGTTCCAACATGGAGCTCCGGGTCAGTATCACGCCGACCCTTGGCAACTTCACTGACTTGGAACGGCAATGCAACGGCTTGGCAGATAAAGGGATTGCACTTTCCGGTTTCGGAACTCTCCGGGTCATGATGATGACCTGAAGCCGAGACGTCTCCGCTCGTTGCCAGTGCTGAGTGTTCGGAAGGTTGCGTATGGTGCTCACAGTGAAAGCCCGCGCAGCCCTTCGACAGCGCGTACGCAACACCGCCAATGCCGGTCAGGATGACCAGAACGCCAACCAATAGAACAAGTGAATATCGCCGGATGACCATGGTGCCGGACGTTACTGCACGCAAGCGCACGATACAACGCCACACAATTCATCGCCCCGAAACAGGGTCGCTCAATTGTGGTCTGCGATGCAAAAAAAGCAAACCGTGACTGCGATGCGGTTTTGTGCGCTGCATTCTCACCATAGTCTTCATGGCCCAATTCGCAGTATCGGATGGTATCAATCATGCGCTCCCTATGAGACTCACTGAAAGGGCCGAGTTTATCCCGCGCGCCCTTGTCCTTGCCAAAGCACTCTTGAGACCCCGGGCATCATTGTGCATAGTTCATGCCCGACTGTTATTTGTGCTTTTTTGTTGCGTCCCCGCACGCTGCAATACGCCGTGCCAGAGTACGAGCCTCTTTAGGGCATCTTGTACGCAAAGACACCCGAAGGGTCCTACGTGTGGTGTTTGGTCTAGTGTGGGGTTTTGGTTTTGTGTCGGGCAGGGGCCAACGGAAGTAATAGATCCCATGTCTGGACAGCGAGAGATACGCATACAGCTTCATTTTGTGTCACACCTGTGTGTCACACCGCTCTAATGCTTGCTATCTAGTTGTATTGTTAGGTTTTGGTGGAGCCTAGGGGAGTCGAACCCCTGACCTCTTGCATGCCATGCAAGCGCTCTCCCAACTGAGCTAAGGCCCCATCTAGGTACCGCTGATGCGGTGGACGGACGTTTAGGAGACAGTGACGACGAGTGCAAGTCCAAAAATGGAATCGAACGCGAATTTCCGCACTAAGCTGTCCGTGGAACGAAAAAGGCGACCCTGTGGTCGCCTTTGACATGATCAGTTTTCGTCTTCCGAAGACATGTCGGTGATATCATCCAGCGAAACGTCATCACTGGTGTCATCATCGTCATCCAGCAGATCATCATCCAGTTCGACGTCGACAGAGTCGTCGTCATCCAGTACCAGCTCCCCATCCGACGCGTTTTCACGCGCTTTGACCGAGGCGGCATCTTCTGCATCCGCCGCGATCATGCGGCTTTTGGATGTTTCAAGCTCCACGATCTCGCCAGTGTAGGGGCTGATGATCGGGTCCTTGTTCAGGTCGTAGAATCGCTTACCGGTGGTCGGGCAAACGCGCTTTACGCCCCATTCTTCCTTGGGCATGTCAAATCCCCTTGATATCAGGTGAGTCGTCTAAATGATTCAGCTCACCTGCCACAGGCAGAGGGCACTGTCAAAGTCTTTGCGCAAGAGAGGTCGCGATATGGGAGAGCACGCATTGCCAGGGACACCGCCGGTGCCGCTGAGGCTGCGCAAATCCGCCCGGGCGCGGCGCATAAGTTTGCGAATTTCTCAGCTGGACGGCCGGGTTACGCTGACCTATCCGGTCGGTGTGCCTGAATCCGAGGCGCTGAGTTTCGCACGTACCAAGGAAGAGTGGATTCGCCAGCATTTGCAGGACAGGCCGGAAACGGCCGTGGTGCAGTTCGGACAGAAGATACCGATTGAAGGCGTTGTCCGGCGAATCGTGCCCGCCAAGGGTCGGCGTGTTCAGTTGATGGCGGACGAGGTCGCAGTGCCCGAAGGGGCCGAGGCGCGCAGATTGGCCCGGTTTCTGAAGGAATTGGCGCGGGACCGATTGATTGGCGCGTGTGATGATTACGCGGCAATGCTGGGGCGGTCGTACAGCACGCTCAGCCTGCGCGACACGCGGTCACGCTGGGGATCATGCAGTTCGCAGGGTGGATTGATGTTCTCGTGGCGGCTCATTCTCGCGCCGTCCGAGGTGCTGCACTATGTGGCCGCGCATGAAGTGGCGCATCTTGTCGAGATGAACCACTCGCCCGCGTTCTGGGAACAGGTGGAACGCATTTTCGGCCCCTGTCAGCAACCCCGCCGCTGGTTGCGAGACAATGGGGCAGAGTTGCATCGTTACAGGTTTGACGCAAAGCCGAGTTGACCTTGCGCTGTTTTGTGATCACATAAGCGGATGTTGAGCACACGCCCGTCTGACACCCAAACTGCCACTCATGACCGGGTTTATCGGGCCCTGAGGTCTCGAATCATGCATGGTGAGATGGCGCCGGGACAGGCGCTGACCTTGCGTGGCATCGGCAAGGAATTCGGCGTCTCGATGACCCCGGCGCGAGAGGCCGTGCGCCGTCTGGCCGCCGAGGGGGCATTGTTCCTTTCCAATTCCGGCCGGGTCTCGACACCTGAATTGACCAACGACCGGATTGAGGAATTGGCGGCGTTGCGCGCGTTGCTGGAAGTCGAGCTGGCCAGCCGGGCTTTGCCCCGGGCGCATATTGCGCTGATCGACCGGTTGCAGACCATCAACATGACCGTTGCCGAGATGGTGACCAAGCGGGACGCGGTTGGGTACATCCGTTCAAATCTGGAATTTCATCGCACCCTGTACCTGCGGGCTCAGGCGCCCGCGATGCTGGCCATTGCCGAAACGGTCTGGCTGCAACTCGGGCCGACGATGAGGGCGCTTTACGGGCGTCTCAGGCGCACTGAGCCACCGCATTATCACAAGCTGATCATTGCTGCCCTCAAGGCCGGGGACGAACCGGGTTTGCGCCTGGCGGTCCGTTCGGACGTGACGCAGGGATTGCGCTTGCTGGTGAGCTGAGCGGCATCCCGCCGACATTCCCGCGCCCACTGCGCAAGGTTTCACCGTTCTGGCCTGTTCAACCCGACTGGGTTACTCTTGAGGCAAATCACAAACAAGAGCAGACCACAGCCATGATCACTCGACGGACTTTTTCCATTTGCCTTGGATCAACATTGTTGGCCGCCTGCACGCGTGGCGGTGCGCCATCCAGCGCGCCTGCATCGCGTATGCGAGCTGTTCCCAACGCGGGTTGGGATGCCTGGGTTGCCGGGTTCAAGGGCAGGGCGGCATCGCAAGGTATTTCACAATCCACGATTGATCGCGCTTTTCAGGGGGCAGGGTACCTGCCCGATGTGATCGAGCGTGACCGCAATCAGGTAGAGTTCAAGCGTTCGCTCGAAGACTACCTGGCCATTGCCGCCTCGGACGAGCGGATCAGCACCGGCCAGAAGATGCTGCGGCAATACAACGGGACGCTGTCGCAGATCGAGGCGCAGTACGGGGTAGACAAGGAAATCGTCGTTGCAGTGTGGGGGCTGGAAAGCCGCTATGGCGCGCGTCGGGGCGATGTGCCCGTTGTATCAGCTCTGTCGACGCTGGCCTATGACGGGCGGCGTGGTCAGTTCTTTGAAAGCCAGTTGATCGCGGCGCTCAAGATTCTTCAGAATGGTGACACCACGCCTGACAAGATGACCGGCAGCTGGGCCGGTGCGATGGGGCACACGCAATTCATTCCAACCTCCTACCTTGCCTATGCCGTGGATTTCACCGGCGACGGGCGGCGCGATATCTGGTCGGACGATCCGACGGATTCGCTGGCTTCGACCGCTGCTTACCTGTCGCGCGCAGGCTGGGTGCGGGGGCAGCCTTGGGGGGGCGAGGTCGGAACCGTTTCCGGTACACCGGTCGCCGTGCTGCAACCACAGAAACCCGGGCCGCGCATTGCCGTCTTCCGCAATTTTCAGGTCATCAAGCGCTATAACAATTCGGACAGTTACGCGATCGGGGTCGGTCATCTGGCGGACAGAATCGCCGGTGGCGCGCCGTTTCAGGCCTCGTTCGGGCCAGATGCAAACGGTCTGACATTGGACGACCGCAAGGAATTGCAACGGCGGCTGACATCCCAAGGGTATGATACGAAAGGCGCGGACGGGGTGATCGGCAAAAACACGACGTCTGCCATCAGCGCGTATCAAAGTGCCAATGGCCTGGCGGTCACCGGAGAACCCTCGGTTGCGTTGTTGCGCAGGTTGGGCGGCTGACGGTTACGCCGCCAACCCTTTCGAGCCGATGTCGAGGAATTTTTGACGGCGGTCCTGTATCAGGGTCGCCGCGTCTTTGCCGTCCAGTTCCGCCAGCATATCGGTAAGAGCCGCGCGAACAGCCTCGACAGCGGCCGGACGATCGCGATGCGCGCCGCCCTTGGGTTCAGAGATGATCCGGTCGCAAACGCCAAGCTTGTGAAGATCCTGAGCGGTCAGACGCAGCGCTTCGGCCGCTTCACGCATCTTTTCTGCATCTTTCCAAAGGATCGATGCGCAACCTTCCGGCGAGATCACCGAATAGACCGAGTGTTCCAGCATTGCCACGCGATTGGCGGTGGCAAAGGCCACGGCCCCGCCCGAGCCGCCTTCGCCGATGATGACCGACACCAGGGGCACGCCGATCTTCAGACACATCTGGGTCGAGCGGGCAATCGCTTCGGATTGACCGCGTTCCTCGGCGCCTTTGCCGGGATAGGCGCCGGCGGTATCGATCAGGGTGATCACCGGCAGGCCAAACCGACCGGCCATCTCCATCAGGCGGACCGCCTTGCGATAGCCTTCGGGGCGGGCCATGCCGAAATTGCGTTCGATCCGCGATTTGGTGTCGCTGCCTTTTTCATGGCCGATCACCATGACGGGTTGATCGTTGAAACGTGCAAGCCCGCCGATCACTGCCAGATCATCGGCAAAATTGCGATCTCCGGCCAAAGGGGTGAATTCGGTGAACAGGGCATCGACGTAATCGCTGCAATGCGGGCGTTCCGGGTGTCGGGCGACCTGGCATTTCCGCCATGGGGTCAGATCGGCGTAAAGCTCATCCAGAAGCTTGGCGGCCTTGGCGTCCAACGCGGCGGCTTCTTCGGTTACGTCCATCTCTTCGTTGGTGCGGGCCAGCGCACGCAACTCTTCAGCCTTGCCTTCAATTTCAGCCAGCGGTTTTTCGAAATCCAGATACTGGGTCATGACGCCTCTCAACGCGAAAGTTCCCTGCTATATGGCCTGACGGTGCTCCGGATGCAACTCGGCAAGATCCGAGGGGTGAAGATGTTCGATTTCAGATGGGTGAATGGAAAAACGGATACTGAAGGCCGCCGCCAAGAAAGACCCCGCGCTGCGCGTTCTGACCTGCGCCCACGACAATCTAACGCGGCGTCTGACCCTGTACCCACCCGAAACCGCGCCCGAGGATGTGTTGGCCGAAGCCTGTCTGGGTCAACTGGGCCAGAGAACGGGATAGAGCGAGGCCACAAGCAGCACCGCCATTGTCCAGTTGAACGCAACCAGCCTGCGCGGGTTCGTCAGCACCCGCGACGTCTGCTGCCCGAGAAAGGTCCATGTGCTCACCGATGGCAGATTGACCGCCCCGAAAACCAACGCCACAAGCGCAATCGCATGCAGGGTCTGACTGGGCGTGTAAGCGGTTGTGGCGGTCAGGGCCATGGCCCAGGCTTTGGGATTCACCCACTGAAAGGCAGCGGCTTGCAGAAACGTCATGGGTGTCCCCGCTGCCAAATCGCCTGTGGCTGGCGCGGCATGCGCGATCTTCCATGCCAGATAGAGCAGATAGATCACCGACACGACCTTCAGCACTGAATAGCTGACCGGGTACCGGTCAAAGACCTGAACCAGCCCTGCACCGACCAGCAGCACCATGAGCGTGAAGCCAAGGCCAATGCCCAGCATATGCGGGATCGAACGCCGAAAGCCGAAATTCGCACCCGATGCCATCAGCATCAGATTGTTCGGCCCGGGCGTAATGGATGTCACGAAGGCAAAAGCGATGAGCGCCAGAAGGATGTCGTAAGTCATGCTGCGAAGTATCGTCTGACCGGCAGCAAATGAAATTGCTTTTTCGTGCGTGTTTCCGCTATTTCTGCAACTTATGATGAAGAATGATCGGATAAATCGCCAGATATTGCAGGAACTGACCCGTGATGGGCGCATCAGCAATCTGGAATTGGCCGAACGGGTCGGGCTGTCTCCGTCCGCCTGCCTGCGTCGCGTTCAAGAGTTGGAAAAGGCCGGCGTGATCACCGGTTATCGTGCGGTTCTGAACCCGGCCGCGATGGGTGTCGGCTTTGTCGCCTATATCGGGGTCGGTCTTGGTGAACACACGAAAGCGGCGCAGGAGGGGTTTGAGCGTGCCCTGCAACAAGCCCCCGAAGTGGTCGAATGCCACAACATCACCGGTACGATCGAATACCTGCTGCGCGTCGAATGCGCCGATCTGCCGTCCTACAAGACCTTCCATACCGAGGTGCTGGGAACGTTGCCTCATGTCACGTCGATCACATCCTATGTGGTCATGGGGTCACCCAAGGATCTGCGTGCGTAGCCACTGGAAATGTGAAGCCACACTCTCTTGCAGCGCAAATTTTCAGGGCCTAGTGTCTTTGTAATGACGCTGCCAGGGGATACGCCCAGCTAAAACGGCACGCAAACAGGGAGATTACGATGAAACTCGTTCGAACAGTGGCGACCGCAGTTGCCATGTCGGTCATTGCCGGGGCCGCTTTGTCTGCCCCGCTGAAACTGCAACCTGCCAATCCACAGCCGTCTCCGAAGGCGGGTTTGAATGTCAAATACTTAGGTACAGGCAATCAACACAAGAAGATCCGGGATCTGAGCCAGGCAAAAAGCATGCTGTCTAAGGCGAAGCCCGGAAAACCGTTGCGCGGGTTGGATTACAGGGACACCAGCAAGGGTGAGGATGTCTTGACCTTCGACCAGGCCTACAACGTTGCCGCCGAGGTCACAGGCTATATGCGCTTTGACTCACCTGGCGTTTACGAGCTGGAAACGTGGTCGAATGACGGGATAGAGGCTTGGGTTGGCGGTCAGCAGATTGGCCGGGTAAATGGCATTCAGGGCTGTGAAGCCAATCAACGCACCGAAGTGGAAGTGCCCAAGGCGGGCTGGTATCCATTGAAGATCGTCTATTTCCAGAAACTGGGAACCTCTTGCCTGATGATGAAGTCAGGAAAGAAGGGGGAACGCTTCACATGGACGCCCAATGACGTTTTTGGCCGTTGAAGAATTCATGAAAGGGCGCTCGATCGAGCGCCCTTTTTTGGGGGCTTAGCTGCCCGCCGCAATCAGTTCGGCCTGCGCCACGATGACTTCGGCCTGCTTGATTGAGGCGATGTCGACAAGGCGGCCTTTATAGACGGTTGCGCCCTCACCGTTGGCTTTGGCCTGTTCCATTGCGGCCAGGATTTCGCGGGCCTCGGAAACGGCCTCATCCGACGGGGTAAAGACCTGATTGGCCAGTGCAATCTGCTTGGGATGGATCGCCCATTTGCCGACCATACCCAGCGTGGCCGAGCGTTTCGCCTGAGCGATGTACCCTTCATCATCGCTGAAATCCCCGAATGGCCCATCCACTGGCAGCACCCCATGGGTGCGGCACGCTGCAACGATGGCGGCTTGGGCCCAGTGCCACGGGTCGGACCAGTGTTTTTCGCCGTCACGCAGCATATAGTAGTTTTCCTGTGTGCCGCCGATGCCTGTAGTCTGCATCCCCATCGAGGCCGCAAAATCTGCAGCCCCAAGGCTCATGGCCTGCAAACGGGGAGAGGAGGCTGCGATCTCTTCCACATGCGCGATACCGGCAGCGGATTCGATAATGACCTCGAAGCTGATAGGTTTGGTCCGGCCCTTGGCGCGTTCAATGGCGGTGACAAGGGCATCCACGGCATAGACATCCGATGCGCAGCCGACTTTGGGAATCATGATCTGGTCCAGACGGTCGCCTGCCTGCTCCAACACGTCGACAACGTCACGATACCAATAGGGGGTATCCAATCCGTTTATGCGAACGGACATGTATTTGCTGCCCCAATCAACAGTGTTCAGGGCTTCGATGACATTGGCGCGGGCGATGTCCTTGTCCGAAGGCGCAACCGAATCCTCGAGGTCAAGGTTGATCACATCCGCAGCAGAAGCTGCCATTTTCGGGAACAGTTTGGTATTCGATCCCGGACCAAACAGTTGGCAGCGATTGGGTCGTGCAGGCGCGGCGGGTTGGATGCGAAAGCTCATCTGGACCTCGTGTGGGTAATGAAATTGCGATTTTCTTGCCCAATGAGGTATTAAATTGCGCAACCTGGCGCAAGGGAGATTGTGCATCTGCGGCAATGCGGTTGCAGAATGCTGCGTGCCAGCAGCTGGGAAGTGGTGATTAAAGTTTAATCACTTTGGAAACTTCGAAGAATTTTGCGCCTTTAGTGTCAATGGTGCAAGAAACTCGCGTACCCGCCGTGTTGGGCGGATCAAAACGCGAAACGCTCGTTTAAACGCTTCTCTAGCTTGGGCCGGAATCAAAGGAGTGACCGCAATGATCGAGACACCGTACCTGCTGTTTTTGGGCGATGCGCCCGACCAATTGGCGGCCAAAGTGGCTGTGGGCATCAAGGATTGGCGCCCGGAAAACGCCGTCGGCCAATATCGTATGGACGGCTGCAAAGCTGATCTGGGCCTGAAGGATATGACCCTGACCGAGGCCAAAGCGGCCGGCGCAAAAACGCTGGTTATCGGTGTCGCCAACCGTGGCGGCGTCATCAGCCAGGAATGGAAAAAGGTTCTGGTCATGGCGCTTGAGGAAGGGTTTGACCTGGCCTCTGGCCTGCACAACCTGTTGCGCGACGAGCCCGATCTGGTGGCGGTGGCCGAAGCAACGGGGCGAAAGCTGCACGACGTGCGTGTACCCGAGGTCGATTACCCGATCGCCAACGGGATCAAGCGCAGGGGCAAACGTTGTCTGGCCGTCGGCACCGACTGCTCTGTGGGCAAGATGTACACTGCAATGGCGATGGATGCCGAAATGCGCAAGCGTGGTATGAAGTCGACCTTCCGCGCGACCGGCCAGACGGGCATTCTGATCACCGGCGATGGCGTGCCGCTGGACGCCGTTGTTGCGGATTTCATGGCCGGCTCGATCGAATGGCTGACACCGGACAACGATGACGACCACTGGGATCTGATCGAAGGTCAGGGATCGCTGTTCCATGTGTCCTATTCCGGCGTGACCATGGCGCTGATCCACGGCGGCCAGCCTGACGCGCTGATCCTGAGTCATGAACCGACCCGCGCGCACATGCGCGGTTTGCCGACCTATCAGCTGCCGACGCTCGAAACCCTGCGCGACACCGCGCTGGCCCTGGCCAAAGTGGCTAACCCCGATTGTCAGGTCGTCGGCGTTTCGGTCAACACGCAGCACATGTCCGAAGAGGACGCGACAGCATATCTGGCCAAGATCGAAGCAGATTTGGGGCTGCCGGCGACCGATCCGTTCCGGTTCGGCTCGGGCAAGTTGGTGGACGCGCTGGCCGCGATGTGATCCAACCGGCCCGCCGGTGGCGGGCCGGTTCCGCCTCTGGCGGGAGTATTTGGGAAAAGATGAAGGAGCAGGTGCGTGCAGATAGAAGTCTCTCGCGATGTGTTTCAGTTGGCGCAGGTGTTTACCATTTCGCGCGGGTCACGGACCGAAGCAAAGGTGCTGACGGTGCGGGTGTCGGACGGAACGCATCAGGGCTGGGGCGAATGCGTTCCTTATGCGCGTTATGACGAAACGCTCGAGTCGGTCGAGGCCGAGATCGCCGGTCTGCCTGCTGAGTTCAGCCGCCGGTCGCTGATGGATCTGCTGCCTGCCGGTGCCGCCCGAAACGCCGTGGATTGTGCTTTGTGGGATCTGGAAAGCAAACGCGCCGGAAAGCGCGCCTGGGATTTGGCGGGCCTGCCGGTGCCCGGACCCGAGATCACGGCCTATACTCTGTCGCTGGATACTCCGGAGGCAATGCAGGCTCAGGCGGCCGAGAACGCGCATCGCCCACTTCTGAAGATCAAGCTGGGCACGCCAGATGACATGCCCCGGCTCGAGGCCGTGCGCGCCGGTGCTCCGAACGCCAGGATCATCGTGGATGCGAACGAAGGCTGGTCGGCCGAGGTTTACGCCGACCTCGCCCCGCATCTGGTGCGTTTGGGCGTAGCGCTGGTCGAGCAGCCATTGCCGGCCGGTGACGACGACGCTTTGATCGGAATGGACCGCCCGGTGCCCGTCTGCGCCGACGAGTCCTGCCATGATCGCGCCAGCCTGCCCGGGCTGAAGGGGAAATACGATGTCATCAACATCAAACTCGACAAGACCGGTGGCCTGACCGAGGCGCTTGAATTGCGCAAAGCCGCAATCGCGGAAGGGTATGGCATCATGGTCGGCTGCATGGTTGGCAGTTCGCTTGCCATGGCGCCCGCGACACTGTTGGCGCAGGGTGCGATGGTGACGGACCTTGACGGCCCGCTTCTGTTGGCCGAAGACCGGGACACCCCGCTGATTTTTGACGACGCCGGAGTTCACCCGCCCGAAGCGGCGCTCTGGGGCTGAGGAGACAAACATGACCCGTACCGTTTATGTAAATGGCGAATACCTGCCCGAGACCGAGGCCAAGGTATCCATCTTTGACCGTGGCTTCCTGTTTGCAGACGCGGTTTACGAAGTGACCAGTGTACTGGATGGCAAGCTGATCGATTTCGAGGGCCACGCGGTGCGCCTGAAGCGGTCTCTGGACGAGCTGGAGATGGCCGAGCCCTGCACCAAGGAAGAGCTGCTGGAAATCCACCGCAAGCTGGTTGATCTGAACGGCATCGAAGAGGGCCTGGTCTACCTTCAGGTTTCGCGCGGCAGTGACGGTGACCGGGATTTTGTCTTCCCTTCGGCCGATACCAAACCCAGCCTGGTTCTGTTCACCCAGAACAAGCCCGGGCTGGCTGACAGCCCGGCGGCACGGAAAGGTGCCAAGATCATCTCGATCGAGGACATCCGTTGGGGTCGCCGCGACATCAAAACCGTGCAACTGCTTTACCCTTCCATGGGCAAGATGATGGCCAAGAAAGCGGGGTGCGACGATGCATGGCTGGTCGAGGACGGCTTTGTGACCGAGGGCACCAGCAACAACGCCTATTTCGTCAAGAACGGCAAGATCGTGACCCGCCCGCTGTCCAACGACATCCTGCACGGGATCACTCGCAAGGCCGTGCTGCGCATGGCAGCCGAAGCACAGATGGAAGTTGAAGAGCGGCTGTTTACCATCGACGAAGCCAAAGAGGCTGATGAGGCGTTCACGACCTCGGCCAGTGCTTTCGTGATGCCGGTGGTGGAAATTGACGGAGTCACGTTGGGTGATGGTACACCCGGTCCGATTGCCAAACGCCTTCGTGAAATTTACCTGGATGAAAGCCGAAAGGCCGCGATCTGAAGAACCACCAAGTTGAACGGCGTCGCAGTAAATTGTTGCGGCGCCGTGCCAACATCAGCCGGGTCCCGGTGGCAGTGCAGGGAGTTTCGCTGTAGACCCCGCTGAGCACGAGCAGATCACATGCGACTTTCCACCGGGACACCGGTCTTGTTGTCGGATCAGTTCCTGCGGTGTGACAAGAACATGGTCGAATGCGGGGCTACCCGACCTTGAAAGGGCTCAGGCTTTCCTGAAACTGTTCGATGAATTCCAGCGTTACCAATGACGGTTGCTTCAGAATTGGACGCACCAACGAAAGGGTATGCGTCAAAGACGGCTTGAACGGCCGATAACTCAATCCCCTCGACGTGTATTGGACAGCATCCAGCTCGCTAACGACCGAGACTCCGACACCTTCCAGCGCCAATTCACATGCTGCCGTGAACTGCCTGACCTCGATATGCGAGTTCAATTCGACATTGGCATGTTGAAACACTTTCGAAAGCCGCCCGAAAAAATCGCTGTCGCGTCGGGTGTGGATGATTTTGCTGTGCGCGAGATCCGCCGGAGTAATTTCGGAAAGGCCTTCCAACTCGTGCCCGGTGGGGAACACGCACACCGTGCGAACGTCGATGTCCCTGCTTTCTACCGCCGGATGACCGTGAAAGCTGTCAGTGATTCCGAAATCATACTGCTCGCCGATCATCCATTCCAGAATGCGTTCAGGTCTGTCTGGTTCGATCGTCAGGGTGACACCGGGCCGATCCTTCAGGAAACCGGCGACGACTTTGGGCAAATGGCTGGTGGCAAATCCCGGCAGGCAAGCGACACGGATGTGCCCTGCTTTGCGTTGTGTGATATCCTGACTGACATCCGAAATTTGTCTCATCAATTCGAGAACGCGCTCGACGCTGGGCAAGAGATAGCGAACCTCCTGCGTTGGTACTAATCGGCCTTCCCGACGGTCAAAAAGCTGAAACCCGAGCGACTTTTCAAGATCGGACAGCAATCTGCTGACAGCTGGCTGGGTCACGCCCAGATCAGCCGCCGCGGCCGTGACAGACCCATTGGTGGTCACGGCCATCAGGGCCTCCAACTGCCGAACTCTCAGAATTTGACTCATTGCTGATCCCGATCTGCCGCGCCATTTCATAACACTATGTTATTTTTTCACCAAGTAGATAGGCCTTGAATTATATTTTTGTAACGTTAACGTCGTGAAATCGTCATGTGTGCCGTTTACGCGTTGCGGTCGGTATTCAACGAAGCATCAACCCTGATGCATGGGAGGAATCATGAAAAAGAATCTGCTTGGCGCGATTGCCATCACCACAGCCTTGTCCCCCTTGGCGGCAATGGCGCAAACCGAAGTCCAGTTCTGGCACGCCTTCACCGGTCGCCTAGGGGAACTTGTCAAAGGACAGGTTGAAGAATTCAACGCCAGTCAGGATGAGTTCGTCGTGGTCGAAAGCCACAAGGGCAACTACTCGGAAACCCTGAATGCCGGGATTGCAGCATTCCGGGCCGGTGAACAGCCACATATCCTGATGGTGTTCGAAGTCGGCACGGCGACAATGATGTCAGCCAAAGGGGCGATCAAGCCGGTCTATGAAGTGATGGCCGAAAGCGGCGCGTCTTTTGATCCCGACGCGTATATTGGCGCCGTCAAAGGCTACTACACAACCACTGACGGAGAGATGCTGTCGCTTCCCTTCAACTCCTCGACGCCGGTCCTGTGGGTCAACCGCGATGCCATGCAAGCAGCAGGCGTTGATCCGGACACGGATCTGTCCACTTGGGAAAAAGTCGGCGAAGTGCTCGAGCAGCTGAAGGCAGGTGGCGAGGATTGCCCGCTGGTGACAGCATGGCAAAGCTGGATTCACCTTGAAAACCTTTCAGCCTATCACGACGTTCCCTTTGCCTCACGGGACAACGGATTTGCCGGTCTGGATACCGAGCTGATGCTGAACGGTCCGGTGCAGGTTGCACATCTGACCGCGATGGGTGACTGGGCCAAGGACGGCAAGTTCATCTATACCGGCCGCAGAAACGAAGGTGGTGCGAACTTCCGGTCAGGCGAGTGCGCATTGTTCACCGAAAGTTCGGCCGGATACGCCGGCATCAAGGCAGAGGCCGAGTTCGATTTCGACGTGCGTCCGCTGCCCTATTGGGAATCCGTCACCAGTGAGCCGCAAAACACCATCATCGGTGGCGCGTCTCTATGGGTGATGGAGGGTCATGAGCCGGAAGAGTATAAGGGCGTCGGAGAGTTCCTGAGCTTCCTGTCATCACCTGATGTACAAGCGGCCTGGCACCAGAACACCGGTTACCTTCCAATCACGACAGAAGCGGGTGAGGTTACGCGTGCCGCTGGTTTTTATGACGAAAACCCGGGTACCGACGTCGCAGTGATCCAAATGACCGCGAAAGAGCCGACCGCAAATTCGAAAGGCTTACGCTTGGGATCGTTCGACCAGATCCGGGGCATCATCGACGAAGAGCTTGAGGCGATCTGGTCCGGTGAGAAGACCGCTCAGGAAGCGATGGACAGCGCGAAGGAACGCGGTGATGCGTTGCTGCGCCGGTTCGAATCCGCCAATCAATAAGTCGTAACGTCATGCGGGCCTTTTCGGGGCCCGCATTTTCTTTCTTCGGTGGGTTTTCAGGATGGAAAAACGCGTCACCTTTCGCGGCTGGCTGTTGCCATTGGCGTTGATCGCCCCTCAGGTCATCATTTCCGCTGTTTTCTTTTTCTACCCCGCCGGTCAGGCCATCTGGCAGTCGCTGTTCATACCTGACCCGTTCGGGCTGTCGTCCCAGTTCGTGGGGCTCGGCAACTTCGAATTTCTGCTGAGTGACAAGTTTTATCGCGCCTCTTTCGTGACGACGGCGGTGTTTTCCACGCTGGTCACGTTGTGCTCGATGATCCCTGCCTTGTTTCTTGCGGTCATTGCGGATCGATTGATCAAAGGGTCCGGGGTCTATCGGACGTTGCTGATCTGGCCCTACGCTGTTGCCCCTGCGGTTGCGGGCGTTCTGTGGCTGTTCATGTTCAACACGCGCGTCGGCGTCGTGTCATGGTATCTTGGCCAGCTCGGATATGACTGGAACCATGTTCTGAACGGCACCGAAGCCATGGGGCTGGTGGTCGTTGCCTCTGCCTGGGGGCGCATAAGCTATAACTTCCTGTTCTTTTTCGCTGCCCTGCAATCCGTTCCAAGATCCGTGATCGAGGCGGCGGCGATTGACGGCGCGCATTTCTGGCGCCGATTCTTCACGATCGTGCTGCCGCTGCTGTCGCCGACGGCGTTCTTCTTGCTGGTGGTGAACGTCGTTTACGCCTTCTTCGAAACCTTTGGCGTGATCCACACGATCACCGGCGGCGGGCCGCAACAGTCGACGACAATCCTTGTCTACAAGGTATTCTCGGACGGGTTTGTGGGGCAGGACCTCGGCTCGTCTTCGGCGCAATCGGTCATCTTGCTGATCGTCGTGGGCTTGTTGACGGTCATCCAGTTCAAATACGTGGAAAAGAGGGTGCATTACTGATGGCGGCCCAACAACACGGAATGGTCGAAAAACGCGGCGCGGGCATCTGGTTGTCCCATGCCCTCATGATCCTCGGTGTCCTGATCATTTTTTTCCCGATATGGCTTGCCTTCGTGGCTTCGACCGTGACCCAAGCCGAGATCGTCTCGCCACCGATGCCTGTCGTGCCTGGCGATCAGTTCTGGGTGAACTACAAGGCGGCGCTTTTCTCGGGGGTAAATGTGCCCGTTGCCACGATGCTGTTCAACAGTCTGGTGATGGCAATCGGAATTGCAGTCGGCAAAATCATCATCTCACTGCTGTCGGCTTTCGCGATCGTCTATTTCCGCTTTCCCGGACGAACGACGTTCTTCTGGCTGATCTTCCTGACGCTGATGCTGCCGGTCGAAGTCCGCATCGTTCCGACGTTCGAAGTTGTCGCCGGGTTCGGCATGCTCAACAGCTATTACGGGCTGATCTTTCCCCTGATCGCCTCGGCCACGGCAACCTTCCTGTTCCGTCAGTTCTTTCTGACCATCCCCGATGAGCTTGCCGAGGCAGCCCGGGTCGACGGCGCGCGACCGATGCGGTTTTTCATCGATATCGTCGTCCCCATGAGCCGGACCAACATCGCCGCACTGTTCGTGATCCTGTTCATCTATGGGTGGAACCAGTACCTTTGGCCGCTGCTGATCACGACCGATCCCGAAATGAATACCATCGTGATGGGTATCAAGCAGATGTTCCCGTCCGGTGACGACTTTGCGCATTGGCCGACGATCATGGCGACGTCCATTCTGGCCATGATCCCGCCGGTCATCGTGGTGGTGTCGATGCAAAAGCTCTTTGTCCGTGGCCTTGTCGATAGCGAGAAGTAAGAAATGGCAACAGTTACTCTAGAGAATGTCAAAAAGAGCTTTGGCCCGACGGATGTGATCCACGGCGTTGATGTCGATATCGCCGATGGAGAGTTCATCGTGATCGTCGGCCCGTCAGGCTGCGGCAAGTCCACATTGTTGCGGATGGTGGCGGGGCTGGAAACGGTCACGTCCGGGGAGATCCGGATCGGCGGTGAACGCGCCAATGACAAAGAGCCCATGGATCGCGACATCGCCATGGTGTTCCAGAACTACGCGCTCTACCCACATATGTCAGTGCGTCAGAACATGGGGTATGGCCTGAAGATCGCGGGGCTGCCCAAGGCTCAAATCGATCAAAAGGTGACCCAGGCGGCAAAGCTGTTGCAGCTTGAACCTTTGCTGGATCGCAAGCCCAGGCAGTTGTCCGGCGGTCAGCGCCAGAGGGTCGCGATGGGCCGGGCTATTGTCCGCGAGCCCGCTGTTTTCCTGTTTGACGAGCCGCTCTCGAACCTCGATGCCAAGCTTCGTGTTCAGATGCGTCTGGAAATACGCGAACTTCAGGAAAAACTTGGGATCACGTCACTTTACGTCACGCATGACCAGGTCGAAGCAATGACGATGGCGGACAGGATGATCGTGATGAACGGCGGCATCGCCGAACAGATCGGCACGCCGCTCGAGGTCTATGAAACTCCACAAACGCTGTTTGCCGCGCAATTCATCGGCAGCCCGGCAATGAACATATTCGAAGCGCGGCGCGAAAACGGGGCGGTCAAGATCGGAGAAATCGAAGTCGGCCCCTCAGGGGGTCCGGACTGCGCCGTGAAGCTTGGCATAAGACCAGAGCATCTGTTGTCGGATGACAATGGCCCGCTTGGAGCCGCGATTCAGATGGCTGAACCGCTTGGGGCCAACACGTTGCTGCACGGTCACCTGTCGGGCTCTGAAAGCGCGATCACGGCAAGCCTTCCCGGTGTCCACCCGATCGAAGGACGCCATCCGATTATGCGGTTCTCGGTGGCACCGGAGAACATGCATTTGTTCGACCACGCGACAGGCCAAAGGCTGGAAGGCTGATGGCGTTTCAACAGGTTGAGGCCTTTCGCGGCGGGGAGAACCTGATCCGGGTCGTGGGGCATCGTGGGGCACGGGGCGTGTTGCCTGAAAACAGCTTGATCGGCTTCGACTTTTCACTTTCCATTGGCGTCCCGCTTCTTGAATTTGACGTTGTCCTGACAGCCGATGATGTGCCGGTCATTACGCACAATCATCGCCTGCATTCGGCCAGTTTCCGCGATGGCAATGGCCTGTTTCTGACCGGGGAAGAGCCGAAAGTATCCTCGCTGACTTACGAACAGATCCGACAATTTGATATCGGGCGTCTGGACGGCCATTCCGCCTATGGCCAACGTTTCCCGGATCAGGCGCAAATAGACGATGTTCGTGTTCCAAGCCTGTTGGATCTGCTCGATCTGGTCGATGACCCGAAAAACGGTGATGCCCATCTGATGCTCGAGCTGAAGTCGGACCCCGACCTGGCCCATGATGCGCTTTACCGAGAGAACTTTGTCCGCAGAGTACTTCGGGATGTTCGCGGCAAGGGTTTATCTTCGCGTGCGGTGCTTCACAGTTTTGATTGGAACCTGTTGTCGGAGTGTCAGAGGCAAGCCCCGGATATGCCTTCATCCTACCTGACGCAACTTCCGGACAATGCCGACGATGTTGGCGAGGATTCCTCAAAATCCGTTTGCCCGGACTTTCGTGGCCGTCGCGACGAAATTCCAAACTTGGTAAAGCAGGCCGGCGGTTCGCTTTGGTGCCCGTACTTTGCGGATGTAACGCCCGAAAACGTCACGCGCGCAAAAGAACTGGGCCTGTGCGTCGTCGTGTGGACAGTCAACGAACACGAAGATATCGGCAGGATGATCGATCTGGGCGTGGACGCAATCGTATCCGACTATCCCGGGCGGGTTCAAAGACAACTGTCGGAGTCAGGCTTCCGTTGGGCCGTAGCGCACCGGTGATCCCGGGACCCCGAGGGTGACGTGGATGAATTTCTTGCGCCATTTGAAAATTGAATCAAACAAAGGCCCTTCAGCCCGTTGACGCTCAGGACCCGCGTGTTTTTGCGGCCTGATTTGATGAGAGCCTTTGCTCAGGAAACCGTTCTTGGGCGCGCGGCTGACGGAAATCCGGAACACTGCCCCCGTTGCTCTGAGCGTTGTACCCGCAGTTGTCGGAACCGCGTTCCACACGTTCTCCGATGAATTGGAATTGATATCTGGCATCGGTTTCGGCCATCGCTGACCACAACCGTCATCGACGGGCCGTCACCCCTGACGGATGGCGCCAAATATTGAGTCACATTAACAACAATCTTGTGATTGCTGCAGTTCTGTCTCTTTTCCGCCGGAATTTGTGCTGATAAGGATAAAATTAAGTGTTGGGGTGTTGTAAGTGCGAGTGGGCAGATGAGAGCCGGAACAAACGGTCAAATAGCTATATCCTGGTGTCAGACGGAAATTGACGGGCTTGAAGATGCTCCTCTTTCCTGTTTGGCGATCGGATCGGCATGGTCATGGCGTGGTCAAGCAATCGTCATGAGCGAGGCTGCCGAACAAAGCATCGAAAAAATAGGAAATGTCGGGGGCGTTGCCAGCCAGGTGAACAGCCACTTTCCAATTGTCCGTGACATTCCAGGCCACGTGGCCGGAGCCCTTACCATTACCAATGGTGCGCAGAAGTTCTCTGCCAAGCTCGTTGCCGATGGCAACGATACGTCGCGGGCTCTCGTGTTCGAAGGCGCTTGCCCGCCACGGGACGAAGAGTTCTGGATTGTTGAAGTGACCGAGCTTGCGATGATCCCAAACCCCGCCGCGAAAAGCAGCGCGACGGTAGTTTCTTTCCCGACCTCAAACTAAGTTTTCAAGGTGCCGCCAGACGGTTTCGGCGCGCTGCCGGGTTCGCTGGCTGTCTGCCCTGATCGTTTTTCTGAACTTTACGGAATGCTGTGTTGACTCCGCCAGCATTGCGGATATAAGCGCGGCTTCATTGGTGTTGGTGGCCCCCGCAAGGGGATGCCTGTCATGGGGGAGACCTCAAGAGGACAACGCCCTTCATAGTGGCCCGTCAGGGCTTCGACCTAACGAAGGAGATCAGCCGTGACCAAACGCACGTCTGCCAAGTACAAAATCGACCGCCGGATGGGCGAAAACATCTGGGGTCGTCCGAAATCCCCGGTCAACCGTCGCGAATACGGCCCCGGCCAGCATGGCCAGCGCCGCAAGGGCAAACTGTCGGACTTCGGTCTTCAGCTGCGGGCCAAGCAGAAGCTGAAAGGCTACTACGGCGACCTGACCGAGAAGCAGTTCCGCCGCATCTACGCCGAAGCCGAGCGTGTGAAGGGCGACACCGGTGAAAACCTGATCGGCCTGCTGGAGCGCCGCCTGGACGCTGTGGTCTACCGCGCCAAGTTTGTCGCAACTGTTTTTGCCGCACGCCAGTTCGTGAACCACGGCCACGTCAAAGTGAACGGCAAGCGTGTAAACATCCCGTCCTACCGCGTTAAAGAAGGTGACGTGATTGAGGTACGTGACAAATCCAAACAACTGGCTGTTGTCTTGGAAGCCGTTGCGCTGGCCGAGCGTGACGTTCCTGACTACATCGACGCCGACCACTCGAAAATGACCGCGACGTTCGTGCGCGCGCCGGGCCTCAGCGATGTGCCTTACCCGGTCGTCATGGAACCGAACCTGGTCGTCGAATTCTACGCGAAGAACTGATCTTCGCCGCAATCGAATTCTGAAAGGCCGCGCTTTTGGCGCGGTCTTTTTTTATGGTTTGCCCATGGCGAAGCCGTCATCGCGACATTGCCCGCGACTCCTTAGGGTGTTTTTTGGGCAAATGAAGTGCGTGTCAGATCGGCAGGGGCCTGCCTTCGGCGATCGCTTCCATCGCGAAATACGAGGTCACGCTGTCCAGCTCGACCTTTTCGATCAATCGTTGATAGACCTTGTCATATGACGACATGTCCTGCGTTACGACTTTCAGCTGATAGTCGTAGTCCCCTCCGATCCGATGAAAATCCACGACTTCCGGGATTGTCAGAACATGGCTCCGAAACGCCTGAAGCCACTGGGCGGAGTGGTGTCGGGTGCGGAGCATGACGAAGACCACAAGGCTCAACCCCAGTTCCTCTCGTGCGATGCGGGCCGTGGATCCGATCAGCACACCGTTTTCGTTCAGGGCCTTCAAGCGCCGCCAGCAGGCATTCTGGGACAGGCCGACGCGATCCGCCAATTCCCGCTGTGACAGGGTGGCGTCCTTTTGCAGCTCTTTCAAAATGCGTGTATCAATTTGATCTATTTTTGATGTCATGACTGATCATATGACACAAATTTTTTAAAAACCACGCAAAGATATGTGAAGTTTCCTCGGGCCAGAAATATCACATTGGTATGGCAGTAAGGAGCCAATGCCATGACCCTGTCCAAATTCCGTGCGGAACTCTGTTCCACCGCTCACAATTCAAATCTGCGCGATGGGCTGATCGGCGAGAACGTTCTGATCCCGGGTCTGCTTGGAGACGTGCCGCTTGTCTATGCGGATTACGTCGCTTCGGGCCGCGCGTTGCGGCAGGTCGAGGATTTTGTGGCGCAGGACGTATTGCCGTTTTACGCAAACAGTCACACCGAGGCCTCCTACTGTGGGTCCTACATGACACGTCTGCGCCGCGAAGCGCGGGCGGAAATAGCCCGCATTGTTGGCGCGCGGGAAGAGGACGCGGTGATCTTTACCGGGTCCGGCGCCACTGCGGGGCTCAATCGGTTGGTCAGCCTGCTAGGGGTGGCAGAGGCTGACCAGCCGGTTGTCTTGATCGGCCCGTATGAACATCACTCAAACATTCTGCCGTGGCGCGAAAGCAAGGCACGTGTCATCGAAATCCCCGAGGCCGAGGGCGGTGGTGTGGACCTGCATGCGCTTAAAGCCGCGCTGGAGGCCCATGTGGATGCCGATTTGGTGGTCGGATCCTTTTCTGCCGCGTCCAACGTAACGGGCATTGTCACCGATCCTGATCCGGTCACACGGATGCTCAAGGCGTATGGTGCCTTGGCCGTTTGGGACTATGCCGGTGGTGGGCCCTACCTGCCGATGGACATGGGGCCGGAAGGGGCCCGAAAGGATGCGATTGTGGTTTCGCCGCACAAGTTTCCCGGTGGCCCGGGCGCGTCAGGCGTTTTGGTTGTGAGCCAATCGGCCGTGAAACGGACATGCCCCAGCTGGCCCGGCGGTGGAACCGTCAGTTTCGTGTCACCGTGGCGGCACGACTACAGCACCGATCTGTCCACCCGGGAAGAGGCCGGGACGCCCAACGTGATCGGAGACATTCGTGCGGCGCTGGCCTTCATCGTCAAGGATGTCGTCGGAACGGACGAAATCGCCCGGCGTGAGGCGCAGTACAATCAAATGGCTCTGGACGGCTGGAAGAACAACCCGAACCTGACCCTGCTTGGGGTCGAGAAAGCGCACCGTCTGCCGATCTTTTCCTTCCTGGTGCGCGACACTGCGGGCCAGCCCGTGCATCAGCAGCTGTTCACGCGGATGCTCAGCGATATCTACGGCATTCAGGCGCGGGGCGGCTGTGCCTGTGCCGGACCCTACGCCCACCGCTTGCTGGGGATCGATCAGGCAACGTCAGAGGCGCTGCACGCTGCCTTGTCCGCTGGGGAAGAAATGAAAAAACCCGGCTGGGTGCGCCTGAATTTCTCATATCTGATGAGCGAAGAGACGGTTCAGTTCATCATCGACAGCGTCAATGACCTGTCGCACCGGACCGAAGAATTCACGCCTTACTACAACGCTGACCCGGCAACAGCGCGCTTCAAGGCCGCATGAGGGAATTGCCGCTTTTCTCAACCCTTTGAGACAGGTATGAGAGGCCCATTCAACGGAGCCTCTCATGACCAAGATCACCCCACAACCCGGCATTATGGACATCGCGCTGTATCAGGGCGGTCAGTCGCACGTGGCGGGAGTGGAGCATGTCATCAAGCTGAGCTCGAACGAGAACCCGTTTGGACCCAGCCCCAAGGCCATAGAGGCGGTGCGCGACAGCGCGGCCAGTCTGCATCGTTATCCCAGCACCGACCACGCGAGTCTGCGCGCGGCCATCGGCGCACGCCATGGGCTGGACCCGGCGCGCATCATCTGCGGTGTCGGCAGCGACGAGGTATTGCAATTCGTCGCCCAGGCCTACGCGGGGCCGGGGGGCGAGGTGATCTATACCGAGCACGGGTTTTCCATGTACCCGATCATCGCCCGCATGGCCGGCGCGACGCCGGTCATGGTGGCCGAACGTGACCGCAAGGTGGATGTGGATGCCATTCTCGCCGCGGTGACGGGGCAGACGCGGATCGTGTTTGTCACCAACCCCGGCAATCCAACTTCGACCATGATCCCGAACGACGAACTGGAACGTCTGGCGCTGGGTCTGCCCGACACCTGCCTGATGGTTCTTGATGGCGCTTATGCGGAGTTTGTCGAGGCGTTCGATGGCGGGGCGTCGCTGGTTGACGCCCATGAGAATGTAATCATGACGCGCACCTTCTCAAAGGTGTACGGGTTGGGCGGTATGCGTGTCGGATGGGGCTATGCGCACCGCCCGATCATCGACGTGCTGAACCGGGTGCGCCAGCCCTTCAACCTGTCAATGACCGCATTGGCGGCGGCTGAAGCTGCGGTAAACGATGTGGAATTCCTGACCTTCTGTCAGGCCGAAAACGCGCGCCTTCGTGTGTGGCTGGCCGATCAATTGGCCAAGGCAGGCGTGCCGTCGGACCCGTCTTGCACCAACTTCATCCTAGCGCGTTTCGCCGATCGGGCCGAGGCTGAGGCCTGCGATGACTACCTGAAAACGCAGGGTTTGATTGTCCGCCGGGTTGCAGGCTACAACCTGCCGAACGCCTTGCGGATCACCGTGGGCGACGAAGAAGCCTGCCGCCGTGTGGTTGCGGCGATCAATGCATTCAAAGAGGGCGCAGCATGAGCCAGATTTACGACCGCGTTGCGCTGATCGGGCTGGGCCTGATTGCTTCGTCCATGTTCTGGGCGATGAAACGTGCAGGGCTGGCCGGGGAAGTGACGGGTTATGCCCGGTCTGAAAAGTCCCGTGAAACCGCGCGCAGGATCGGATTGTGTGACCGTGTTTGCGACACGGCACGCGAGGCGGCCGAAGGCGCCGATCTTGTCGTGCTCTGCGTGCCTGTGGGGGCTATGGGCGCAGTTGCAGAAGAAATTGCATCCGTGCTGAAACCCGGTGCCACCGTTTCGGATGTGGGTTCGGTCAAGCGGGGCGTCATTCGGGCGGTGCAACCGCATATCCCCGACGGTGTGCATTTCGTCCCGGCGCATCCTTTGGCAGGGACCGAGCATTCCGGCCCTGAATCCGGGTTTGCCGAACTCTTTGACAATCGCTGGTGCCTGTTGGTCCCGGTCGAGGGTTCGGACCCGGATGCCATTGCCCGCCTGCGCGCGCTTTGGGAGGGTATGGGGTCGAATGTCGATGAGATGGATGCGGATCATCACGATCTGGTCCTCGCCGTAACGTCCCATGCGCCGCACCTGATTGCCTACACGATGGTTGGCGTGGCCGACGATCTGCGACGGGTAACCGACAGCGAAGTCATCAAATATTCGGCCGCCGGCTTCCGCGACTTCACCCGGATTGCCGCGTCCGACCCGACCATGTGGCGGGATGTGTTCCTGTCCAACAAGGATGCGACGCTGGAAATCCTGGGCCGGTTCACCGAAGAGCTTTTTGCCCTGCAACGCGCCATACGCACCGGCGACGGCGATCATTTGTTTGACTACTTCACCCGCACCCGTGCTATTCGTCGCGGCATCATCGATGCCGGGCAGGATACGGATGCGCCGGACTTTGGGCGGGGAAAGGCAAGTTCATGAAACTGCGTTGGGGGCATATTCTGATCGGGGTCGTGGCTTTGAGCGCCGCGCCGGTTCAGGCCGCGCCCCTTGACCAGTCTTTGGTGCCCCTCATGCGCCCTTTGACTGTTCAGCAGTCTGTCAGCGCGCCTGCCCCTTCTGACACTGCCAACCTGCGTCCGGTTTCGCGTCCGGTTTCCCCGCAAGTCACCGCTGCGGCGGCGCGCCCGTCGGAACTGCCACTTCTGGGGCCGGACACGTCCTTGATGCCTTATTTGCGACCCAAGTCCGTCGAACAGCAGGTGTTGTTCAAAAGGCGCAAGCTGCGCAAAGGGTCTGTTTGCGGGGATATTGCCATTCAGGGCAAGCCTGTTGGTCGGGTGGGCAGCAAGAATTCAGCCTGTGGTGTCAAGGATGCGGTACAGATCACCTCGGTTTCGGGTGTGATGCTCAGCCGCCCCTCGACGATGGATTGCGGCACCGCCATTGCGTTGAACAAGTGGGTCGACAAGACCGTCAAACCCACCTTCAAACGCCGCGGGCCCGTGGTCGAGTTGCAAATCGCCGCCCATTATGCCTGCCGAACCCGCAACAACCGTAAAGGCGCGCGGATATCCGAACATGGCAAGGGTCGTGCGATCGATATCTCAGGTTTCAAAATGGCTGACGGTGAGGTGGTGACCGTCCTGAACGGGTGGCGCAAGAACCCGTCTCAGAAACAGCTCAAGAAGATCTGGCGCGGGGCGTGCGGCCCGTTTGGTACCGTGCTGGGACCGAATTCCGATCGCTATCACAAGGATCATTTCCACCTTGATACGGCCCGCTATCGCAGCGGACCCTACTGCCGTTAACGCAGGATCAGGCGCGGGGCAGGGCCCAAAGGCAGCGGCCCGAGCGCCACGAAACCATCGCGGAAATTCAGTTGCAGATCCAGCGCGTTGGGGTTTCCGCCCAGCCCTGCCAGAAAGTTCAGCCCTCGGGTGACGGGATCTACGGCCTGATCAGGAAGGGCTCCTGCCGCGTTTGCCATTGCGATCATATCCCGCCAGTTTTCGGCTTTGACGGCAATCTCTCCAGTCGGGATACCTTGGGCGTCCACATCCAGATCGCCTGTCGCGAACAGGCGCAGCTCACCCCATTTGATCTCGGCCAGACGCAGATCGATGGCCACGGGCTGCGGACGGCTGTCTTCGAGGGCGGACCGGCTCCAAACCTTGTCGAAAGTGGTGACCATATCCAGTTCCAGCGTCTCAAAGCTCTGCGGTAATGAACTTGCGGAATGCATCAGGGCCCGCAGTTTTTCCCCCGGTGTAAACCCATCCGCGCGGGCCGTGATGGAATAGGCTTCTGAAATTGGCGTTTGTTCCATGATCAGGCTCAGCGTGTCGCCCGAGGCCAGCTTGGTGGAGTTTTCCGTCACCGACCAGGCTCCGGCCGTCAAAGCCATTTTCTCCAGCACGAGCGAGACGCCGGGCTGCAATTGCAGCTCGGCAAGCAATTCGTCGGCCACAATTGTTGATGTCTGGTCGAAATATGACAGGCGTTGCGGTGTGTCCGCGAACCGCAATATCTGACGACCGGGCCAGATGGCGGGGCTTTTGAATTCGATCCAATCCGCGCTCCATGCCGTGCCGTTCACCGGATCCGCCAGAGCCGGATTGTTCAGACGGGTCATGTGGTGGGTCGGATAGCCCGCTGTCGCGACATTCGAGAAATCCGCTTGCCAGCCGCGCGCCTCCTGCTGTTCGAACCAGCCAGTGATCGCAGAGCGCAGGCCATATCCGGCCACGAACCAATAGGCGCTCCATGCCAGGGAAACAAAAATCAACACTCGTATCAGACGCATTCGAAAGGCCCTTTTTCCCGCCTTGGAATTGATGTTTATAGGCCGAAACAGGCAAGGACCAGTGCAATGACGATGTGGGTATTCGGATATGGATCACTGCTGTGGAATCCGGGCTTTCCGGTGGCACGCAGTGAACGCGCGACACTTCATGGTTATTCCCGGTCCTTCTGCATGAGCTCGATCCACCATCGCGGGACCGAAGAAAAACCCGGCCTGGTGCTGGCACTGGACGAACAGGAGAACGCAAGTTGCACCGGTTTGGCCCTTGCGGTCGAGGCGGGTCACGAAGACCGTACGCTGCACGAGCTGCGCGAGCGCGAGCTGATTTCCTCGGCCTATGTTGAACGTATGCTGGATGTGCACCTGGAAAACGGCGAAATCGTCAATGCCGTTACCTATGTGATCGATGCCGACCACGTCCAGTATTGCGGCGGGATGCCGTTGGAGGAACAGGCCCGGATCATCGCCCATGCGGTTGGCGGGCGCGGTCCGAATGACGAATATCTTTACAACACCGTAGAACATCTGGCCGAGATCGGGCTGCGTGACCATGATCTTGAGTGGTTGGCGCAACGGGTGCGCGACATCACCGCATAAACTCTTGGCGTCACGCGCGGAATCCCGCTAGATTCGACGCAAAGCAGGCAAATACCGGGAACCACGCGCATGGCGCAGGCACATCAGGGCGCGAGACCCCATTTCTCGCATCCAATTCGACAAATTCTGTTGATGTTGATGGCGATCGGCCTGTCCGGGCTGGGGGTGTTTCTGGCGCTGCCATACGTTTTGCCGGTTTTTTATGCCAATCCGTATCTGAATGGTTTCATTCTGATCGTATTTCTTATCGGCGTCCTCGCTTGTTTTTATCAGGTTACGCAACTGATCGGGTCCGTGCGCTGGATCGAGGCCTTTGTCGGGGGCGTCGTTCGCGAAGATGCGCGCACACCGCAATTGCTGGCGCCTTTGGCTTCGCTGCTGCGCGAGCGAGGCGCGCGCTCGCAGATCAGTTCCACCTCAACCCGGTCCATTCTGGACTCCGTGGCCGAGCGTGTCGAAGAAGAACGGGAAATCACGCGTTATATAACCAATGTTCTGATCTATTTGGGTCTGCTGGGTACGTTCTTTGGCCTGGCGACAACCGTTCCAGCCATTGTCGACACCATCCGCAGCCTGAACCCGCAGGAAGGCGAAGAGGGGCTGGCCGTCTTCAATCGCCTGATGACGGGGCTCGAGGCGCAGTTGCAAGGGATGGGTGTTGCGTTCGGGTCCTCTCTGCTGGGCTTGGCGGGATCGCTGATTGTTGGTTTGCTCGAAGTGTTTGCCGGGCACGGGCAGAACCGCTTTTATCGCGAGCTCGAAGAATGGTTGTCCTCGATCACCCGCGTCGGATTTGCCGGTGGTGAAGAGGGTGGAGCAGAGATCGCCGTACTGACACCTGTGCTGGATGCCATGTCCGAACAGATGGATGCGTTGCAGGATCTGTTTGCCGCTCAGGAAAGCGAGCGGGCTGAGGTTTCGGCCAAGCTGGGGCAACTGGTCGATGTGATTGCCGAGATGAACAATCGCCAGGCCAATACCGAAAGCGTCACTTCGGCTCTGGAGCGTGTCGCGCTGGGGCAGGATGCTTTGCTTGACCACATGCGCGAACACGGTGCAGGCGATGGAATCGACGCCGAAAGCCGGATGCGCCTGCGCTCGATGGACGTGCAGTTGCTGCGCATTCTCGAAGAGATTTCGGCGGGTCGTCAGGAAAGCATGAACGAATTCCGCAAGGATATCGAACTGCTGGTCAAGGCCCTGACCCTGCCTCGAGGCGCGGTGCGCACCACGCCGGAAGGAGAGTAACCCATGGCGCTGTCCCGCCGCACCGGTCAACGCTTCCAGGGCTCGGTCTGGCCCGGATTCGTGGACGCGATGACCGGGCTGTTGATGGTGCTGACATTCGTTCTGACCATTTTCATGGTGATTCAGTTTGTTCTGCGCGAAACTATTTCGGGGCAGGAAGACGAACTGACGACACTGGCAGACGAAGTTGCCGCGCTTGCGGGCGCGCTTGGTTTGGAAGAGCGTGAAAACAGCCGCTTGCAGGCAAGGCTGGGTGCGTTGAACACGACGCTGTCGCAGGCCGAAGACGATCTGGCGCAAGCGCAGTCGCTGATCGCCTCACTGACCACCGAACGCGACCGTCAGGCCGCCGCGCTGGATCAGGCGCAGACCCGTATCACGAATTTCGAAGCACAGGTTGCGGCGCTGCTTGCCGAGCAGGAACAGGCTTTGGGCGACATCGCAGCGCTTGAGACTGAGCGCGAGCAATTGCTGACGGAACAAGAGGCGCTGAACCTTGCCCTTGCACAAAGTCGCGAGGAAATCGATGTGCAGACGGAAGCTGCCCGATTGGCAGCCGCCCGCCGCGAGGCACTGGAAGCATTGGTTGCGGATCTGGAGCAAAGCGGCAATGAACGCGCGGCGGAAATTGCCGCCCTTGAACAGCAACTGAGCGATGAAGAAGCCGCCCGCCTGGTCGAAGCCGCTGCTGCCGAGGCATTGCGAAACCGTCTTCAGGATGCGGATGCCGAACTGACGGCCATGACGCTCGCGTTGGAGGCACAACGCAAAGAGACCGAAGACACGCTGACTCTTCTGGCCGCCGCGCAAGCCGCGCGGGCGGAGCTTGAGCGACAATTCGGCGACGTGAATCCTGATGAATTGCGCGCCCAGCTTGAAGCCGCCCTGGAGGCGCAAACGCAAGCGCAGGTGGATGCTGATGAGCAACGCACCCTGGCCGTACAAAAGCAGGCTTTGCTGGCTCTGGCCGAATCGACATTGTCGGAAGAGAAAGAAATCTCAGCCGAGGCCCAGCGTGAGGCGGCACTTCTCAACCAGCAGATTGCCGCCCTGCGCGGGCAGTTGGGGTCATTGCAGGCCCTGTTGGATGATTTCGAAGAGCGCAACGAGGCCGCCGAAATCCAAATCCAGACTTTGGGTCAGGACCTGAATGCCGCGCTGGCCCGTGCCGCTTCGGAAGAACGCCGCCGCCGCCTGCTGGAAGAAGCCGAACGCCTGCGTCTCGAGGCCGAGGCCGAAGCACTGGCCGGTCAGAATGAGGAACTGGCAGCGCAGGCGGAAGATCTGCAACGTTATCGTTCGGAATTTTTCGGACGTCTTCGGGATGTCCTTGGCGATCAGGAAGGCGTGCGGATTGAAGGCGACCGTTTTGTCTTTTCGTCCGAGGTTTTGTTTCCGACAGGATCAGCCGTGCTGTCCGCGGAAGGGCAGCAGGAGGTTGCGAAAGTTGCCAACATCCTGCGCAGTGTCGCCGCCGAAATTCCACCCGGTCTGAACTGGGTGATCCGGGTCGACGGCCACACCGACAACGTTCCGCTGGCCGGTTCAGGCCGATACCGGGACAACTGGGAACTCAGCCAGGGTCGCGCGTTGTCTGTCGTGCGCTATATGGTCGACGCGCTGGGCATCCCGCCCAATCGTCTGGCAGCAAACGGGTTTGGTGAATTCCAGCCGGTCAATCCGGCTGACACGCCCGAAGCGCGGGCACAGAACCGCCGGATCGAGCTGAAACTCACGGAAAGATAGCAAAACCCATGCCTCTTGCCTGGGTAATCTGCGTGATGGGGTCAAACCGATTACCGTCTGCCAAAGCGAAAGCTTTGATCCGGAGTGCCCATGAAACACCGGGGTACCACGGGGTAATCCTCGGTCAGAAAGTACGCATAGGTTCCTGAAGGGTATTCTGCTGAAACGGTGAAGGCGCCGTTGCATTGGTCCAAATTGCCGTGACCCTGAACAAAAACGTAGTCCTCGTTGAAGGTGCCGTCATGCCGCCCGCCCGGCGCAGCGCCACCCGGCCGGTTGCCGGGTTTCAGACGATAGGACGACGTCATTTCGGTCACTTTGCCCCCTACGACGCCAGTGACGGCATATATCGGGAAACCATCTGCGGCATAGCCGATCAAGGGTGAATGCTCGGACGGTGACCATCCCAGCAGCTTGACCAACCCTGTCGGTACACCGTGATAGTGATATTTTCCATTCGGCTGTACATGGGCAAAATTGGCGTCCAATCCCAAGGAAACAGCGCCACCCAAGGCATTGTAGGACCACCCGGATCCGGGGTCGCCATGCCAGAACTCGGCCGCCAGCGGGTCGAACACAACCCCGTTGAGTGACACGCCAAAGTTCCACCCCATTTGCAGCGGTGTGATTGCACCTTTGGCCGTTGGATTTGCAGGCAATTTCAACCTGACCTTCTGCTGTTCGATCCGGTGCGGATTGCCTTGGTTTGGAAACCGGCCAACCAGATGATCAGGAATGCCGTTGCCCGTCACTTTGATTTTTCCGCCTTTTTCTTTCACCAAAGCGCTGCTTTTCCCGGGGTTTTCGGTTGCGGGCACCAACCTCAACGGTTCTGCGGTCGTTTCGTCGTGATAGCGAAACCTGTGCTGTGCAGTTGCCACAGCGGCAACGGCGGATAGGGCAAAGGCGGCGCCCCAGAGGATTGAAATTTTGCTCACGTGTCGATCCCTGTCTTGCGTTCATCATTGAAGATGACACGCAGCAGAAGTCTTTTTCCGTCGCACTTTATGCTGCCAGCAGAGAAAAAGCCCGGCGATGGGGATCGCCGGGCTTTGAAGGAGTTGTCTGTATTTTGGTCAGTCTGCCGTCAACAGAGGTGGTTTGTCTCCTGAAATGCGCCGTTGGTCCGGGCCAAGAATTTCAAGATCCAGTTCGCCTTTCTTGACCGAGACACGAACCACGCCGCCCTTGGCCAACTTGCCGAACAACAGCTCTTCGGCCAGGGGTTTCTTGATGTGCTCCTGGATCACGCGACCCAGCGGGCGTGCACCCATCTTGTCGTCATATCCCTTGTCGGCCAGCCACTCGGCAGCTTTTGGGGTCAGGTCGATGGTCACGCCACGATCCAGCAGTTGTGCCTCAAGCTGTAGGACGAATTTCTCGACCACCTGCAAAATGACCTCTTTCGGCAGCGGTGCGAAGGAGATCACGGCATCCAGACGGTTGCGGAATTCCGGTGTGAACATGCGCTCGATCGCGGCCGTGTCTTCGCCTTCGCGCCGATCGCGACCGAAGCCGATGGCGGCTTTGGCCTGTTCCTGCGCGCCCGCGTTCGATGTCATGATCAGCACCACGTTGCGGAAATTCACCGTGCGCCCGTTGTGATCGGTCAGCTCGCCGTGGTCCATCACCTGCAACAGGATGTTGAACACGTCCGGGTGGGCCTTTTCGATTTCGTCCAGCAGCAACACGCAATGCGGATGCTGGTCGACACCGTCGGTCAGCAGACCACCCTGATCAAACCCGACATAGCCCGGAGGGGCACCGATCAGGCGGGAAACCGCATGTTTCTCCATGTATTCCGACATGTCGAAACGCAGCAGTTCCACGCCCAGGGTATCTGCCAGCTGTTTCGCCACCTCGGTCTTGCCAACCCCCGTCGGACCGGCAAACAGATAGTTGCCGATGGGTTTCTCAGGTTCGCGCAGACCGGCACGGGCCAGTTTGATCGCGCTGGACAGCGCCTCGATGGCCAGATCCTGACCAAACACCACCCGTTTCAGCGAGGCTTCGAGGTCTTTCAGCACCAACGCATCATCCTTGGTGACGTTCTTGGGCGGAATACGCGCGATCTTGGCGACAACCGCCTCGATTTCTTTGACGCCAATGGTTTTGCGCCGCTTGCTTTCCGCGACCAGATGCTGCGCCGCGCCGGCCTCGTCGATCACGTCGATGGCCTTGTCGGGCAGTTTGCGGTCGTTGATATAGCGGGCCGACAGCTCCACCGCCGTCTTGATGGCATCGGCGGTGTATTTGATGTCATGATGCTCTTCGAAATAGGGCTTTAGCCCGCGCAAGATCTTTACGCTGTCTTCCACCGAAGGTTCGTTCACGTCGATCTTCTGGAACCGGCGGCTCAGCGCACGGTCCTTTTCGAAGTGTTGACGGAACTCCTTGTAGGTGGTCGAGCCCATGGTGCGCAGCTTGCCGCCCTGAAGCGCAGGCTTCAGCAGGTTCGAGGCATCCATAGCCCCGCCCGAGGTCGCCCCGGCACCGATCACGGTATGGATCTCGTCGATGAACAACACCGCGTCCGGGTGATCCTCCAACTCGGTCACAACCGCTTTCAGACGTTCTTCGAAATCACCGCGATAGCGGGTTCCGGCCAGCAGCGCGCCCATGTCCAGCGAATAGATCGTGGTGTTGGCCAGCACGTCGGGGGCCTCGCCACCGACGATCTTGTGCGCAAGGCCTTCTGCGATGGCGGTCTTGCCCACACCCGGATCCCCCACCAGCAGCGGGTTGTTCTTGCGGCGGCGGCACAGCACTTGGATGCAGCGTTCCACCTCGTCCGAGCGCCCGATCAGCGGATCGACATCGCCCGCTCGAGCCTTGGCGTTCAGATCCACGCAGTATTTTCCCAGCGCGCTTTCTTTCTGTTCGGCTTCGCCGGATGTGGTCTGGGCGTCTTCTTCCACCTGATCCGCACCGGATACCGAGCGGCTTTCGCCATAGGCAGGATCCTTGGCGACGCCATGCGCGATGAAATTGACCGCATCGTAACGGGTCATGTCCTGTTCTTGCAGGAAATAGGCGGCGTTGCTTTCGCGTTCGGCGAAAATGGCGACCAGAACGTTGGCGCCGGTCACTTCGGTCCGGCCCGAGCTTTGAACGTGGATCGCCGCGCGCTGAATGACGCGCTGGAACGCTGCGGTGGGTACGGCTTCGGATCCGTCGATATCTGTGACCAGATTCGAAAGATCCTCGTCGATGAACTCCACCAAAGTGCTGCGCAACTCGTCCAGATCGACACTGCACGCTTTCATGACGCGCACGGCATCGGGTTCTTCCAGAAGGGCCAGCAGCAAATGCTCCAGCGTTGCGAATTCATGGCGCCGTTCATTCGCAGCCGCCAGGGCCGCGTGGATGGCTTGTTCCAATGTGCTCGAGAATGAAGGCACGCGGGTGCTCCTCTGTCTTGGGTCAGAAGGGGGCGGTTTCTTGGCCGGAACCCCATCCCAACCATGTCCTCATACTATTAGAGTTTGGTTGATCGTGGCCCGGCTTCAAGGGTTTTCTTTCACTTGACAGTCACATTTGTTGTGACCGTGGCCCTGAAGAGGAGCAAATAGGCATCAGAACCGGTCTTTTCTAGCCCGAATTTCGGCAAAAACGGCCTCGGGGTCAGCGCCCACCATACCTAATTTCGCCTGAATCGCCGGATCTGCGGCCCTCAGGAACGGATTTGTGGCCTTTTCAAGGGCCAGAGTCGAAGGAACAGTGGCTTTTCCGGCCGCACGCGCGCGGTCGATATCCGCAATGCGATCTTTCAAGGCTTGGTTTTCGGGATCGACTGTAATCGCGAATTTGGCGTTGGATTGTGTATATTCGTGCCCTGAACAGACCAAAGTGTCGTCCGGCAGGGCGGCCAGCTTGTTCAAAGAGACCCACATTTGCGCGGGTGTGCCCTCGAACAGGCGCCCACAACCCAGCGCCATCAGGCTGTCGGCGGTGAACGCGGCGAAACTCTCCGGCATGTAGAACGCGATATGGCCATCCGTGTGCCCGGAAACGTCCAGAACCTGAACCGGTTCGCCGCCGATCTCGAAACTGTCCCCCTCGGTAACTTGCTGATCCAGCGGCGGCAGGCGATTTGCGTCAGCGGCGGCCCCGATGACTTTTGCCGGATGTTTGGCCAAAATTCCCGTCAGCCCGTCCACGTGATCCCAGTGATGATGGGTCAACAGCACATGTGACAGCGTCCACCCCCGGTCATCCAGCGCCTTCAGGACCGGTGCGGCCTCGGGCGCGTCGATCAGAGCGGTCTGGCCAGTGACGGCGTCATGCGCCAGAAAGGCGTAATTGTCGCTCAGGCACGGGATTGTAACGATTTCAAGAGGCATGGCCTTTTGCCCTTTCATTGCTAGACTACGCCCAGCTAAGCCGATTGACCGGATGTCCGCAATGCATCTTGATGTACAGGATCTGAGGAACTTCTATTACCGCAGCACATTGGGGCGTGCGGCGCAGGCGGCTATTCGCGGGCGTCTGATCGAGCTTTGGCCCGAAGCAAAAGGCCAGACAGTGGCGGGATTCGGTTTTGCGGTGCCTTTGCTGCGCCCTTACCTATCGGATGCGCGCCGGGTCATCGGGTTGATGCCGGGACCACAGGGCGTGATGCCATGGCCGGCAGGCATGCCCAACGTTTCGGTCCTGACCGAAGAAACCCTCTGGCCGATCGAGACCGGCCACGTGGACAAGCTTGTGGTGATGCATGGGCTGGAAACGTCGGAACGGCCAAACCAGTTGCTTGACGAATGCTGGCGCGTGCTGGGCCCCGGTGGCCGGGCCGTCTTCATAGTACCCAACCGGGCGGGTCTGTGGTCACGGTCGGACAAGACCCCGTTCGGGTTCGGGCGCCCGTACTCGGCAACTCAGCTGGAGAACCAGCTCAAGGCGCATCACTTCCTGCCCGAGGTGCATTGCTCGGCCTTGTATATGCCTCCGTCGTTCCGGCGATTCTGGTTGAAATCCGGCAACCTGATCGAAAAGACCGGCCAGCGGATTCCGACGGTCATGGCCGGTGGGGTGCTGATGGTCGAAGTCAGCAAACATATCCGCCCGCCAAGCGGCAGCGTGACCAAGGACGCGGTCAAAAAACCGATCAAGGCGCTGGACGGCTTGCTGAAGCCCGCCTGAGACCCCGGGCAATTCCACGCGAAATATTGAGGAAAAAAAGTCACAGGAATCGCAAAAACCTGCATATTCGTAACATTTTTCAACTGGGCCAATGTGTTCAAACCGTCGCACTTGCCGTAAGTTAATGAAAAATAACAATTTGTGGATAAATCTGTTACCGCTATAGCGTATTGCTTGGTTGGTTCGGCTCTGCTACATCCCCGGTGATTTTGATCCCCGACCGTCTGGCCGGGGTTTCTTCACGCCCCCGGGGTAGCTGCCGCACGCGAATTCGGGGCCCAAAATATCGGAAGGGTGGACGTGTCCGAACCAGCTTCGATTTCCACTGGCATCGCCGAGCGCTATGCCACCGCGATCTTCGAGATCGCAAAAGAGAACAACGACCTTGCAGGTCTGGAATCCGGCATCAATGATCTGGCAGCCGCGCTGGACGACAGTGCAGAGCTGCGCGACCTGATCGCATCGCCGCTGGTTTCCCGCGCTGAACAGGAAGGCGCGATCACTGCGATCGCAGACAAGATGGGTCTGAACCCCATCCTGCGCAACACGCTGGGTCTGATGGCGCAGAAGCGCCGCCTGTTCGTCGTGCCGCAACTGCTGAAGGTTCTGCGCGACATGCTGGCCGAAGAGCGCGGCGAAGTGACCGCCGAGGTTGCCTCGGCCAAGGCACTGACCAAGACCCAGATGGAAAAACTGTCCAAGACACTGTCCGAGCGTGTGGGCAAGACGGTGACAATCAATGCGACCGTGGATGATAGCCTCATCGGCGGTCTTGTCGTTAAAGTGGGCTCGAAAATGATCGATAGTTCGATCCGTTCGAAGCTGAACTCCCTACAGAATGCAATGAAAGAGGTCGGATAAATGGGAATCCAAGCTGCAGAGATTTCTGCAATCCTGAAGGACCAGATCAAGAATTTTGGTCAGGAAGCCGAAGTGGCCGAGATCGGTCGCGTGCTGAGCGTCGGTGACGGGATTGCCCGTGTATACGGTCTGGACAATGTGCAAGCCGGTGAGATGGTCGAATTCCCCGGCGGCATCATGGGCATGGCGCTGAACCTGGAAAGCGACAACGTCGGTGTCGTTATCTTCGGTTCCGACCGTGACATCAAAGAAGGTGACACCGTCAAGCGCACCAACTCGATCGTGGACGTTCCGATCGGTGACGAGCTGCTGGGCCGCGTTGTGGACGGTCTGGGCAACCCGCTGGACGGCAAAGGCCCGATCAACGCAACCAAGCGTGGCGTTGCAGACGTCAAGGCCCCCGGCATCATCCCGCGTAAATCGGTTCACGAGCCGATGGCAACCGGCCTGAAATCGGTTGACGCGATGATCCCGATCGGCCGTGGCCAGCGTGAGCTGATCATTGGTGACCGTCAGACCGGCAAAACCGCCGTTGCTCTGGACGCAATCCTGAACCAGAAAACCTACAACGACGCAGCAGGCGACGACGAGTCGAAGAAACTGTACTGCGTTTACGTAGCGATCGGTCAAAAACGTTCGACCGTTGCACAGCTGGTGAAGAAACTGGAAGAATCCGGTGCGATTGAATATTCGATCGTTGTGGCCGCAACCGCTTCGGACCCGGCACCGATGCAGTTCCTGGCACCCTACGCCGCAACTGCGATGGCTGAATACTTCCGCGACAACGGCCGCCACGCGCTGATCATCTATGATGACCTGTCGAAACAGGCTGTGTCCTATCGTCAGATGTCGCTGCTGCTGCGTCGTCCGCCCGGACGTGAAGCCTATCCTGGCGACGTTTTCTACCTCCACTCCCGTCTGCTGGAACGTTCGGCGAAGCTGAACGAAGACTTCGGCGCGGGTTCGCTGACCGCTCTGCCGGTTATCGAAACCCAGGGTGGTGACGTTTCGGCGTTTATTCCGACCAACGTGATCTCGATCACCGACGGCCAGATCTTCTTGGAAACCGAACTGTTCTACCAGGGCATCCGTCCTGCCGTGAACACCGGTCTGTCGGTTTCGCGTGTGGGCTCTTCGGCTCAGACCAACTCGATGAAGTCGGTTGCCGGTCCGGTTAAACTGGAACTGGCTCAGTACCGCGAAATGGCTGCTTTTGCGCAGTTCGGTTCAGACCTCGACGCCGCAACCCAGCAGCTGCTGAACCGTGGTGCGCGTCTGACCGAGCTGATGAAACAGCCGCAGTACTCGCCGCTGACCAACGCTGAAATCGTCTGCGTCATCTTCGCAGGTACCAACGGTTACCTCGACAAGATCGATGTGTCCGACGTTGGCCGTTACGAAGCTGGCCTGCTGGCACACCTGCGTGGCAAGCACGCGGATCTGCTTCAGTGGATCACGGACGAAGACCCCAAGATCAAGGGTGACGCTTCCGACAAGATCAAGGCTGCGCTGGACGAATACGCCGCAACCTTCGCTTAAGGGAGAGGCGGGCATATGCCAAATCTTAAGGACCTTAAAAACAGGATCGAGTCGGTCAAATCGACCCGCAAGATCACCAAGGCCATGCAGATGGTCGCGGCTGCAAAACTGCGCCGCGCCCAGGAATCTGCCGAAGCCTCGCGTCCGTATGCCGAACGGTTCAATGCCGTGATGGCAGGGCTGGCGGCTTCGGTCGGGGGCAGCGACAGCGCCCCCAAGCTGCTCCGTGGAACGGGCAGCGATGATGTCCATCTGCTGGTTGTCATGACAGCTGAACGCGGCCTCTGCGGCGGCTTCAACTCGAACATCGCCAAGCTGGCCCGCCAAAAGGCGGAAGAGCTGCGCCTGAAAGGCAAGACGGTCAAGGTTTTGACTGTCGGCAAGAAGGGCCGCGACGCGCTGAAGCGTGATTTTGGCGATCTGTTCGTTGGACATATCGACCTGAGCGAGGTCAAGCGTCTTGGCTATGCCAACGCGCAGGACATCGCGAAGGACATCCTGTCTCGTTTCGACGGGGGAGAGTTCGACGTGGCCACGATCTTCTACTCGAAGTTCGTCAACGTCGTGACCCAGATCCCGACGGCACAGCAAATCATCCCTGCCTCGTTCGAGGACGAAGCGGCGGGTGACGACAGCGGTGCCATCTTCGACTACGAGCCCAGCGAAGAAGCCATTCTGGCCGACCTGCTGCCCAAGGGGGTTGCGACTGCGATCTTCTCGGCTCTGCTCGAAAACGGGGCGTCTGAACAGGGTGCACGGATGTCCGCGATGGACAACGCGACACGCAACGCGGGTGAGATGATCGACAAGCTGACGATCCAGTTCAACCGCTCGCGTCAGGCCGTGATCACCAACGAGCTGATTGAAATTATTTCCGGCGCCGAAGCGCTGTAAGAAAACCGGAGACGAAACATGGCGAATGCAAAAGGCAAAGTCACACAGATCATCGGGGCCGTCGTCGACGTGCACTTCGAAGATCAGCTGCCTGAAATTCTGAACGCGCTGGAAACCACCAACAACGGCAAGCGCCTGGTGTTGGAAGTTGCTCAGCACCTGGGTGAAAATACTGTCCGCACCATCGCGATGGACGCGACCGAAGGTCTGGTCCGCGGCGAGGCCGTGACCGACACCGGCGCACCGATCTCGGTTCCGGTCGGCAACGCCACCCTGGGCCGCATCCTGAACGTGGTCGGCGAACCGATCGACGAAAAAGGCCCGGTCGAAGCATCCGAAACCCGCGCCATCCACCAGCCCGCGCCCGAGTTCGACGAACAGTCGACCGAGTCGGAAATCCTGGTCACCGGCATCAAGGTTGTTGACCTGCTGGCCCCTTACGCCAAGGGCGGTAAGATCGGCCTGTTCGGCGGCGCCGGTGTGGGCAAGACCGTTCTGATCATGGAACTGATCAACAACATCGCAAAAGTGCACTCGGGTTTCTCGGTGTTCGCGGGTGTTGGTGAACGGACCCGTGAAGGGAACGACCTGTACCACGAGATGATCGAATCGAACGTGATCAAGCCCGATAACCTGTCGGAAAGCCAAGTGGCGCTGGTTTATGGTCAGATGAACGAGCCTCCGGGTGCGCGTGCACGTGTTGCTCTGACCGGTCTGACCTTGGCCGAACAGTTCCGCGACCAGTCCGGTACCGACGTTCTGTTCTTCGTCGACAACATCTTCCGCTTTACGCAGGCGGGTTCCGAGGTGTCGGCTCTGCTGGGTCGTATTCCTTCGGCAGTGGGCTACCAGCCGACGCTGGCCACCGACATGGGCGCCTTGCAGGAACGGATCACCTCGACCAAGTCGGGCTCGATTACTTCGGTTCAGGCGATCTACGTGCCTGCGGACGACCTGACCGACCCTGCGCCGGCAACCTCGTTCGCGCACCTGGACGCGACCACCGTCCTCAACCGTGCGATCTCGGAAAAGGGTATCTATCCGGCCGTTGACCCGCTCGACTCGACCTCGCGTCTGCTTGATCCGGCCATCGTTGGAGAAGAGCACTACAAGGTTGCGACCGACGTTCAGCAGATCCTTCAGCGCTACAAGTCGTTGCAGGACATCATCGCCATCCTCGGCATGGACGAACTGTCGGAAGAGGACAAACTGACCGTGGCCCGTGCCCGTAAGATCGAACGTTTCCTGTCGCAGCCGTTCGACGTGGCCGAGGTATTCACCGGTTCGCCCGGCGTTCAGGTTCCTCTGGATGTGACCATCGCGTCGTTCAAGGCCGTTGTGGCCGGCGAATACGATCACCTGCCCGAAGCGGCCTTCCTGATGGTTGGCGGCATCGACGAAGTGATCGCCAAAGCGGAGAAGATGGCCGCAGAAGCCGCCTAAGGAGTATCCCTGATGGCAAACACGATGCAATTCGACCTCGTCAGCCCCGAGCGGAGCCTTGCTTCGCTGCAGGCGAGCGCGGTCCAGATTCCCGGCGCGGACGGGGACATGACGGCAATGCCCGATCATGCCCCCACCATCACCACGCTGCGCCCCGGTCTGCTCAAGGTCGAGGCACCCGAAGGGTCCAGCGAATACCTGGTCACCGGCGGGTTTGCCCAGATCAACGGCGACAGCCTGTCGGTTCTGGCCGAAAAGGCCATCCCGGTGGATGAAGTGACCCGCGCGCATCTGGACGAGCTGATCGAAGACGCCCGCGCCTCGCATGAGGCAGCCAAGGGTGGCGATGATCAGACCATCGTCGACGACGCGGCCAAGCTGCTGGCCGACATGGAAGCGCTTGGAACACATATGAGCCTGTAACGGGCCCACCAGTGAAAAAATAGAGCGGCCTCGCAATTGCGGGGTCGTTTTTTTGTCGTGCTTTTGCCGAAATGCCGGGGTAAGTTACGGGAATTCAAGAATAATGATGATATGATGAAAAAGTTCCTAACCCATCCGATTGGAATTGCGCAGGGCGAGAATGTCCTGTTTTCGGAATTTGCCGAAGGCGGCGAAATGTGGACCGGGCAGGGGCCGCGCGAACGCCGAACCCCCATTCGGTTCAAAGAAGCATTTCGAACTCCGCCTATGGTGCAGATCGGGATCTCGCTGTGGGATGTCGACACGTCCTCGGCGCTGCGCGCAGAGGTTCAGGCCGAACATATCACCGCCGAGGGTTTTGACGCAGTATTCCGGACCTGGTCCGACACTCGGATTGCCCGCATCCGGGCAAGCTGGACCGCGATAGGAGAGGTGGCACACCCGGACGACTGGAATATTTCCTGATCCGGGTTCGCCATGTTTTCAGGCGTTTGAACGATTGATTGGGCTCAGTCGTCCTGCGCTTCGATCATGTCCACGCGCGTGGCGTGGCGGCCGCCTTCGAATTCGGCACCCAGAAACGCGTCAACGATGTCCAGCGCCAGACCTTCGCCGACAACTCGCGCACCAATCGACAGCATGTTGGCGTTGTTGTGCTGGCGGATCATGCGGGCCGAGAATGCGTCTGAACAAACGCCACAGCGAATGCCGGGCACTTTGTTCGCAGCCATCATGATACCCTGCCCAGTGCCGCAGAGGACGATACCCAAGCTGCAATCGCCCGAGGCAACGGCCTGCGCCGCGGCCTTGCCGTGCTTGGGGTAATGGGTGCTTTCCGGGCTTGTCGGGCCGATATCAACCACGTCCCAACCTTGCTGTGCGATGTGGTTGGCCACGGACTGGCGCAGCTCGATCGCCGCGTGATCGCTGGAAAGAACAATACGTTTGTTGGCAGTCATGGAGGTGATTCCACTTGTATCGCCGATCGCGCCCCATGGTCAGATATCCGCGCAATCGGTATTTCAGATATCAGGGGGCGACATGTTCGGTCGCCCCTGTAGCTCAATCCATCTGGTACATGGATTCGTAGATTGGGGTCAGCGTCTTGTCTTCGAACAGCGAAGACACACTGGTTCCGTTCCAGATGTTCAGGATCGCCTGGGTGAAGATCGGCGCAGTCGGAACGATGCGGATATTCTTTGCCTTCAAAATCTCTTTGGTCGGCTGGATCGTATCGGTCAGCACCAGCGACTTCATGACCGAGTTCGTCACCCGCTCGACCGCGGGGCCGCTCATGACGCCATGCGTGATGTACGAATGAACTTCCTTGGCGCCGTTGTCCAACAGGACCTGCGCGGCCTTGCAAAGCGTTCCGGCGGTGTCACACATGTCGTCGACGATCAGGCAGATCTTGTCCTTCACATCCCCGATAACGGTCATTTCCGCGACTTCGCCTGCTTTCTCGCGCCGCTTGTCAACGATCGACAAGGGGGCGTTGATGCGCTTGGCCAGTTCACGGGCGCGCGCCACGCCGCCCACGTCGGGTGAAACCACCATGATCTCATCCAGATTGTCCTTGAACTGGTTTTTGACATCCAGCGCAAAGATCGGCGAGGCGTACAGGTTGTCGACGGGCATATCGAAAAAGCCCTGAATCTGCGCGGCATGAAGATCCATCGTCAGAATCCGCTCGATCCCTGCGCCGGTCAGCATATTGGCCACCAGCTTGGCGCTGATGGGCGTGCGGGCCTTGGTGCGGCGATCCTGGCGGGCATAGCCGAAATACGGGATCACGGCCGTGATCCGCTGTGCAGACGAACGGCGCAGTGCGTCGGCGATGATCAGCAGCTCCATCAGGTTGTCGTTGGCCGGGTTCGAGGTCGGCTGGATGATGAACATATCCTCGCCGCGTACGTTCTCGAACACTTCGACGAAGATCTCGCCGTCGTTGAACCGTTCGACGCGTGCATCGACCAATCCCTGGTCGACACCGCGATACAGGCTCATGCGGCGTGCGATGGTTTCGGCAAGTGGAAGGTTGGCGTTCCCAGCGATAAGCTTGGGTTCGTGAAGTGTCGGCATCGACTGAGGTCCCCGGGCAGCAATGGCAATGTGACAGATTCGTGATGTTGACACCGCTTAGCATGGCCTTACCGTCCCGCAAAGGTAACGCAGCGGAGAAAGTGAACATGACCCAGATTGACTACTTTTTTGCGACAATTTCGCCCTACAGCTATCTTGCGGGGAACCGGCTGGAAGAGATTGCGGCGAAACACGACGCAACGATCAACTACAAGCCGCTGGACATCATGGCCCTGTTCGCACGCACCGGGGGCACGCCGCCGAAAGACCGCCATGTATCGCGCATCGAATACCGTGCTCAGGAGCTGCTGCGCCAATCGAAGAATCTGGGGATGGAGTTCAACCTGCAACCGGCGCACTGGCCGACCAACATGGCGCCGTCTTCCTATGCGATCATCGCCGCGATCAAGGATGATTCGGGCGACGTGGGCAAGTTGTGCCAGTTGATCCTGCGCGCCTGCTGGGCCGAAGAAAAGGACGTCGCTCAGGATGATGTGATCAGGGACTGCCTGGCAAATGCCGGGTTTGACCCGGAACTGGCCAACAGTGGACTGCTGGTCGGGGCCGAGACCTATGCCGCCAATCTGGAAGAAGCCGTGGATCGCGGCGTGTTTGGCGCGCCGTTCTACATCACGCCGGATGGTCAAAGGTTCTGGGGGCAGGATCGCCTGGATGATCTGGATCGGCATCTGTCCGAGATGAAAGGATGACAACACCGACAGCGATGCAATCCGTCTTCGTCAGACGATTGGGCGACGGAGGGCGCAAAGTGCTTGCCCTTCATTGCACCATTGCGCATTCCGGCGCGTGGTCTGGCCTGTCCAAGGCATTGGATGGCAGCGTGTGTCTTGTTGCACCGGATATGCTGTCTCACGGGCGCAGTCCGGATTGGGACGATCAAAGCGATTTCTTTGACGCTGTGACAGGTCTGGCGGCGGTCGAGTTGACCAAGCCCATGGATCTGGTGGGCCATTCCTTTGGGGCGATCGTTGCGCTCAGACTGGCCATGGAGCACCCGGACCGTATTCGAAGCTTGACCCTGATCGAGCCCGTGTTCTTTGCCGTGGCAAAACAGGACGCCCGCCATTTGTACGATCAACACCGGCAAGAGTCACAACCGATTGAAGCAGCGTTCCAAGCAGGCGACGAAGCGCTGGCCGCGCGGTTGTTCAACCGGATGTGGAGCACCGGTATCGGCCCAAAATGGCCTGACCTGCCAGAGCGGACGCGCGCCGGAATGGTGCGTGGGATTCATGTTGTTCCCGCGTCTTACCCCGTTCTGTACGATGACCGCGCCGGGTTGCTTGACCCCGACAGATGCAAGCGCGTATCGATGCCAACCCTGTTGCTGAGCGGATCAAAGACCCACCCGACGATCCCCGCAATCTGTGATGGATTGCAGCGCCGTCTGCCGAACGCACGCCATGACGTGGTGCAAGGTGCAGGGCATATGCTGCCCATTTCGCACCCCCGTGAAACCAGCGCGCTGCTTCGAAAGCTCTGGAAAGCTGGCCGCGGAACGGGTGTTACAACAGGCTGAGAAACTGATCGATCTCGGCCGTTCCGATCGACCAGTCGCAGACCAGTCGGCATGCAAGGCTTTCATCGTCATCATTACCTTCCAGCTCGGCCCCCCAGAGGTGGTAGATCGCCCCGGCCTCATGCAGCTGTTTGTGCTTCGCGCGTGAAAAAGCGGCAAAGATCATATTGGCCTGTGGTTCGTGCAGGAACTCGGCCCCTTTTGCACGCAGGCCGCTGGCCAGCCGGGCACAGTTTGCGTTGGCCTGACGCGCCAGCTTCAGCCACAGATCATCCTCAAGATAAGCCGCCATCTGAGCGGACAGGTAGCGATGCTTGGAAAACAGATGCGCCCCGCGTTTGCGCCGCAGCTCGAATTCCCAGGCCTTGCTCTCGTCAAAGAACACCACCGCTTCAACGCCCATCAGCCCGTTTTTCGTGCCGCCAAAGCTGACCGCGTCCACCCCGGCTTTCCATGTCATGTCAGCCGGAGAACAATTCAGGGCCACCAGAGCATTGCTGAACCGGGCCCCATCCAGATGGACCGGCAAGCCATATTCCTTTGCGACCCCACACAGCGCCTGCAATTCCTCCAGCGAATAGACCGATCCGCGCTCGGTGACCTGAGTGACCGACACCGGCCCGCGCTGCGGCCCGTGTACCCCGCGGGTTTCTTCGCCCAGGATGGACCCGCGCAACGCGTCCGGTGACATCTTGTCGCCGCCGGGAACAAGGGTCAGCTTGGCCCCGGTGTAAAACTCGGGCGCGTTGCACTCGTCTTCGTGGATATGGGCAACCGGAGAACAGAAGATCGTTTCCCAGGGGTTGGACAACGTGGCAAGGGCCAGCGAATTTGCCGCTGTCCCCGTCGCCACCAGATAGACGGCAGCCCCCGGCGCTTCAAAGATGCTGCGAATGCGGTCCCGTACCTCGTTCATCATCGTGTCGGCGCCATAGGCCATCTGATAGCCCTGATTGGCCTCGGCCAGTTTGGCCATGACCTGAGGGTGAACCGGCCCGGAATTGTCAGATGCGAAATACATCAGCTAGGCTCCTCGATAATGTAGTCTTCCCACTCTTCCATGGGGGTTTCGAACTCGGACACCGTGCGCCCCTGAACTGAAACGCCTGCGGCATGCACGCTGTCCGGCGTACCAGATATCAAAGGGTGCCAGTCGTAAAGCGGTTTGCCCTCCCACAGCAGCCGATAGGCGCAGGTTTGCGGCAACCAATAGGCGTGTTCGTCGATATTGTCGGGTGTCATGACGATGCATTCCGGGACAAATTGATGCCGGATGTCATATTGCGTGCAGCGGCAGCTTTCATCGTCCAGCAGTCGGCAGGCGACGCAGGTCAGGGCAACTTCGCCCGAGTCTTCATCTTCCAGCTTGTTGAGGCAGCACTTGCCGCAGCCGTCACACAGGGCCTCCCACTCGCGCTGGTTCATCTTGCGCAGGGGTTTGCGTTCCCAGAACCGGGCGGGCAGGCCGGTGCGTTCAATCGGATCGGCGCTCATAGGGCGGCCAGTATGCCCCGGGCCTGTTCACAATCGGCATTCATCTGCGCGATCAGACCATCCAGCCCCTTAAATGTCATTTCAGGGCGCAGGAATTCGATCAGCCCCACCGACAAGGTCGCCCCGTACAGGTCGCCGGAAAAGTCGAACAGGAAGGTTTCGATATTTGGCACTTCGCCATGGAACATCGGGCGCACCCCAACCGAGGCCGCGCCGTGATAACTGCCCTGATGCGGGCCATCCAGCACGTCGACCAATACCGCGTAGACACCGAATTTCGGCGGGTGGAGCCCTTCGATGGACATGTTCGCAGTTGGGAAACCCAGTTCCCGCCCGCGTTGCTCGCCGCCGATCACCTCGCCTTCGATCCTGTGCCAATGGCCCAGCATCGCGGCTGCATCCCTTGGGCGACCCTCGCTCAATGCGGTGCGGATGGCGGTTGACGAGACCACGTTTTCCGACCGCTGCATCAAAGGGGCAATCGTCACGCCAAATCCCATCTCTTGCCCGAAGCGAACCAGATCGTCAGCCGTCCCACTGCGGCCCTTGCCAAAACAGAAATCGGCCCCGACCACGACATGGGACAGACCCAGACCGTCACAAATCACGTTGCGCGCGAATTCATCAGGGGAAAGCCCGGCCAGCGCCGCGTTGAACGGCAGCTCGTACAGTTTCTCCACACCCAGCTTCTCAAGCCGATGCGCCCGCGCATTGCCGCGCATCAGGCGGAACGGAGGAGAGTCCGGCGCAAAGTATTCACGTGGATGCGGCTCGAATGTCATGACCCCCAGTGGCGCATCCGGGGCCGCGTCGCGGGCCAGTTCGATGACCGACTGGTGCCCCAAATGGACGCCATCAAAATTCCCGATCGCAACGCTGGCGCCGCGATCTTCTGGCTCGACAAACTGGAAATCTCGGATGATGTGCATAGGCGATTGCGTAGCGTTGCGTTGCGATTTGTTCAAGCGGCAGTTTGAATTCAAGGCACGGGTCCTGGCGAAACACACCAAAACCATTTGTCAGACCTGATTGCACACAGGGCATCCCCGGAATGCTGTGCGACATTCGGCCAACTGCTTGATCCAAAAAAAATACTGGGTGTAGACTGGGTTTCCGGCCCTCGGACCACGCTGGGGGGGCGGACGATGGCCCGGCCAGGTTCAAATGGACCCAGCACAGGAGGCAGACCATGTATCGATTGCGACTGTTCGCGATTCGCAACGCCCGTGCGTTCGAGTGGATTTACAAATGTGTCGAACGGGGCATGGTCGCGATGGATCCGGTCTTTGCAAGGATCGGCTACAACCGCGTTGAACACCCCATCGCGCTGGTCGAAAAAGGCGTCAAAAGTCTTTTGTTTGATTGCAAGATGTGCGGACAATGCGTTTTGTCTTCGACGGGTATGTCTTGCCCGATGAACTGCCCCAAGCAACTGCGCAACGGCCCATGCGGCGGTGTACGTCCCGGTGAGTTCTGCGAGGTCAAACCCGACATGAAATGTGTCTGGGCCTTGGCCTGGGACGGGGCCAGCCGTATGCAACACGGGGGCGACAAGATAAAAGAGGTCCTTCCGCCGGTGGAACACATGTTGAAGGGGTCATCATCCTGGTTGCGGGTCAGCCGCGAGATTGCAGCACAGGAACGCGAGGCCCGGGACGCTGCACGCGAAACGCTTGCGCAAGCATTCCCGGAGGCGCGCGAAAACGAACCCTCTGCGGCACCTCTGGCTGCTGAACCCCCCAACGCGGTGAACCGGGAGCTGAAGAAATGAATGATGCCCATCGCAGCGAGGTCGAGCCGATCGGCTATTTGCCTGTTCCCGAAGGCTATGTCTCGCACAGTCGATTGGAAAGAGTTCTGCGTTCGGGCCGCTTTGCGGTGACCGCTGAACTGAACCCGCCAGACAGCGCTGACCCCGAGGATGTTTTTCAGGCGGCGCAGCCGCTGGGTGAAGTGGCGGATGCGATCAATGCAACCGATGCGTCTGGTGCCAACTGCCACATGTCTTCGATAGGGATCTGTGCGTTGTTGACCCGCGCGGGGTATTCTCCGGTCTATCAGATTTCCTGCCGAGACCGGAACCGGATCGCCATTCAGGGGGATGTTCTGGGGGCTGCGGCGCTGGGCGTCAGCAACGTGCTGTGCCTGACGGGCGACGGTGTCGGTGTTGGGGATCAACCGGGGGCAAAACCGGTGTTCGACTTTGATTCCCTGACCTTGTTGCGGACGATCCGAACGATGCGCGATCAGGGAAAGTTTCTTTCCGGCCGCAAGATAACGCGCCCCCCTCAACTGTTTTTGGGTGCGGCGGAAAACCCCTGTATACCGCCCTATGACTGGCGCCCGGAACGTCTTGCAAAGAAGGTCGAGGCGGGGGCCGAGTTTATTCAGACCAACTATATCTACGACATTCCGCTCTTTGAAAGGTTCATGGATCGTGTTCGGGATGCCGGTCTGGACAAAAAAGTATTCATCATCGCCGGTGTGGGGCCCATCGCTTCGGCACGCGCGGCACGCTGGATGCGCAGCAATGTGCCCGGAATTCACATCCCGGATCATGTCATCGAGCGGATGGAAAAGGCCGAAAAGCCCGCGGAAGAGGGCAAGAAGATCTGTATTGAACTGATCCAGCAGATTAGGGACATCGTCGGTGTTTCCGGGGTTCATGTGATGGCCTACAGGCGTGAACACGTGGTGTCGGAAATCATTCTGGAATCAGGTGCGCTGAAAGGGCGAAAACGAACTCGTTCTTCCTGACGACCTTGTGTGCAGTTGAGTGCCCAAACAAAAAAGGCGCCGGTCCGGCGCCTTTTGCAAAACTGTGTTTGCCAGTCAGTCGAACTTGCGCGACGGGGCAAGCACCATGGCTTCGCCGATCAGGACCTTCTTGCCCTCGACCGAACAATGGCAGTCTAGCTTGACGCGGCGCTTGGCAAAATCGATGTCGATCACTTTCACCTCGGCATACACCATGTCACCCGGACGCACAGGCGCCAGGAACTTCAGTGACTGACCCATGTAAACGGTGCCATGACCCGGCAGTTGTTCACCAATCACGGCCGAGATCAGACCCGCCGTCAGCATTCCGTGGGCAATACGGCCTTCGAAGATCGTATCGCGGGCATAGTCGTCGTCCAGATGCACCGGATTCCGGTCGGTCGAGACCTGCGCGAACATTTCGATATCTTCATCCGTCACCACTTTGCGCAGGTGGCGGGACATGCCCATTTCGATGTCTTCGATACAGATCGTTCCGCGCGGAAGATTGTCCAACATGTTGCCCTCACTCGAAGTCGGCCGTGAAAGAAAAAACCATCATTTGGCCAAGGTTGGCAACTTTATTACTTCGCAGTTGCAGAAAATCAAGTCTTTTCTTGCTACCTCAAGCGCCCGATCGTGTAGGTTGGATTGATCTTTTCCCTTTCAATATAGGCGGTTAAGGATTCGTGGTGCGGATGATGCGACGTTTTTGTTTCTGCCGCGGCCAATCCGCCCGAGATGAACAGAGAATCAATGCCCTCTCCCATGCCGCCCAGAATGTCCGTGTGGGGGCCGTCGCCGATCACCAGAATGTCGCTGTCGGGGATATCGTGCCCCAGTTCCTGCAACCTGCGACGGGCCAGATCATAGATCGGGGGATGCGGTTTGCCGAAATACAGGCTCTCGCCGCCCATTTCGGTGTACAGCCTGGCCAAAGCACCGGCACACCATTCGCGCACCTCGCCGCGGTCCACGACAATGTCAGGGTTAGCACAAAGCAGTTTCATCCCCATCTGCTTGGCGTACAGGAAATCCGGCCGGTTCACATCCGGGTCGGCCATCGGGTCGAACGGGCCGCAGCAGACAATACCCTCGGCTTCCTTCAGCGGCACACGCTCGATATGGATGGGGTGATCCAGCAATTTCAGCGGTTCGAAAAAGCCCGCATCGCGCTGCCACTCGCCCATGAAATAAACCTTATGCCCGACAGCACCGCGGAACATCGCAGATCGCGCGGAATCCCCGCTGGTGGCGATGGTGTCATACGCGTCGGCGGGGACGTTGAATTGCACGAGTTGCTCTGCCACCCCGGCGCGGGGTTTGGGAGAGTTCGTGACCAAGACCACCAGTCCACCCTTGGCGCGATAGGCCTTCAGCGCTTCGACGGCCTCGGGGTAGGCCGTGATGCCGTTGTGAACACAGCCCCAAAGGTCGACGAACAATGCCTTGTATCGGTCCGAGATCTCGGAAAGCGAGGAAACGATCTGGGTCATGGGGGCCTCTGGGTCTGATATCGCGCTGGCGACAGCTATGGCAAAGCTTGGGCCCGAACACCATCCCGCATTCCCGTTTGCGCGAAGGAATGGGTGAAACTGCTACTCGTCTTCGGTAATTTCAGTGACGTCCGGGGCCTGCTGAACGTTTTCCGTTCCCAGGATGATCTGGGCCCCGATACGCGGCTGATACCGGATAATGGCCAGGTATCCGGGTCCAAGCTCCTCCTCCAGCACCCCGACCAGAGGGGTCTCACGCAGCTTGGGTGGCAGCAAACCGGCAATGGAAGAAACTTTGAACTGCGCCTCGGCCGGCAGATCGACGACCAGCCAAACCTCGGCTCGCTTGCGCTGAGCGTTGACGTCGATGCGGATGATTTCCACGGAAACCGGATCGGCCCATGCGCGAATGGCATCGGCCAGTTGCGCCTCGGTGCGCGTCTCTAGATAACGGTTGTAGGTGGACTTCCCAAGTTGCAGGACGACGACGACCAGAAACGCGATCGCGACAAAGACGCTGGCGGTGAAGTTCAGCTTGCGCTTTCCCTTGCTGAAAACCACGGACCGCGCGGCATAGACAAGATAAACCGCGCAGGCTGACAGAATGATCGCGCCAAGGTTCGTTGCGAAAAGCAGCCCTGCCTCATAGGCCTCGGCGGGTTCGTCAAAATATAAAAGAATGCCCGAGGCCGACAGCGGGGGAACAAGCGAAACACCGATGGCCGCGCCGGGTAGAAGGCTCAATTCGGATTTGTTGATCTGGACATAGGCCCCGGCCACACCGGCAGCGAGCGCGACGATCAGGTCTTCGGTGCCGGGATCGGTGCGTGCCAGGACCTGATCGGGGATCAAAATGCCACGGGGAACATCGGCGACATAGACCAGAAACCACGCCATCATCACGCAGACAATGGCAGCCAGACAGACCGTAAGCGCCAGCGTCACCGCGCGTTTCAGCCATCCCATGACCATCGCGGCGGCCACCCCGAGGATCGGGGTCATCAGCGGCGCCACAAGCATGGCCGCGATCACGACAGCGCCGGAGTTGCGCAGCAAACCCATGGTGGCAATCACGACCGAAAGCGTCAGCAGCATTGCAAAGCGTCGCCAATACGCCGCCTTGTCGGCACCTTCAAAAAGAAGGATGCTGCGGGTGGTGCTTAGTTTTCGTACGACCATTGCATTTACCTGACCTGGGATAGGCTCTGGACCCCCGGTCAGACTAACAACCGACAACGCGTCCGCAAATGGCTGTCAGCAAAGAAAAAAGGCGCCCGAATTGGACGCCTTTAGATTTGGGTCGCTTGAGGATCAGACCTTCAGGTTCGGAATGATCTGCTTTTTGCGGCTCATGATACCGGGCAGAACGACGGCGTCCCCGTCCACGGTTGCGCCAAAGCTCTTCTCGGCCACGGTTTTGACCAGATCATTGGGGACCAGCAGCGTGGCCTCTTCGTTCAGGATATCAACCACGAACAGCAGCACCTGATCGACGCCGTCTTCCTTGGCAACGTCCACCATCGAGTCCGCCAGGCTGGCCTTGCGGTCCAGAACGACGCCGGGGGCGGTGGTTTCCAGAACCGAGACCCGGAATTTGGTGCCGTCGACCTCGTATTCTTTACTGTCCATGCGGATCAACTCGGCGTCCGAAAAGGACGAGACATCCGATTTCGCCGCGAACATGTCTGCCGCATATGCCGAAATGTCCAGCTCGAGCTCAGCCGCCAGACGTTCTGCAACCTCGCGGTCATGCGCTGTGGTGGTCGGAGAGCGGAATTCCAGAGTATCCGACAGAATGCAGGTAAGCGCGGCGCCCTTGATGGCGTCGGGCATCTTGGCCGCATCTTCACCCATCAGATCAACCATGATGGTGGCGGTGCAGGCCAGGGGGCGCACGGTGATGTCGATCGGGCCTTTGGTTTCCAGGCCACCGACCAGCTTGTGATGGTCGATGATGGCGCGGATGTCCGCGTCGTTGATGTTGGCCGGCAGTTCGGCGGGGTTGTTGGTGTCGACGATAACCACCGGAGTTTCCGCAGGCAGGTCCTCAAGGATCCGCGGCTTGGGCAGGTCCCAGTTTTCCAGCATGAATGTTGCTTCGGTGTTGGGTTCACCCAGCAGCACGGGTTCGGTCTGCTCACCCTTGACCTCGTTCAGGTACCACGACCACAGGATCGGCGAACCTGTGGAATCTGTGTCGGGGGATTTGTGGCCAAATACTAGCGTCGTCATGTCAGTGCCCTGCGGAATGGAAATTTGCGCGCCTTATAGGGCGGCTAAAGGCCGTTGTCACGCTGCTGAGCACTGTCTGCGACGCTTGGTCTGAAAACCGCTGGGTCCGTTCAGAATTCGGCGCGTGTCAGAACGTATCCGGCTTCTTCCAGTTGGTTCAGCAGGCCGTAATCATCGCTCAGGTGTCCCGCGCCGACCGCAATCACAACTGTCTGATCCCTGATGTCCAGAATCTGCGCCATCCAGTTGGCATTTCGCTGCACCAGCAACTGCTGCTCGAAATTTTGCCATTCCGCATCAAAGGCTTCGGGGCTCAAGCCCGACTGCTCAAGCCCCTGTAGGCGGGCAAGCTGTATGATCTCGGCGTGCTTTTCTTCCAGATACGCGTTGGCCATGGTGGCCAATTGGTCTGCATTGCCCTGCATCGCCCCGGACAGGCGCACAAGCGACTCGACCTGTTTCTCGAGCGGATAACTGTCGAACATGGCCATCAGGTCTTCGATTCGTTCCAGCGAGTGCTGCGGGATACCTTTTTCAACGGCCAGATCGTTCAGGCGGGCGTCCATTCCATAAGTTGAATTCGGGTCCTCGATCATGCAGGGCGGAATGCTCAGCATCATGGTCAGGAACCACGGACGCATCTTCGCAGCCATCCAGCCGGGGATGCCGCGCTGGGCCAGGGCTGCGGACAGCGCATCCCAGTCGTCTTCCGCCATCAGATCGATCAACGTAGGGCCCGAGGTAATCATTACCGCACTCAGGTCGTTGGCCATGGTCTTTTCGAAGGCGTCCATGTCGTGCTGAGTGACTTCGAAATAAAAGGCGTCCGCTTTGCTGAGTTCGGGCGACAGGCGGTCAATCACGTCTTCCATGCGCGGATCGTAACTGTGCAAAGTGCCGATGATGTGCAAAACCGTGTCGCCCTTGCGTGCAATCCAGTGATTGCCTTCGGGATAAGCGATCTGGGCCACTGCACTTTGCAATTTGGTCCGGGTTTCCTCGGGCAGTTGCGGGCGCAGGTCCACCCCCTCGCACGCGGCCTGAGCCGAGATCGGAAACAGAAGGAACGCAAGAAAAGTGAGCAAACGCATGGGGCCAGCCTAAATGGTGTCAAGAAGTTGAACCCAGACTTAGCCACGCCACCTGCCGATGTTCAAGCCGCCCGTCTGGTATTCTCCGGCAATCTGCGTAGCATGGCGGCATGAACCGCGAGCAGGATCTCTATCCCCCGGTCAAGGCGCTGCTGGAGCGTCAGGGATACACCGTCAAAGGTGAAGTCGGCGCAGCCGACATAGTTGCGGTGCGCGATGGGGATGCGCCGGTGATCGTCGAACTGAAACTGCGGTTCACGCTGGCCCTGTTTCATCAGGCGATCACCCGGCTGAAACTCACTGATCTGGTTTATGTTGCAGTCTACAAACCCACGGGCCGAACGGCCCGGCGGGCGCTCAAGGATAATCTGGCACTGTGTCGTAGGCTTGGCCTGGGCCTGATCACCGTGCGGGCTGATGGCACGGTCGAGGTTCAGTGCGATCCCGGCCCCTACGCGCCCCGTAAGAACAAAGTCAGGGCCGCACGGTTGCTGCGCGAATTCGACCGGCTGCAAGGCGACCCGAACGCCGGGGGCGCGACGCGCCATGGTATCGTGACGGCGTATCGGCAGGATGCGCTGAAATGTGCGGCCTATCTGGCCGAGAATGGCCCGTCCAAGGGGGCGGACGTCGCCAGATCGGTCGCGGTCCCGGTCGCCACCCGGCTTATGCGGGAAAACCACTACGGGTGGTTCGAGAAGGTTGAAAAAGGCATCTATGGGCTTACGTCTGAGGGCGCAGAAGGGTTGAAGCATTGGGCCTATAGCTGGGAACAGGCTGACTGGTCCATTTTGCAAAAAAATCTCTCACAAATTGTTGACTCGGACTTTTAGACTCCCTAGCTATGCGTCGTTATCACTCACACACCACGAGTGCTAACGCCTCGTCGGAAGGCGGGGGGAGGATAGATAAACTTTGAGCCCAAGGAGCTACAAAGATGGCATTGAAACCGCTTCATGACCGTGTGTTGGTTCGCCGCGTAGAGAGCGAAGAGAAAACCGCAGGCGGCCTGATCATCCCTGACAGCGCAAAAGAAAAGCCGAGCGAAGGCGAAGTCGTCGCAACCGGCGAAGGTGCGCGCAAGGACAGCGGCGAACTGATCGCAATGGCTGTCAAAGCTGGGGACAAGATCCTGTTCGGCAAATGGTCGGGCACCGAGGTCAACGTCAACGGCGAAGAGCTGCTGATGATGAAAGAAAGCGACATCATGGGGATCATCGAGTAAGCGCGCGCTTTCTCTGATCTTCATTTCAAACTTATTTCTCAAGGAGAAACGACATGGCTGCAAAGGACGTCAAATTCGACACCGATGCCCGCAACCGTATGCTGAAGGGTGTGAACATCCTGGCCGACGCGGTTAAAGTGACCCTGGGCCCCAAAGGCCGCAACGTGGTTCTGGACAAATCTTTCGGCGCACCGCGCATCACCAAGGACGGTGTTTCGGTTGCCAAGGAAATCGAACTGGAAGACAAGTTCGAAAACATGGGCGCGCAGATGGTGAAAGAAGTCGCCAGCCGCACCAATGACGAAGCCGGCGACGGCACCACCACCGCAACCGTTCTGGCACAGGCGATCGTAAAAGAAGGCCTGAAGCAGGTTGCAGCTGGCCTGAACCCAATGGACCTGAAGCGCGGCATCGACCTGGCAACCGCCAAGGTTGTTGAAGGCATCAAAGAAGCCTCGCGCGAAGTCAAAGACTCGGCAGAAGTTGCTCAGGTTGGCACCATCTCGGCCAACGGCGAAGCCGAAATCGGTCAGCAGATCGCAGACGCGATGCAGAAGGTTGGCAACGAAGGTGTCATCACCGTCGAAGAAAACAAAGGTCTGGAAACCGAGACCGACGTTGTCGAAGGTATGCAGTTCGACCGCGGCTACCTGTCGCCTTACTTCGTCACCAACGCAGACAAGATGATTGCAGAGCTCGACGACTGCATGATCCTGCTGCACGAGAAGAAACTCTCGTCGCTGCAGCCGATGGTTCCGCTGCTGGAACAAGTGATCCAGTCGCAGAAGCCGCTGCTGATCATCGCGGAAGACGTTGAAGGCGAAGCGCTGGCAACTCTGGTTGTCAACAAACTGCGCGGCGGCCTGAAAATTGCTGCTGTCAAAGCACCTGGCTTCGGCGATCGCCGTAAGGCCATGTTGCAGGACATCGCAATCCTGACCGGCGGTCAGGTTATCAGCGAAGATCTGGGCATGAAGCTCGAGTCCGTCACCATGGACATGCTGGGCACCGCCAAGAAAATCGAAATCACCAAAGACGAAACCACCATCGTCGACGGTGCTGGCGAGAAAGCCGAGATCGAAGCACGTGTTGCTCAGATCCGCACCCAGATCGAAGAAACCACCAGCGACTACGACCGCGAGAAGCTGCAAGAGCGCGTTGCCAAACTGGCTGGCGGTGTTGCCGTTATCCGCGTCGGCGGCATGACCGAAGTCGAAGTGAAAGAGCGTAAGGACCGTGTTGACGATGCTCTGAACGCAACACGCGCTGCCGTTCAGGAAGGCGTTGTTGTGGGCGGTGGTGTTGCTCTGGTCCAGGCCGGTAAAGCACTGGAAGCTCTGAAAGGTGCAAACGCCGATCAGGACGCAGGTATCAACATCGTTCGCAAGGCAATCGAAGCGCCGCTGCGCCAGATCGCTGAGAACGCAGGTGTCGACGGCGCGGTTGTAGCCGGCAAGGTCCGTGAATCGTCGGACGCAGCATTCGGCTTCAACGCGCAGACCGAAGAATATGGCGACATGTTCTCGTTCGGTGTGATTGACCCGGCCAAAGTGGTTCGGACCGCTCTGGAAGACGCTGCATCGGTTGCTGGCCTGCTGGTCACCACCGAAGCAATGGTTGCCGACAAGCCGGCCAAGGAAGGCGCGGCACCTGCCGGCGGCATGCCCGACATGGGCGGCATGGGCGGCATGATGTAAGCACGCCGAATTCGCCTCTGGCGAATTCTGGCGACCCGACAGGCGCTTGGCGGTATCGCCAAGCTGCCGAGGGGGGAGCATTGGAGCTTGAGAACGGGGTCGCCTTCGGGCGGCCCCGTTTTGTGTTGACAGTTCTGTTTTCATGGCGTGTTTAGACACTGCTTTGTCCGGCGCCGGATGTCTGTTCCCACAACCCTCGCGAAAGTGAGTGTGCAAATCCCGCCCGAACGGCTATGCGGATGGCATGAGATTGTTTTTGCTCACCGCCCTGACCATGTGTGCCTTTGCGGCGAACTCCATTCTGAACCGGCTGGCCATCGACAGCGGAGCCAGCGATCCAACCGGATTTGCCATCGTTCGGGTTTTGGCGGGGGCCGTGGTCCTGGCCGCTCTTGTGCTGGCACGCGGAGGGCGCCTTCCGCTGCGCAATCGAAGGCGGATCATTGGCGCGGGATCGTTGACGCTCTACATGATCGGATTTTCAATCGCCTACCTGACGCTGGATGCAGGCTTGGGTGCATTGATTCTGTTCGGCGTGGTGCAAATTACGATGTTTTCTGTGGGCGCATTGACGGGCGCGACTCCGACCGCCCGGCAGGTGGCGGGGGCGGGGGTTGCGCTTGCTGGTCTTGCCTATGTGCTGTGGCCGACTGGCGCCGTTCAAGTCGACTTGGCTGGCGCGGCTTTGATGGCCGCCGCCGGTATTGGTTGGGCCCTTTACTCGATAGCGGGTCGATCAGAAACAAACCCGCTGGAGGGAACGGCCGCCAATTTCATCGTCGCTTTGCCGTTGACTGCCTTGGCGATGCTTGCCGGCGGCAGCGCCTGGCAGATGAGCGGGGCGGGGTATCTGCTGGCCGTCCTGTCCGGCGCGGTAACATCCGGGCTTGGTTATGCTTTGTGGTACCGTGTTTTGCCTCAACTGGCCCCGTCCGTGGCGGCTGTCGTTCAACTCAGCGTGCCAGTGATCGCAATTCTCGGCGGTGTCGCCTTTCTGGGCGAGATTGCCGGAGTGCGGCTGATCATCGGCGCCACGCTTGTTTTGGGCGGTATCGCGCTGGCCGTGCTGCGACGTCACCGGGGCTAGGGCTTTTATCAAAGGCTGATAGGCTTTATCTGGCGGTTATGAAACTTTTGATTGCCTTGCTCTTCTGCCTCGTTCCTGCCGCAGCCAGTGCGAAATGCGTGATCCTTCTGCACGGCCTTGCGCGCACCGAGGCCTCGTTCACCGTGATGGAGCAGCTGTTCAAGGCGCATGACTATACCGTTGTGCGCCACGGGTATCCATCGACCGAAATCGGTATTCCGGAACTGGCAAGGCAAACCATACCGGACGCGCTTGCGGCATGTGGCGATGACAAAGCCAATGTCGTTGCGCATTCCATGGGCGGTATCCTGTTGCGCTATTGGCTCAAGGACCATCGGCCCGAAAACCTGGGTCGTGTCGTCATGCTCGGCCCGCCCAATCAGGGCAGCCAGTTGGTCGATGAGCTGAGCGCATGGGAAGTGTTCGGGTATCTGAACGGCCCGGCGGGCCTGCAATTGGGCACAGGTCCTGAAGGCATTCCGCGCCGCCTGCCGCCGGTGGATTTTGAGCTGGGGGTGATCGCGGGTGAGAATTCGCTCAACCCGCTGTTTTCATCGCTGATCGACGGGCCGGATGACGGTAAGGTTTCGGTTGAAACCACCAAGGTCGAAGGGATGAAGGATCATCTTGTTCTGCCGGTGACCCACACCTTCATGATGAACAACCCGCGCGTTATGGCACAGGCGCTGCATTTCATCGAATTCGGCCAATTCGATCGGCAGATCACCTGGCTGGACGGCGTGATGGAGATAATCGACGAGATCTGCATCGGGCAGGATTGCTCGGAACCTGACTCGGAGCCCACACGATGACCTCTCTGGATCTGACTTTGACCGGCGCAGAGGTTCTTTTGCCGGGGGATGGTCTGTCGCGCTGCGATCTCTCGATGGCGGAGGGCGTCATTCAGCAAGATCGGACCGGGCGCAGGGTTGACCTGACCGGTTATCTTGTCCTGCCCGGTATCGTCGACCTGCACGGGGACGGGTTCGAACGCCACATCGCCCCGCGTCGGGGCGCAATGAAGCAAATGAGCGAAGGCATTCTGGCAGCCGAAGCCGAACTGGCCGCCAATGGCATCACCACCGCCGTTCTGGCCCAGTTCTACAGCTGGGAAGGTGGCGTGCGTGGCCCCGAGTTTGCCGCGCAGGTGTTTCGGGCCATCGCTGCGGTCAAGGACAGCGCCGTCACGGATCTGATCCCACAATTGCGGTTCGAGACCAACATGCTGGAGGATTACGAGGGTCTGGCCCATCGCATCGCCGAATGGCAGGTGCCCTATGTGGTGTTCAATGATCACCTGCCGCATGATCGTTTGGCGCAGGGCAAAAAGCCGCCGCGCCTGACCGGGCAGGCGTTGAAGGCCGGACGCAATCCGGATGCGCATTTTGAGATGCTGCTCAATATGCATGTCCGCAGGAACGAGGTTCCCGCTGCCGTCGAAGTACTCAGCGCCGAACTTGTCTCAATGGGGGTGCGTTTGGGCAGCCATGATGACGCGACCGCCGAGACAAGGGCATGGTGGCGCGACCGGGGCGTGCGCATTGCCGAATTCCCCGAAACGCTTGAAGCCGCCGAAGCCGCGCGATCCGCCGGGGATCACGTTATCCTTGGCTCTCCCAACGTTGTGCGGGGGGGATCACACAAGGGGAACGCAAGCGCCGTCGAGCTGATCGCCATGGGGCTCTGTGATGCGTTGGCCTCGGATTATCACTATCCCAGCCCGCGCCGCGCAGCGTTGATGCTGGCCAAAACCGGTCTGCTGGATCTGGCCGGTGCCTGGGCGCTGGTCTCGTCCGGCCCCGCGCGGGTGCTGGACATGCAGGACAGGGGCACGCTCGTGCCGGGAAAACGCGCGGATCTGGTCATCCTGGACGCGGGCACCCATCGCGTTGCAGCCACCCTGGCCGGTGGGCGCGTCAGTTACATGTCAGGCGACATCGCCGCCCGGTTTCTGGGATAGGCCCCGCAAAACCTTCATCTTTTCCAAAATACTCTCGCCGAAGGCGTCGCGCTCAGGCGCGACAGCCTCAACGTTTGATGCGGTTGAAATGCCCCATCTTGCGCCCGGCCTTTACCTCGGCCTTGCCATAGAGATGCAGCGCCACATCCCGTTCGCGGGCCAGCTCGGGTACACGGTCCATGTCGTCGCCGATCAGGTTCTCCATCACGACGTCGGAATGGCGCTGCCCGTCCCCCAAAGGCCACCCCGCCACGGCGCGGATATGCTGTTCGAACTGATCGACAGCACAGCCGTTCTGCGTCCAGTGCCCCGAATTGTGAACCCGCGGAGCGATTTCATTCACGATCAGGCCACCGGGCGTCACGAACAGCTCAACGCCCATCACACCAACATATTTGAGAGCGTTCAGGATGTTCGCCGCCAGCAGGATTGCATCTGTGCGCTGGGCCGGGGACAGGCGGGCAGGGATGGTGGTGGTGCGCAGGATGCCATCGCGGTGCACATTCTCACCCGGATCGAAACAGGCGACCTGACCGTCCAGACCACGGGCCGCGATGATCGACACCTCGTGCGAGAAATCCACGAACCCTTCCAGAATGGCCGGTGCCCCGGACATATCGGCCAGAGCGGCCTCGGCATCCTCGGGCTTGCGCAGCCGGGCCTGCCCCTTGCCGTCATAGCCAAAGCGACGGGTTTTCAGGATGGCGGGTGTCCCGATCTGTTCGATCGCCGCATTCAGGCTGTTCAGGTCGGTGATATCCGCAAACGGGGCCGTCTTCAGGCCCACCTCTTGCAGAAACGTCTTCTCGGTCAACCTGTCCTGGCTGACCCGCAATGCTTCGCGCCCGGGGCGGATCGGGCGGTGCACTTCCAGAATGTCCAGCGCTTCGGTCGGGATGTTTTCGAACTCATAGGTGATGACATCCACCGCGTCAGCAAAGGCTTTCAGCGCATCTGCATCGTCATAGGCCGCAGTGGTGACGCGATCCGCAACCTGCCCCGCCGGTGGGTTCGCACCCGGTTCGTAGATATGGCTGACAAAACCCAGCCTAGCGGCTGCCACGGACAGCATCCGACCCAGCTGACCGCCCCCCAGAATCCCGATCACTGCACCTTGGGCGAGCATTTCCGCCATCTTCAACTCTCCAAACGTTTGCCAATTGCCCCAAGCGCGGACCGCAGCGCCTCGTGCGCGCCCCCGTCTTTCAGAGCGTCCGTCATTTGCAGGCTCAGCGTGCCCTCGGTCGCCAGGGCGTCACGCTCCTGCGCCAACCGTCCGGCGGCGCCTTTTTCCATCGAGGCCAGAAAACCCGCCATCAACTGCGTTGTATAGAACTCGGCCCCGTGCGCATCACCGGTTGCGTCACCCAGCCATTCGGCACCGGTGGCCATCAGGTCCAGAATGCCGGGAACCATGGCACAAATGGCGAAATGCGCGTTCAGCGCGGCTTCATCCGCAACCTTGACCACGGGGTTCTCCGGTTCAAACAGATCCGCCAGCAGGCGATCATTGCCAAAAGCCGCCATCGGGCAACCGCCGGTTTCCAGAAAGCCCAGCGGGATGGTCTGCACGAAATCCGACGCCGGCGCGCAAAGCGCGGCCAGGTGCTCGGCCGAAACCGCCGCCATGACCGACACGATCTGCTGATCGGCGCGGAATGTCAGCGGGTCCAGAACCTCGGCCGCGATATGCGGGCGCAGGCACAGGAACACGATGTCCGAGGTGTCAATCACGGCCTGAGGCGCAGCGACGGTTGCACCCAGTTCCGCCTTCAAGGCGGCTGAAACCTTGGCATTGCGCTCGGTTACGCTGATCTGGTGCCCCTTGGCGGCCATCAGCCGCGCAATCGGCGCGGCGATATGGCCGGTGCCGATAAATCCGATCCGGCTCATCCCTGCGGTTCCTGGGGGATCGACGCTGACAACGCGTCACGCCAGTTGTCCAGCCTTTCGGCCAAAGCATCATCCTGCAATGCAAGAATGCCCGCCGCCATCAGGCCGGCATTGGCCCCGCCGGCGGACCCGATCGCCATGGTCGCCACCGGAAACCCTTTGGGCATCTGTACGATGGAATACAGCGAATCCACGCCCGACAAGGCTCGGGTCTGCACCGGGACGCCAATCACAGGCACCCGCGTTTTCGACGCCATCATGCCCGGAAGATGCGCAGCCCCACCTGCACCTGCAATGATCACCTGCAACCCACGCGAAACGGCGGTCTTGCCATAGTCCCACAGCCGGTCCGGCGTGCGGTGGGCCGATACGATGCGGGCTTCGTAGGCGACGCCCAGTTCGTCCAGAATATCCGCGGCTTCCTTCATCGTGGGCCAGTCCGACTGGCTGCCCATGATGATCCCCACTTTCACATCGCTCATCCGCATACGTCCCCGCGCTCAGAAAGAGCGCGCACTATAGCCAAATCCGGTTGGCTGGCAATGCGGTACAGGGCGTTCAGGCGATGATATCGGGCGTCAGACGGTCTTCGATCAGGCGGATGATGTCTTTCAGGCGCAGTTTCTCTTTTTTCAGGCGCCGCAAGGTCAGTTGATCGGCCGTTCCCTTGTCATGCAATGCCTGAATCGCCTCATCCAGATCGCGGTGCTGTCGGCGGAATACCTCAAGCTCAACACGCAATACTTCATCTGTTTTCATCGAAAGATCGGTAGGCGCGTTCATTGGCGACTCGAGTTGGTTGTGGTGCTTGGCCAACAAGATAGTGTGTCAGACGTTATCGCGCCAGACCTTGTGGACATCCTGGTTTCTTCCCATATTCTATTGCAGGCGGTTGCCAGAACGGGGCCGCACACCACGTCGCTTTTACAAAGAAGGACGAAAATACGTGTCGAAACTTACTCTTGGCTCATACCCGCATCTTTTGGGGTTCGAGCAGTTGGAACGCCTTCTGGAACGGTCTGCAAAGGCCGGAAATGAGGGATACCCGCCCTATAACATCGAACAGACCTCGGATTTTTCATATCGGATCACTCTTGCAGTGGCCGGGTTTGCCGAAGAGGATCTGTCAATCACGATCGAGGATCGCCAGTTGGTAATCCGGGGCCGTCAGCGCGACGACAGCGAGGGGCGCATCTTCCTGCATCGCGGCATTGCGGCGCGTCAGTTCCAGCGCATGTTCGTGTTGGCCGATGGCGTCGAAGTGGGCGAGGCGATCATGGAAAACGGTCTGCTGCATGTGGATCTGACCCGCGCCGTGCCGGAAACCGTGGTTCAGACGATCAACATACGGAAGGGGTAAGAGCAATGAATACACCGATTGAAATCAACACCCAGGGCAACCGTATTGTCTATGTCAAAACGGTTGAAGTATCTGAATTGCCTCGGGAAGTTCGTGAACAGGCCGGCGATCTGGATCAGCTTTACGCCGTCCACGATTCCGACGGGCAGCAACTGGCGCTGGTGGCTGACCGCAAGCTGGCCTTCGTGCTGGCGCGCGAACATGACCTGTCTCCGGTGGCGGTTCACTAGGCGGCCTGAAACACTGCTGAAAAGACGTGACATTTTCTGCCTATGCAGTGATCGTGCCATGAATGCTAAAGCAGGAGTGGCATCATGGGCTGGTTTGACTTTGACTGGGTGGACGCCTTCAGTGATCGCGCCTTCGGTGGCAACGGATGTGCCGTCGTCCATGAAGGTGCGCGCCTGACGCAAGAGGTCTGCATGGCCTATGTGCGCGAAACCTCTCTGGTCGAATGCACCTTTACCGGGCCGTCCGACGTGGCCGACATCCGCGTCCGCTACTTTCTGGCCAGCCGCGAAATTCCCTTTGCGGGGCATCCGACTATCGCCACCGTCGCGGCGATGCGATCCCGTGGCATGATCTCGGGCGACGGGCTGACGCTGGAAACCGGTGCCGGCCTGGTGTCGATCCGTTTGCAGGGGGATCAGATCGAAATGACTCAGGTCGCACCGCAATTCGGTACGCGCGTCCCAGCGGAACTGGTGGCGGAAGCGGTCAGCCTGCCACCGGAAGCCATCATTTCTCCGCCTCAAATGGTTTCGACCGGCTTGCCGTTCTGCATCACCGTCCTGCGGGATCATGCGGCCTTACGGGCCGCTCAACTGGTTGAAGGCCCGTTGCGCAAAGTGGCTGAAACTGCGGGGTATTCCGGCTCGGACATGGCCGAGCCGTTTCTTGTCACGCTGCAAGGGGCAACCGATGAGGGGGATACGTTTTCGCGCCTTCTCATGGCACCGCCCAGCCCGCCCGAAGATCCGTTTACCGGGTCTGCCACCGGTGCGATGGCCGCCTATTTGTGGAAACATGGCTTGATGCAAAAGGAAAGCTTCATCGCCCAGCAGGGTCACGATATGGGCCGCCCCGGGAAAGCCATCGTCACGCGTGTCGGCCCGCCTGATGCGATGACGGGCATCAAGGTTTCTGGTCAGGGGCATATCCTGATGCGCGGGCAGGTCGACCTGCCGGAAATGCCAATAAACTAGGCGGGAGCCGACCAAGGGCTGACCCGCGAAACCCTGGCCGGATGCCACAGGCTACATCCAGGCCAACCGCAGAATCGGGGCCGTACTTGGTTCGATCCCGTGTCGTTTACACAACCTGTCCAGATATGACCCTGAAACCGGCAGCCCGGCCATCCGGTTGGCCATCAGTTTCTTCTGATGGCCGTAGATGTGTACCGAATGCACGGCTTCGGTTTCGATTTCGTTCGTCGCGATGCGCGGATCGTGGAGCTTCCACAATTCCTCCTGGGCCAGCGGATAAAAGGTTTCAGCAGCCATGGCATGGCGGTCCTCTGCCGTCCGGCGCAGGAAATGGCCAAAGGCTTTGGGCCCCGAACTGGCCCAGGGCAGGGCTTCGATGCCCCAGCGTTCCCCTCTGGCGGTTCGTTCCCGATTGTGGCGCTGCAATCTGCGTCCACGCCAGGGTTGGGACGGGTTAGACGACATGACAAATTCCAGCATCTGTTCCAGGGTCGCCGATCTTGTGGGCAGGCGCAGCACACCAGTTGGGAAGTCACCCAGCCTGGAGCGACCGAACACGAAATCCGTCGAAAATTCAAACGCCCGTACGCAATAGGCATCCAGATCGACCCAGATCATCTCGCCTTGCCGCATCAGGTGCAGCCGGAAAATATCCGAGAAGACGGCAACGCCCTGTCTGTCTTCGGCTTTGACCACAAAAGGCGGGGGCCAGAAAACGTCGCTGGCAGGGCGGGTTTCGACGCCTGCCGGAATGCCTTTTACCTCGTGCGCGACATACAGGACGAAGCGGTGGCCATGATCCAGAAAGGACTGAAGGCAGAGTTGCTCCAACCAACTCAGATCGGATCCAAACCAGAAACTGGCAATGGTCGGAGACCTGTTCGTCATCTCAGTTTCACACCCGTCTTGAGGTCCTGAAAACCATCAGGACCAGCGGCAATTGTCAATCGAAGACCAAAAAAGGAACGGCCCCCGGAATGACCGGAGGCCGCCAAACAAAGTCAGATGAAACCGTTATCCGTTTGCTGCGATCAGGCCCATGCTTTCCAGTTTCAGCAGCACCTGATGGGCGCAGTTGTCGACTTCGACATTTTCGGTTTCGACGCGCAGCTCGGGGTTTTCCGGAACATCGTAAGGGTCCGAGATGCCGGTGAACTCCTTGATCTTGCCCTCGCGCGCAAGCTTGTACAAACCCTTGCGGTCGCGGCGTTCGCATTCCTCGATGCTGGTGGCCACATGTACCTCACAGAAGGCACCGAACTGTTCTATTTCTTCCCGGACAGCACGGCGCGTGGTGGCATAGGGCGCGATCGGGGCGCAGATGGCGATGCCGCCGTTCTTGGTGATCTCGGACGCCACATATCCGATGCGGCGGATGTTCAGGTCGCGGTGTTCCTTCGAGAAGCCCAGTTCCGAGCTGAGATTCTTGCGCACGATGTCGCCATCCAGCAGCGTCACCGGGCGGTCACCCATCTCCATCAGCTTGACCATCAGCGCGTTTGCGATGGTCGACTTGCCCGAGCCCGAAAAGCCGGTGAAGAAGACGGTGAAACCCTGCTTGGAGCGCGGCGGGAAGCGGCGGCGCAGTTCCTCGACCACCTCGGGAAACGAGAACCACTCGGGGATTTCCAGCCCTTCACGCAGGCGGCGGCGCAGTTCGGTACCCGAGATGTTCAGGATCGTGACGTTGTCCTTGTCGAGAATCTCGTCATTCGGTTCGTACTGGGCGCGTTCCTGCACATAGACCATGTGCTTGAAGTCCACCATTTCAACGCCGATTTCGTCCTGAAACTGTCGGAACAGATCCTGCGCGTCATAGGGGCCGTAGAAATCCTCACCCTTGCTGTTCTTGCCGGGGCCTGCGTGGTCGCGGCCGACGATGAAGTGGGTGCAGCCGTGGTTGGCGCGGATCAGGCCGTGCCAGACGGCCTCGCGCGGGCCAGCCATGCGCATGGCCAGGTTCAACAAGCTCATAGAGGTGGTCGAGGCGGGGTACTTGTCCAGCACCGCCTCGTAACAGCGCACGCGGGTAAAATGATCGACGTCGCCCGGTTTGGTCATGCCCACGACCGGGTGGATCAGCAGGTTGGCCTGTGCCTCTTTGGCGGCGCGGAAGGTCAGCTCCTGATGCGCGCGGTGCAGCGGGTTGCGGGTCTGGAAGGCCACGATGCGGCGCCAGCCCAGCTTGCGGAAATAGGCGCGCAATTCATTCGGGGTGTCGCGGCGCCCACGAAAATCGTAATGCACGGGTTGTTGGATTCCGACCACCGGTCCGCCCAGATAGACCTTGCCGGCCACGTTGTGCAGATAGTTCACTGCCGGGTGGGCATCGTCATCGGCACCAAAGACCTTCTCTGCCTCGCGTGACTTGTCCGGAGTCCAGCGGTCGGTCACGGTCATGGTGCCCAAGATCACGCCTTCCTGATCACGCAGAGCGATATCCTGCCCAAGTTCGATCTGATCCGCGAAGTCTTCGCTGACATCCAATGTGATGGGCATTGGCCAAAGCGTTCCATCGGCCAGGCGCATATTCTCGACCACATTGTCGTAATCCGCTTCGCTCAGAAATCCCTTGAGCGGGTTGAACCCGCCATTCATCAGAAGTTCCAGGTCGCAGATCTGACGCGGGCTCAGATCCCAGCTGGTCAGGTCGGCCGCTTCCACCTTCAGCTTCTGCGCCGAATCGTATGACACATACAGTTCGGGGATCGGGGCCAGATTGCTTAACATCGTCATTGGAATTCTCTTGTCGCAGTGTTGATTTGCCAGTGGATATCAGGCGGTTTCGAGGCGTTTGCACCGACTGACAGGCGAAGTCCACAGGCGTGAATGTAACAAAGGAGGATATGCGCTGAATATTTTTGAATTGGAAGGAATTTCTAATTCACGGGTCAAATCGATGATCTGATCCTTGCGATCAGAGGTTATTGCTTCATGCAGAGAATTTCTGTTCCTGTTCTGTGGCGTTCTGCTCAAGTGTGGACGCACGGGTGACGGGTAGTGCAGGAATCGGTTCAGACACGCCGCGCAGCTGGAACAATCTGATATCGTTCTGGGGCACGACGACACCTGCGGCCTTCAGCAACTCTTGCGAGACCAGCAGTTCGACCTTCAGCGCCTTGGTTTCGCTTTCCAGACGACTGGCGACGTTGACGGCGTCGCCGATTATGGTTTTCGACGCATGGCCCGCGGCGCCGATCTCACCCACCACCAGATCCCCAAGATGCAGACCCATCCCGATTCGAATGCCGGGGCTGCCTTCGGCCTCGAGCTGTGCGTTGAATTCATCAAGGGCGTGACTGATGTCGATGGCGGCTTGCAATCCGGCACGGGCGGACGCCGCTGCATTCGGCTTTTCAAAAACGGCCAGCAGCCCGTCTCCCATATATTTGTCCACGACACCGCCTTCCTTGGTGATGGCTGGCACGACCGCATCGAAAAACCGGTTCAGCAGGAACACGATGTCATAAGGTAATTGGCCGGTCGTGCGCGCGGTAAAGCTGCGCATGTCCAGAAACAAAACAGCCAACTGACGTTCCTGACCCTGGCTGGCATGTCCGCGTATGCGCCCGCCATCTGGCCTGAAAACCCGAAAAACGGTGGTGGGTTCCGTTGGGCGTATCTGGCAGGCCAGTCGCGTCTGCGGCGAGGCGCCCACAGCGGCAAGGCTGCGTGCTTCGACGTCGCCGGGCGGCGGCAGGGCGTCGCTGCCACCCTCTACGATGACCCGGCATGTGGTGCAGCGCCCCTTTCCACCGCACAGGGCGGCGTGCGGCACGCCGTTCACCTGCGAAATCTCAAGCAACGTCATGCCTTTTTCCGCGACCACCTCGGGCCCTTTGGCGTAATTCACGCGCACCGAATGCCTGCGCCGCCACAGTTTGCGCCCGATGTAAACCAGACCCGTCGCCCCCAGAGCCAGCCAGAAGATCAAAAGGCCATAGTCTTTTACACTGAACAGGGTCTGGAAGGTCTCGGGCGATGGCCAATTGTAGTGCTCGATATATTGCTCGCGCAGGAATTCATCAGCAAAGTCGGCCCATATGCGTCGACCTTCGGTCAGCAATCCGGCCAACGCGAATAATGGCACAAAAACCGCAACGCCGATCAGATAGGGCACGACCCGCGACCACCACCGGGTCAGCCGCAACCACATATGCAAACCGATGCAGCCGTGTATCCAAACGATCAGCAACAAGGCGCTTTGCATCCATACGGCGATACTGGGCCACATCAGGATGATGATATATCCCATCTCGTCATTGACGTCATAGATCTCGTGCGCGACCCGCGTCTGCACGATGTGCGAGATCAGTTGCAGCGGAATCAGCAAGCCCAGAACGACCTGCAATGCCGTGCTGAAGGGCATGCGCAAGGTTCTGCGTTGCGCGATCGATGTCAGGGCCAGACCTGCATGCGTGAGCAGGGCAGCATAAAAAAGCACGCTCATGACATCGTGGCGTGTGACGGCCTTTCGACCATCCTGCATCCCGTGCAGGTAATCCGTGTGAAACAGGCCCAAGCCAATATTTATGAAATGGAAGAACGCGAACACAAACAACACAAGACCACTGACGATCCTGAGTCGGGTTGACCACCCGCCGCGCCAAAGAGCGTTGTTCAAATGTTCACCTGTTTTTCGCTTTTCCCTCGGCAATCCTGATACGCCGCCGGCTGGGGGTCAAGGGATTGGCAGGTGGCATCGGCTGCCGATCAGTGATTGCAGAGCAGCGTATGCTGTGCAGTGCCCCCTTAAACCCCGGGGGCACTGTACTGAAAGGGCTGACGGCCTTCGGATCTGAACTCACCGGGGCAGCCCCGCAACATTCAGAACGCGCGTTATTCGTTTTCCGCCAGGAACCGTTCGGCATCCAGTGCCGCCATGCAGCCCATACCGGCGCTTGTGACCGCCTGACGATAGACGTGATCGGTCAGATCGCCCGCTGCGAACACGCCCGGAACCGAGGTTTCCGTGCTGCCCGGTTTGGTGACAACATAGCCACCCATATGCGTTTCAAGCGTGTCCTTGACCAGCTCGTTCGCGGGCGCGTGGCCGATGGCAACAAACACGCCTTTACAGGGGATTTCTGTGATCTCTCCGGTTTTGACATGTTTGACGCGAACGCCCTCGACTCCCAGCGGCGCGTCGGTACCGATCACTTCGTCCAACTCGTGGAACCACAGAGGCTCGATTTTGTCGTTCTTCATCAGCCGGTCTTGCAGGATCTTTTCCGCGCGCAGCTCATCGCGGCGATGGATCAGAGTCACCTTGCTGGCGAAATTGGTCAGGAACAGGGCCTCTTCCACGGCCGTGTTGCCGCCGCCGATCACCACGATTTCCTGTCCGCGATAGAAGAACCCGTCGCAGGTGGCGCAGGCTGAAACGCCAAAGCCCTTGAACTTTTCTTCCGACGGCAGGCCCAGCCACTTGGCGCGCGCGCCGGTCGCCAGAATGACGGCGTCCGCCGTGTAGGTAGTGCCGCTGTCGCCCTCGGCGGTGAAGGGGCGCTGGCTGAGGTCCAGATCGTTGATGATGTCGCCGATCACTTCGCAACCCATGGCCTTGGCATGATCCTGCATCCGGACCATCAGGTCCGGGCCCTGTACCTCGGTGTCGCCGGGCCAGTTCTCGACCTCGGTCGTTGTCGTCAGCTGGCCGCCGGGCTCGATACCCTGCACCAGGATGGGTTCCAGCATGGCGCGGCTTGCGTAAACGCCCGCAGTGTATCCTGCTGGCCCCGATCCGATGATCAGAACCTTGGTGTGTCGTGTGTCGGCCATGGTAACTCCGCTCGAATTGCCTGAATTGGGCTTTTGGCCCGTCGCCCCGATATAGCGACCGACAGACCCGGCTTAAAGCCCCTTACTGTTCAAGGCCGCTCAAGCCACCTTGCGCAGGGTCAGGGCGAAATGAGAGATTTGAAAACAAAGAAAATTGCGCATGTACGAAACATTATTGCGCGCGCGTGGGGGGCTGATATAAGAACCGCAATAATCAGGAGCATTTGATGGTCACGACTCGGCTGGATGATATCGACCGCAAAATTCTGGCGGAACTACAGGCAGACGGTCGGATGACCAATGTGGAACTTGCCAAACGGGTCGGAATTTCGGCGCCGCCCTGTCTGCGCCGGGTGCGCACACTGGAAGAATCCGGCTATATCACCGGTTACCACGCCGAGGTGAATTCCCGTGAGTTGGGATTCGAGGTGCAGGTGTTCGCCATGGTCGGTCTTGACAGTCAGGCCGAGACCGAGCTGCGCGCGTTCGAAGAACGCTGCCGCGAATGGCCGCTTGTCCGTGAATGCCACATGCTGAACGGCGAGGTGGACTTCATCCTGAAATGCGTCGCACCCGATCTAAGCAGTTTTCAGCAGTTTCTGACCGGTGAACTGCTGACCACGCCAAACGTGGCCAGCGTCAAGACTTCGCTTGTTATCCGCGGCGCAAAAGACGAACCAGGCGTGCCGTTCGACGTTCTGGAAGAACGAATGAACCGGACGGCGTAACCCCCAGACGTTTTGCAGGTGCGGTGTTCGGTGGCAGCATGGCAGCCACCGCCAAGGATAGAATCCAACTTAGTAACAGCTGCATGATGCCCCCCATAATGCAGTAATCGCTATCGTACTCAGGCTGTCATCGCGTCGATTTCTCCGTCCCCGGCACGCGGCATCAGCAGCGGACCAAAATCGTTGAGCGACTCGATATGCGCAAACAGGTTCAGATAAACCGACCGCAACGAGTGGCTGATCATCCGGACCGCGTTCACACCTGGGTGATACGTTTCGAACTGTAAACCATCTACCCGAATAACGGAATGCCGTTTCAGACAAATGTGAAACAGTTCAACTGGCGTCGGCGGCATTGTTTCAATCACGCCCGTTCCATCCTGAAATTCGGACACAGGTGTCAGAATCGGGTCATTTCCATACAAATGCCGTAAATGCGTCGGTGTGCCCACGATCCGTGCTGCAGGCCCGGCGATTACACCCGACATCGGCTTTTGCATCCCGAATGTATCTGCCGTGACGCGCGTAAGCGGCCGCGTGCGGCCCCGCGAATCCGGGCGTCCGGGGATCAGAGTGACAGATCCCTTCCACAGTACGGTTTCCGACGCGCCATCCTGAGTCAGGACTGTATCCCCCGGCATCAGGTCTTCGATGGCCATGGGCCCATGTTCCGTTTCAACCAGCGATCCGCGCGTGAAGGCACAAAAGGCGTCTTCGAACATTGGCAGAGCGGGCGCGATGTGTCTGGTCTGAACCACGTTTCCGTTTTTCAACAGGCTGCTGACTTCATACCGGCGCAGCTGAGCCTTTGGTTTCGCAACCGGCCGCGGTGCTTCCCGCAGCATGGCTGTCGTTTCGATCGCATTTCTGGCCGCACGGGCCAGTGAACTAGGAATAGTCATAAATATTCCTTCCCCTCAAATTGTCCGGTCAGGCGCGGCGTATCCCCGTACAGGCCAACCTGGCGAACTGGTTCTTTGTCTTGAAACAAATGGGTGACCCTTGGGCGGCGGTCGGTCGGACCCCGCATTGCGACAAAATCTCGCTTTCCAATGGTCAACACATTGACCCCCCAGACAAACTCGTACTTCACGGGCGAAAATTGCCCGCACACACACAACTCCTGAATCCGTCTCGACCCCCTCAGATCGCGACGCACCACACATCGGGCAGGAGCAAGCCCGAAGCGCGTTCACCCAATCGAGACCGGCAGCTTGGCCTCAGGGTGTTTCTGTCTCAGCGTCGTGCCGCGATGCGGCTGGCGACCCTGACAGAATGGCTTGATACCCGCTTCCACGGCATTTCCAGCTTCTGGCTCCGCGTGGCGGCAACCATGGCTTTGAGAAAGCGAGATTTGGTTTTCATTTTCTGGTCCTGCTCTGAACGGGTTTGTTTCCCGCATCCGTTATGAACCTTTTGTGACGCACCTTTGCGGCATGGATAAGGCTTATCCGGGATGTTTTGCAGACAAGAAATTTATAGTCGGTCCATCCTTCCACTCAACACGCCAGCGTCCGAAACAAGGACGTCAGAAGACCATCTGATAGCTGGCAAAACTCGTTACGATTCTGAGTCCGGTAAACACAACAAATGTGGCGGAAAAGTGGCGCGACGCCTAAATCTGGGCCAAAATCACAATCTTATGACCGAGATCAACCGCCCGTAATCGGCCTCGTTTGCATGTGTTGTGCGGCGATAGGAATAGAACCGGTCCGGGTCGGAATATGTGCAGTGCCGGGTCCATTCCGCCTGCCCGACACCGGCCTGCCGCAATCGGTGCAAGCCAAAGGCGGGCAGGTCGAATTGCAGCCGGTCATCCTGTCCGTTTGCAAAGAACCGGGTGTTGTCTGGAGAATCGGCGATAAATGCGCCCAGAAACTCGGGGCCCACTTCGTAGGCGCGTTGCGAAATGCTGGGGCCGATGACGGCGTTGATATTCCGGCGTGTTGCGCCAAGCGCTTCCATGGCGTCCAGCGTCGCCTCCAGCACACCGTCAAGCGCGCCGCGCCAGCCCGCATGGGCTGCTCCGATCACATTGGCCGCGGGATCGGCAAACAGAACTGGCTGACAATCTGCCGTCAGAATCGTCAGCGCCAGACCGGGTGTCGCCGTCACGACCGCGTCCGCGCGCGGTTTTTCACCTTCCGGGGGCTGCTCAACCGTCAGAACTGTTGGGGAATGAACTTGATGCACGCCGATCATCGCCTCGGGCGCGACGCCCATCGCATCGGCAACCCGCCGGCGGTTCAGCGCGACAATTTCGGTTTGATCTGACGATCCATAACCGCAATTCAATCCGTCGAAGATACCAGAGGACGCCCCGCCGCGACGGGTGAAGAACCCGTGCCGAAATGGGGAAAGCAAGTCCGAAGTCAGAATTTCCAGTGTCATGGCTCTAATCCCGGCGGTGGTGCAGCATAGGCCGGATAGAGGCCCATCACCTTGAACAGATTTCCCATTTCGGCCGGATGCGTCAACCGGCGATGCGCGGCAGCCAGGGCATCCAGCTCGGAACCGCTCAGCGACCGGGACAAAGCCTGTGCCCGGGCGGTTATGCCAAGCCGTTCCAGAAACACGCCCTGCGGTGTCAGGCGTGTGTGCCTGGCTCCACAAGCGCGGGTCGCAATGGCCAGTGGCTCAAAATCCACATGTGCCGTCAGGTCGGTCTGACCGGGTGACGCCAGCGGATCGGCGGGCTCGTGGTTTTGCAGGGCTTGCAGTGTATCGCCCAACGAATGCCAGTCGCCATAATCGACGATCAGCGCGGCACCTCCGTGGCTGGCGATCCGACCGGCAATCACGGTCAGTATGGGGATCGCTGCGGCGCATAGCTCGACCAGATCACCATCCTTGGTGTCCGAAAGCCTGTCCGCCAGCGCCACCTGCGGCCCGTTGGGCCCTCGCCCAAACAGCAATTCGCCGTCGCGCTCACCGACCAGGCGTTCACTCCAGCCGCCACCGTCGCGCAGGAACTGCCGGACAGGCAGCGCGTCGAAGAACTCATTCGCCACCAGCAGCAGTGGCTGGTCCGGCAACTCTGCGACACTGTCGGCCCAGTTCGGTGTGTAGTCCTTCAGCGTGTCCGCCTGCACCTGCTTCAGGGCAGGCGAGGCCTCGACCAGCACAATCCGGGCAGCATCGTGAAATCCCTGCACGGTTCGGGTGGCACGCAATATGTCACTCATCAGAGTGCCGCGCCCGGGCCCCAATTCGCACAGGGTGAATGGCGCGGGACGGCCCTGATCCATCCAGCATTGCGCAAGGCACAGCCCGATCAGTTCGCCAAACATCTGGCTGATTTCCGGTGCCGTGGTGAAATCCCCGGCCGCCCCCAACGGATCACGCGTCGTGTAATAGCCCAGCGTGGGATGCAGAAGGCATTCGGCCATGTAGTCGGCCACGCTCATCGGTCCATCCTGTCGGATGCGGGCGATCAGGCGATCGGTCAGGCTCATTTTGCCCGCCCTACGCGAAAGACAAACCACAGGCCAAGCGCGATCATGGGCAATGACAGGATCTGGCCCATGGTCAGGCCATATCCGCCCAGATGCCAGGCCAATCCCAGCGGATTGCCGGGCGAGACGAATTGAGCATCCGGCTGGCGGAAGAATTCAACAATAAAGCGTGATGCGCCGTAACCGGCCAGAAACGTGCCCATGATCAGGCCGGGTTTCTGAAAGGCCCCCCGGCGATAGACCAGCCACAGCAACAACGCTCCCAGCAACACGCCTTCCAGCGCTGCTTCGTACAGCTGCGAGGGGTGCCGGGCGCACATTCCCGCAACCACGCCGGGGCAGTCCTGCGCGGCAAAACCGGGAAAGATGACGGCCCAGGGCAGCTCGCTCGGGCGGCCCCACAGCTCGGCATTGACGAAATTGGCCAGTCGTCCCAACAACAGGCCGGGTGGCACGGTGTAGGCAACCAGGTCGCCCAGCGACAGGGCGGGGATCTGATGGCGGCGGGCAAACAGGTACGAGGCCAGGATCACGCCCAGCAGACCCCCATGAAACGCCATGCCGCCTTGCCAGACCTTCACGATCTCAAGCGGATGCGACAGGTAATAGCCGGGTTGGTAAAACAGCACGAAACCCAGCCGCCCGCCCAGGATCACGCCCAGAATGATCCAGGTGACCAGATCCTCCAGTTGGTCCGGTTTCATCGGCGGGCCGTCCGCAGGCCACAGGGCAGGGCGGCGCAACGCCACGACTGCCAGCCGCCACGCAATCAGGATGCCCGCGATATAGGCCAGCGCATACCACCTCAACGCGAACTCCATCCCGAACAGCGAGATCGAGAACAATTCGGGCGACAGATCGGGAAAATTCAGAACAGCCTGCATGTGCGTCTCATTGCCCGGGGTTTGCAGGGCAAGTCAACCTTGAGCCTGCGGCATTCTTTCCCCATATAGAGATCAACCGCGATACCGGAGTAGTGATATGCAAACCCGCAACAAGATACTGGACGACATGTCCCAGCTGATGACCAACGCCATGGGTGTCGCGCAGGGCGCGCGGGAAGAGGCCGAGAACGCGATGAAGTCGATGATCGACCGCTGGCTGGCCGACCGTGATTTCGTCACCCGCGAAGAATTCGACGCCGTCCGCGCCATGGCCCAGAAAGCGCGCGAAGAAAACGCCGCACTCGAAGCCCGCATTGCCGCGCTCGAGGCGAAACTGGACAAGTAACGCCCCGGGCGTTCCCTGTTTTCACAATTTTGGACGAACTCTTACGCCGCGCAATCCAGCCGGGATTGTGCGGTGTCGTGCATTCTGACGCATTGCGGGATTTAATCAAGACAAAGCTGACCCGGCAGCCAATATTTTGATCCCCGTTGCCATCTGTCCACAACTTATTGCTGTTATCCCCAACAAATAGGGTTGCCAGAACACACGCCACATCGCACCATATTTAGTACAGGCCTATGGGGGAAGCCCGGTTTGTAGAGCAGGCAACTAGCGCTGGGGCGCTGCCAGCCCCAAAATGCTAGAGATTAGTGAGGTGGCATTATGGCCCTTTCCGAGCAGTATCTCGAAGAAGACATTCATCCGATCGACATTGTTGAACATCTGGCCGAACATCACGACTGGGATTTTGACCGCATTGGGGACGATCAGATCGCCATGGCTGTCGAGGGCCAGTGGCGGACGTATTCGATCACACTCGCCTGGTCCAACTATGACGAAACGCTGCGGATGGTGTGTTCGTTCGAAATGGAACCACCGGCCGAGCGGGAAATGCAGCTCTATGAGCTGCTCAACAAGATGAATGATCAGTGCTGGGCAGGTGCCTTTACTTATTGGGCGAACCAGAAGCTGATGGTGTACCGGTACGGGTTGGTCCTTGCCGGAGGGCAGACAGCCAGCGCCGAACAGATCGATACGATGATCACCGCTGCCGTCATGAGCGCGGAACGGTACTATCCGGCGATTCAACTGGTCACCTGGGGCAATCGAGAGCCAGAAGAAGCCATGCAAGTGGCCATTGCAGAGGCCTACGGCCGGGCGTAAAGCTTTGCCCCGAACCGACATGTAACGCGGGAGGGGCAAATGGACATGACGCGTGTGGCCGAACAGGGGCTTGTGCTTCTGGGGTGCGGAAAGATGGGGTCCGCAATGCTGGCGGGATGGCTGGAACACGGCCTCCCGCCGGCGTCCGTTTGGGTGATCGATCCGCACCCGTCCGACTGGCTGAAGGCGCAGGGCGTCAACATCAACACACCCTTGCCCGAAGCCCCTGCCGTGGTGTTGGTCGCGGTCAAGCCGCAGATGATGGGCGAGGCCTTGCCTGCCATTCAGGCGCTGGGCGGTGGCAGCACGCTGTTTGTTTCGGTCGCGGCGGGCACCTCGATTGCCACGTTCGAATCCGTTCTGGGCAGCGATACGCCGATCATTCGCGCCATGCCCAACACCCCCGCCGCCATCCGTCAGGGCATCACCGCGCTGATCGGGAATTCAAACGCATCCCCTGATGATCTGACGCTTGCGGAAAACCTGCTCTCGGCAATTGGCGAAACGGTTCTGTTGACGGATGAGGCGCAGATGGATGCGGTCACCGGCCTCAGCGGATCCGGTCCTGCCTATGTGTTCCATCTGATTGAAACGCTTGCCAAAGCCGGCGAGGCGCAGGGTCTACCGCATGACCTTGCGATGAAACTGGCCAAATCGACGGTGGCCGGAGCCGGCGCACTGGCGATGGCCGCTGATGAGGATCCGTCTCAACTGCGGATCAACGTAACCTCGCCGAACGGCACGACCCAGGCCGCGCTTGAGGTGCTGATGCATGAAGAACGCGGCTTCCCTGACTTGCTGCACCGTGCCGTCAAGGCCGCAACCGACCGATCCAAGGAGCTGTCACGTGAGTGAGATTTCTTTCGACGATTTTCTCAAGGTCGATATCCGCGTGGGTGAGGTGATCCGCGCCGAACCTTATCCCGAAGCCCGCAAACCCGCGATCAAGATGTGGATCGATTTCGGTGATGAGATCGGTGAACGCAAGACGTCGGCCCAGATCACCGCGCATTATGATCCGTCGACACTGGTGGGCAAACAGGTCATGGCCGTGGTCAATTTCCCCCCTCGCCAGATCGGCAGGTTCATGTCCGAGGTTCTGGTGCTGGGTCTGCCCGATGAAAACGGCGAGATTGTTTTGATCGGCCCCGACGGCCGAGTTCCGACAGGCGGGCGGATGCACTGATGAAATTGCTGATCACGCGCCCGATGACGCCGGCAGTCGAGGCCCGCGCCCGCGCCGCGTTTGACGTAGAGACTCGCAAAGATACGGCGCCCATGTCGCGACAGGAAATGCTGTCGGCTCTGACGGATTTCGACGTGGTCGTGCCCACGCTGGGCGATCAGTTTTCGGCTCGGATATTTGCGGATGCAGGCGCGCCTCGGTGCAAGCTCCTGGCCAATTTCGGCGTCGGCTACAACCACATCGATGTCGAGGCCGCGCGCGCAGCAGGCGTCGAAGTGACCAACACGCCCGGCGCAGTCACCGACGCCACGGCGGATATCGCCATGACCCTGCTGTTGAGCACGGCCCGGCGTGCGGGCGAAGGCGAACGGCTGGTCCGCGCAGGCCAATGGCAGGGTTGGCATCCCACACAGATGCTGGGCCATCATGTCACGGGCAAACGCGTCGGTATCGTCGGGATGGGCCGTATCGGGCAGGCCATCGCGCGCCGGTGCCATTTCGGTTTCGAAATGCAGGTGGCCTATCAATCCCGAAGCGCCAAGCAACTGGACTTTCCGGCCGAGTTCACACCTGACCTTGAAACACTCGCCGCGTTGGTCGATTTCCTTGTGCTCGCCGTTCCCGGCGGTGCAGAAACCCGACACCTGATCGATGCGCAGGTTCTTGAGACGATGAAATCTTCGGCCATTCTGGTCAATATCGCGCGGGGCGAGGTCGTGGACGAAGCGGCCCTGATCGCGGCGCTGCAATCGGGTCAGATTGCCGGGGCCGGGCTGGATGTCTACGAGTTCGAACCCGAAGTACCCCGGGCCCTTTGTGAAATGGAAAACGTCACCCTGCTGCCCCATCTGGGCACGGCCACCGAAGAGGTGCGCAGCAGCATGGGACACATGGCCCTGGATAACGTGGCGGCCTTTGTGGCGGGCGAGGCGTTGCCCAACCCGGTCTAGTCGCCCACCGCCTCGCGCCAGTGTTTGCGGCAAAGCGAAACATAGGTCTCGTTGCCACCGATCTGCACCTGGGCACCTTCGGTGATGGCGTTGCCGTTTTCGTCCTGACGTATCACCATCGTGGCCTTGCGTCCGCATTTGCAAATGGTGCGGACTTCACGCATCTCATCGGCCAACGCCAGCAGCGCCGCTGATCCCGGAAACAGCTTGCCCTGAAAATCCACCCGCAGCCCGTAGGCCAGCACCGGTACGTCCAGATCGTCGACGGCGCGCGCCAATTGCCAGACCTGCGCTTCGGACAGGAACTGGGCCTCGTCGATGAACACGCAGGTTACGGGACCTTCGTTCAGACGATTTCGGATCATCGCAAAGACGTCGTCGCCGGGCGTGAAGGTATCAGCCTTCTCCGAGATGCCGATGCGCGATGCGATCCGTCCGGCACCCGCCCTTCCGTCAATGGCTGCGGTCATCAGGTAGGTCTGCATCCCACGCTCGCGATAGTTGTGCGAGGCTTGCAGCAACACGGTCGATTTCCCCGCGTTCATGGTTGAATAGTTGAAGTACAGCTTTGCCATGACGCGGGTCTAAAACGCTTGGGGAAAAGGAACAAGATATCAATCGTTTTGATGGAGCGACGTCGCCGTTGCGTTCGCAGAGGCCGAGCTACGCTCTAGGGGATGGAACCCCCACATCTGCAACAGCGACGCCGTCGGCCAACATGTGGCCAAAACGCAGCAAGGTTTAACAATATCACCCTGCAATCACTCATTACCGGCTTGAACTGCCGCCACTCACTCACAAAATCCCCCGCATATCTGAGGGATAGCCAATGTATGACATTTCAATTATGACTTGGTTATGGGAAATTTACCCACGCTTTCCCCTGTTTGGACATCGGGCAGGCGTTTGCAGGTAACAAAGGTAAAACAATGGCAGATATCGGGGCCTATCTGAAAAAACACACAGAAGCGCTGGTCAAGGATGTTGGAATCGAAGCCGCGTGTGAAATTACAGGGAAATCCAAGGCCACTTTAGGACGATACTATTCAGACAATGCTGAACACGAGGACAGGTTCATGCCAGTGGACGCGGTGGCCCGCCTTGAAAACGCGGCGACCTATCCGCATGTGACGTCGGCTTTGGCGGATCTGAAGAACATCACCTTGTCCTATAGCGACCGCAACACCTCTACCCCCCGCACCGGTGGTGTCAATTCGGATGTCATTGCGCTAAGCCAGCGGTTTGCGATGTTGATGACCGAGTATCAGGCCGCAATCGAAGACGGAATCATCACCGTCAACGAAGCAAAACGGTTGCTGAAAGAAACCAGTTTGCTGCAACAGGTTCTGATCGAGATGAAGCTGCATCTGGAAGAAGAAAGCGTCAGCTAGCCGGGGTCGGGAACCTTTGCACCCATGACTGGCCAGTTTTCGCCTGTGCGGCGTACCTCTTTTCATGCTCGAAAAGACAGAAACGCTGACCGTGCCTGTTGCCTCAATTCAGTCACGTCTGTCCTGTAAGGTCCGTCGCGGGCAAGAACGTCAAGGGCAGTGGACCATGCAGAAATCGCAGGGAACATTCAGTATTTTCGCAGACCGGGTGGTTCTGCGATTTTTCGTATGCGCCTATGCGGCACTTCTGGTTTTGATGGCCCTAAGTGGTCATCAGGAAGGCTCTGACGACGTGATGCGCTGGGTGGTCGTGCAGGATCTGTTGCAGGGGCAGGGCTGGTTCGACAGCCATCAGTACCGGCTGGGCCCCGAGGGCGGCACGCTGATGCATTGGTCCCGATTGATCGACGCGCCGATTGCTTTGCTCTACGGAACATTCGGGTTGGTTTTGCCGCCCGATATGGCCCTTCAGGTGACGGCATTTGTCTGGCCCTCACTTTTGGCGGGTCTGACCTTGTGGGCCTTTGCGGTGACTGGCAGTGTTTTGGGCGCGCGGGAAGGCGCCGTTTCGGCGCTGGCTGTGGGGGTGCTTGCGCTCGAACACTCCAGGAAGTTCGACTATTTTTCGTTTGATCACCACAATGCTCAGATTCTTTTGTTCGTCACGGCCCTGATGCTGTTTGCTTTGCGCAGGGACAAACCATATGCCGGATGGCTGCTGGGTGCCTGCCTGGCGCTTTCGGTGTCGATAGGCACCGAATCGATATTGCAGATCGCACTTGTCGCCGTGTTTTTTACCATTGACTGGATCGTAAACGGCGAACCGACCCGTCGCCGGACCATGGCGTTTGGTATCGGGCTGGTCCTGACGCTTGTGCTGACCAGCCTTGCAACAACGGGACACGAGGCCTTTCTGTTTCCAAGCTGTGACGCCCTGACTCTCAGCGTGGCATTGCCGGCGAGCGTTGCCGCGGCAGGGCTTTGCATTGCGGCATGGATCGGGTCTGGCTGGTCACTTTGGGGCCGCATCGGCGCATGTGTTGCAATTGGAGTGGTGACATTGGCCTGCGCTTACGGCTTCGCCCCGCATTGTCTCAGCAACCCGATCGAAGCCCTGCCACAGGACATGCGCGACTATTGGTTGAGCCAGGTGGCGGAAGCCCAGAAAATCAACGTCATTCTGCAACTGCACCGGGGCGAAGCGCTGGCCCTGATCGCGATGTCGATCCTGTGCATGGCAGCCGCCCTGATCTTTGCAGTCAGATCGCCTTTCAGACTGGAATACGCCCTGTTTCTGGCTCTGATCGTGACCGGCCTGGTGGTGTTCCTCTATCAGTCCAGAATGATGACATTCCTGGGTGTTTCGCTGGTGGCTGTCCAGGCGCAGATCCTGCGTGTCCTGTACAGCTCTTATGCAAGCCGTCGCCGCGCGTTGTCAGGGTTTGCGATGGTTGCTTTCATCCTCTGCATCTCGCCGAAAACCGGCGCCAGCATCGATGAGCAGCTGGGGCGTTTTGCCGGGCCGTCCCTTGCCGCATCCGCGAAGCCGGCCCGACAGTCACAGCAAAACTCGGGCGCATCCTGCAAAACGCCCGAAGCCTATGCGGCCCTGCGTGATCTTCCAGCCGGCAGATTCCTTGTTGATTTCGACTTTGCCGCAAACGTGCTGCGCCATACCGACCATTCCGTTCTGGCGGGCAATTATCACCGGAATCAGGCTGGAATTCTGGCGCAGATCGAACTGTTCCGATCGGACGCGGACCAGATCGGATCTCGCCTGACCGAGCTGGACGTGGATTACGTCATGCTCTGTACGTCCGCGCCGCGTGCCGAATTCTGGTCCTGGGCATCACAGGGTCGTGGTTTGCAGTCGCGATTGATTGCGAGTGAAATCCCGGCCTATCTCAGACGGATACAAGCTGCGGAAGGTGCAGCCTTTCAGATCTTCCAAGTGACTGGGGCAGGCTAGGCCAGACAAGATCGACCGTCAGGCGTGGCGCTTCACGATCACCGACCCGACCGAATACCCGGCGCCGAAAGAACAGATCAGGCCCAGATCACCCTCCTGCAAGTCGTCGGAATACTTCGAAAACGCGATGATCGACCCCGCAGATGACGTGTTGGCATAATCCTGAAGGATGTTGGGTTGCTCGCCCGGCTCGGGTTCGCGGCCCAGAACTTTCTTGCCGATGAAGTCGTTCATCGTCTTGTTGGCCTGATGCAGCCACAGGCGTTTCAGATCAGAGTTTCCGACCCCTTCGGCATCCATGTGGTCGCTAATATGGTTGCTGACCATCGGCAGTACTTCCTTGAATACTTTCCGACCGTTCTGCATGAACTGCATGTCGCGCCGGTCGGTCAGCCCGTCTGGGCGCGAGCGGCGCAGAAAGCCGTTGTTGTTGCGGATATTGTTGGAAAACGCAGTGGCGCAGCGCGTCGACAGAATTTCGAAATGCGGCCCTTGTGCGTCTTCGATCCGTTCGATCAGCGTTGCCGTCGCCACATCGCCAAAGATGAAATGGCAATCGCGGTCGCGCCACTCCAGATGGCCCGAGCAGATTTCGGGGTTCACCACCAACGCCGCCCGCACCGATCCCGACCGCACCATATCCGCCGCGGCCTGAATGCCGAACGTGGCCGACGAACAGGCGACGTTCATGTCAAAGCCGAACCCGTTGATCCCCAGTTCCTGCTGGATTTCGATCGCAATCGCCGGATAGGCGCGCTCGTGGTTCGAAGCCGCGCAGATTACCAGATCAACATCCGCCGCCGTACGCCCCGCCTGTGCCAGCGCCTTGTTGCAGGCATCCACCGCCATTTCGGTCATGATGCCGGGTTCATCATCGCTGCGCTGCCGCAGCAGTGGATGCATCACGTCCGGGTCCAGCACGCCGCTCTTGTCCATCACGTAGCGGTTTTCGATCCCCGATGCCTTGACGATGAACTCTTCCGATGAATGCTGCATCGGCTCCATCCGTCCGGCGGCGATGGCTTCTGCATTCTTGGCGTTCTGCTTGTCGGCATAAGCGTTGAATGCCTCGACAAGCTCGGCATTGGTGATGACGTTCTGAGGCGTGAAGACACCGGTACCGGTGATGGCGGGGGTATACATGGCGAGCCCTGAATGTTTCGGATTTGCCCAAAATGCAGTCACGTTGTGATTTGATCAAGGTATGTTGACCTAAGGGAATGTGCGTAAAGCCGTAGCTTCATATCTTGAATAGTTCAGAAACTGAAGTATATGACCCCTCCAAACGCGCGGAGATCCCCGATGCCCGACGATATCAGCACCAGGCTTGGCCGCCTCAGCCCCGAGATTCAGGCGATCATGGGGGTATATGCCCTGTACTGGAAACTGGAAGAGACATTCGACAGCATCGAAACCGACCTGAGCCACCCCGAATGCCATATGCTGATCAAGCTGGATCAGCCGAAACGCATGGGGGTTCTGGCTGCGGATATGCTGAGTGTACCGTCCACAATCACCGCCACCGCGGATTCGCTGGAAAAAGCCGGCTATCTCACGCGCGAGCGTGACCCGGAAGACCGCCGCGCCTGGTTGCTGGTGCTGACCGAGCGTGGTGAAGAAGCCCGCAACATGCTGGTGGCCGAGGCCGGAGACCTGTTTCACAGGGCCTCGGGCCTGAACGACGAAGAAACAGCCGAATTCGCGCGACTGGCGCGCAAAATCCGTGACAACGTTTTGAAAACGGGAATTCCCGAGGGACTGAAGAAATGAAACTCCTGACCTCTCTGGGCCTTGCACTGGCCGTTCTGGCAACTCCGATTGCCGCTCAAGATACTCCGAAACCGGTCAAGCTGATGCAGGTGCGCGAAACAACGCCCGGCTTCACCCGCCAGTTCTTCGGTCGTGTTGCAGCGCGGCAGACGGTCGATCTTGCCTTTCAGGTCGCCGGTCAGATCGTCGAAATGCCGGTCAACGAAGGGTTTGTCATCCCCAAAGGCGGCCTGATTGCGCGACTGGATCAGGAGCCGTTCGAACTGCGGCTCGAACGGGCGCAGCTGCAAAAGGAACAGGCCGACCGAACCGTCGCACGCCTGTCGCGTTTGCGGGGCACCACGGCCAGCCAGGTGGCGGTCGATGACGCAGAGACCGAAGCGCAACTGGCCGCGATCGCACTGCGCGATGCCGAATACGAACTGGAACACGCGACTTTGACCGCACCATTTGACGCGCTGGTCTCCAGCCGCGCGGTCGAGGCTTTCACCACCGTATCGGCCGGCACGCCGATCGTCCGCATCCACGACATGTCCGAATTGCGCATCGAGGTGGATGTGCCCGAGATCCTGTTTCAACGCTCGGGCCAGAACGACGACATCACCATCACCGCCAAATTCCCCGTAAGTGACGAAGTCTTCCCGCTGGAAATCCGGGAATTCGACGCTGAAACTTCCAGCGTCGGGCAGACCTTCCGCATTCAGTTCGGCCTGACCCCGCCCGAGGGGCTGCAAATTCTTCCCGGCTCGTCCGTCACAGTCAACGTAAAGGTCCAGGACGAGCGCACAGGCATCATCGTGCCAGCGACGGCCGTCATCGCGGATGCAACAGGTGAACTGAGCGTCATCGTGTTCTCTCCCGCTGGCGCGGATGAAGGCACGGTCCGCCGCGTTCCGGTGACAATCGAACCCACGCAGTCGGGCGATGTTCGGGTGTTGAAGGGCTTGTCTGACGGTGACGAAGTTGTTGTGGCTGGCGGTGCTGTGCTGACAGACGGTCAGCCCGTGCGCCGGTTCACCGGCTTCGCGAACTGAGGGGCAGACAGATGAACATCGCGCGCGCCTCGATTGATCGACCGCTTTATACATGGCTGATCATCCTCATTGCCCTCTTCGGTGGCATCTGGGGATTCACGTCGCTTGGTCGTTTGGAAGACCCGGCTTTCACCATCAAGAACGCGGTCATCGCCACGCAATATCCCGGTGCCACGGCGGAACAGGTGGCGCTTGAAGTGTCCGAACCCCTTGAATCCGCGATCCAGCAGATGGGCGAGGTGGACGTCATCACCTCGGTCAACCAACCCGGACAATCGCTGATCGAAGTAGAGATCAAGTCGACCTACGACGGCACCGAACTGCCCGATATCTGGACCCGCCTGCGGGCCAAGGTGCGCGATGCCGCCCGCGGGCTTCCGTCGGGTGTCAGCCAACCCTATGTGAATGACGGGTTCGGTGATGTGTTCGGCCTGTTCTATGCGGTGACTGCCGAAGGGTTTTCGGACGCCGAAAAGCATGAACTGGCAACGTTTCTGCGTCGCGAACTGCTGACCGTGGACGGCGTCGCCGATGTCGAGGTTCAGGGCCTGCCGGACGAGGCGATTTTTGTAGAGCCCGATCTGGCGATCTCGGTGAATCAGAACGTCCCGCTGCAAGCGATCAACGAAGCCATAGCCAACGCGGATTCGGTGAATTCCTCGGGGTCTTTGCGGTCTGAAGATGCCCGTACCACCATTCTGACGGCCGAGGGTTCGGACAGTGTCTCGGCCATTGCGGGCCTGTCTGTCGGCTCGCAAGGGCAGGTGATCAACCTGTTCGACATGTCCGATGTCTATCGCGCCCGTCAGAACGATCCGGACATCATGATCCGCTACAACGGGACCGAAGCCTTTACCCTCGGCATCGCCGGTCTGGCGACGGAAAACATCGTCGAGGTCGGCAAGCGGGCTGACGCCAAATTCGCCGAGCTGGATGCGAATATCCCCTTCGGTGTCGATATTCTGCCGATCTATCAGCAACATGTGGTGGTCGAGCAGGCCTCGAACGACTTTCTGGTAAATCTGGCCATGTCAGTGGCCATCGTGGTCGCCGTACTGGGAATCTTCATGGGCTGGCGCGCGGCCATCGTCGTCGGTTCGACCCTGTTGCTGACCGTGGTCGGCACGCTTCTGTTCATGTCACTGTTCTCGATCGAGATGGAACGGATTTCCCTGGGTGCGCTGATCATTGCCATGGGTATGCTTGTGGACAATGCCATCGTGGTGGCCGAAGGGATGCAGATCGCGATGTTGCGAGGAAAACCATCGCGCGATGCGGCTGAAGATGTGGCGTCAAAAACCCAGATTCCCCTGCTTGGAGCCACCGTGATCGGCATCATGGCCTTTGCCGGGATCGGGCTCAGCCCGGATGCGACGGGCGAGTTTCTGTTTTCCCTGTTTGCGGTGATCGGCATTTCGCTGCTGCTCAGCTGGATACTTGCCATCACGGTCACGCCTTTGCTGGGGCACTATTTCTTCAAGCAGGGCAAGGAGGGTGAGATCGACGCCTACGGGGGCATCCTGTTCCGCACATATGGCGCGATCCTGCGGTTTGCGCTCCGTTTCCGGTGGCTGGTTGTTGCGGGTCTCATCGGCGTAACCGTTGCGTGCTATGCCGGGTTCGGGTTGATGAAACAACAATTCTTCCCCAACTCGAACACGCCTTTGTTCTTTGTGCATTACAAGCTGCCTCAGGGCACGCCGATTGCCCGCACGGCACAGGACATGGCGGTTTTCGAAGATTGGCTGACCCAACGCGATGACGTGGTTTCGGTCACGACATTCGTCGGTCAGGGGGCAACCCGGTTCATGCTGACCTATTCGGCAGAGAAACCGAACCCGAGCTATGGTCACATGATCATCCGCACGGAAAGTCTGGATGACATCCCGGCCTTGCAAGCGGATCTGGAAGCGTTCGGGTCGGTCCAGTTCCCCGAAGGCGAGTTCGGAACCAAGCGCCTGGTGTTTGGCCCCGGCGGCGGCGATCCGATTCAGGCCCGGTTCTCGGGCAGCGATCCGGTGGTTCTGCGTCAACTTGCGGACGAGGCCGTGCAGCGCATGGCGGCGGCGTCGCCCAACGCGCTGCTCGTTCATCATGACTGGCGCGAACAGGAACTGGCGGTGCAGCCGATCTATGCCACGGAACGGGCCCAGACCGCGGGTGTTACGCGCGAAGACATTGCGGCCACGCTGCAATTTTCGACCGATGGCATCACGGGCGGTGTGCTGCGGGAACGCGACCGCCTGATCCCTATCATCCTGCGTCGTCCGGCGGACGGAGATTATTCCATCGTCGATCAGGTGGTGTATTCGGACCAATCCGGGAAATTTGTACCAATCGAACAGATGGTCGATGGATTCGAGTACAAATCCCTCAATACGCTGGTTCATCGCCGCGATCGTGTACTGACCATCACTGTCGGCGCGGACATCCCGCCCGACCTGACGGCGGCTCAGGTACACGCCGAAGTTCGGGACGCCATCGAGGCCATCGAACTGCCACCGGGCTACAAGATGGAGTGGGGCGGTGAGTTCGAAAACTCGCGCGATGCGCAGGAAAGCCTGGGCAAACAATTGCCGCTGAGCCTGCTGATCATGGTGCTGATCTCGGTCCTGCTGTTCAACGCGATCCGACAGCCGATCATCATCTGGCTGCTGGTTCCGATGTCGGTCAACGGCGTGGTCATCGGCCTGTTGGGAACTGGGCTGCCCTTTACCTTTACGGCCCTTCTGGGCCTGCTCAGCCTGTCGGGCATGCTGATCAAGAACGGCATCGTGCTGGTGGAAGAGATCGACCTGGTTCGCGCCACGGGCAAACCCCTGCGCGAATCCATCGTCGAAGCCTCCGTCTCGCGTTTGCGCCCGGTGATGCTGGCTGCGATCACGACCATTCTGGGCATGGCGCCGCTGCTGACCGATGCGTTCTTCGTCTCGATGGCGGTGACGATCATGGGCGGGCTGGCTTTTGCGACCGTCCTGACAATGGTCGCCGCGCCGGTGTTCTACCTGCTCTTCTTTGCGCGCGATGAAAAACGCGAGGCGCTGGCAGCCTGAACACTGGCCTCTTGTGGGTCCAGCTGAAAAGCTGGGTCCAATCAGGTTAGATCAAAGGAACAAACGGCACGTCACAGGCGGCCAGTGCAGTGAAGATTACGAGAACCAGAAATGTGCGCATTGTTTCATTCTCCTTATGCCTGAACGAAATGCGCGCCCGTTGAGTTCAGGTCAACGGGCGCGCATCTTTTCGTTCATTGATGAGCCAATTGTGGCTCAGGCGGGTTATCCCTGAAGGGATTTCACCTCGACATCCCCTTCGGCCTGCGCCTTGATGGCCAGAGCGGCAGCATGGCTTGCGGCGGCAGTGGTGTAATACGGGATCTTGTCATAAAGCGCGATGGACCGGATGGCCTTGCTGTCCTCGACCGCCTGCGCGCCTTCGGTGGTGTTCATCAGCAGTTGAACCTGACCGTCTTTCAGCATGTCGACCACGTCTGGGCGGCCTTCATAGACCTTGTTGACCACGTCGCATGGCACACCCTGTTCCGCCAGCCAGCTTTGGGTGCCGCGGGTGGCGACCAGCGTGAAGCCTTGTTCGACCAGAACTTGTGCGGCCTCGAGCATCGCCGCGCCCTTGTCGGCATCCTTGATCGAAATGAAGGCCCGGCCCGAAGTCGGCAGCACCATGCCCGCGCCCATCTGCGCCTTGAGGAAGGCGCGCGGGAAATCGCGGTCCCAGCCCATGACCTCGCCGGTCGAGCGCATTTCCGGGCCCAGGATGGTATCGACGCCCGGAAAACGGGCGAAGGGCAGGACCGCCTCTTTCACCGAGAACCATGGCATGTCCGGGTCGGCCAGCGTCATCTGATCTGCGATCTTGGTGTCGTCCACGGTCTTGTAGGGCGGACGCTGCGGGAAGCTCGCCAGCTTTTCGCCTGCCATGACACGCGCGGCGATGGACGCAATCGCACTGTCGGTGGCCTTTGCCACGAACGGCACGGTGCGCGAAGCGCGCGGGTTGACCTCGATCAGGTAGATCTCGTCATCCTTGATCGCGAACTGAACATTCATCAGGCCGACAACGTTCAGCGCCTTGGCCAGCTTGAACGCCTGATCCTTGATCTGCGCGATGATCTCTTTCGACAGCGAATAGGGCGGCAGCGAACAGGCGCTATCGCCCGAGTGCACGCCGGCCTCTTCGATATGCTGCATGATGCCTGCCACATGCACATCGGTGCCGTCGCACAGCGCGTCCACGTCCAGCTCGACCGCGCCAGCCAGATAGCTGTCCAGCAGAACGGGGCTGTCGCCCGAGACCACCACGGCCTCGTTGATGTAGCGTTTCAGCTGGTCCATGTCGCGCACGATCTCCATCGCGCGGCCACCCAGAACGTAGGACGGGCGGATCACCAGCGGGAAGCCGATTTCCTCAGCGATTTCCAACGCCTGCGTGTCGGTCGAGGCGATGCCGTTCTTGGGCTGTTTCAGCCCTAGTTCATTGACCAGCGCCTGAAAACGCTCGCGGTCTTCGGCCAGGTCAATCGCGTCGGGCGTGGTACCCAGGATCGGGATGCCCTCGGCCTCAAGCGCGTTGGCCAGTTTCAGCGGTGTCTGTCCACCGAACTGAACAATGACGCCGTGCAGCGTGCCGTTTTCCTGTTCCTTCGTCAGGATTTCCATGACGTGTTCAAAGGTCAGCGGCTCGAAATACAAGCGATCGGAAGTGTCATAATCGGTCGAAACCGTCTCGGGGTTGCAGTTGATCATGATGGTTTCATAACCCGCTTCGGTCAGCGCGAAGCAGGCGTGGCAGCAGCAATAGTCGAACTCGATGCCCTGACCGATGCGGTTTGGGCCGCCGCCAAGAATGACGACCTTCTTCCTGTCGCTCGGGCGCGCTTCGCATTCGACCTCGCCCATCATCGGAGCTTCGTAGGTTGAATACATGTAAGGCGTCTGCGCCTCGAACTCGGCGGCGCAGGTGTCGATGCGTTTGAACACCGCTGAAACGCCCAGATTGCGGCGCGCTCGGCGGACGTTGTCTTCATCACGGCCCGTCAGCTTGCCCAGACGCGCATCGGTGAATCCCAGCATTTTCAGCTTGCGGATGCCGTCCTCGGTGACGGGCAGGCCGTCCTTGCGGAGCTGACGTTCGGCCTCGACGATCTCGCGGATACGGGCCAGGAACCAAGGGTCGAACTTGGTGACGCCGAAAATCTCGTCATCGCTCAGGCCATGGCGCATCGCTTGTGCAATGGTGCGCAGGCGGTCGGGTGTCTGCTGGCTGATCGCCTTGATCACGGCGGCCTTGTCGTCGGCCTCGTCCCAGAGGCCCACGTTCAGGCCGGGGATTTCGACCTCATCAAAGCCGGTCAGGCCCGATTCCATCGAGGCCAGTGCCTTTTGCATCGATTCGTGGATCGTACGGCCAATCGACATCGCCTCGCCCACCGACTTCATCGCGGTGGTCAGATAGGGTTCGGAACCGGGGAATTTCTCGAAGGCGAATTTCGGAATTTTTGTCACGACATAGTCGATGGTCGGCTCGAACGAGGCCGGGGTGACTTTGGTGATGTCGTTGTCCAGCTCATCCAGCGTGTAACCCACGGCCAGCTTTGCCGCGATCTTCGCGATCGGGAAACCGGTGGCCTTGGATGCCAGCGCCGACGAGCGCGACACGCGCGGGTTCATCTCGATCACGACCATGCGGCCATCGACCGGGTTGATCGCCCATTGCACGTTTGAACCGCCGGTTTCGACACCGATTTCACGCAGCACGGCAATCGAGTGATTGCGCATGATCTGGTATTCTTTGTCGGTTAGCGTGAGGGCAGGGGCCACGGTGATCGAGTCACCCGTATGTACGCCCATCGGATCGACGTTTTCGATGGAACATACGATGATGGCGTTGTCGGCAGTGTCGCGCACCACCTCCATTTCGTATTCTTTCCAGCCCAGAAGGCTTTCGTCGATCAGGATCTGACCCACGGGCGAGGCATCCATACCCGAGCGGCAAATATGGATGTAATCCTCACGGTTATACGCCACGCCGCCACCGGTGCCGCCCAGTGTAAAGGCCGGGCGGATGATTGCAGGAAGCCCCACGGTTTCAAGGGTTTCAAGGGCCAGCGCCACACCGGCGTCCAGGTCTTTCTTGCCGCTCTCGTCCTTGGGGGCCGTAACGATCTCGGCCTTGGGGTTTTCGATGCCCAGCCGGTCCATCGCCTCGCGGAACAGGGCGCGGTCTTCGGCCATTTCGATGGCATCGCGCTTGGCGCCGATCATCTCGACGCCGAATTTTTCCAGCACACCCATTTCTTCCAGTGCCAGCGAGGTGTTCAGGCCGGTCTGTCCGCCCATGGTGGGCAACAGGGCGTCAGGGCGTTCTTTCTCGATGATCTTGGCGACCACTTCGGGTGTAATCGGCTCGATATAGGTGGCGTCGGCCAGACCGGGGTCGGTCATGATCGTCGCCGGGTTCGAGTTCACCAGAATGACCCGGTATCCTTCCTCTCGCAGGGCCTTGCAGGCCTGAGCACCGGAATAGTCGAATTCACAGGCCTGACCGATAACAATGGGGCCCGCCCCAATGATCATGATCGACTGGATGTCGGTTCTTCTCGGCATGGCCTTGTTCCTTCGATTGTCCGCGAGTCAGGGCACCGCCCCAGCGCCCAAATTGTCCTGCGTTATAGGGACCGCGCAAAAAGGTGCAAGAGGTATCGGAAACAGGGGCGAAATTGCCGCTTTCCCCTCTTTCACTTGGCAGAGTATTCTCTATATGGCCCCTCACGGCAAATGAGGATGCAAGTGCGTATTCGTTTCGATCAGGGACCGGCCGGGCGAGGAACCCGGTTTCAGCGTCCGTCTCAGGTGATCCGCGCGGATGTGGCGGAGGACGTGCCCCAGGCTCTGGCGGCACTGGACGAGGCGCGCGCAGGTGGTGCCTGGCTGGCAGGGTATGCCAGTTACGAGCTGGGCTATGCGCTTGAACCCCGGCTCAATGGTCTTTTGCCGGAAGAAAGACGCCTGCCTTTGTTGTGCTTTGGGGTCTATGATGCACCGGATCGGGTCGCCCTTCCGTCGCCTGCGGGCGAAGTGGGCGCATTCCGGCCGCGATGGGATGAAGCGCGATATGGCAAGGCCTTCAGCGCCGTGCATGACGCCATTGGTGCCGGCGACATCTATCAGGCCAACCTGACCTTTCCGATTGATCTGACCGTCTCGGGCAACAGCGAAACGCTCTATGCCGCGCTGGCGGCGGGGCAGCCGGTGGGCCACGGAGCACTGGTGCAGCAGGATGGGCTGCCCGATCTGCTCAGCCGCTCGCCGGAGTTGTTTTTCCGCACCGATGAGGGTGGGAGGATCGAAACCCGGCCGATGAAGGGCACGCAACCGCGCAGTGAAGACCCGGATGAGGATGCGCGCCGCCGGGCTTTTCTGAGCGCGGACGAAAAGAATCGGGCCGAGAACCTGATGATTGTTGATTTGCTGCGCAACGATATCAGCCGCGTCGCGCTGCCCGGATCCGTTCATGTGCCTGACCTGTTCCGGGTGGAAACCTATGCCACCGTACATCAGATGGTCTCGCTGGTGCGGGCGCAGCTGCACAAATGCGTGGGGTTGGGTGAAATACTGACAGCACTGTTTCCCTGCGGGTCGATCACCGGAGCCCCCAAGATCCGCGCGATGGAAATTCTGACGGAACTGGAGCCATGGGCGCGCGACATTTATTGCGGGACGATTGGCTGGGCCGCACCTGATGGTCGGTCCGAGTTCAACGTGGCCATCCGCACCTTGATGCTTGAGGATGATCAGGCCACTCTGAACGTAGGCGGCGGTGTCGTTTGGGACAGCACCGCCCCGTCAGAGTATGAGGAGGCGTTATGGAAAGCCCGCTTCGCCCGCCAGCTGAACCTGATTTCAGCCTGATTGAAACACTGGCCTTCCGCCCGGATCAGGGCTTTGTCAGGCTGGACCGCCATCTTGCACGAATGGCCCGTACTGCGCGGGTGTTCGAGATTCCTTTCAACCCCGATGAAGCGACCGCCAGACTGAATGGCGCTGCTTGTGACACCCCGCTGCGTTGCCGCCTTACGCTGGATGTGTCGGGCTCGTTCGATCTGTCGACCGGCGAACTGGTGGACAATCCCAGAATCTGGCGCGTCGCTCTGTCAGATCAACGTCTGGCTTCGAATGACCTGTGGTTGCGTCACAAGACCACGCGCCGTGCGCTCTATGATTCCGCGCGCGCAGCGCTGCCCGAAAGGGTGGACGAACTGTTGTTTCTGAATGAACTGGATGAGCTTTGTGAAGGCACCATCACGAACCTGTTTATGGAAATGCCTGATGGTCGGGTTCTGACGCCCGCTTTGTCCTGTGGGCTCTTGCCGGGGATACTGCGCGAAGAACTGCTGGAAAACAAAGCGGTCACCGAAGCCGTGCTGACCTTGACCGACCTGAAAAATGCGCAAACTGTGCGGATCGGAAATTCACTGCGCGGACTGATCGAGGTGGAGCTGATAGACGGGTGACAAAAAACAGCACGATGATCGGACCGCCGGTTGCAATGCGACGGCTGCGGCTTGAATTTGGCCTGTTCTATATTGGCTTGCCGCTGCTGATCGCTGTTCTTTTACCTCCGAACTGGATGTTTCCGGCGCTGTTTGCGCTGACCGGGCTTGGTATCGTGCTGCTGCACCGGACGCCCGGGTTTCAATGGGCCGAGCTTCGTTATGACTGGGCCAACTGGACCCTGCGCGAGGTGGCTTTGTTCTCTGCCATCGTGACTGCCTTTTGTGTTGGTCTGATTCAGATCACGCGCCCGGATGCCGCGTTCTTCCTGCTTGTGCACCGCCCCGAAATGCTAGCCTTCATCTGGGTCGGCTACCCACTTTTGTCAGCGCTGCCGCAAGAGCTGCTGTTCCGCCCTCTGTTCTTTCGCCGCTATCACGCGATCCTGCCGGATGGGCGTGCGGCCTATCTGCTGAACGCGGCCATATTCTCGTTCGCGCACCTGATGTACTGGAGCTGGATCGTCGCACTGATGACATTCGCCGGCGGCCTGCTGTTCACATGGGCCTACCGGCAGCGTGGGTCATTCTTCTATGCGGTGTTGCTGCACGCAATTGCGGGCAATATCATTTTTGCGGTGGGGCTGGGCGTATATTTCTACTCGGGCAATGTGCAAAGGCCGTTTTGAAGGGGCAACCCGCCTTGACTTTCCGGGGCTGACAGGGTGTATCGGCGCGACGAATTCTGCGCCCGAAGGGATATTCCATGCACGCCTATCGCAGCCACACCTGCGCCGCCTTGACCGCCGCCAATGTTGGAGAAACCGTTCGCCTGTCCGGTTGGGTGCATCGGGTTCGAGATCATGGGGGCGTGCTGTTCATCGATCTTCGCGACCATTTCGGCGTAACCCAGATCCTGTGCGACGGCGACAGCGCCGCCTTTGCCGAGCTTGAAAAGGTGCGGTCCGAATGGTGCATCCGCATCGACGGCACCGTCAAAGCCCGTGACCCGGACCTGGTGAACCCGAAACTGCCCACCGGCGAGATCGAGGTTTATGTACGCGAACTGGAAGTTCTGGGGGCCGCCGACGAATTGCCGCTGATGGTCTTTGGCGATCAGGAATACCCCGAGGAAACCCGCCTGCGCTATCGCTATCTGGACCTGCGCCGCGAGGCGATGCAGCGGAACATGACCCTGCGCTCGGACGTGGTTGCGTCCATGCGCAAACGGATGTGGGATCAGGGCTTTCGCGAGTATCAGACGCCGATCATCACCGCCTCGTCGCCCGAAGGCGCGCGCGACTTCCTGGTGCCTTCGCGCCTGCATCCGGGCAAATTCTATGCGTTGCCGCAAGCCCCGCAGCAGTTCAAGCAGCTGATCATGGTGTCGGGTTTCGACAAGTATTTCCAGATTGCACCCTGTTTCCGAGATGAAGATCCACGGGCAGACAGGTCGCCCACCGACTTCTACCAGTTGGATCTCGAGATGTCCTTTGTCGAGCAGCAGGACGTGTTCGACGTCATTCAACCTGTTCTGACCGGCGTGTTCGAAGAATTTGGCGGCGGTCGCAAGGTTGATCAGGACTGGCCGCAAATTTCCTACAAGGACGCGGCGCTGTGGTACGGCACCGACAAGCCGGACCTGCGGAACCCCATCAAGATGCAGGTGGTGTCCGAGCATTTCCGCGGTTCCGGTTTCGCGATCTTCGCCAAGCTGCTTGAACAGGAAGGCACCGAGATCCGCGCGATCCCCGCGCCGGGCGGCGGCAGCCGCAAGTTCTGCGACCGCATGAACGCCTTTGCCCAGAAAGAGGGTCTGCCGGGCATGGGCTATATCTTCTGGCGCGATCAAGGTGAGGGGATGGAGGCTGCGGGTCCGTTGGCCAAGAACATCGGCCCCGAGCGCACCGAGGCAATCCGTCAGCAACTGGGTCTGGGTGTCGGCGATGCAGCCTTCTTCCTGGGCGGTAAGCCAAAAGCCTTTGAAAAGGTTGCCGGTAAGGCGCGTGACGTGATCGGTGAGGAATTGAACCTGACCGAAAAAGACCGTTTTGCCTTTGCCTGGATCGTCGATTTCCCGATCTATGAGCAAGACGAGGAAACCGGCGCGATCGACTTCGAACACAACCCGTTCTCGATGCCGCAGGGCGGTATGGACGCGTTGCAGGGCAACCCGCTGGATGTGCGCGGCTACCAGTATGATCTGGCGTGCAACGGGTACGAGCTGGTTTCAGGCGCGATCCGGAACCACAAGCCGGAAATCATGCTGAAGGCCTTTGAACTGGCAGGCTATGGCGAGGATGAAGTAAAATCCCGCTTTGGTGCCCTGTTCAATGCCTTCCACTACGGCGCCCCGCCACACGGTGGATGCGCGGCTGGTATCGACCGGATCGTGATGCTGCTGGCAGATGAGGCCAATATCCGCGAAGTCATGATGTTCCCGATGAACCAGCGCGCCGAAGATCTGATGATGGACGCACCTTCGGACCCGACCTCGGATCAGTTGATGGAGCTGGGTCTTCGCATTATCCCTCAGGACCAGTAAAAAACCGCCCGCGTATCGCGGGCGGATTTTTCACGCAGGCAGCGTGTGTCAGTCCAGCGGGTCTTTCAGATCGGTTCGGTTGACGCGGATGGAACGCGCGGCCTGCCGTGTTTGGCGGTACAGCCAGATGCACAAAAGGGTTGCAGTGATGAAATACGCTGTCACCATTTCAAATTGCCTCTCGCTGTTCCAGTCGGTTCTGCACCATCCCGGCAACCTGCGCCGCCTGCGCCATGATCGGCGTCCCGTTCGCGCGTGAAAATGCCAGCTTTCGCGCTGCTTCCGCCAAGGGCCTGTCATTTGCCTCGCGCGCGACGCCGTGCAGGAACTGTGCGGCGTAGTCCAATGTACTGTGATCGTTGGGACCTGCGAGCACATCGGCGATATGGGCCATGTCGTCCTGATAAGCCAAAGGGTCCGGGCGAATGATTTCATCGCGTACGGCATGAAGCCCGCTGGGCCGCCGGTCCTCTGGCAGGCGTTCCAGAATGAATTTTTGAAAATGTGACATTGATTTTAGCGGCTTGGACAAAAACCCATCCGCGCCGGCCGCCAGAGCCATGTCTTCGCTGCCGTCATCGCCCGAAAGGCCCATGATGACACTGATACGGGGCGTGGCCTCGGCCAATTCGGCGATCAGTTCGGCGCCGGAACCGTCCGGCAGGCCCATATCGACCAGGATGACCGAAGGCCGATAGATCTGTAGGTGCCTTCGGGCCGATTTCAGGCAATCCGCACGGCGAATGCGCGCGCCGCTGTGTAGGCACATCAGGCGGATGGCATCGCAAGCGTACCGGCTGTCTTCGACAACCAATATGGTCTGACCCAGCAAGGGTCGAGTCGCGGTGGGCGCGGCGGTGGTGGTGGCAAGTAGGCCCGAATCGTCCATGGCAGCTCTCCTATGCAGCAGATGCTTCACGCTAGGAACTTCTGGCTAACACGACGTTAACGCGCGATTTGGCGCACTTGTCCTTTGGCGGATCAGCCCCCATAACCCATGCAACGCAGGACAGCAGGAGTGAGACATGATTGGACGTCTGAACCACGTCGCCATTGCCGTACCGGATCTTGAGGCGGCGTCCGAGCAATACCGCAACGCGTTGGGCGCCAAAGTCGGCGCGCCGCAGGACGAGCCGGATCATGGTGTCACGGTCGTGTTCATCGAACTGCCCAACACCAAGATCGAACTTCTGTATCCGCTGGGTGACGACAGCCCGATCAACGGGTTTTTGGAAAAGAACCCGGCCGGCGGCATCCACCATGTATGTTACGAGGTCGAGGATATCATCGCGGCCCGTGATCATCTGAAAGCGACCGGAGCCCGTGTTTTGGGATCAGGTGAGCCCAAGATCGGTGCGCATGGTAAACCGGTTCTGTTTCTGCACCCCAAGGATTTCAATGGCTGCCTGGTCGAGCTGGAGCAGGTATAATCCCCCAGCCCCGGAGGGCCTGAAATGACCATTACTGCCGCGCTGGTGTTGTTTGCCGTCATCTGGTTCATGACGTTGTTGGTGGTGCTGCCCATTCGCATCAAAACCCAGGGCGATCTGGGTGACATCGTTCCCGGCACGCATGCGGGCGCGCCGGAAGTGCATCACATGAAAAGAAAGATGTGGATCACCACCGGTATCTCTGTGGTTCTGTGGGCGATCATCGCTGGAATCATCCTGTCGGGCGTGATCTCGGTGCGGGATTTCGACTGGCTGAACCAGTTGGAGCCAAGGTAATCCCCGTCAGGCCTTTTGGCCTGACAAGGCATGATAGATATGGGTGAACGTGGCGGCCCCGATGATCGGGATCACCAGGTTCACCAGCGGCACTGAAAGCGGAATGGCCATCAATGTGCCCGCCACCCAGATCGTCGTTGAATGTTTGGCCCGCAGCTTGCGCGCGCCATCGCGCCCGATCCTTCGCATCGCGGCAAGGGTAAAGTATTCACGCCCCAGCAAAAATCCGTTCATCGCCCAGAAGATGAAAGGCGCAAGCGGGGTGAAAATCGCATAGAGGATCAGCGCCAGCAGGTTTGCCACAATCAGAACGCCAAGGAAGCTGAGACCGTCCATAAGCGCCTCTGAGGCCGGGATGCGCCGTGCGGGCGGCAACGCCGGAAAATGCTTGTCCTCAACCGCCTGTGCCACCTCGTCCAGAAAGATCGAGGTGATGGCCGACGCGACCGGCACCATCAGAAAAACGGGCAGGATCAGAACGAGCACGATACCGGAATAGTTCAGAACGTCGTTCAGCCACGGCACAGCTCCCACAAACGGCAGTGAGATTTCGCTGCCGGACAGCCAGTTGATCAACCAGATCGCACCTGCACAGGCCAGAACCAGCAGCAGAATGGTCAGGCCCACGCCGCGCAGCAATACGGCGCGAAACCTGGAGTCTCCGGTCTGGCCGAGTGCGCTGAAAAAGGCGTTCAGAATGATCATTCCGTAATCCACTCTGTCAAAGCGGCAACGTTGGGCCGGGGGCGTTCCGGCGGAGTCGCTCCCTCGGTGGCGATATGGATCAAACCGGCCACGCGTTCGTTTTCGGCAAGCCCGAAAGCATCGACACAGAATTCGCGATCATGTGTTTGCCAGCCCGACAGCCAATTGGCGCCCCAGCCCGCTGCCAGCGCGGCATTCAGCAGCGCCAGACAGACCGCGCCAGCAGAGTAGGATTGTTCGATGGCCGGAATCTTATCGGATTGTTTGCGAACCTCGATGACCGCGACGGTCAGATGCCCCATATCGAACTGGCTGCGCGCCTTGGCGATATCTTCCGGGCTTTTGTTCAGCCTTTGTCCACAGACCTCGGTCAGGGTCGCCAGGCGTGGCATGGCGCCCTTTTCCAGAACGATAAATCGCCAGGGCTCCAGTTTGCCGTGATCGGGGCTGCGGGCTGCGGCCGTCAGCAACGGCAGCAACTCTTCCCGGGTTGGGGCCGGAGCAACCAGTGTCTTGGCCGGCCGGGACCGGCGCGACTGCAAAAACTCCAGAGCGGCGGGGTTTTTCAGGGACATATGTTAACTTCCTTTACATCGGGACTCTGTATCTTGGTCGGTATTCTGCCCGTTTCAAGGGCACGCCAATGGATTGCGTGGATCAATTTCATTACGACGTGCTTCGTGCAAGACTTTGAGAAAAAAAGAGGAGACAATGGCGAAACCCAAACTGCGCGATCTGCCGGATCTCAGCGCGATGGCGCAGGCCGGGGCCGTTTTCAAACTGAAGGTGACGCCCAAGGCGGCCCGCGATCGGGTGAGCGTCGAAGACGGTCAGATCAAGGTATCAGTTACGGCCCCGCCGGAAAACGGCAAGGCCAACAGGGCCGTGCAGTTGCTGCTTGCAGAATGTCTTGGCGTCGCGCCCTCGACCCTGATGCTGAAGCAGGGGCAAGCCGCACGGATCAAGCTGTTTTCCTATGACCCCTGAGGTCCGGTTTCGCGAATTTGATAAACACCTTCGGGCAGATCCAGCGCGGCCGCCAGATCCCGCACCTGCTCGGGCGACAACGTGATCTTCTGTATTTGATCGGTGCGGGGATCAAGTTGTTCCAGCGTGACGCATTCCGCGAAATTGTTGATCACCACATCTTCCTGCAAAGGTTGTTCGCCTTCGTCCACAAGCGTAATGACCGTCGAGTCGAATTCATGCTCAATCGTAAACATGAGGCCAGAGTGCAAGCCGCCGGGGCGCAATGCAAGCCGTTCGTTGAACCGGCGGTGTGGTTTCGCCGGCACGGTCGTACTATGTTGAAATCACGGCCATTCGGTCTCAAAGGATATGACATGCACAGATGGTTTGTTTTTTTGCTGTCCCTGCTGCTTGCTGCATGTGGAGAGGGGGCCTTGCGCGTCCAACCCGCCGAGGAATGGCGGGGGGATGAGCCAGAGGCCGAACCGATGGTGCAAACCTTCCGAGAGGTCAGTCGGGCCGTTGGGGCGGAAGCCCGCAGACAGTGTCTGAAACAGACGACCGGGCAGAATTGCGACTTTCGGATTCTTGTCGACTTGAACCCTCAGGCTTCGGTCAATGCATTCCAGACGCTGGATGAGAACAAGCAGCCGGTGATCATTTTCACCCGCTCGATGATCGAATCCACCCAGAACGCGGATGAACTGGCGTTTGTCATGGGGCATGAAGCAGCCCACCACGTGTTGGGGCACATCGCCAGGCAGAGTGAAATCGCCAGCGCCAGCGCGGCTGAGTTCGGGCGGGTGGCAGAGTTGCGCGGCGGGGACGCCGCCGCCATTGAAGAGGCGCAAAAGCTGGGCGCGCAGGTCGGCGTTCAGGCTTATGTGAAAGACTTTGAGCTGGAGGCAGACCAGTTGGGAACCATCATCACGTATAATGCGGGATACAATCCGTTGGTCGGGGCAAGGTTCTTTGATCGCATCCCGGATCCCGGTGACAGGTTTTTGGGAACCCACCCACCAAATGCACAACGTGTGCAGATCGTGCGGGAAACAGCAGAGCAATTGGGTTTGTCCCAATGAGCCGACTCACATGCCTGGGTGTCGTCCTGACGGATCGCGGCTCGAAATACGCGGTGTCTGGGGCGCAGGTCACGACGCGGGCTGAAATCGACGCGGTTCTGAACGATTTGAAATCCGACAAGAGCTATGCCAAGGCCACGCACAACACCTGGGCTGCGACTTTGCCGACCGGCGCGTTGAAAGCTGACGACGGGGAAAGCGGCGCGGGCATGGTGATCCTTCGGATGATCGAACGCGCCGGGCTGAAAAATCACTTAATAGTCGTGACGCGCTGGTATGGGGGCAAGAAATTGGGCGGGGACCGCTTTCGCCGCGTTCAGGATGCCACGAGGGCCTATCTGGATCACATCGGCGTCCAATCTTGACCTGAGTCAATGTTTGCCTTCGCGGATGCGCTACCCTTTGGACACGGCGTGAAAGCGAAAGGAAACAGCATGCCCACACACGAGACCCTTCGGCTGCATGCCGGATTGGTGGACGATATGGCCAGAATGCTGGACATTGATCTTGAGGAAGCCGCCATTGATGGTTCCGTTTCCGTGGACCAGATCTCTGATGCTGTTTTGCGCTGTACCGACTGCCCGAACCCGGATCACTGCAAAAGTTTGCTGAACGATCCCGGATCTGCTCGGCGTACGCCCGAATACTGCCGAAATCAGGAATTGCTTCACAATCTCCTGCCTTGACACAAAGGTCTGCCATGACACATCTGGGCGAAATCATGACCCATCTGCGCTTGGTGTTGCGTATGGGGCAAGCAACCGGAACCGACTTGGCCGCGGCCTATCGGAAAGGTCATCTGAAACAGGAAGAATGGGCTGAAATCGTGCAGCAGTGTCGCGGCTGTTCCTGGGCCAAGGACTGCCCGGAATGGTTGGAACGGCGTGAGCAGGTTGAACAGGCGCCGTCGACATGCCCGAATCGCAAATACTTTGCAGCCCTCAAAACCAAGCAGGTGGAGAACGCTTGATGTCTCAGGTCGCGTTAGGGGAAATCGAAAAGCACTTTTGGCTTACACGCTCGGTTTCACGCTGCATGGGCATTTCAATGACCGAAGCGATGGCCGAAGGACGTCTTTCACCCGAAAAATACGCCGAGCTTGTCACACGGTGCCGCGCTGCCGGATGTGATGTGCAATGCGAGTTTTGGCTTGCCCGGCAACAGGGCACAGCGACCACTGCCCCGGATTTTTGCCCCAATGCCGAGATACTGAATGGGTTGAAAACCTGATCAAAGCCCGTTGTGCGTTCCGTCGCACAAAGGGGGTTTCGAACTGTGTTTGCAGCCACAAAAGAAGACCTTTTTGCTGCTTTCCGCAGTATATCTCACAGGCTCTAGCCCGGTGCCTTTGTGCGATCCGTCGCAAAACGGCTGGCGGCTGGATTTGCCGCAGGCGCACCAGAAATAGGTTTTCCCTTCGACGACCTCGACCGGTAATGGCGATTTCTGGGCAACAATGGGCGCGTTTGACATATGGCTTCTCCGTCTTTGGCTGAATTCGCTGCAACAGTTTAGGGCGCCGGAGTCAGAAGAATAGGTTTTACGCCTCAAAGAACATCATTGCGCCATTTGATTGGCATGGATTCGCTGTGACTCACGAAGACGTGATCGATTCAGTTGCCAGATTGTCGTTCAGCCCGTATTCTTAACTTGGCCCCGAAAAGCTGGGCAATATCAGAAAAGTAATAAAGGATTGACGGACATGAAACTGAAACTCGCTGCCGTTGGCGCATTTGCACTGATCCTGACTGCCTGTGCGCAGCAGGAAGAACCGACACCTGTTTACGTTCAGCCCAGCTATGACAAAGCCGGCACACCCAGCTGTCCGGGTGGTTATCAATTGGCCACAACCGAGGCTGGCCAGACGGTCTGTGACCCAATCACTCAGTAAGCCATTCGCAGGCGGCCCGGACCTGGACCGCCTGTACGCTTTCGGGAAAAACCGTCACCAGTTGTGGCGGTTTTTTCTTGCCTGCGATTTCGCGGCTATCGGACAGGTTGCGTTCTTCGCGTTGCGTGAACCCTGTTTAGTGCCTTTTGAAGCCGTAGGTATGCTTGAACTTGAATGACTTGAATTTCTGTCGTTTGACCGACCTGTAGGGGATATGCCCGAGGACACGCCGTTTGGGAGCGGTGTATCGATAAACAGGGGCCGGCTTTTTGATATGCGCCTTGGGCCGCTTGACATGTGACTTGGCCTTCGGGGCCACGTAATACCGGTTTATCTTGTGACGGCCGTTTTTTGTGAAAGCTTAGATGTTTGCCGCCAACCGTAATGAATCCGGCAGAGCCGACCTGTGTAGGCTGGGCGTACCCGGGAGTGGCCACGAAATGCGCGGCCATCAGGAAAACCACGCAATTCAGGCCAAGCTTGAAGATACGAGACATGAAAACCTCCATGATTGGCTTTCAGTCCAAGATCGGGTCTGACCGCGTGTTCGGCCAATAAACTCGGTTCACGCTTTGCCCATATGCCGTGTGCTCGACGCGGTGTCGGACCTTAGACAGGCTTGCCCCACAAATCGTATTCTCCGGCCTCGTCCACTTCGACCGTGACGATGTCACCGGGCTTGAGGTTTTCGAACCCCTCATCGATGAACAGGTTGCCGTCGATCTCGGGCGCGTCTGCTTTGGTGCGGCAGGTGGCGGCCTCGTCATCGACCTCGTCCACGATCACCTCAAGCGTCTGTCCGACCTTTGCCCGCAACTTGGCCTCCGAGATCGCCTGTGCCTTTTCCATGAAGCGATCCCAGCGCTCCTGCTTGATTTCTGCCGGGACGTGATCGGGCAGGTCATTTGACCGCGCGCCATCGACGTTTTCATATTGAAAACACCCGACACGTTCCAACTGCGCCTCGTCCATCCAATCCAGCAGGGTCTGGAATTCCGACTCCGTCTCACCCGGATAGCCGACGATAAAGGTCGACCGCAGGGTGATATCCGGGCAGATCGCGCGCCAGGCCTTGATTTCATCCAGCGTTCTGGCCGACGCGGCCGGGCGGGCCATGCGTTTCAGCACATCCGGGTGGGCGTGTTGAAACGGGATATCCAGATAAGGCAGCACGTTGCACCCGGCATCCGCCATCAGCGGAATCAGGTCCCGCACATGCGGGTAGGGATAAACGTAATGCAGGCGAACCCAGGCATCGAGCTGCCCCAGCTCGCGCGCCAGATCGGTGATATGGCTGCGCACTTCACCATCTTTCCACGGGTTGATGTCGTATTTCCGGTCCAGCCCATAGGCCGAGGTGTCCTGCGAAATCACCAGCAGCTCACGCACGCCATTTTGCACCAGCTTTTCCGCCTCGCGCAGAACCCCATACGCCGGGCGGCTGGCCAGCTTTCCGCGCATGTCGGGGATGATGCAGAACTTGCACTTGTGGTTGCAGCCCTCGGAAATTTTCAGATAGCTGTAATGGCGCGGCGTCAACTGCACGCTGCTGGCGGGCAACAGATCCACGAACGGATCAGGATCGGGGGGCACGGCGGCATGCACCGCATCCAGCACCTGCTCGTATTGGTGTGGGCCGGTGACAGCCATGATGCGGGGGTGATGTTCGCGAATGTAATCCGGCTCGGCCCCCAGACAGCCGGTCACAATGACCTTGCCGTTTTCCACCAGCGCCTCTCCGATCGCGTCCAGCGATTCCGCCTTGGCGCTGTCGAGGAATCCGCAGGTGTTCACAATGACGGCATCGGCTCCGGTATAATCCGGCGAAATGCCGTATCCTTCGGCACGCAACCGGGTCAGAATGCGTTCACTGTCGACCAACGCCTTCGGGCAGCCCAACGACACCATGCCGATGGTTGGCTGGTTCGATTGGGGTGTCTCGGTGATCCGGGCAGAAGGTGCCAGGTCGGGGCGGAGGTTCGGCGGGTTTGTCGTCATGCGCGGCATATAGTCGGGAAAGCTTGCCCTTGCAAATGTGATGCGTGATTTGAATGATCACGGCAATGACAAGCCAAAAGGCGGAGAGCAGAATATGAAATGGCTGATGCGCATCCTGTTTATCGTTGTCGCCGTGATCGCGTTGATCATTGGCGCACTGTTGCTGATGCCGGGGGAAAAGCTTGCCGCGATTCTGGCCGAGCAGGTCAAGGCCCAGACCGGGCGTGATCTGACGCTGACCGGTGATGTGCGCATTTCCTTCTGGCCGGTGGTCGGGATGGAAACCGGGCCGGTGCGTTTCGGCAACGCAAGCTGGGCCGGACCGGAGCCGATGCTCAGCGCGGATAGCCTGGCCGTCGGAGTGGACGCTGCCGGGCTGTTGAATGGGGATCTGCGGATCAAACGAGTTTTTGCAGACAATCCCGTGTTGCGGTTGGAACGATCAGATGGGCGCGGCAATTGGGAGTTGAGCGCCCCGACAACCGCGACAACTGCGGTCGCGACCGGGGGCACCACACCCGCTGAGCCCTCGGGGCAGGTCACGCTGGATCAGCTGGAGCTGACAAATGCACGGCTGATTTACGTGGAAAATGGTTCGACGCAGATGGATTTCTCGGGCGTGACGCTATCTGCAAGCTGGCCCGAGGTGGCGGCCCCGTTGGTGATGGAGGCCGCCATGCCAGTGCCTGGAGGGGCGGTTCAGGTTGACCTGAAAATCCCGGACTTACCGGCATTTGCCGCCGGGTCAGTGACTGATCTGGAACTGGCTTTGACGGCCCCGGGCGGAGAGATCGGATTTGACGGGCGCGTCAATCTTGCGGGTGAAATGGATGGAACCACCAAGGTCGTAACGCGGAACACGGAAAGGATGCTTGCCGCCTTCGGTCAGGCTGGCACATCCGTACCGCCGGGATTGGGTAAGACCGCCGACATTTCAGCGCATATGACGTATACGCAGGACGGGCGGATTTCCATGCGGAACATGGTTGCGCAATTGGATGACAACCGGTTCGTGGGCGAGGCGGATATCACCATTTCGGAACCGCCGCGTATCGTGGCCCGTCTGGAAGCCGGTGATTTGGATCTGTCGCGGATTTCCGAAACCGCTTCTGCCTCAGGCGGCACGTCTCAGGCAAACGCTCCTGCACCTGAGGGGTGGTCGAAGGACCCTATCGACGCGTCTGCTCTGGCATTGGCGAACGGTAAGATCCGCCTGACGGCGAACTCGATCGCCGTGCCCGGGATGACGTTCGGCAAAAGCGATCTGACCCTGTCGCTGGATCGGTCGCGGGCCGTTCTGGAAATGCACCCGGCCACGCTGTTTGCGGGTCAGTTGCACGGTCAGGTGGTGGCCAACAACCGCAACGGCCTGTCGGTCGGCGGCAACGTGACCGCCACCGGGATCGATCTGAAACAGGCACTGACCACGATGGCCGGGGTCAAACGCCTGTCGGGAACCGCTGCGGGAGCGTTTGAGTTTCTGGGCGTCGGCCAGTCCGAGGATCAGATCATGCGGTCCCTCAGCGGCAAAGGAAACCTGGATGTCGGTCCCGGAGTGATTTCCGGGCTCGATCTGGACCGATTGATGGGGCAGGGCACCGGATCAGGCGGAACCACCGTGTTCAACAGCCTGACGGCCAGTTTCGCCATCGACCAGGGCGTGTTGACGAACAACGATCTGCTCATGTCACTGAAGAATTTCCGCGCAGATGGCACTGGCACCGTGGATCTGGGGGCCCGCAACATCGACTATCTGTTCACGCCTGTGGCGCTGCGCGCCAATTCCGGGCAGGGGATATCGGTTCCCGTTCGCATCAAAGGCCCCTGGAGCGATCCGACGATCAAGCCGGACCTGACCAAGGTGATCGAGGCGGCCGCAGATGTGAAGGTCAAGGAACTGGAAGACGACGCAAAACAGAAGGTTCTTGAAAAGGTCGGCAACGAATTGGATACGACGATCACCGACAGTGATCAGATCGAAGACGCCATCAAGAATAAACTTGAAGAAGAGGCAAAAAAAGGTCTGCTCAAATTATTCGGCGGCGACTGAGCAACCATCGTGCTTGGGGCATCGGGATATGCCCCAAGCAGTTGTGTTCAGATGGTTTGGTCGTAATCGCCGACACCGGGCTCGGTTCGGATGACGGCGTCAATGTCCGCGAAGATGGCGCGCATCTCAGCCTCGCTTTCGCTGCTTTCACAGACGACGACCAGATTGGGGGTATTGGACGAAGCCCGCACCAGGCCCCAGCTTCCGTTGTCCAGAATCACGCGTGCGCCGTTCACCGTGACCACTTCTTTGATTGCGCGGCCAGCGAGTGTTTCGCCCGCATCTCCCTTGGCGACCAGCTTGTCGACCAGCCGCTGAAGGATTTCATATTTCTCGGTATCGGCGGCGTGTGGTGACATCGTGGGGGTGGACCAGGTCTTGGGCAGGGCCTTGCGCAGGTCCGACATGCTCTTGCCCGGGTTGCGGTCCATCAGTTTGCAGATTTCGACTGCGACACGCATTCCACAGTCGTATCCACGCCCGATCGGTTCGGCCAAAAAGTAGTGGCCTGATTTTTCGAACCCTGCCAGTGCCCCGATTTCCTTGACGCGGCGCTTCATGTGGCTGTGGCCGGTCTTCCAATAATCGGCTTTGACGCCCAGGGCCTGCAACTCGGGGTCGCTGGCAAACAGACCGGTGGATTTCACATCCGCAACAAAGGTCGATCCGGGGTGAAGCTTGGCCAGATCACGCGCCATGATCACGCCAACCTTGTCGGCAAAGATCTCCTCACCCTCATCATCGACGACGCCGCAGCGGTCTCCGTCACCGTCAAACCCAAGCGCCAGATCGGCTCCGCTGGATTTCACCGTGGCGGCCATGTCGTGCAGCATCTCCATGGCTTCCGGGTTCGGGTTGTAGTTGGGGAAGGTATAGTCCAGCCGGTTATGGCTGGGAACGACCTCAACCCCGATCCGTTCGAAAATCTCGGGCGCAAAGGCCGAAGCCGTGCCGTTGCCTGTTGCGCAGACCACTTTCAGCGGGCGGGACATTTTGAAATCGCCGACCAGGTCGTCGATATAGGCCTCTTTGACGCCATCGACGAACTCGTACGAGCCGCCTTCGCGCGCGACGCCCTCGCCGTTCAGAACGATGTCACGCAGTTCCGACATCTCATCCGGGCCATGGGTCAGCGGGCGGTCAAAACCCATTTTGACCCCGGTCCAGCCGTTCGGGTTGTGGCTGGCGGTGACCATGGCCACTGCGGGCACATCCAGATGGAACTGCGCAAAATAGGCCATGGGGCTGAGCGCAGGGCCGATGTCTTTGACACGGATACCAGCCTGCATCAGGCCCAGCATCAGGGCATTTTTGATCGCCAATGAATAGTCACGATAGTCGTTTCCGACTGCGATCACAGGCTCGATCCCGCGCCTGTGCATCTGTGTGCCAAGCCCCAGCCCAAGCGCGGTCATTCCGGGCAGGTTGATCTCTTCAGGATATTTCCAACGGGCATCGTATTCACGGAACCCGGTGGGCGTGATCATCGCGTCGCGCAGAAAGTTCCAGCTGTTGGGTGTTACCTCGGTGAGGGGTTTGATCATAAGAAATCTCAATCTTTAAATCTGTATCGGATTCGCTTTAGCAAGCGCATCAAATCGCATCAATGTGTCAACAAGTAGGGGCATCTGGTCGAGCGGGATCATATTTGGCCCGTCCGATGGGGCCGAGTCCGGATCCTGATGGGTTTCAATGAACACGGCCCCAACACCCAGAGAAACCGCGGCGCGGGCCATCACGGATGCAAATTCGCGTTGTCCGCCCGAAGACCCGCCCCTGCCTCCGGGTTGCTGCACGGAATGGGTGGCGTCCATCACCACCGGATACCCGGTCTTCGCCATTTGGGGCAGCGCACGCATATCGGCAACCAGCGTGTTGTAGCCAAATGAGGTGCCACGTTCGGTCAGCAGAATATTCTGATTCCCGGTGCTTTCGATTTTGTCGACGATGTTGGTCATTTCCCAAGGTGCAAGGAATTGCCCCTTTTTCACATTGACCGCTTTGCCGGTGTTACCGGCCGCCAGCAGCATGTCCGTCTGACGGCACAGGAATGCCGGAATTTGCAGAACGTCCACCGCCTCGGCGGCGATGGCGCATTGCGCTTCGGTATGAACATCGGTCAGAACCGGGATACCCATCGTTTTACGGATGTCATCCAGTACCTTCAGCCCCGCATCGATGCCCATGCCACGCTTGCCCGACAGGGATGTCCGGTTTGCCTTGTCATAAGACGCCTTGAAGACGTATTGCGCCCCGGCTGCGTCGCAGGCTTCTTTCATTTTGCCCGCGATCATCTGCGCATGGTCTGCCGTTTCAAGCTGACATGGCCCAGCTATGATGGTCAGCGGAAGGTCGTTGCCGACTGTCAGGTCGGAGATTTTAACATGTTTCATGAGTTTTATGAGGATACCTGTTCACGAAGGACCGACGCGGTAAGCGAGATCATCAGGTAGATACCAGCAAACAACAGGAATGCCAAAATCGTATTTTCGAACTTGCGCGGATAACTGGGTTCCTGACTGGGAACGGGGTTGACCGAGACGGTCAGATAGCGCACCTGCCGGTTGGCTTCGGACCGGGTCGCTTCCATTTGCTGCATTGCCGTTTGCAGCATCATGTCACGCGCCGCCAGGTCCGCCTGCGCGATCTGGATACGCACGCTCAGCCGCGCCAGCGAGTTTTCGCCGTCCGAGGCATCCTGCATCTCGGCATTCAGTTCTCTCAGAACCTTTTCCAGGCGGGCGATATCTGCCTTGACGCCATCAACCTTTGCCTTGTTCGGGCGCAGGTTGTCCTGAAGCGCGGCGAGCTCAAGCTCTTTGTCCTGAACCAGTATTTCGATTTCGTTGATGCGGGCTCGCAGGCTGGCAATGACGTTTTCGGGGTCAAGAACCGCGCCCTGAAGCTGAAGCTCGATCAACTCTTCCTGAGCCTGCCTGCGCGCTTCCTGCGCCGCTTCGAAACTTTGCAGCGCGTCGCGCATCTGGTCTTCACGTTTTTTTCCGGACAAGGCATTCACCCTGTCTTCGGCATAAGAGATCAGGCGCTCGGAAAATTCGGTCGATGTCTGCGCGTCGGGTGCGGCAACCTCCATCCGAATGACCCCTTCGGTCGGGTCATAGCCGATGGTGATCATGCGTTTGAACAGCTTATAGGCGTCTTCAAGCGAGGCGTCCGGTGCCAGTCTTTGAATAGGGTCGATCCATTCCTGCTTGAAGACATCAGAAAACCCGGCATCGCGGTCCAGCAACAGCAAAGCTTCTTTCGATTCCAGAAAGGACTGAACCGAGATCGAATCCTGCGTGGTGGCGAATTGCGTACCGGCAAGAAGACCGCCGATATTGCCCGGTCCGCCATCCGCTTGCAGGATCAGGAATTCGGAATCGCTGGCATACATCGGCGTGGCGATGCGGTAGAAATAGAAGCCGACAATGAAGGTCGGCAGGAACACAAAGGCCGCCAGACGCGCAAACAGTCCAAACAATTTACGCTTGCGACGACGGGCGATGTCTTTTTGGATTTGGCCAATTTCAAAATTGCGCCGCTCAGCCGGGCTGAGCTCGGGCCCGGGCAGGTTTGTTTTCTCGGCACCCATGGCCTGCGGCAGTTGAACGTTGATCCTGTCCTTGGGTTTGTCACCCTCGTCCGATGGCCTTGCGGCGGCAAGGTCCAGAAGATTGGTGCGCTGGAAGGGGTCGATGCCCTTTTTGCGCAGCAATCGCACCGCGTCATAGTCCGACGTCGCGGCCAGACCGTGTTTCTGCGCCAGACGTCGTGCGATACGCAATTGACGGCCCGTCAGGCCTTCGCGCTTGATGTCATCCAGCTGCGTGCCGGGCTGCGCTTCGCCGGCGGCCTCGGGGCCCTGCGTCGCGTTGCGAATACGCGAGATGGCGTCCGATCGCGCCTCGGCCGAACTTGCCGTCTGGCGTCTGCGGCGCCAGTTGTATTTTCTAACCTTGGGTTTCGTAGTCATAAAGCTGCTTTGCCTCTTCCAAGGAGTCAAACATATACAATTGCCCGTCCAGAAGTACGGCCGCTTTCTGGGCGAATTTCTCCAACACGGACGGGCTGTGCGATACGATCACCAAAGTCGTCGTGCGCAACCTTTCCTTCAGGATCGCCCCTGCCTTTTCGTTGAATTCGACATCTGTTGTCGCCGGCATCCCTTCGTCGATGAGATACATGTCAAAGTCCAGCGCCAGCATCAAAGAAAAGGTGAAACGCGCCCTCATCCCAGAGGAGTAAGTGGCAAGGGGCTGGTCGAAATATTCGCCCAGACCGCAGAGCCATTTGCAGTAGGCCTCGATATAGTCGGGGTCCATACCGTAGATCTTGGCGATGTAGCGCGCGTTCTCAAGCGCTGACAGTTTTCCCGACACGCCACCGGTGAACCCCATGGGGAAAGAAACCCGGCATTCGCGACGGACCACGCCTTCGTCGGGTTTCTCCAGGCCGGCCATCATGTTGATCAACGTGGTTTTTCCGGTTCCGTTCGGGGCCAGAACGCCCAGTGAGGTACCCAGTTCGACCCGAAACGAGACCCGATCCAGAATCACCTTGCGGCGCGTTCCGGTCCAGAAGGATTTGCTGACGTTGTCGAATTCTAGCATTCGCTGTCTGCTGCTCGTTTTGGTCGTTTGTCGCACTTGCGGGCGGCCAGAAAAGGTATTTTTACCGGCCCATGTTGGCTACATTATGTCGAATTATGAAACAAATGATCAATGCGTCCCGGTTGCGCGCATGAATGTCTGGTCGGGTGCAGCAAGGGGTGCCATTCACTTGGTGCTGCGTTCGGTCGTTATTATCTGTTTTGGCAGCCAACAACAGACTGGATGGACAGGGACCGTCACGATCAGATGAACGCTTTACGTCAGGAAATCCGCGCTTGCCGCTTGTGTGCCGACAGGTTCGCGCAAACAGAAACCGCACACGAGCCGCGCCCGGTGGTCTGGTTCCGCCTAGGAACGCCAATCCTTGTCGCGGGGCAGGCACCGGGCGCCCGTGTGCACGAGTCGGGGCGGCCCTTCACCGACCCGTCCGGCGACAGGCTGCGGCACTGGCTGGGGATTGATGAGTCGGTTTTTTACGACCGCGACCGTGTTTCGATCGTGCCGATGGCGTTCTGCTTTCCGGGGTATGATGCGCGCAATGCTGATCTTCCTCCACCTGCGATGTGCCGCAAGACCTGGCATGACCGAGTGATGCAGGAACTGGGGCGTGTGCCGCTGACCGTGTTGGTCGGAGGTCACGCGCACAAGTTTCATCTTGGCGCGCACGGGTCGGTGACGGACACCGTCCGCAACTGGCGGGACCAAGCGCCGCGGGTCTTTGCCTTGCCTCACCCGTCCTGGCGCAATACGGCATGGTTGAAGAAAAACCCGTGGTTCGAGGCCGAACTGCTGCCTGTTTTGCGTGCACGGGTCCAAGAGGTGCTGAATGACTGACTCCACGGCGTTGGACACCGCGCATGCCGCGATGCAGGCGGACCCGACAAGTGATGCCGCCCGTCTGCGTTTCTTTGAACGGCTTGCGGATAGCGAGCTGTTTCTGATGCTGACCGAAGAAGCGCGGGACCAGAATATCTCGCCCGAAGTGTTCGATGTGGCTGACGGGCGCTTTGTTCTTGCCTTTGATCGTGAGGACCGGCTGGCGCAGTTTGCCGGGCGGCCCGTGCCGTATGTGGCGCTGTCGGGGCGGGTGCTTTCGGGGATGCTGTCGGGACAGGGCATCGGGCTTGGTCTGAACCTTGAGACGGCGCCATCTTCCATGCTGATTCCGGTGGAAGCACTGGAATGGTTGGCTGAAACGTTGCAGCACAGCCCGCAAGAGGTCGAGGAAGAGCTTGCCGAGTTTTTGCCGCCCGCTGGCCTGCCGCAGAACCTGCTGACCGCGCTGGATGCAAAACTGGCGACGGCAGGCGGACTTGCCAGCGCGGCTTATCTGGTCGCCACCAAGTCCAAATCGGGCGCGCAGGGCCATCTGTTGGGGTTTGTCGATGCGATCGAGGGGGCCGAGCCCGCTTTGGCCAAGGCCGCGTCCGAGGCGCTGACCTTTTCCGGGATCGAGGCAGGCGCGATGGATGTCGGGTTTTTCACCGCAAGCGAGGCCGCCGCCGCGCTGTTGGCCAAGGTGGGCCTTCGGTTTGATCTGCCCCAGCCGCAAGTTGCCGATACGGTCCGTGAAGCCCCCGGCAGCAACCCGGACAACCCACCCATTCTGAAATAACCATCCAAAGGCAAACACGCGGCGCAAGCTGCACCGCGTGTTGTTGCATTGGGGTTTGTTTATTCCGCTGCCGCTTCCAACTTGTCCTGCGTGCGGGTTTCGAAGTCGGTGGCGTCGTGGCGTTCGTGAAGCTGCGTGTGCGGCTCGCCAAAGGTGCGGTTGACCATGCGGCCGCGCTGAACCGCAGGGCGCGCGTCGATCGCCTTGGCCCATCGCATGACGTTCTTGTAGGACTCCACGTCCAGGAACTCTGCCGCGCTGTAAAGGCGGCCCAGAACCAACTGACCATACCAGGGCCAAATCGCCATGTCGGCGATCGAATAGTTTTCGCCCGCGATGAAGGTTTTTTCCGCCAGTTCACGATCCAGAACATCCAGTTGGCGCTTGGTCTCCATGGCGAAACGGTTGATCGGGTATTCCCATTTCTCGGGTGCATAGGCGTAGAAATGCCCGAACCCACCGCCCAGATACGGCGCGCTGCCCATCTGCCAGAACACCCAGTTCATCACCTCGGTCCGCTCGGGGCCGGAAGCCGGCAGAAACGCGCCGAACTTTTCGGCCAGATGGAACAGGATCGAGGCGCTTTCAAAAACCCGAACAGGTTTGTCGCCCGACCGATCCCAAAGCGCGGGGATTTTCGAGTTCGGGTTGACCTCGACAAAGCCCGAGCTGAATTGATCGCCTTCTCCGATGTTGATCAGCCAGGCGTTGTATTCAGCGCCTTCATGACCAAGTGCCAGCAGCTCTTCCAGCATCACCGTGACTTTCACGCCATTGGGTGTCGCGAGCGAGTACAGCTGAAGAGGATGCTGTCCGACCGGCAGGTCCTTGTCATGGGTCGCTCCGGCGATCGGCCGGTTGATGTTGGCGAATTGTCCGCCACTTTTACTGTCCCAGGTCCAGACCGCTGGAGGGGTATACGAGGATTGGTCGCTCATCACTTGCCTTTCTTGCCTATGTCAGGGCTGCCATACAGCTAATATTGCAAACCGCCGAGTCCAACCCCACCCAACTGGCGTATTCTGTAACAATCCGCCGCCAAACTCTCACGTTTTCTCGTGCCGGGTCACAGCGGCGTTAGGGGGACTACGCACCGCACGGGAATCGCATATTGTCCATCCAGACCTGCACAAGGCATCACGGATTTAGTTGACCCGAAAAGGATGGACGACATGAAACGCTTTGCATTGACACTCGCTGCGGCCATAGCGCTGGCGGTTCCGGCTTTTGCCGGCCCTCAATATGTTGACGGCACAGGTTTTGCTGTTTCGGGTTACGATGTCGTTGCCTATCGCAGCCTGGATCAGGTGCCGGTGGGCCAGCCGCAGCCCGAGGGTGTGCGCGGAAATGCCAACATCACCGCCGAGTACAACGGTGCGACCTGGGCTTTTGCGACCGAGGAAAACCGAGACAAATTCCTGGAAAACCCGGCATACTACGCGCCGCAATATGATGGGCACTGCGCCTATGGCGTGTCGCGCGGTGGCAAGGTTCCGGCAAACCCGAACCTGTGGCGGATCGTGGATGACAAGCTGTATCTCAACATCACCGACGTGGTTGTCGGATTTTTCGAGGAAGACATTCCGGGCAATATCAATCTTGCCGAAGGAAACTGGCCCGGTATCGAACCTAGCGACGCCTCGACCAACGTGATTCCGAAATTCACGTCAGAAGGCCCGGTTTCGAACTGATCCGGCGTCACAAGATCAATGCCCGGCTGGTCCAGCCGGGCTGAGGCCGTTACCCCGCAAGCCAGAATTGATCCCGAATATCCTGATCAGCATCAAACCTGATCCGCACACTTTTGGCCCCCGGAAACTTCCGTTCGCGGATCGTATCAGGGATGATGACTTCTCCGGCGCCGGTGTCTTTTGACTGAAAGCTCAGAATTTCAGCCTCGGTGTGGCGCGCGTTGGTCAGGACGGTCGTTGGCAAGGCCACGCGATTTGCCCCATGATGCACGGGCGTGGTGACAAAATAGGTCAGATGCCGCCCGTAACACCCGACCGCGTCGGGAACGTGATCCGAGACACATGCATCAGATGTGTCCTGAGTATCGGCTTCATCGTGCATTTGCGGCAACCTCTGGTCGGGATTCAGAATCGCCTTGCAGGCGGCGATATCTTCCAGCGGAAGTTCGATGATGCGCTTTTTCAAACGGGGGCGGCGCGGTTGCGGAGGGCCGGAACTGGCACCACCTTTTGTAACCAACCCTTCCTTGCGCAGAAAATCATAAGCCGCTTTGGCGCGCGAAAAACCGGAACTGTCCCCATCCGTATGATCGGGATGTGAATGGAAGGCGATCTGCCTCCAGGCGTCCCTGATCTCTTGGGAACCGGCGCAGGGACTCAACCCCAGATCCGCCAACGCATCCGCGCGCGCCCGCACTTTATCGACAGGTTCCATACTCAAAACACTCTTTACAAACTACACAGAACCAGTGTGGTCACAGTCATAGTTTTGTCAAATTTCAGGGATGATTTGCCGGGCTGGGGACAACAATCGCGATGCTGAGATTCAATTGTCCCTCAAAGGCACCGTTTTACGGGCGGGGTTGTGAAACAGTACACATCTTCTGAAACGACAAACGCCCGGGCGTAAACGTAACCCGGGCGAATCATTGGGTTTTTTGAAAGTCAGGCGACGTTTTCCAACTCAACGCTCGGTGTAATGCCCAGTGCAAAGCAGACATCGCGCGTCAGTTCGGGACGGTTCAGGGTATAAAAGTGCAGCTTGTCCACGCCGCCTTCGATCAGGTCTGAACACAGCTCTGTGCAGATTGCCGTGGCCAACAGATCCTCACGCTCGTCGCGCACCGCCTTTTCAAACGCCTGTTCGACCCACAGGGGAATATGCGTGCCACAGCGCTTGGCGAAGTTGCGAGCACCTGCCCAGTTCTCGATCGGCAGGATGCCCGGCACGATCGGTTTGTCGATGCCGGCCTTGGCGCAAGCATCGCGGAACCGGAAAAAGGTTTCGGCTTCGAAGAAGAACTGTGTGAGCGCTTCGTCTGCGCCTGCGTCCAGCTTAGCCTTCAGCCAGTTCACATCCGCAGCCATGTTTGCGGCCTCGGGGTGGGTGTCGGGATAGGCCCCGACACGAATGCTGAACATTTCGGTTTCGGCCAGTGCCTCGATCAGTTCGACCGAACTGGAAAACCCGTCGGGGTGCGGCACAAACTTGTCCTGACCCTTCGGCGGGTCGCCGCGCAGGGCGACGATGTCCTGTACGCCGGCGCGCGCAAAGGTGTCTGCGATCTCCAGCGTTTCCTGCCGCGAAGCATCGACACAGGTCAGATGAGCGGCCACGTTCAGGCCCGATGACTTGTGCAGGGTCGAAACCGCGTCGCGTGTCAGTTCACGCGTTGTGCCACCAGCGCCGTAGGTGACGGAAACAAAGCGGGGATCCAAAGGGGCCAATGTCTGGACCGTGTCCCAAAGGCGGAAAGAGGCTTCCAAAGTTTTGGGCGGAAAGAACTCGAAGGAAATTTCAGGTTTGGACATCGTGGCCTCACTGGATCAACTGAGCCTCTTGTGCCATGGCGAGCATTGTGAAACAAACTCATATTACTCAACAACAACATGAATGCTGTTTGAAATGCATATTGAATTCCGGCACCTGCGCACCATCAAGGCGATCCATGAATGCGGCGGGCTGGCCCGCGCTGCGGATCAGTTGAACATCACCCAGTCCGCATTGAGCCATCAAATCAAAGGGTTGGAGGATCAGGCCGGGGTCGAGCTGTTTCTGCGCCGCTCCAAACCCATGAAACTGTCGGCTGCCGGTTTGCGCCTGTTGCGATTGGCCGAGCAAATTCTGCCGCAGGTCGAAGCCGCCCAAAATGAATTTTCTTCGCTGCGGGACGGGCGCACGGGGCGGATGCACATAGCCATTGAATGCCACGCCTGTTTCGAATGGCTGTTCCCGGTGCTCGAATCTTTCAGGAAGTCCTGGGGCGACGTGGATGTCGATATCCGCCCCGGTCTGGCCTTCGACGCGCTTCCGGCCTTGCAGAAAGAAGAGGTCGATCTGGTGGTCTCGTCCGATCCCGAAGACCTGCCGGGCGTCGAATTTGTCGAACTTTTCGATTATAACGCGGTGTTTGTGGCCGCTTCGACCCATCCCCTGGCCAAGAAAGACTATATCGAGGCCGAGGATTTTCGCGGCCAGACCCTGATCACCTATCCGGTGGAACGCACGCGTCTGGATGTGTTCAGCCAGCTGTTGATCCCGGCGCGGGTTGAGCCTGCAACGATCCGGCAGGTGGAACTAACCGCCGTCATCCTTCTGCTGGTCGCATCGAACCGGGGCATTTCAGTGCTGCCGGATTGGGTCGTGCGCGAGGTCAAATACAACTCGGACTACATCACCCGACCCTTGACGAAAGAGGGCATTACACGGCGTCTCTATGCCGCGGTCCGGTCGGAAGATCTGGAGAAACCCTTTGTACAGGAACTGGTGAAACTGGCCCGGGAAGAAGCGCGCAAGCTGCAATCCCAGTAACGGCGTTTCCTGCGGGTCTGTTATGCGCATCATTCCTCTTGGCAAGGGCGCATTGCGGCAGTATACGCGCGGTTTGACCGGACAGGAGCCTTTTGACAATGGTTGGCAGCGCAAATCTCAACATCATGATCAAGGCCGCGCGCAAGGCGGGGCGTTCTTTGGTCAAGGATTTCCGTGAAGTCGAGAATCTGCAGGTGTCGATGAAAGGCGCCGGTGATTTCGTCTCGAAGGCCGACATCGCCGCCGAAGCCATCCTGAAAGAAGAGCTGCTGGGCGCACGGCCGACCTATGGTTGGCTGGCCGAAGAGGGCGGCTCCATCGATGGCGAGGATCCGACCCGCCGCTGGATCGTCGACCCGCTGGACGGCACCACCAATTTCCTGCACGGCCTGCCGCATTGGGCGATTTCCATAGCCCTGGAACACAAGGGCAAAATCGTTGCCGGCGTGATCTATGACGCCGCCAAGGACGAGATGTTCTTTGCTGAAAAGGGTGAAGGCGCCTGGATGAACGACACCCGTATTCGCGTGTCGGGTCGTCATCGCATGATTGAATCGGTCTTCGCGACCGGCCTGCCCTTTGGTGGCCGCTCGGATCTGCCTGCGACTTTGCAGGATCTGGCGCGTCTGATGCCCGCCTGCGCCGGTGTGCGTCGTTGGGGCGCCGCCGCGCTGGATATGGCATATGTAGCCGCGGGCCGGTACGAAGGCTTCTGGGAGCGCCGCCTGAATGCGTGGGATCTGGCCGCCGGTGTGATCATCGTCAAAGAGGCTGGCGGCTTCGTGCAGGCGCTGAACCCTGAAGGCAACGTGCTGGAAGATGGTGAAGTGATCTGTTCAAACGAACCGATCTTCGATCAGTTCGCAAAGGTGATCCGGGGCTAGGCGCCCTTTGAACCGGCTTTAGCGGCGCGGAACGCGCGGAATGCGGGATTGTGACAACTTGTACTTCGCCTCCGGGTGGGGCGGATGTCCATGGGTTCGATCCCAGAACTGAATTCCGCCGCGTCTCAGCCACAGCGGTATGCACAGGATCAGGCCAACGGCAAACCCCCCGGTATGGGCCCAATAGGCGATGCCGCCTTCGTCCGGATTGCTGGTGACGCTGCCAAAGAACTGTATCGCCAGCCAGACGCCCAGCATGATGAAGGCGGGAATGGTAAAGACCCTGAAATAGACGACCAGGATCAGCAGGATATCGACCCGTGCTTTCGGGAACAGCAACAGATACCCGCCCATCACGCCCGCAATCGCGCCCGAGGCCCCAACAGTGGGAACTTGGGACTCGGGCCCGGTGATTACGTGAAACAGGCCCGCGCCGATTCCTGCCGCCATGTAAAGCAGCAGGAAGGGCAGATGGCCCATCTCGTCTTCCAGATTGTCACCGAAGATCCACAGAAACAGCATGTTGCCCGCCAAGTGCATCCAGCCCCCGTGCAGGAACATGGATGTCACGAGGGTTTCCAGCCCGAACCCGTCGCTGACCCGCGCCGGAATAATGGCGTAGTCGAAAAACAGCCTGCCGATCCGCGGCCCATCATCCATGATCCCCACATAGCTGAGGAAGATCAGGATATTGGCCGCCAGCAAGGCATAGACAACATAAGGTGTGCGCCCCGAGGGGTTATGGTCGCGGATCGGAAACATGCCGTGACGCTGGGCTTTTGTGCGCCCAGCGTCAAGGCAAGCTTATGCCGCACCTCCCAACAACGCGGCGTTTCCGCCCGCCGCGGTCGTGTCCACGCAGACATGGCGTTCACCCAGAACACGCGCGCGGTCGGGCTTGCCGGGTATAAGCGGCAGAATCGGGCCGTCGCGGCGCGCCAGATGCTGTTCGATCAGCCGCGCTGTTTCGTCGTCTCCCCACCACAACACGCCCGAAATGCCGGTCAGGTTTTCCAACCGGTGCAGGTCAAGCATCCCGGTCGCCTGAATGGCGGTGCCGCCCAGCGCATATACAGCATCGGCCTGCGCACGCGCTGCGGCTTCTCCGGGTCCCAAGCACAAAAGAGGCGGACGGGGATACTCGCTCAGGCGGTTCGATTCACCGGTCGGGCCGGGCAGGGACCGGGTTTTGACCGGCGCAGGTTGACCTTGCGCCGCAGGCAGATCAGCCACGGCGCCCCATGTATCCGCCGTGCTTTGACGGTCGGGTGCACAGAACCGGATCATGTAGTTCGGCCCGCCCGCCTTGGGGCCCGTGCCTGACAATCCTTCGCCACCAAAGGGCTGAGACCCGACGATGGCGCCGATCTGGTTGCGGTTGACATAGATGTTGCCCGCATGGATCGCCTCGGTCACATGCTGCACGCGGTCGTCGATGCGGGTGTGCAGACCGAAGGTCAGGCCGTATCCGGTGGCGTTGATATCGGCGATGATCTTGTCGATCTCTTGCGACTTGAACCGGGCGACGTGCAGCACCGGGCCGAAAACCTCGCGTTCCAGCGCGGCGATGCCGGGGATCTCGATCAGTGTCGGAGCAACAAAGATACCTTCGGGCGGCAACGGAAGCTCCTTCAGCACCCGCCCTTCGTGGCGCGCCCTGGTCACATGTTCGGCGATGCCCTGTCGGGCTTGCGCGTCGATGACCGGGCCGCAATCCGTCGAGATCAGCCACGGATCTGCAACACTCAGCGCATCTATCGCCCCTTTGAGCATGGTCAGAACGTCGTCGGCGATATCCTCCTGCAGATACAGACACCGCAGCGCGGAACAGCGCTGGCCCGCCGACTGAAAGGCGCTTTCGATGATCGATTGCACGGCCTGTTCGGGAAGGGCGGTGCTGTCGACGATCATTGCATTCAGACCACCGGTTTCTGCAATCAGAGGCGTACCGGGACGCATGGATCCGGCCATCGCCGCACGGATTTTCAGCGCGGTGGCCGTAGACCCGGTGAAGGCCACACCCGAGACACGCGGATCCGATGTCAGCGCCGCGCCCACGGCAGGCCCGCCGGGCAACAGTTGCAGCACATCGCGTGGCACCCCTGCCTCATGCATGAGTTGAATCGCACGATGCGCGATCAGGGGCGTCTGGGGCGCTGGCTTGGCCAGAACTGCGTTTCCGGTGGCCAGCGCGGCGGAGATCTGTCCTGAGAAAATCGCCAGCGGGAAGTTCCACGGGCTGATACAGGTGAAAATTCCCGCGGGATCGGCGTCGGGGATGTTGGCTGCATAATAGCGCAGGAAATCCACCGCCTCGCGCAGTTCCGCCACCGCATCAGGCAGCGACTTCCCTGCCTCACGCGCCAGCAGCGCAAACAACTCGCCATAATGCGCTTCATAAAGATCGGCTGCGGCATTGAGGACACGGGCGCGTTCGGCAGCAGGGGCGTCCCAGGGGTCGGCCGAAGCCAATGCCATCTCCACGTCCGCGGCACTCGCTGCGGCCACCGCGCCGGGCTTGTCCTGAGGCTGCGCCGGGTTGATCACTGGCTCGTCCGCTTCAGGCTTGGCCTCGCCGGCCAGCAAGGGTTGCGCATACCAGTGATGGGCGCGGAACTGATCCCGTGCCGCATCAATCTGATCCAGCGTTGGTGTGTGATGCAGGTCAAAACCCTTGGAGTTCGGTCTTTCAGGCTGGAACAGGTCCGGCCCGGTCGGCAGTGCGGGCGGAGGAGTCCGGAGCGCAACAAACGGATCGGCTGCGACCTCTTCCGGCGGCACATCTTCGTCCACAATCTGGTTGACGAAGGATGAGTTTGCGCCGTTCTCCAGCAAGCGTCGAACCAGATAAGCCAGCAAGTCGCGATGCGCCCCGACCGGTGCATAAATGCGGCACCGGGTGTTCTGCTTGTCCATCACGATCTGATGCAGGGTCTCGCCCATGCCGTGCAGGCGCTGGAACTCGAACGGTTGATCTTCGGCCATGTGAAGGATGGCGCTGACCGTGTGGGCGTTGTGCGTGGCAAATTGTGGGTAGATCCGGTCGGTCATGCCCAGCAGTTTGCGTGCATTGGCGATATAGGAGACGTCGGTCGCGGCCTTGTGCGTGAAGACCGGAAAGCCATCCACCCCTTCGACCTGCGCGCGTTTGATCTCGGTATCCCAATAGGCACCTTTGACCAATCGCACCATAATCTGGCGATCATGACGTTCGGCCATGCCATACAGCGTATCCAGTACCAGACCTGCACGCGGGCCATAGGCCTGAACCACGATGCCAAACCCGTGCCATCCGGCAAGGGCCGGGTCGGACATCACCGCCTCGATCACCTGCAACGACAGCGACAGACGATCCGCCTCTTCTGCATCGACGTTCAGGCCCATTCCGGCCGCCTTGGCCAGCAGGGCCAGCGCCCGCAGCCGCGGCACCAGCTCGTCCATCACACGCTGTTCCTGTGCCAGCTCATAACGGGGATGCAGGGCGGACAGTTTTACCGAAATGCCCGGGTTGGCGCGGATATCGTCATGGGTGCAGGCCTCGGCAATGGCCGAGATGGCGCGGGAATAGGACAGGTGATAGCGCGCCGCGTCCGCTTCGGTCCGGGCCGCTTCGCCCAGCATGTCGTAGGAATAGGTATAGCCTTTTTCCTCCATCCCGCGCGCGCGCTCCATGGCGGACTGAATGGTTTCCCCCAGAACGAACTGTCGCCCCATCTCTTTCATCGCGCGCGCGACAGCCGTGCGGATCACCGGCTCGCCCAGCCGCTTGATTGCACCGCGCAGCGCCCCGACCGGAGACGCTTTGCCTTCGTCCAGTACCTTTCCCGTCAGCATCAGCGCCCAGGTCGAGGCGTTCACCAGCGAGGACGAGGATTGCCCCAGATGCTTGCCCCAATCGGATGGTGCGATCTTGTCTTCGATCAGCGCATCGATTGTGTCGGCATCCGGCACGCGCAACAACGCCTCGGCCAGACACATCAGGGCGATACCTTCGTCGGTGGACAGGCCATATTCGGCCAGAAACACCTCCATCAACCCCGGAGAAGTGCTGGACCGGATGTCGCGCACAAGCTGCGCAGCGGCGGTGCCGATGGCGCTGCGATCCGTGTCTGTCAGGTTCGCCTGAGAGATCAGTGTATCAAGAACTGCCGACTGATCGGCGTAGGTTGAGCTATCGATGAGGGTTCGCAGGCTGTGTGACATATGTCCTCCGGTCTTTTTGATAATATAATGCGGAAAATTCAGGACAACGGCCCGAATATTGGCTATTGGAAGGCCTGTGTTCTGAAGATTCGGCAAAAGACAGCGCAAATGAGCTTTCCTGATCTGGATCGGTTCGACCGGTCGATTCTAAAAATTCTGGCCGAGGATGGTCGTATCTCGGTGGCTGATCTTGCGCGCGAGATCGGGCTGTCGAAATCTCCGACGCAAGCGCGGCTCAAACGGCTTGAGGCAAGCGGAGTAATCCAGGGGTATCGGGCGATGCTGGATCCGATCCGGTTGGGCCTGGATCACGTCGCGTTTGTCGAGGTGCGTTTGACCGATACCCGCGAAAAGGCTCTGGCCGAGTTCAACGCAGCCGTCCGCAAAACCGCCGAGGTCGAGCAGGCGCATATGATCGCGTCCAATTTTGACTATCTTCTGAAAGTGCGCACCGCCACCATGTCGGAATACCGCCGTGTATTGGCCGAGAAGATTTCGTCTCTGCCGCATGTCGCCAATACCTCAACTTTTGTTGCGATGGAGGCCGTGAAGGAAACCGGTATGCTGGGCGGTTTTGAACATCAGCCTTGACGCGGTGGAATTATGGCCCACCCTTGTTTCGTGATGCGAACCTATGCCGCAACGTTTTTTTTGATCGCGTGTTCATGCTCGGCCATGGCCGAGACATGCCCCACGGCTCCGGATCATATCGAAGGGGTGGATGCGCTGATCAAGCAGGTCCAAAAGGCGCAATCGCAAAGCGACGCCCGGATCATCTCGAATAAAATGTGGGAACTTTGGACAGACGCGCCGGATGCCCGGTCGCAGACCCTGCTGGATCGAGGAATGGCGCGACGAGAGGCGTGGGATTTGTCGGGCGCATTGGACGATTTCAACCAACTTGTCGAATATTGCCCGGATTACGCCGAAGGCTACAATCAGCGTGCTTTCGTAAACTATCTGAGGCAGGATTTTGACGCGGCATTGCGCGACCTGAATGTCACGATCGAAATGTCGCCAAACCATATCGGTGCGCTGAGTGGGCGGGCTTTGTCCCTGATGGGGTTGAGACGCCTGGAAGACGCGCGTGCAGCACTGTCCGAGGCACTTGAGCTCAACCCGTGGCTGTCCGAGCGGGCCTTGTTGGAGCCAGGCGGCTTTCTGGAACCGCCCGGAGAAGATATCTGACAGCCGGATCGGGCAAGTTTGGAAACCGGTCGCAAATCGCCAAACAGGTGCCTTTCGCGGCCACCTCGGGGACTGGGGCCCCGCAATCAGAAGGGCAAATGGGTGGCAAAGCCGTCAGCGTGACAGTATCCGGCGCTTTTCGGCCATGGCTTCGCGTCGCCGCTGCTCGATCCCGAGTTTGAAAGATTCTTCAACAAAGTCGATGTGATCCTTTGCCGCTTTTTCGGCCCGCTTCTCATCCCCTTCGATCACCGCGCGTCCAAGTTCGAGATGTTGTTGCAGCAACTTTTCGCCGGTCCCGTCAATCGTGCGCAGGAAGTCGCGATTGTAGAAAACGCCCTTGCGGGTGAGTTCGTAGATCGACGCCATCATGTGGATCAGGGTCGCGTTCTGGCTGGCATCCACAATCGCGGAATGCAGCGCAAAGTCCGCCTCTTGCGAAGCCTTGGCGTCCTGCTCCTGCCAGGCACGCTCGTTTTCATCAAGGATCTCGGAAATCCGTTCCTTGTCTGCCTTGGTGGCGCGACGTGCGGCAAGCCGGGCCGCGAAACCTTCCTGCTCGCGGCGATACTCCAGATAGTCGAAGAAAGCCGGCTCGTGACGTTCGTACAAAGCAAGAAGCGCGGGCATCATGGCTTGTCCGGTCAGGGCCGCGACGAATGTTCCCTCACCGTGTTGCGTTGTGACCAGCCCGCGTTCTTCCAGCACCTGAAGGGCCTCGCGCAGCTTCGGGCGCGACACGCGCAACATCTCGGCCAGATCGCGCTCGGAAGGCAGTTTTCGGCCCTGCTTCAGGATGCCCGAAGCGATCAGGTCCTCGACCTGTGAAACCACCGCATCAGCCAGCGATTCGTGTCCAACCGGTTCAAAAATCGCCGTGGTGTTCATGAGATATTGCCCCGTGTGACGCTGAAATAACCAGAATAACTGGTAAACAAAGATAACCATATCCGTTCAGATTTCAAGCGCGAGGCTGTTCTTCCCGAACGTGAATTACGTGTCTGTTTCTGAATGATTTTTGGAGAATCTGTTAGTTTTTGATGCAGTCATATCGGGATTTTGCAGGGCTTGTAGAAGGCGAGATTCCAGTTTCGGTTAGCGCCAGTGGTAAACAAAGTTATTGACTGGTTTAAGCTGGTAAAGTTAGTTTACCACCGGAGCGGCGCTGGAAGAGCCTGCGCCACTGATCGGAGAAAACCCGACCAACCCTGGAGGAGATTTCATGAAGAAGACCCTGACAAGCCTGGCCGTGGCCGCCAGCCTGCTGGCGGCACCCGCAGTTGCGGCGGACAAGCTGCTGCTGAAAACACCGATTGCCTTTTCGACCGAACTGCCGGGCCTGGGTTCGCCTATTCCACGTGTGGCTGATCAGCTGGAACTGATGTCCGGTGGCACGTTGAAGATGAAGGTGTACGAGCCGGGAAAACTGGTGCCGCCCTTTGAAATTCTGGACGCTGTGTCCACCGGCAAGATCAACTCGGGTTACACCACGGCTGGTTACTGGGCCGGTAAAATCCCGGCTGCGCCGCTGTTCTCGGCCGTTCCGTTCGGCCCCGAGGCGGGCGAATACATGGCTTGGCTGTATTATGGCAACGGCATGACCCTGTATCAGGAGATGTATGATCAGGCCGGTTACAACGTCAAAGTACTGCCCTGCGCCATTATCGCGCCGGAAACCTCGGGCTGGTTCGCGTCCGAGATCAATTCGCCCGAAGACCTGAACGGGCTGAAGATGCGTTTCTTTGGTCTGGGCGGCAAGGTGATGCAGAAACTGGGTGTGGCGACCTCGCTGCTGCCAGGTGGCGAGATATTCCCCGCATTGGAAAAAGGCGCGATTGACGCGACCGAGTTTTCAATGCCTGCCATCGACGCGCGCCTGGGCTTCCACAAGCTGGTCAAGTTCAACTATTTCCCTGGCTGGCATCAGCAGGCGACCGTGTTTGAACTGCTGATCAACAAGGACGTCTGGAACGAAACCAGCGATCAGCACAAGGCAATCATCGAAAGCGCCTGCAAGGCTTCGATGGCGGACAGCTTTGCCGAAGGCGAAGCCATCCAGCACGCGGCCCTGATCGACAACGTTGAAAACAACGGCGTCACCATCAAGCAGTGGTCGCCCGAGATGCTGGATACCTTCCGCGCGACCTGGGAAGAGGTTGCCGCAGAAGAAGCCGCCAATGATGCCTTCTTTGCTAAGGTTCTGGCCGACATGAACGAATTCCGTGACGGCTATAACCTCTGGAAGACGAACGCCTTCCTCCCACGTCAGTAATCTCTCCCTCACTGACGTTGCCGGGGCGGCCCGATCCGCCGCTCCGGTTCCTGCTTTTCGATCTTCGGACTTTCTAACCTTTCACTACCCGTATTCCGGGTTGCTGAGCGAGGAATGACCATGACCACCCAAAAGAACCTCAACGATCCGGTCGAAGCCTATGAAGGCATCCTGGAACACCCCGATTCCGACCGCCAGAAAATCGCCGTCGCGATCGACGCCGGGGTCAAGGCTGTGGGTCATGTCGTCATGTGGGCCAATGTCCTGCTGATGGGCGCGATCTTCGCACAGGTCTCGTTGCGCTACCTGTTCAGCCAGAACTACCCGAAACTGGATGAGATCCAGTGGCATTTCTATGGAATCGTCACGATGATCGGCATCTCGTATGCCCTGATCACCGACAGCCATGTGCGTGTGGACGTCCTGCATATGCAGCTTTCGCGCCGCGCGCAGCGGATCATCGAGGTGATCGGCATCCTGACCCTGCTGACCCCGTTCATCTATCTGATGGTCGATCAGGGCTATGATTATTTCTACGAAAGCTTCCGCGTCAACGAACGCTCGGACAGCCCAACTGGCCTGCCTGCACGCTGGGCTTTCAAGGCGGTTATCCCGATCAGCTTTGTGCTGTTGGCTCTGGCGGCGTTGGCGCGGCTGATCCATGACGGGCACGCGCTGCTCTACGGGCCGGCCTCGGAACGTGAAGGCGCCCCGCTGCGCCGTATTCTTCTGGTGCTGGCGGTATTCGCAGCCGTCTGCGTTGGCTTGACCTTCCTTGTCGAAACGACCGAGGAAAAGCTGGTCATAGCGATGTTCTTGACCTTCATCGCGCTTTTGTTCACCGGTTACCCGGTGGCGTGGGTGCTGGCCGGTGTCGGCGTCGCCTATTGCGGTCTGGCTTATCTGTTCGACAACGATCTGATGCTGTGGACCGGGTTGGAAAGCACCTTTACCGGGCTTGATTATCTGACGCTTGGCGCGGTGGTGAACCGGGTCTACGCGACCATGTCCAACGCGGTTCTGGTTGCCCTGCCGATGTTCATCTTCATGGGGCTGATGCTGGACGAATCCGGAGTGGCCGAGCGTCTGATGTCCTCGATGCAGCGCCTGTTCGGGACGGTGCGCGGAGGACTGGCCATCACCGTGACCCTGATCGGGATCATTCTGGCGGCCTCGACCGGCATTATTGGTGCCTCGGTTGTTCTGCTGGGCGTGCTGTCGCTGCCGTCGATGATGCAGCAGAAGTACCAGCCGACGCTGGCGGCGGGCGTGGTTTCGGCCTCTGGCACGCTGGGTATCCTGATCCCGCCCTCAATCATGCTGGTGATCATGGCCGACCAGATGGCGCTGTCCGTCGGAGACCTGTTCATGGCCGCGGTTTTCCCGGGCGTGATCATCGGCGCCTTGTATCTGACCTACATCTTCATTCTGGCTCTGGTGAAACGCGACGCGGCCCCCGTACCCGAAGGCGCGAAAGCCCCCGACTGGGCAGCCGTGAAGGACGTGCTGATCGCAGTCATCCCGACGCTGATGCTGATCCTGGCCGTGCTGGGGTCGATCTTTGCCGGTCTGACCACACCAACCGAAGCGTCCGGCATCGGTGCCTTGGGTGCGACCCTGCTGGCGCTGGGCTATCGCAAGCTGACCTTTGCCAAACTGTGGAACGTGTTGGTGTCGACCTTCAACACCACCGCCTATATCTTTGCGATCTTCCTCGGTGCGACTGTGTTTTCCTATGTCCTGCGCGAGTTGGGCGGGGATGAGCTGATCGAACACGTGGTGCAATCCACCGGCTTTGGCGCCAGCGGGACAATTCTGTTCATCCTGTTCATCGTCTTCCTGCTGGGCTTCGTACTGGACTGGATCGAGATCACGCTGATCGTGCTGCCCCTGATGCGCCCCATCGTGAACGGTCTGGGCATCGATATCCCCGGCTTTGGCGTTCTGGATGAACCGGCGCTGGTGTGGTTTGTGATCCTGGTTGCGGTGACGCTGCAAACCAGCTTCCTGACGCCGCCTGTTGGCTTTGCCTTGTTCTATCTCAAAGGTGTTTGCCCACCAGAGATCAAGCTGACGCATATCTACAAGGGCATCATCCCATTTGTCCTGCTGCAATTGACCGGATTGGCGCTAGTGTTTCTGTGGCCGACCCTTGCCACCTGGTTGCCGTCGGTCGCCTACTAAGGAGCTTATCGGATGCGCCTGAGCCAATGTCATAACTTCCACGACTTCCGGCGGCTGGCCAAGCAACGACTGCCGGGGCCGATCTTCAATTACATCGACGGTGGCGCGGATGATGAGGTGACGTACCGGGAAAACACCAAGGCGTTCGACCGCTGCGATCTGTTGCCTTCGGTCCTGCGTGGGGTTTCGGACGTGGACATGTCCGTCACTGTGATGGGGCAGAAGCTGGACATGCCGGTCTATTGCTCACCCACCGCGTTGCAACGCCTATTCCACCATCAGGGTGAGCGCGCCGTCGCGGCGGCGGCCGAGAAATACGGCACCATGTTCGGAGTTTCCTCTCTGGGAACCGTCTCGCTGGAGGAGCTGCGCCAAAAACACAAGAACCCGCAGGTCTATCAATTCTACTTTCACAAGGATCGCGGGTTGAACGCCGCCATGATGCAGCGTGCCAAAGAGGCCGGTGTCGAAGTCATGATGCTGACCGTCGACAGCATCACCGGCGGCAACCGCGAGCGTGATCTGCGCACGGGGTTCTCGATCCCGTTCCGCTTGACGCTGGGCGGCATGATACAGTTTGCGATCAAGCCGATGTGGGGCATCAACTATGTCACCCATGAAAAGTTCCGGCTGCCTCAGCTTGAAGAACATGTGGATATGGGCGGTGGGGCCAGCTCGATCGGCGGGTATTTCACCGATATGCTCGATCCGTCTATGAACTGGGATGACGTGGCGCAGATGGTGCGCGACTGGGATGGTCAGTTCTGCCTGAAGGGGATCATGACCGTCGAGGATGCCAAACGAGCGGCTGAGATCGGTTGCACCGGCATCATCCTGTCGAACCACGGTGGCCGCCAACTGGACGGATCGCGCACGCCGTTCGATCAACTGGCCGAGATTGTCGATGCCGTCGGCGACAAGCTGGACGTGATGATGGACAGCGGCATTCAGCGTGGCACCCATGTGCTTAAGGCGCTGTCGATCGGGGCCAAAGCCGTGGGTATCGGGCGGCACTACCTGTATCCTCTGGCTGCCGCGGGGCAGGCTGGGGTCGAACGGGCCCTTGGGCTGATGCGTGCCGAGATCGAGCGCGACATGAAGCTGATGGGTGTCACCAGTGTTGGCCAGCTCAGCCGCGAAAATATTCGTTTCCGCAATCCCTAACCCGAAACGGGGGCCGATATGACCAATGACGCGTTGATCAAACATTTCCGCTCTATCGTCGGTACGCGTCACGTGCTGATTGGAGAGCGCGCGACAGAGCGCTTTCGGCGCGGTTTCCGCTCGGGCGAGGGTGAGGCGCTGTGCGTCGTTCAGCCGGGGACCCTGCTGGAGCAATGGAAGATCCTGCAAGCCTGCGTTGCAGCCGACAAGATCGTCATCATGCAGGCGGCCAATACTGGCCTGACCGAAGGGTCTACGCCGTCCGGCACCTATGACCGTGACGTAGTTCTGATCAACACGCGTAGGATGGATACTCTGGTGCCCTTGAACGACGCAGAGCAGATCGTCAGCTTTCCGGGCGCCACGCTTTTTGCGTTGGAAAAACTGTTGGCCCCGTTCGGACGCGAGCCGCATTCGGTGATCGGTTCGTCCTGCATCGGCGCGTCGATCGTGGGTGGGGTATGCAACAATTCCGGCGGTTCTCTGGTAGAGCGCGGTCCGGTTTACACGGAACTTTCCGTCTATGCCCAAATCACCGAACAGGGTGAATTGGAACTGGTCAACCATCTGGGCATCGATCTGGGCAGCACGCCGGAAGAGATCCTTGCAAACCTCGATGCAGGCAGGTTCGAACGCAATCCCGGGGCAACCAACAAACGCGCGTCGGCCAGCGACTACGCACAGATCGTGCGGGACGTGAATGCGGAAACGCCTGCGCGGTTCAATGCGGACAAGGCCAAGCTTTTCGAATCTTCGGGCTCGGCCGGGAAGCTGGCCGTTTTTGCCGTGCGCCTTGACACCTTTCCCAAGAACGAGGTCGAGAAGGTGTTCTATGTGGGCACCAACAATCCCGACGATCTGGCGGACCTGCGGCGCCACATATTGTCAGAGTTCAAATCGCTGCCGGTTTCGGCCGAATACATGCATCGCGAAGCGTTCGATATTGCAGCACGCTATGGCAAGGACACGGTCGTGATGATCGACAAGCTTGGCACGGACCGTCTGCCAATGTTCTTTGCGATGAAAGGCGCCGTGGATGCACGCCTGCGGCGCATTCCGTTTTTGCGAAATTTCACTGATCGTTTCATGCAGGCAGCAATAGCTTTGTGGCCCCGTGTCCTGCCCAAACGGATGACGGATTTTCGCGACAAGTTCGAACATCACTTGATCCTGAAAATGAAGGATGAAGGTGTGTCCGAGGCTGCTGAGTGGTTGCCGCGATTTCTGAGTGGCCGGGATGGCGGATTTTTCGAATGTGATGCGCGAGAGGCAAGGATCGCGGGCCTTCATCGTTTTGCGGCGGCAGGCGCGGCGGTGCGTTACATGGCGATCCATTCGGACGACGTCGAAGATATCATTGCACTTGACGTCGCACTGCGCCGCAACGACCAGGACTGGCTGGAGAAGCTGCCGCCTGAGATCGAAGACCAGTTGGTTCACAAACTCTATTACGGGCACTTCATGTGCCACGTAATGCATCAGGACTACATAGTCAAAAAAGGGGCTGACCCAAAAGCTCTGAAGGCCGCAATGTTGAAACTGTTTGACGAACGCGGCGCGGAATACCCTGCTGAACATAACGTGGGGCACCTTTACAAGGCCAAGCCGGACCTGGCGGCACATTACAAATGCTGTGACCCGACCAACGCGTTCAATCCGGGTATCGGCAAAATGTCCAAGGCGAAGAATTACCAATAGCCGGTTTTCCTGCACGGCAGGGTGCTGTGAAAACGGCCGACAGATTCGTCGGGTTCTGATGAAAAGGGTGTTGGTGCCCGACTGTCTGATATCCTGAGCGCAACCCCGCAAGCATCTGCCGCGCAGAAGGCTGCCAGAACCGAATGAACGTCGCTTGTCAGGAATAGGGAAGATTCGGACAGCGCAGTCGGGGTCGTCGGACTCGGCAAGGAATCTCGCGTAGAGACGCGGAATTCAGCCGCGTTTGACGCAAGCCGTTTGGTTTTGAGTATCACAAACACGCATTTGTCAGGCTGTCCGGGATTTGAACCGACGGGTTCATGCGGTCAATTGACAGAGCACCTTTCTGTTCAGGTAATTTCAGGGTCGCGTGATTTCTGACAGGTTTTCCTAGGGTTACCCTTGGCTTGCAATCGGCTTGCAGATCATCCCTGCGAAGCTGCGGGCCAGAAGCCCGTCTTGCATGCGAAAATTTGCAGATGACCGGGGCCGGAAAAACGCCATTTATCCCTTATTTTTCGCGTTTTTTGGGGAACTACGGGAAACCCCCAATTTCGCGCCGCGACAAACAGGGGTAAACATACCTTACCGTACTTACCACACAAACACACACGGTATTAACTTTCCCCGATGAGGGGCTGGCCACACCCCCTCGGTCGGCCCCTCTTAACTTTTGGGGGTCATGGCAGTCGGGGTCGGTGGCCATGCGGATCGCTACGGGCGTCGAAGGGCGCGATGATCTTCGCGACCGGCGTCAGCTTTTGATCAATTCGGCGACGAGGGCGGGCAAATCTTGTGATGCACCATAGGCCAGGGTGTGTGGAATTTCGGCGACCGGCGTCTTCCGGTATCCTTCTGTAAACAGCAAAAACGGGATCTTCGCACGCGCAGCCGTTTCCGCGTCAACTTCGCTGTCGCCGACGAACAAACGTGGGCCGGACGTCTGAAGCGCATCGAAGCTTGCGAACAGATGGTTGGGATCCGGTTTTCGCGTCGAAAGGCTGTCGCCACCCAGAACCACGTCGAAATACCGGGACAGGTTCAGTGCCTCCAGCACATGCCGCGCCGGTGTTTCGGGTTTGTTGGTGCAGACGCCCAGAACGCATCCCATTTGCTGCAATTTGGCCAGTGCCTCTGGGATGCCGGGGTAGGGAACAGTCGTTTCGCTGGCCGCGGAATTGTAGTGTTTGAGGGTCAGTTGGGTCAGTTCCGCGTGGCGATCCAGCGGCAGTCCGCAATGCCGGATCACGCGTTCGACCAGCTTGGGTAAACCGTTGCCAACGAATCCTTTGATGATATCCGTCGCCAATGGATCATGCCCAACGTCGTTCAGCGTGCGGTTGGCCGCCGCCGCCAGATCGCCCAGGCTGTCCACCAGCGTTCCGTCAAGATCGAATACAACTGCTGCGGTCATGTTTGCTTGCCCTTCATCGCCCGACCCAAGACCTAACGCGCCCTGTACCGGGGGGCAATCGCCTGTTTCAAAACGATGCTTGACAATCCTTACTAAAATAATCAGATTAAGTGACAGGAACAGAAAGCCAACCCTTTCGGGGTCAGCCAGATCAATTGAAACGCGATAGATATGGCACCATGCCGAAACGCTCTGGAGATGTCCCGATGAACGTACAGAACCCGACCCCAACCCAAGGTTACGCTGTCTCGATGCTTCCCGCGCACAAGGCCGAGGATCTGACCAAGGGCGGCAACCTGGCCCATATAGAACTTGGCGATCAACTCTATACCCTGCGCATCACCCGTGCAGGCAAACTGATCCTGACGAAATGAGCGCGCCTTTAAAGCGCGGCGGCGCAGCGGTTGGCCGCCTTGCCGATCTCGATCCCATCGAAGCGGGTGCCGTGATGTACCTGCGGATGTGGAGCGAAGGCGAGGGCGGTCGTGCCGACGCTGCCAGCGATTTCCAAGTCGCGCTGGGCGCGGATTGCGGGCGTGCGGCAATGCTGACTTTGGATCGCTTGTGCTCGCTATGCGCCGCCCATGGCCGTCGCCCCCTGATCCGGCATGGTCTTGGATGTGCATGCCTTGGCGCGGATGAGAATTGCTTTGCACAGATGATCGCGGCAGCGTCCGAAGGGGCGCGTGAAGATGCGATGATGCTGGCGTCTTTGATCGTACGTCCGGATTTTGCCCCCGCGCTGGCATCCCTGTCGGAAGAACTGGGGCTGACTCTCAGACGTATGACCGCAGGTTTCAAAATGCCGACCACCGGCCACCAGACCCCCTCGGCCGTGCTCCACTGACCCTGTGTGTGAAACGGTTGAACCCCGGCGATGCGCCGGGGTTTTTTCGTTCAGCAGCACCCGCATCCGGCATGGTGATGGTCATGATCGCAAACAGGGGCAGGGATAAAGTCGCCCACCTCGGACAACACATCCCGCAACGCCCACAGGATCATGTCAACATCCTCGGCCTCGATGGTCAGGGGCGGGCGGATTTTCAGGGTGTTGTCCCTGGGCCCTTCGCTGCCGATCAGGATGCGGTGATCGCGCATCCGGTTTTTGACATAGCTGCAAATCTCGGTGCCTTCGCTTCCATCGGGGTTGATCAGTTCCACGCCGAGAAACAGCCCCATACCCCGCACGTCGCCAACGCAACCAAAGTCGGCTTCGATCTGGCGCAGTCCCGCCATCAGACGATCCCCCATCCGGCGGGCATTGTCCTGCAACCCTTCGTCATCGACGATATCCAGCACCTCTTTGCCGATCCGGCAGGACAGGGTTGAACCGCCAAAGGTCGAAAAGAACTCGATCCCGTTGTTGAAGCTGTCCGCGATCTCGCGGGTTGTCACCAACACGCCCAGCGGGTGCCCGTTTCCGATTGGCTTGCCCATCACCACGATATCCGGAACCGCGCCCTGGTGTTCGAAGCCAAAGTAATACTCACCCAGCCGTCCCAGACCTGTCTGCACCTCATCGGCGATGCAAACACCCCCCGCAGCACGTATTTTTTCGTAAACCGCAGGCAGATAGCCTTTGGGTGGAATGATCTGGCCGCCGACCGACGGGAAGGTTTCCGCGATGAACCCGGCCACGCCCTGTCCCCGATCCCGGAGGGCGGCAATCGCCGGATCGACAAGATCAGCAAATTTCTGCGCCCGGTCCGCATCGTCACGCCTGAATGACCCGCGATAGTCATCGGCAACCTCGACCAGTTCAACCCAGTCGGCTTTCCCGATGCCGCCCGGTTTGTTGAATTTGTAGGCCGAGATCGCCACCGCAGCGTTCGTGTTCCCGTGATAGCCGTGATCCGGCGTCACGATCCCCTTTGCGCCGGTATGGGCGCGGGCCAGCCGCAGGGCCAGTTCGTTTGCCTCGGTGCCCGAGTTGACGAAAAAGCAGACCTGTAGGTAATCCGGCATCTTCGACAGGATCTTGTCGGCAAATTCCACCTGTGCCGGATGCAGATAGCGGGTGTTCGAATTCATCCGCTTCAGCTGATCCGCCGCCACGGCCTGAATGCGCGGATGGGCATGGCCCACATGCGGCACGTTGTTGTAGGCATCCAGATAAGGGCGTCCCCATTCGTCGAACAGGTGATGCTTCCAGCCGCGCACCAGCATGACCGGATCGTCATAGGTCAGGGATAAGTTGCCCCCGAAAAGCGCCCGCCGTTTGTGCAGGATGTCCGCTTTGTCAGTGGGGTGATAGAACACCTTGTCATCCGGTAGGTTCAGCAACGCCGCCGGGTTCGGGCAGACCGCGTGCCACAGCTCCAGTTCGTCCGGGTCTCCCACACCGGGCCAATCCGCTTCCATGCCATCGGTGGTCAGGGCCAGCTGGAAATGCACATGCGGGGCCCATCCGCCATTCTGGCCGGCATCGCCCAACCGCGCAAACGCGGCCCCCTGTGCCACCGGGTCGCCCGGTTTCAGCCGGTCACAGCATTCCGGATCCAGATGGCCATAGAGCGTATAGAACGGGTCGCCTTCAGGCGTTTCGTGATGCAGGATGATCACCCCGCCGTAATCAAGGTGCTGGTCGCGGTTTTCGACCACTTCGACCCGGCCGCTTATCGGTGCATGCAGAACCGTCCCGGCAGGCGCAAACACATCCACGGCCAGATGAACCGTCCGCCGGTCCGAGGCTTTCCACGGGCCCTTGCGAAACCCCGGCTCGGCATAGATCAGGCGGGGCTCGTTATAGTAACCCAGCCACAGGTCCTGCCCGTATTCCTCGCCAACGCGCGCGGCCTCGGCCAAAGGCATGTGGAATGGGTCTTGCGGCCAGACGCAGTTTTCGACCGAAAGCGAGCCCATGGGCACACCGCCCAGGTCCTGGCCGAACATGTCGGCAAAATGTCCCCGGTGTTCCTGAAGATAGGCGTGGATGCGTTCAGCCCCATCAACCACGGGCAAGCCGCAAGCCGCCCGCAACCGCGCCGACATCAGCCCGCCATTGACGGATGTGTTCTCAAGGAACCGCCAAGCGGGCGCCTGAGAGATCGTCACATAGGGATCATCCGGATTCTCGGCCGTCATCAGGGTCGAGTTGACGACCGACACGGCAAGCCGCATCCTCAGCAACGGCCAGATCAGGTCAACCTCATCCGCCCGCAGCCGATTGGCCGCGTGATAGCCCTTTACCAACGCAGCCAGTGCCCGTTCCGGTTTGGGGTGATCCAGCACGACATACGCGCCGGCAATCGCCAGATCGCAGATGCGCGGCGCGGCGCACATGTCGCCCAGATCGATCAGGCCCGAGATCCGCCGCCGCTCGCTCAGTTCCCCTTCGACCAGAATGTTGTAGTCATTGGCGTCATTGTGGATGGCCTGTTTCGGCAGGTCCGCAAGGACATCCGCGATTGCAGCGAACCCCTCACAGATTTCCGTCAGCAGTGCCTGCCGCGCGGGGTCAGAGATCGCGTTTAACTTGTCAGCAATCCAGCCCGCCTGCATCAGGTCCCATTTGAAACCGGCCCGGTGCAACCCTTCATGCTCAAACCCTTCCAGGGCCCGGTCGGTTGCCCCCAATACGCGGCCCAGTTTCAGGATCAGCTCTTCGGATTTTGGGGCGGCCTTCGCGTAACATTGGCCCGGCAGGCACTCCAACAGCCAAACCAGCCTGCGCTGTCCTTCAGAATCGGCAATCTCTGGCAGCATTGCGCCGGTCAAATCAGGGAATACCTTGGGAAACGGCAACCCCGGTGCCTCAGAAGCGATATGCGCCAGCGCCTTGATTTGCAAATCAACCAGATCCGCATCGCATCCGGCCCGCATGGCTTTCAGCACATAATCCTGACCATTGGTGGCGTGCACCCGAAAGTTCAGATCATATTCACCATCCAACCGCGTCAAACGGGCGTCCAGCCCCCAGAGCTGCCGCAGCGCGGCCGTCCAAAAAGCACTCAAATCGTCCATTCCCGTCTCCGCTCCGAACGCGCCGGAGCCCTCTTCATCTGGCCAAAATATCCTCGGGGGGAATCGCGCCTTGGCGCGATGGGGGGCAGACAGCCCCCCGCGTTACCCCATGGCCCGCAGGCGCTTGATCAACGACGAGGTGTCCCAGCGGCCACCACCCAGTTTCTGAACATCTTTGTAAAACTGATCGACCAGAGCGGTGACGGGCAGGGACGCACCGGTTTCATTGGCGGTATCCAGACAGATGCCCAGATCCTTGCGCATCCAGTCGACGGCAAAGCCATGTTCGAACTGATCATCCAGCATGGTCTCATACCGGTTTGCCATCTGCCAGCTGCCCGCCGCGCCCTGGCTGATCACCTCGACCACGGCCCTTCCGTCCAGCCCGGCCTTCTCGGCGAAGTGCAATGCTTCGCTCAGCCCCTGAACCAACCCTGCGATGGCGATCTGGTTGCACATCTTGGTCATCTGGCCCGCGCCGCTGTCCCCGATGCGGCGGCAGATCTTCGCATAGACCTGCATCACCGGTTCAGCCGCATCATACGCCGCCTGATCTCCGCCGCACATGATTGACAGAACACCGTTTTCGGCGCCTGCCTGGCCGCCCGAGATCGGCGCGTCCACGAAGGCGATACCCTGTGATTGGCCGGCAGCGTACAATTCCCGTGTGACCTTTGCAGAAACCGTGGTGTGGTCGACGAAAACAGCCCCGTTGGACATGCCGCGAAATGCGCCGTCCTCGCCCGTGCAAACCATGCGTAGATCGTCGTCATTGCCGACGCAGGCCATCACAAACTCGGCGTCTTCAGCCGCGTCTTTCGGGGTGGCCGCTATCGATCCGCCATGCTGCTTTACCCAGGCTTCGGCCTTGGCAGCCGTCCGGTTGTAGACGGTGACGTCATGACCTGCGGCCTGAAGATGCCCAGCCATGGGATAGCCCATGACGCCCAGGCCAAGGAACGCGACTTTTGCCATTTTGAGATCCTCTCCGCTGTTCGGTCGGCTTCAGCGGTGCGTGCCTGGCCGAAATGTTTGGCGAAGACAAAGCAAAGCTGCGCCCAAAGGGCAACCCCAAGTCAGCCCTTCCCGCCCAGATCCTGCAGGATCGGGCAATCCGGCCTGTCATCCCCGGCGCAGGCGTCGATCAGGTGGCTCAGCGTCTCGCGCATCGCGTTCAGGTCGGCGATCTTGGCTTCGATCTGCGCCAGATGATCCCGCGCGACCTGTTTCACATCCGCGCTGGCGCGGGTTTCATCTTCGTAAAGCGCCAGCAATGTCCGGCAATCCCCGATGGTGAATCCCAGAGCCCGGGCCCGGCCCAGAAAGTTCAGCTTGTGCACATCCTGATTGCGAAATCGGCGATAGCCGTTGTCGTCGCGCAGCGGTTTGATCAGGTCGATGTCTTCATAGTACCGGATCGTCTTTGCAGGCAGGCCAGTGCGGGCGGACACATCTCCGATATTCATGCGTGCACCTCCTTGGCGGGCGGGATCGGGGTTTCCGGCACGCTGGCTTGAACGCGACGCAGACGCAGCGCGTTCGAGACGACAAAGACGCTCGAAAGCGCCATCGCACCTGCGGCCAGCGCCGGAGACAACAGATGGCCTCCGAACGGGTACAGCGCACCAGCGGCGACCGGGATCAGCAGGACATTGTAACCGAATGCCCATCCCAGGTTCTGGCGTATGTTCCGCATCGTTCTGCGGCTGATCTCGGTTGCATTTGCAACCCCGCGCAGATCGCCGGACATCAGAACGACATCAGCCGTTTCGATGGCCACATCGGTGCCCGTCCCGATGGCGATGCCGATGTCAGCCGTTGCCAGCGCCGGGGCGTCATTTATGCCGTCGCCGACGAAAGCCAGCGTACCGAACTGGTCCCGCAAGGCGGTGATCGCATCCACCTTGCCGTCGGGCAGCACTTCGGCGGTGACGTGATCAATCCCCAGCCGATCAGCCAAGGCCTGCGCGGTGCGCGCGTTGTCTCCGGTGACCATGGCAACGGTCAGACCCATTTGGTGGAGCCGCTCCAGCGCCTCTTCCGTGCCGGGTTTGACCGGGTCGGACACAGACAACGTGGCTGCGGCCTGCCCATCCAATGCGACGAACAATGGTGTAGCCCCTTCGGCGGCGCGGGCCTCTGCCTCGCTTGCCAGGGGGCCAAGGTCGATCCCGCGTTGTTGCATAAGCCGGTGCGACCCGATCAACACGTTGCGGCCTTCAACCAGCCCCTGCATGCCAAGCCCGGTAAGCGACAGGACGTCCGTCGCCTGTGGCAGCGCCGCAGGCCCGGCCCGGGTGATCGCCGAAGCTATCGGGTGCTCCGACCGCGCCTCGAGGGCGGCGGCCAGCCGCACGACCTCATCCCTGTCAAACCCGTTCGCCGTCAGAACATTGTCCAGTTCTGGACGGCCCAGTGTCAGGGTCCCGGTCTTGTCCAGCGCGATGACGCGTGCCTGCTGAAGCTGCTGCAAGGCGTCACCTTTGCGGAACAGAACCCCCAGTTCGGCCGCGCGCCCGGTGCCGACCATGATCGAAGTCGGAGTGGCCAGACCCATGGCGCAGGGGCAGGCTATGATCAGCACGGAAACCCCGGCGACAAGCGCCAGCGGCAGGGCGGGGCTTGGGCCGAAGATCAGCCAGGCCGCGACGGCGATCACGGCGACCAGGATGACCGCCGGGACAAAGCGATATGTGATCCGATCGACCAGGCCCTGGATCGGCAGCTTGGCCCCCTGCGCCTGCTGCACCATGCGAACGACCTGGGCCAGCACCGTGTCGCCTCCCACGCGCGTCGCCCGAACCCGCAAGGCGCCGGTGCCATTCACGGTTCCTCCGACAACAGCCGCGCCAGCTGATTTTCCAACGGGTATCGGCTCGCCCGTGATCATGCTTTCATCGACGTAAGAGGTGCCCTCGAGCACTTCGGCATCCACCGGCACACGTTCGCCCGGGCGGATGTGCAGGATGTCGCCCACCGCAATCTCGGCGATAGGGCGGTCTTCTATCCGGCCATCGATTTCGACCCGCGCGCTTTTGGGCTGAAGGCCCGCCAGTTTACGGATCGCAGCCCCGGTTTTGCCCTTGGCGCGCGCCTCCATCAGACGGCCCAGAAGGATCAGAACGACAATCACAGCCGCCGCCTCGTAATAGACGTTGGCAGTTCCGATCGGTAATGCGCCGGGGGCAAATGTGGCCACCACCGAATACAGATAGGCCGCCCCGGTTCCCAGCGCGACCAGCGCGTTCATATCCGGCGTGCCCCTCAGCAACGACGGGATGCCCTTGCAATAGAACACACGACCGGGTCCCAGCAGCAGGGCCGTTGTCAGGGCGAACTGAATCAACTGGCTGGTCTGCGTACCGATGGTGGCGTGTACCCAATGGTGGAAGGCGGGGATCATGTGCCCGCCCATCTCAAGTATGAACACGGGCAGGGCAAGAGCGGCCGCCAGCAGAGTGGCCCGGGTCAGCCCTGCTGTTTCAGTGTCTGCGCGGTCTTCGGGTGTCGAAGCGGCTTGAAGCCGCGCCGGGTATCCGGTGTCGGTGACCACCTGTGCCAGCGCCTGTGGCGTCGTTGTCCCAGCAGCGTAAGTCACCGCGGCAGTTTGTGTCGCCAGATTGACCTGCGCTTCGATCACACCGGGGCTGGCCTTCAGTGCGCGCTCGATCTTGGCCACGCACGAGGCGCAGTTCACACCTTCAATGATCAGATCCGCCCGGCTGGTCTCGGCCGGATACCCTGCCGCGTCCAATGCCTTGGTCAGCGCCGAAACCGGCCCGTCAAAAGCCACCTGTGCGGACTTGGTTGCAAAGTTGACCGAGGCCGTTTCCACCCCGGGCACATCACGCAGCGCCTCTTCAACGCGTCCCACGCAGGATGCGCATCCCATGCCCGTGATTTTCAGCTCTGTCAGTGCTTTTTTCGCCATGCGACTCGCCCATGAAGTTTCCTTACTCACCAGATGGGGGTTCCAGTGACGGGAAGGTCAAGGGCCTGGGGCAGTTTTTTAGTGCCCCGCGCCGCGCATGTTGCGCTCCATCATGCGCTGATACAGGCGTGGCGAAAGGCGGTTGAGCCACCAGGACAGGCGCGCCACGCGGCCAACCGGGATCATGGGCAGCGATTTGTCCAGCCCGCGCAGGATCGTTTCAGCGGCGGCCTCGGGGCTCATCTCGTCCATCCCGTCCTTCGCCGATCCGGGCCGCGCTGTGCCATTCGCCTGCTCTTGCGCGTTGCCGGGGTTGGTGGCCACAAAGGACGGCGCAGCGATCAGAACCTCAACGCCATGAGGGGCTTCTTCCGAGCGCAGAGATTTGAAGAACCCTTCCAACGCGTGTTTCGAGGCAGCATAGGCCGTCCGATGGTAAAGCGGTGCAAACCCGGCCACCGATGAGATGGCCAGATGTGTCCCCTTTGACGCCCGAACCGGGTGCAAGAACACGCGGGCCATTTCAACGGCCGCAAAATAGTTGATGTCAAACAGAGTTCGGTGGCTGGCCGCGTCGGACTTTTCAAAGCCCCGGATTTGCGTGACACCGGCGTTGTAGATGACCAGATCGATACTGTCGCTGGTCGCGATCACCTTTTGGGTTGCTCTGGCAAGCTGGTCGGGATCCGTCAGATCGCAGCCAACAGGCAACTGGTTCGGCCCGGTGACCAGACCTGAAACATCGAGATCCAGCAGCACTACCCGCCACCCGCGACTTTGCAGAGCATGGCTGAGGGCCCGCCCCAAACCGCCCGCCCCGCCGGATATGACAGCCGTCTTCATAGCCCCGCCTGCTTTTGCCAGAGCGCGAATACCTGGGCGCTGGTTTTTTCCGGCGTGTAACCGAAGTCGGATTTCAGGGCGGTGTTGTCCAGAACCGGTCGATATTGCAGAAATCGCACCTGTTCCGGCCCATAGCGGGACAGACCTAGCGGACGTGCAGCGGCCAAAGCCGATTTCAGCGCCCAAGCGGGCAGGCGCAGAACCGGTTTTCCCATCGCACGCGCCAGATCGGTCACGCCCATCGCGCCGTCCCCGGCGACGTTGTAAACGCCGTCCGGCCCGTCGGTTGCCGCGCGCTTCAGGATGCGTGCCAGATCATGCGTCCAAATGAACACAAACGGGCTTTCGCTGCCGACCACGGCCAGCAGGCGGGGTTTGTGAAACAGGGCGGTGATCTGGTTTTCGGACCCGGCCCCCAGAACCGTGCCCACGCGCAGCACGACCTGTTCCAGATCGGGGGCGGCTTTGCGAACCTCGGCCAGCATCTCTTCGACCTGCCTTTTGTGATCGGAATACGGGAACTCTGGGTTGCCGCGCAACGGATCATCCTCGCGCAGGGGCACGGGGTTGTCCGGGTGATAGCCGTAGGCCGCACCCGAGGATGTGACCACCAATCTTCGCACTCCGTTTGCAAGGGCCGCGTTCACCACCTTGCGGGTGCCCTCGACATCAACCGCATATGCCGCTGCCCGTTCCATTTTTGGCGGAGGCGTCACGATGGAGGCCAGATGCACTATGACTTCAGGCTTCACGTTGGAGATCGCGCGCGCGGGCGCGTCGGTCGTTACATCCAAGGGCAGATAGTGGACGTTTTCCGGCATGCTGTCGGGGCGTTTGATATCCGTTGCAAAAACATCGTGCCCCTTAAGTTCGGGCAACAGTGCCTGCCCGACCATACCGGCGGCGCCTGTGATCAGGATACGGCTCATCGCGCGGCCTCGGTTCGGGCCATGAGCGACGCCAGGGCAATCCCCGAGATCGCGTGCCAGATGCCCCAGAACGCCGCCACGACGGCCATGCCGCCCAGCCCGTGGAAAAAGGCAAAGATCAGAACCAGCCCAAGGCCGGAATTCTGAATGCCGGTTTCGATGGTGATGGCGCGGCGATCGAAAGGGGACAGCCGGGTCAGAGTGGCCACAACCCAACCGCCCCCCAGCGCCAGGGCGTTGTGAAGGATCACAAGCCCGGCAACAGCCCCGGCAAAACTGAGGAAGAACCCCCAGTTCGCGCCCAGGGCAAGTAAGATGAAAGCCGCAAAAATACCCATCGACAGGTATTGCAGCGGCGCACGCATCCGTGCGGTCAGGGCCGGGCGGCACTGGTTCAGAGCAATGCCCAGGACCAGAGGCAGGATCAGCATCAACCCGACAAGGATTGCGATTTGCACCGGGTCAATCTGGGTCTGTTGCAGGATCGCGCGTGTCGGCGGATACAACCCGCCCCAAAGCGCAATGTTGAAGGGCGTCATGAAAATCGCGCCAATGGTGGCAAAGGCGGTCATCGACACCGACAGCGCCGCATTGCCACCGGCGCGGTGCGTAATGAAGTTCGAGATATTGCCCCCCGGACAGGCTGCGACAAGGATCAGCCCAAGCGCAATTGACGGTCGCGGGGCCGTCACCCACACAAGCGCAAAAGTCAGCGCCGGCAGGACCAGGAATTGGGATACCAGCCCGACGATCACTGGCTTCGGCGCGCGTCTGAGGCGATCAAAATCCCTTGGTGTCAGATCGATCGCAATCGAGAACATCACGATCGCCAGTATCGCATTCAACAGCGTCAGAGAGGCCGGGCTGAAATTCAGCGTAATTTCGTCGATACCACTCATACGGTGGCTTTCCGCAACCGTTCGATCCACCCGGTGACAGCCTTTCTGTAGGTGGCCTTGTCGACGTAGTAAGCCATTCGCGGCAGATCGATATAGCTCATGCCTCCGGTGGCGCGCTTATAGTCTTTTTGCTTTTCGGATTTCAGATCGGCCGCCACCGGGCAGCCCTTTTGAAGACCTTTGATATAGCGCGCCACCATTTCGGCCTGCTCGTGCCTGCCCTGCCAGCCCAGACCCGTGGCCTCGACCATACCCAGCACAAAAAGATCGTCCCGTTCGGGGTGCATCGCGTTCAGGTACAGATGTGGGGCATCGCCCTGCCAGTTCAGCAGGGCCCGGTCGATGAACGGATAGTGCAGCTTGTATCCGGTCGCGGCGAGAATCATGTCATATTCTTTGCGCGTGCCGTCCTTGAAATGCACGGTTTTGCCTTCCAGGCGGTCGATATCGGGGCGAATGCGCAGATCGCCATGGCCTGCGTGGTACAGGACCAGCGAATTCACCACCGGGTGGCTTTCGTACAGCTGGTAATCGGGCTTGGGAAAGCCGTATTTCTGCGGATCACCGACAAACCAGCTGAGGATGAGGCTGTCCACCTTACGCTTGAGCCACATGGGCAGGCGGATCTTGCCGCCCATCGTGTCGGCCGGTTTGCCGAAAACGTATTTGGGCACGAAGTAATAGCCGCGGCGCATCGACAGATCGCAGCGTTCTGCGTGATGGATTGCGTCAACCGCAATGTCACAGCCGGAATTGCCCGCGCCCACGACCAACACGCGCTTGCCGTCGAACTGACTGGGGTACCGATATTGCGAGGCGTGGATCAACTCGCCGTCAAACGTGCCAGGAAAGCTGGGCATATTCGGTTCCGACAAGGTGCCGTTTGCAATCAGAACCCCTGCGAATTCAGCCTGATGCTCACCTTCGGCGTCCCGCCAGCCAACACGCCAACCGTCACCGGATTTGCCCAGCGGAGTGATCCGGGTGACTTCTGCATTGAACCTGTAGCTTTCACGCAGGCCGAAACGATCGGCAAAGGACCGGAAATAGTCGCGCATCGCCCGGTGCGAGGGGTACTCGGCCACAGCCTCATCCATCGGGAAATCCTCGAATTCGGTCATGCGCTTTGAAGAGATCAGATGCGCCGATTCATACATGGTTGATCTGGGGGCATCGATATCCCACAGACCGCCCACATCCGAATGTAATTCGAACCCCTGAAAGGCGACGCCCTGTTCCTTGAGCACCTTGGCTGCGGCCAAACCCATCGGCCCCGCCCCGATCAGGGCGAATGCGTTGCGCGTCTGTGTCATGAACCCTCCCGAAGTTCGTGATGCTTAACTTGAACGAACGACCAAAATAAGGCAAGATGAAATTCATGAGTCCAAAAAACATAGAAAAACCAAGGCAAAGAGCACCGTCCAAGCGATCGCTTGAAACCAAGGCGCGGATTATGGATGCGGCTGAAACCGTCTTTGCCGAACGGGGATTCGAAGGTGCGTCGATCCGGGACATCGCGGCACTGGCGGGGGTTCAGATTGGTCTTGTGCACCATCATGGTGGTGGCAAGGAGGAGTTGTTTTACCGAACGGTCGCGCGGCGCGCGGACGCGCTGGCGCAGCTTCGGATCGACGCATTGAACAGGGCCAGGGCTGTTGCTCCGCTGACGCTTCACAGCATTCTGGACAGCTTTATCCGACCCTATGTGGACCTGGCTGAGACGGGTGGGCCCGGATGGATGGCATATGGGCGGTTGGTGGCCCACGTATCGGTTGACCCCAGGTGGCGCGATATCGCAGCAGAGTGTTTCGACCCCACCGCCCAGTTGTTCATCACCGAGATCGCCACGCTTTACCCGGATGTCGATCCAGCCGTTTTGGCAAGTGGCCAGGTTTATTCGGTCTCGGCGATGCTGGCCCATCTCAACAGTGGATGGCGGGTCGAAGCCCTGTCGCAGGGCGGTGACGTATCAGGCATGGAACGTCTGGTGGACTTTTGCGCCGCCGGTATCGAAGCAATGGTACGATCCGGTCGTGAATGAACCCTCACGCGACGCCGGTTGTGCGTTCAATCGTTGAGGTGGTGCCCTGTATCTACATCTACATACCTGTTTCCAAAAGCCGGACAATTAGCGCAGGTAGAACGATTGTGTCCTCTTTGACGCTGTTTGAGGCGTCATTCGCCTTGATTGAGGTGAAAACGTGGCGTCAATGTGGCGCGTGAGCTGTAAATATGTTTCTGTTGTGCTACTCTTTCACAGAGTGGTTTGTAACGAGTATTAGTTCGTAAGGTGGGCACATGACATTCATACGAAACATAGCTGCGATCGCTGTTGCAGGTGTGATGACTGCAAGCGGTGCGTCGGCGCTGACCATTTCCAGCATCTCGCCCTCTTGGCAAAACGTAAATCCAAGTTCCGGCGTTACTGAAAGCACCTCTGGTTCTACGATTTCTCTTCGCTGGGGAAGTGGCAGCAGCTCTAGTGGTTACGATTTCACGCCAACTGGCACGCCAATTTCAGGTCTGATGCCTGGAACTGCTTTTGCTCTGGGTCAGTTCTCGCATCTGAATTTCCCGATCACGGGAACAACCCTAAGCTCCGTCGACCTTCTTGTTGACATATTGATCAGCGGTGGCCCTTTGGTGTCTTCGTCGTTTGCCCTGACGCATAACGAGACATTGAATCGTCCAACGAACTGTCCGGCGGATGCTACCCCTTGTGATGACATCGTGACCATTACCAACAATTTGGGCTCTCAGAGCTTTAATTTTCGTGGACAGAATTATGTGTTCTCGGTCCTCGGTTTCTCTCAGGACGGCGGCAGCACCATTTCGAACGGCTTCAGCACAACGGAAAACATGCAAAACGTCGCAACGCTGTATGGGGAATACACGGTAGCCCCCGTGCCGCTGCCCGCAGCTGGCTGGCTGCTTCTTGGCGGCATCAGCGGTTTGTTTGTGATGGGGCGCCGGAAAAAGCGCAGCACGGCCTGATCTGGCTTATTTATGCTCTCACCATTCTTGGTGGTGAGAGCAGACCTGGAACCGGGCCGCTTTAGGCCAGGTTCTTCAGCCTTTCAGCCTAAGCGCCCCATGAGCCCGAGTTGATGGCATTGGCTTGAAACGACAAGCGCGCTTGTCGGGTTCCTGCCGCAGTGACGCTCGGTCATCATTCTTGCTGCAAATGTTCGAACAAAATCTTGCTGAACACCGATGGCGGCGATGTTCTTACCGCACTGGGTGAAGCGAAAAAACCGAACATGATGATCAAAACGATCAGGGCAGTACCGGCAAAGCAAGCCGCCGAGAGGTGAAAGACCGAGCGAACCATTGCGACACTCCCTTCTCTTGAAATCCGTAAATTCTGTGAGGGCTGAAACGTCAACCTGACTTTGCCAATTGCTGTTTCAGCCTTTGGTTTTCCGCCTGCAACTCTGCCAACTGCTGCCCCAGCCTGTTCAGATGAGGGCGCAACTCTGCTTCGGTGAACCGCGGCGTGATGTGGCTTGGGCAGTTCCAGTCCAATGCCTCGACGCGGATGATCACGGCCCGTTCGGCCGGTCCCTCGGCCTCTTCCGGGTAAAGGGTGGCGGCCGCTGTTTCGCCTTCCGTGAACTCTACGCGCCCAAGGATCTTGAGACGGCGTCGGTTGGCGTAATCCATCAGGATCATTGCAATACGATCATTGCCGTCCAGATTCCCGCGCGAGATATACTGTTTATTGCCCGAAAAATCCGCATATCCGATGGTCTGAGGGCCAAGTACCTTCAGAAACCCTGTCGGCCCGCCCCGATACTGCACATAGGGCCAGTCGGTCTCGGACACGGTGGATTGATAGAACCCGTCCCGCGCCTGAATGAACTCTTTCTCGGGGTCTCCGATCAGATGGCCTTGCCGCGGGCCACCTGCAATGAACTTGGCATAGGTTCTGGCCGATCCCATCCTTTCTTGATGGGCGCGGACAGCGGGTGTGAAGGTCAGTTCGGAAAAAGCGCGGGGCATTGGAAAATCCTTTCAAAGACCCAGTTCGGACAACCCGGGGTGGTCATGAGGGCGTTCGCCCAAGGGCCAATGGAACAGCCTGTCATCTTCGGCTATCGGAAGATCGTTGAGCGAGGCATGGCGATGTGACATGCGCCCGTCATCGGCGAATTCCCAGTTTTCATTGCCATAGGATCGGAACCACTGACCGCTGTCGTCGCGCCATTCATAGGCATAGCGTACGGCAATGCGATTTCCGGCAAAGGCCCACAGTTCCTTGATCAGACGATAATCCAGTTCCTTCCGCCATTTGCGGGTCAGAAAGGCGTGGATGTCGGCGTGGCCGGACAGGAATTCAGCCCGATTCCGCCATTGACTGTCATCCGTATAGGCGGGCGTCACGCGGTCGGGATCGCGACTGTTCCAGGCATCTTCCGCCGCGCGCACTTTTTGAGCGGCAGTTTCCAACGTGAAGGGGGGCAAGGGGGGTCTGGACATTTCGCAAAAGGCTTTCAGGTGAGGGAGGCGGCAAGAAGAGCCATGGTCAGAAGGAAGGGGACGTACTGAGGTGGAAAAATGCTGGCGCGACGTTTCATCGGTCAAATCCTCGGGTGTACAGATCGGTTAACTTACAGGCAAAGTGTACCGATCTGTAAACTTTTGCAAGTGGAAATTTCATGGTGAGACAAGGCGCCTGGTAAAACTATTTCAAAACAATGCTTTGGACTGAGGTCATTGTACTTCACGTTCCATGATAATATGTACAGAACGGTACACCATGGAGCCGAATCATGCGCCCAAACAAACGGGATGAGTTGGTCAGCAAGGCCCTGAAGGTCTTTTACCGCGACGGGTTTCACGCAACCGGCATGGACAAGCTGGTTGTGGAAACGGGCGTGTCCAAGACGTCGATGTACAAACATTTCCGCACCAAGGAAGACCTGATCATCGCCGCGCTGCGCTTGCGGGATGAGAACTTTCGCAACTGGTTCTTTCAGCGCATCGACGAGATGGCGGAAACACCGGCCGATCAGATCATCGTCAGTTTCGATGCCCTGAAAGAGTGGTTCGAAGAGGACGGGTTCCGGGGCTGCATGTTCATCAAGGCCGGGGCCGAGTATCAGGACAAGGATCACCCCATCCATGTGCAGGCCGCCGAACACAAACAGCTTTTGCTGGAACACTTCGCGGCCATAGCCCAACAGGCCGGCACGCATGATCCTCGGAAGCTCGCGAGTCAGATCGTGTTGTTGCAGGAAGGAGCCATCGTTTCCGCCGTCCTGCTCAAGAACTGCGATCCGGCGGAAGACGCCAAGGATGCGGCCAAGCACCTTTTGGCCAAAGCACTGGCTTAACCCCGCCAGCCAAAAGGTGTTCTCTGACATCGCAGGCCGAGACGTTGCGTTGTTCCTCAAAGGGACGCGGCGTCACAAGGATTGGCGTGAACCGAACACGGCGCTAGCCTTTTCGGAAAGACCGATTGGAGGGCGTTCAATGTCACTTTTCACTTCGACTGCGGCATGGGTCACTGATGAACACCGCATGTTCGCGGATATGGCGGGTCGGTTCATGGATGACGAACTGTCGCCCAATATCGAAACCTGGGTTGAAAACGGCGTTGTGGATCGCGATTTCTGGCGAAAGGCCGGCGAAACCGGGCTGATGGCGGGTGCGATCCCTGAAGAATATGGCGGCGTCGGCGGCGGCATGGGCTTTGACGCCATCACGGCCTACGAACAGGGCGCGCGGGGTGATGCGGGTTGGGGCTATGGCATTCAGTCGATCGTGACCCACTATCTCACCGCTTATGGCAGCGAAGATCAGAAGAAGAAGTGGTTGCCCAAACTGGCGTCGGGTGAATTGGTCGGCGCGCTGGCAATGACCGAACCCAGTACCGGTTCGGACGTACAGGCGGTGCGGACGACGGCCGAGAAGGACGGCAACTCCTACCGGTTGAACGGGTCTAAAATCTTCATCACGAACGGACAGACTGCGGATCTGATCATCGTGGCCGCCAAGACCGACAAGACCGCTGGTGCACGCGGCGTTTCGTTGATCGTGGTGGAAACTGACGGGTGTGAAGGTTTTCGCCGGGGGCGGAATCTTAAGAAACTGGGCATGAAAGGCAATGACACTGCCGAGCTGTTTTTCGAAGATGTCAAAGTGCCGATGACAAACCTGTTGGGCCCCGAGGAAGGGCAGGGTTTCTATCAGCTGATGAAACAGCTGCCGTGGGAACGGTTGAATATCGCGATCATGGCGCTGGGCGCGATCGATTTCGCCATCGGCGAAACCGTGAAATACGTGCAGGAACGCAAAGCCTTCGGGAAGCGGGTGATGGATTTTCAGAATACCCGGTTCAAACTGGCGGAATGCAAGACCAAGGCCGAGGTTCTGCGCAGTTTCATCAATGATTGTATCGGGAAACTGGAAACAGGCGAGTTGGACGCGGCAACTGCTTCGATGGCCAAATACTGGGGATCCGAGGTGCAAAACGAGATCATGCATGAATGCCTGCAATTGTTCGGCGGCTACGGGTTCATGATGGAATACCCGATTGCGCGTCTTTACGCGGATGCCAGGGTGCAGATGATCTATGGCGGCACCAACGAGGTCATGAAAGAGCTGATCGCGCGATCGCTCGACGTCTGAGCCCACCACGCGGGCTCTCCCGCCCGTCGTCTTCATTCCTCACGGAATGACTCCTCCGGTTGGGCCCGGCAGGCCCGGGCAAAGCCCGTTCCTGCCGGGCCTGTTTCGTTGCCGCAGCACGGGTCAAAAGGCCGCTTGCAAAGGGAGGGGCATCGGTATGATGATCCGCCGACAAGACTCAGAGGCCCGACGTGAACGATCCCGAACATGCACTTTGGCAGACCACTTGCACCGAGACAGTCCCCGCACCGCCCCTGACCGCTGACGCAGCGGTTGATCTGGCTGTCTTCGGAGGTGGCTACACCGGTTGTTCAGCGGCTTTGACCGCAGCCCGCGCCGGCGCGTCGGTCTGCCTGCTCGAGGCGCAGGAAATCGGGTTTGGCGGTTCGGGGCGCAATGTCGGTCTGGTCAATGCGGGGCTGTGGCTGCCGCCGGACGACATCCGTGCGCATATCGGTACTGAACCGGGGAACCGTTTGATCGACTTGCTGGCCAAGGCGCCGTCGGATGTGTTTGCCTTGATCGATGAATATGGCATTGCGTGTGAGCCCGTGCGCAACGGAACCCTGCATTGCGCTCATTCCGCGTCGGGTTTGAAGGACCTGCATACGCGTCATGCGCAGTTGAGCGAAGCCGGAGCGCCGGTTGAGCTGTTGTCGGCGGACCAGGCGGGTGAACGCACCGGCAGCCAGGCCTTTCAAGGTGCCTTGTTCGATCCACGGGCAGGAACCATTCAGCCTTTGGCCTATGCGGTGGGTTTGGCGCGCGCGGCGTCACAGGCCGGGGCGCGGATACACACGCAAAGCCCCGTGCAGACCATGACATATGAGGGCGGGCACTGGGTTCTGGTGACACCGGGCGGGACGGTTCGGGCAAGATCGGTCATTCAGGCGACGAATGCCTATCATCTTGCGCTGCCGGATACCGCGCCTGCCTATGTGCCGGTCTACTATTTCCAGTATGCCACGGCCCCGCTGACCGACAATTTGCGCGCCAGTATCCTGCCAAGGAAAGAAGGGTGCTGGGATACCGGGCTGATCATGACGTCATTCCGGCTGGATCAGGCGGGTCGGATGATCATTGGCGGCATGGGGGATCTGGGACATGCCGGCCGGGTTGCACATTCCGGTTGGGTCCGGCGCAAGCTGGCCGAGCTCTATCCGCAATTGGCCGACCAGCCGTTGGAACACGGGTGGCACGGGCGGATCGCAATGACATCGGATCATATTCCAAAGATCACGCAGATCGGCCCCAACGCTTTGGCCGCACACGGGTATTCCGGTCGCGGCATCGGCCCGGGCACTGTGTTCGGCCGCATGATGGCCGAAAGCCTTCTGGCCGATGATCCCTCGCTTCTGCCGGTTCCCGCCGTGTCGGAACACCGCGAAAACTGGACGCGCGTGCGCCGCGCCTTTTTTGAATCCGGCGCGGCGCTGACGCATCTTGTAAAGGCGCGGTTCTAAGCTCAGACAGACCGGGTGATACCGCCGTCCACCCGGATATTCTGTCCGGTGATGTAACCGCCGCCCTCCGAGGCGAGCAGAGCGACGACCGAGGCGATCTCGTCGTAGCTGCGCCCATAACGACCCATCGGAATGCGGCTGCGGAATTCTTCTTTCTCGGGCAGGCTGTCAATGAAGCCCGGAAGAATGTTGTTCATGCGGATATTCGCGGCGGCAAATTTGTCCGAGTACAGCTTGGTGAAGGCGGCCAGCCCGGCGCGGAACACGCCCGAGGTCGGGAAAACCGGATCCGGCTCGAACGCGGCAAAGGTCGAGATGTTGATGATCGAGCCTCCCCCCTGCGCCTGCATGATCGGGGTCACAAGCCGGGTTGGGCGCACCGCGTTCAGGAAATAGACATCCATGCCGGTGTGCCAATCCTCATCCGTCAGCTCGAGGATCGGGGCGCGGGGACCGTGACCGGCAGAATTGACCAGAACGTCAATACGCCCCCAATGGGCCATGGCGGCATCGACAAGTTTCTGCAAATCCTCGGTGGACTGGTTCGAGCCGGTAATGCCGACGCCGCCCAGCTCCTTTGCCAAAGCTTCCCCTTTGCCCGAGGAGGACAGAATGCCGACCTTGAACCCGTCCGCCGCCAGCCTCCGGGCGGAATCCGCCCCCATGCCGCTGCCGCCCGCCGTGATAAGTGCTACTTTTTCCATTTGACATCTCCGTTTTCAATTGATCCCAAGATGGCCGTCGGACAGTGGTTTGACCAATCAGTTCTGCTGCCTCTATTCTGTAGAAAATCTACAGGATAACAGCATGACCGCCCTTCCACCCCTAAACGCCTTGCGCGCTTTCGAGGCTTCTGGCCGTCACTTGAACTTTCGACTGGCCGCCGAGGAACTCGGCGTTACACAAGGTGCCGTCGCGCAGCAGGTGCGCGGGCTTGAAGCACGATTGGACGAGGTTCTGTTCGATCGCCTGCCGCGTGGGTTGCGACTGACCGAATCCGGGCGGCGGTTTCACGCGCCGCTGCGGCGTGCTTTCAGATTGATCGAAGAGGCCGTCGAAGACCTGTCTCCGGACCGGCGGATCACATTGTCGGTCACGCCCAGCTTTGCCTCGAAATGGTTGGTGCCGCGTTTGTCGGGCTTCACGGACCTGTATCCGGACATCTCGGTTCAGGTGGATGCGCGCGAGCGTCTGGCGGATTTCAGTTCGGATGGCGTCGATCTGGCTGTCAGGCAGGGTCGAGCGCCGTTTGCGGCGGAACTGGAAGCGGTGCCTTTGTTCTCGACCGAATTCATCCCGGTATGCAGCCCTGCCATGGCGAGGGAAGTCAGCACCCCTTCTGACTTGATGAAGCAGGTATTGCTGAACGATACCCACGGATTGTGGCCCTTGTTCCTTGAACGGGTGGGCGTAAGTGGAAAGCCCAGAATGATGAGCTTCAGCCAGACCAGCCTTGCGATCGATGCCGCAGTTTCGGGGCAGGGGATAGCACTGGCCAATGCGCCTCTTGTCGTGCCCGAGGTGGCCTCGGGCCGTCTTGTTCAGCCGCTTGCGGATGTCCTGCTTGCAGATCTGGGGTTTTACGTGGTTGCGCCCCGCAAGCCGCGCCAGCCGCAACTGGTCAGGATCATGCGCGACTGGCTGTTGTCTCAGGTCTGAAGAGACGCGGCGATCGCCTCGATCCGGGCCCGCAACCAGCGATGTGCCGGGTCATTGGCCGACCTCTGGTGCCAGACCATGTAGATCGACACCGACGCGCATTCGAACGGCAGTGGCGCGCAATCCAGCATGGCCAGCGGGCCCTGTTTCATCAGCGCCGTGTCGGTCGAGATCAGGTCGCTGCCCAGTATGAAGGCCGGGATGGCGTTGAAATGAGGCAGGGTCACCACCGCTGGCCTGATCTGGCTTTGATCGACGCCACGCATGACGGCGCGGGCATTGCGGCCATCGGCAAAGCGAACCTCGACATGATCGCAGTTGCAATAGGCGTCCCAACTGTCCGGGGGCGTGCGCTGTGTGGCGTCATAGAACAGCATCAGCGGGCTGGTCATCAGACGTTTTTGAAAGATATCCGGCCCGTCCGGCGGCAACGGGGTCAGCATCAACTGGCATCTGTCACTGCGCAGCAGCTCGGGGTCGGGCACGCCTGAAGGAATGAATTCCAGCCGCAGGCCTGCGCCTTCGGCACGTGTTTCTCGAAACAGCCGCGGAAAGATCAACTCGCGCGGCATGTCATTGGTGGCGATGCGGATCCTGATCTGTTCAGACTGCGGGTCGAACGGCCGCCCTTCGGTCAGCGCCCGCATTCCGTCCAGCACCTTTTGCGCGGGCTCCTTCAGGGACAAGGCGCGCTCGGTCGGGGTCAGGCCCTGACCGGAACGGACAAACAACGGGTCGCCCAGCACCAGCCGGAGCTTGGCCAGCGTGTGGCTGATGGCCGATTGCGTGACGCCCAGCCGATCCGCAGCTTTCGAAACCGAGCTTTCCTCGAGAATGGTCAGAAAGGTGCGCAGAACCCTGCCGTCGAGATCGGTGAAATCGATTTTCTTCATACCACTTATGATTATGCATGAATGGTTTCGCTGTCCATGACGGGGTAGGGGATGGATGGCAACAGGAGGCGCATAATGGGAATCCGCTTTTTCTCGGACAAGAACCGGCCCGTTCACATGGGGCGATACCCGTTGGAGCGTTTGACCCGACAAGATACCATGCCGGATTTGTCGCGCGTGCCCGCCATGGGCGAACTGAGCTTCCACCGGCCGGAACGGCCCGACAGCATCGTCAACGCCATGGGCGAGTTTCAGGCGATGCTGGACGCGATCCGCGACGGGTTGGTGAACCCGATTGCATCCGAGATCCCCTCAGATCCGCAGGAGCGCGCAAACCATCTGAAGGCATTTGGGTATTTCAACGACGCATCGATGATGGGCTGTGGGCCGTTGCCGTCGGATGCACTGCTGGACGAACCACGCCGCAACCCCGATATCGACCGGCTTGCCCACGCGCTGCGCACGCGCCAGACCAAAACGCTGGCCTCTGGGATCGATCTCATCATGGCCGATCTGAAAGACAGTATGGAGGCCGCGCCCAAGCCGATTAACGACCACCGTCACGCCATCGTCTTTCTTTACGAACATAACCGCGACCCTGACCCTTCCGAACCCGGTGCGGAGTGGATCATCGACGCGCAGGATCATCGTTCCTGCCTGCTGGCAACCGAGAATGCCGTGGTCGTCGCCAACTATATCCGACTACTGGGTTTTGACGCCCGCGCGCACAGCGTGATGTCGTCCGAAGTCGATCTGGGCAAGCTGGCCGTGGCCGCCGGTCTGGCCTCGGTCGAGGGCGGCAAGCTGGTTGCGCCGTGGCTGGGCACCCGGTTTGGCCTTGCAGCCGTGACGACCGAGATGCCCGTCGCGCATGACCGGCCGCTCAGGCCCATGGCGCAACAGCCGTGGTTTCGGACCCAAGGCCCGGCATGGTGGCTGGGCACGGGATTTGCCAAGAACACCCTCAACCGTGACCCATATGCCAAACGACGCTATGTGGACGGGGCCCATCCGTTCGAAAAACTCAAACGGGTCGAGGCTCCGACAACCTATATCGACGAAGAGAATGTTGCCCGCGTTCCCAAGCGCGCCGACATGTTCGCCCGCGCCCAGTTCGGCGACATGGGCAAGTCATTGCAGGACGCCGCGAAAGGCGGGTACTACGTGCGCAAAGCCGCGCCCAGCTTTGCCCAGCGTCGCGCGCTGGGTGCATTCGTTCTGTTGCAGGACGGTGAAAGCGCTGACCTGCGCAAGTCAACCGATGCCCGACGCAATGCGGCAAACATCAAGGCGGCGACCTATTTCCTTGGGGTCGATGCAGTGGGCCTCAGCCGCTGCCCGGAATGGGCGTGGTATTCTCATGACGCCACCGGCGAAGAAATCGTGCCGCCTCATGATCAGGCCATCAGCATGATCATCGATCAGGGCTATGAAACGATGGAAGGTGCCAGTGGTGACGACTGGATCAGTGTCGCCCAATCCATGCGCGCCTATCTGCGCTTTTCGCTGCTGGGAGGCGTGATCGCCCAGCAGATCCGCAACCTCGGTTACAAGGCCAAGGCGCATACGGTGATGGATGGCGAGGTGCTGCAACCGCCGCTTTTGTTGCTGTCCGGTCTGGGCGAGGTCAGCCGGATCGGAGAAGTTATCCTGAACCCCTATCTGGGCCCGCGCCTGAAATCAGGCGTGGTGACGACCGACATGCCGATGGCGCATGACAAACCCATCGATTTCGGCCTGCAAACCTTTTGTGGATCCTGCAACAAATGCGCCCGCGAATGTCCCTCGGGCGCGATCACCGCCGGACCGAAGCTGATGTTCAACGGTTATGAAATCTGGAAATCCGACAGTCAGAAATGCGCCACTTACCGTGTGACGACCCCGGGCGGTGCGATGTGCGGGCGCTGCATGAAGACCTGCCCGTGGAACCTCGAAGGCATCTTCGCCGAGCGCCCCTTCCGGTGGGCTGCGATGAACATCCCCGCCGCCGCGCCCGCGCTGGCCAGGCTGGACGATGCGATCGGCAATGGCGGGCTGAACGACATCAAGAAATGGTGGTGGGATATCGAGTTGCAGCCCGACGGCGCCTATCGCCCCACGACGCACCCGTTGAACCGGCGCGATCTGCAAAAGGATCTGGACCTGAAATATGAAGATCAGACCCTGGCCGTCTATCCCGCTTATCTGGCTCCGCACCCCTGGCCCTATCCCTTTGCAATGGACCGAGAAGCCGGGATTGCAGCCTATGAGGCCATGGTGACGGCCGACGAGTACAAGGCCCGCAAGGCAAGCGGGGACATGTCGATCATCCATCGCTATCAGATCGCCGGTGATGCACCTGTGATGCGGGTCGCCGTGACCAAGGTTGAAAAGATGACGACGGATGTCACGAAATACGAATTTGCATCGCTGGACGGTGCGCCCCTGCCGGGATGGACAGCGGGCGCACATCTGGACGTCCTGGTCGCGCCGGAATTTCTGCGGCAATATTCCATGTCGGGCGACCCGTCGGATCGTACGAAATATCAGATCGGCGTGCTGCGCGAGGATGACGGGCGTGGCGGGTCAGCGCTGTTGCATCGCATCTTCACCGAGGGCCGAAAGGTTTTCGTGTCCAAACCGATCAACCACTTTGAATTGGATGAAACGGCAACCAGAACATTCCTCATGGGCGGCGGCATCGGAATCACCCCGATGATCGCATTTGCCCATCGCCTGCATGCGCTGGGCCGCAAGTTCGAATTGCACTATTCGGCCAGCACACGGGGCGGGGCGGGGTATCTGGATGATCTGGCCGCCATGCCCTGGGCGGATCGCGTTCATTACCATTTCTCGGATGAAGGCACCCGCGCCGACCTGAATGTGATTCTGTCCGGCTACCGGGATGGATGGCATGTCTATACCTGCGGGCCGGATCGTTACATGAACGGCGTGATTCAGGCGGCCGAGCAGCAGGGCTTTCCCGAAGTGGCACGTCATCTGGAATATTTCTCGGTTCCTGAAACGCCTGAATATGAAAACCACGCGTTTGAACTCAAGCTTGCGCGTTCGGGCCGGACACTGCCCGTGCCCGCAGACAAGGACGCGGCGCAAGTTCTGAACGAAGCCGGTTTTCATGTGGATGTGAAATGCGCAGACGGCATCTGCGGCGTCTGTAAATGCGGTGTCATTTCGGGCGAGGTCGAGCATCGGGATTTCGTTTTGTCCCGCAAACAGCGCGAAGGCGCCATGATCCTGTGCCAAAGCCGCGCGGCGGAACCTGATGGGGTGATCGAAATCGATCTCTGAACCCTGTCCAAAAGCGACATTTGGAAGTTGAATTTTGGTCGCTCGGCCCATGGACGCCGGACGAGGTGTGAATTAACGTCGCCGCGAACCCAGATATTCCTGATCAACAGGTACGAGGTAGCTTCATGGATTATCACAGCCCCGCCAGCTTTGCCGAAGCTTCGGCTCTGGCCGCGAACGCGACGGGCATCACACGTTTTCTGGCGGGCGGTACGGATGTACTGGTGCAACTGCGCTCGGAACTGGTTACGCCCGACACGCTGATCGACATCAAGAAGATCGACGGCGTGCGTGACATCACCCGCAACGACGACGGCAGCTGGACGATCGGCGTGGCCGTCACGGGCGCCGAGATGAGCGAGCACCCCGACCTTGGCCGCGACTGGCCCGGTGTCGTCGAGGCGATGGACCTGATCGGTTCAACTCAGGTTCAGGGCCGCGCGACGCTGGCGGGCAACCTGTGCAATGGCTCTCCTGCGGCTGATTCCGTGCCCGCCATGGTGGCGGCTGGCGTGACCGTCACCGTAACCGGCCCCGATGGCACGCGTGACGTTGCGGTTGAGGACATCCCGACCGGGCCCGGCAAGACCTCGCTGGCGAAAGGCGAACTGATCTCGGCCATCAACATTCCGGCCCGAGGCAAGAATGGGGGCGACGCCTATCTGCGGTTCATCCCCCGTACCGAAATGGACATTGCGGTCGTGGGCGTTGGCGTGAACCTCCGTCTGGATGGTGACGTCATCACCGAGGCGCGCGTGTCGCTGGGTGCCGTGGCACCGACCGTTCTGTTGGTTGAAGACTGTGCCAACGCGATTATCGGCAGCACTTTGGAAGATGCCGCCCTTGACGCATTGGCCGCGGCCGCGTCGGCCGCCTGCAATCCGATCGACGACAAACGAGGCACGATCGCATTCCGCACCGAAGTCGCCGGCGTTCTGGCCAAGCGTGCCGCGAAGATCGCCTATGCCCGCGCGAAGGGAGAAAACGCATGAGCAAGCTCCACGTATCCACCACCGTAAACGGGGACGCAGTTGAATACCTCTGTGACCCGCGCGAAACCCTGCTGGACTGTCTGCGCGACAAGCTGAACCTGACCGGCTCCAAAGAGGGCTGCGGCACCGGTGATTGCGGCGCGTGTTCGGTCACCGTCGATGGCCGCCTTGTGTGCTCGTGCCTGATGCTGGGTGTCGAGGCCGAAGGAAAGCAGATCGAGACCGTCGAAGGGATTGCGGATGGTGACGTCCTGCACCCGTTGCAGAAGAAGATGATCGAATACGCCGCGCTTCAATGCGGCATCTGTACCCCGGGCATTCTGGTGGCGGCGAAGTCCCTGTTGGAGAAGAACCCCAATCCGACCGAGGAAGAAACGCGTTATTGGCTGGCGGGCAACCTGTGCCGCTGCACCGGCTATGACAAGATCATTCGCGCCGTGATGGACACGGCGGCTGAGATGCGGGAGGCGTCATAATGGCTCTGGACGATCGCAAAACTGATTTCACTTTCGTTGGCACCCGCCCCGATCGCCCTGACGGACTGGACAAGGTGACAGGCCGGGCCAAGTTCGGTGCGGATATCTCGGCCCCCGGCATGTTGCATGGCGCGATTCTGCGCTCACCCCACGCCCATGCCCGGATCGTCAGGATTGATACCTCGAAAGCCGAGGCATCGAAGGACGTCAAAGCCGTCGTGACCCGTGCCGATTTCGCCGATGTCCCGTTCAAGCCCGGGCTTGAAGGCGAATTCTGGAACGTGCTGGAAAACGTCATGGCGGGGGAAAAGGCGCTCTATGACGGGCACGCGGTTGCTGCGGTCGCGGCCACATCTGCCTTGGCGGCACGGGATGCGCTGAAACTCATCGAAGTCGAATACGAGGTGCTGCCGCACGTCACCGATGTGGACAAAGCGATGGCCCCGGACGCGCCGGTGATCCGGGAAGGTGCTGCGGATTATTCGGTGCCGGAAGGGATGCACCCGAACGTCGTGCGTTATCACGAAAGCGGGCACGGCGATGTCGAGGCTGGGTTTGCCGAGGCCGATCTGGTCATCGAAGACAGCTTTGTGACCGAGGCGACCCATCAGGGCTATATCGAACCGCACGCCTGTCTGGGCATGCTGGGCAATGACGGCAAGGGTGAGCTGTGGTGCACAACTCAGGGCCACTGGATCGCGCAGAAAACCTGTGCGGCGTTGCTGGGGATCGAAACCTCGCAACTGCGCGTGACTGCGTCTGAAATTGGCGGTGGTTTCGGCGGTAAGACCACGGTGTTCATCGAACCCGTTGCTCTGGCGCTAAGCCGCAAGGCAAACCGACCGGTCAAGATCGTGATGACCAGGTCCGAGGTTTTCCGGGCCACCGGGCCGACCTCTTCGGCGTCGATGGACGTGAAGATCGGCATGAAGAAAGACGGCACGATCACGGCGGCGCAGGGTGTCTTCCGCCTGCAAGGCGGGGCCTTCCCCGGCGCCCCGGGCGACATGACGGCCATGTGCGCCTTTGCGCCCTACAACCTGACCAACGTCAAGCAGATCGGTTACGACGTGATGTCGAACCGTCCGAAACAGGCCGCCTACCGCGCGCCGGGTGCACCCATGGGCGCCTTCGCCGTAGAATCCGTCATTGATGAGCTCTGCAACAAGCTGGGCCTCGATCCTATTGATGTGCGTCTGAAAAATGCCGCGCATGAAGGCACGAAGGCCAGCTATGGCCCGACCTACGAACGCATCGGTCTGGTCGAAACCCTTGAGGCTGCCAAAGCGCATCCCCATTACTCGGCACCGCTGAAGCCGGGGCAGGGGCGCGGGGTTTCCTGCGGTTTCTGGTTCAACCACGGGGGCGAGACCAGCGTTTCGCTGGCACTGTCCGAGGATGGTTCGGCGCAGTTGATGGTCGGAACACCCGACATCGGCGGGTCGCGCGCATCCATGGCTCTGATGGCGGCCGAGGTTCTGGGCATTCCGTATGAAAACATCCGCGTGACCATCGCCGACACGGCGACGCTGGGTTACAACGACGTGAGCCATGGTTCGCGCGTGACCTACGCGTCGGGCCTCGCGACGATCAAGGCCGCAAGACACGCGGTCGAGAAACTGTGCGAACGTGCGGCGGCCAAGTGGGGCATCCCGGTCGATGCGGTGAAATGGGAAGACGGCTGCGCGGTACCCTCGGGGCCCAATGCAGGGGATTTCGACCCGCTGCCTCTGGCCGATATCACGGCGGATATGGGATCGACCGGAGGCCCGATTTCGGGCCATTTCGAAGCCACCCCCGAAGGCGCGGGCGTATCCTTTGGCACCCACATCGTCGATGCCGAGGTCGATCCGGAAACCGGCAAGACATCGATCACCCGCTACACGGTCATTCAGGATGCCGGCAAGGCGATCCACCCGACCTATGTGGAAGGGCAGTATCAGGGTGGCGCCGCGCAGGGCATCGGCTGGGCACTGAACGAGGAATACATCTATGGCGAAGATGGCCGGTTGCAGAACTCGATCTTTCTTGACTACCGGATTCCCGTTGCCAGTGACCTGCCGATGATTGACACGGTGATCGTCGAAGTGCCCAACCCGGGCCACCCGTTCGGGGTGCGCGGCGTGGGCGAGACGGGCATCGTGCCGCCCCTGGCCGCCATCGCCAATGCGGTGTCCAATGCGGCGGGTGTTCGGATGAAGCAACTGCCGATGTCTCCGCCGCGCATTCTGGCGGCCCTGAAGGAAAATGGTTGAGGTCCACCTCTGGTCCGGCCTCCGGTCACTGACCGGGGGCCAGCAAGTGGTTGAGGTCGAGGCCAAAACCACCGGAGAGCTTTTGCGGGCTCTGGTCCGGGCCCACCCGCAGTTGCAGGCCCCCATTGACGCGGGGGTCTCCATCGCGATCGACGGGCGTGTCATTGCCACAGGGCTTACCGAGCCGATTCCCGAAGGCAGCGAAGTCTATCTGATGCAACGTCTCAGGGGCGGTTAGGCGTCAGGTGACCAGGGCTCGCGCCCGACCATCCGGTCAGCTTCTGCCGTGATGTCGTTCATGTGCTGCTCCAGGCTCAGGCGCAGGGTCTCGATTTCCTCTTCGCTGGCCTTGCGGGGCACCGTTTCAGTCCATTCCCGGCACAGAAACACGCCTTCATTTCGCCAGGGGCGGGGCATCAGAAGGTGATCCCAGGTTCCCGCTTCGCGACCATGTTTCGTGGAGAAGGTGATACCGAATACGCGCTTGCCCGAGGTGCGCGCCCATACCAGCGGAACCGTCGACAGAACCCGTTCCGGCCCGCGCGGTCCGTCTGCCGCGATCCCAATAGAGATACCCTGCTTCATCTTGCCCAGAACTTGACGTGACAAGGCGACGTGGCGTGTCTTGCTGGCCATGGCGATCGTGTCCATGCCAAACAGCTTTTGTACCCGGCCCACCATGCTGCCCGCCCGGGCAGAGGAGGTGATCGAACAGATGCGCCCCTTGTCCAGCGGGAAGAAATAGGGCGACTGCGCCAGCCGTTGATGCCACAGCACAACGATGACCGGCTCACCTTGTTCGGCCAGCTGATCCAGTTCTTCGTATCCGATGCGCTGCCAGCGTGTGTTTCGGTTGACCAATCGAATGTAAGTGGCAATCCGGCGGGCCACCCAGTTCAGCACGGCTTCGCTGTCTGCGATCTTCTTGCGGAGGTTCACACGGGGTTCCTTTTGCTGACCGGACCTTGTCTTAGCGCACTGCACATTTTGCGCAACTTGTTTGTCGGCTCAGATAGTGGTGTGGAATTCGAAAAAGCCTCTTGAGTCCGCCGCGCGGCTGTCATATCTGGGGCTCACCACAGGGGTATAGCTCAGTTGGTAGAGCGACGGTCTCCAAAACCGTAGGTCGCGGGTTCGAACCCTGCTGCCCCTGCCATCCGCATCAAAACACCAATCGGCAATCGTGCCTGGCGCGTTTCCAGCGCGTGCGTCTTTCGACTATGGCCGGGGCGAACCGGCAATCAGGACGCGTGCAGGTATTGTGAGCCGCAGTGCAACCAAACCCTATACGCCATCAAAAAATTCCGGCCCAGAGTGTGAACAGCGTCACTGACTGACATCGGGAAGTCTGGTTATCTGAGGATGTCAAAGAGTTGGCGTTCAGGTTCTGCACAGAACGCAGGTTTTCAGTTTCTCCCTTGTGACTGGGGCGCGCTTGTGGTCGAGCGCGCCCTTTCCGTTTCTGGTCAGCAACGCATACTGACGATATCAGAACGTGTAGAGATTCTGCCCAAAGCCGGTAATTGAGCAGAACCCGCAAAATCGGGCTTTGCACCAGAGAAAGGCGTGTGGCGGCCGGTCAGTCAGGCCAGCAGCGCCAGATCCCCGATATTTGTCTTGTGCCGGGTCGGCATCGTTTTTTCCGAATGGCCGTCGATCGTCAGGGCGAGGTCCTCATAAAACCCGCCGCTGTCGAACCACCAGCGATGCGACTTCATCATCTTGCGCTGTCCTTTGGGGACGTCTCGTTGATATTGGTGGTCACAGAAAATATCCCAATGACCTTTCGAGGTCAGCTTCGGCATCCCGACACGACCGGCGCGACGCCGACCGCCGTGAACAATCCCGCCGGCCAGGGCCAGCACCTTGTCTTTCCGGCTGTAGTAATTGGTGAATCGCTTGCACCGTTTTTTCAGGACCAGATCGCCCCATGCGCCCTTTTCCAGCCATTCTGAATCGATGTCCGCTGACGCGAACATGACCTGATCCGCCGACCATATCTTGTTGCCGGGCCCGGCCGAATCCCCGAAGTCAGAGAATGCGCGCAGTACCACCAACGCTCCCATGGAATGAGCGATCAGATGCACCTTGGGGCGCGGCGACATTCCCAACAGCGGCAAGATTCCGTCCCCCACTAGATGCGGTGCCACCGCCTTGGCATCGGAGCGGTCCGAGTCATAGGTGTGCACCGATCCGTCGCTGGGCCAGTCAAAGGCAACGACCGCGCCCTGATACCCGTTGCCCCTGAGATTGGTTTCTATTTTTCCCAGCCGGTCCAGCATGTCCTTCTGGCTGGTGTTGAACCCGTGAACATAGATCAGGACGGCCGAATCCCCGCCTTCCTGTCGCACGAGATCCAGCCATTTGGCTCTTTTGACAATACTTCCCTTACGAATTTTTCCACCGGGGCTTTGCTGGGTGATGTGAACATATCTGGTCTTTGCCGCCGGCTTTAACGTGAACTTTTTCTTCGGGGCGTTATAGGTGCGGCGTGAAAAAAACAGTGCCATTATTCAAACTCCATTCTAATCAATTCGTAAAATGTGCCATGAGCCGCTGTTTTCACAAAGCGTAATCTCCCGGCCCTTCTGATGCCAAAACGGGGATGTGCGATGAAGCCGGTATGCGCCAAGGTTGCATACAGGGGCATCCTGACGTCCAATGCCTGTTTCCTCTGCCGGTTTAATGCCCTAGTGTCCGCTGCAAACGAACACACGCACGAGGCCCCATGTCGCGTTTTGATGGATATTTCCTGCGGCAATTGCTGATTCTGTTTGGCTTTTTCACCCTGGTGCTTGTCGGTGTGTTCTGGATCACCCGGTCTGTCAGCCTGTTTGACAGGGTCATTAGCGGCGGGCAGTCGGCAATGGTCTTTCTGGAATTCACCGCGCTGACTTTGCCGACCCTGATCCGCACGGTCATGCCCATGGCCGTGTTTGCCGCCGCCGTCTATGCCACAAATCGCCTGAGCCGCGAAAGTGAACTGACGGTTATGCTGGCCACCGGATCCAGCCCTTGGCGGCTTGCCCGGGCTGTGCTGCTGTTCGGTGTGATTGCCGGGGTGATGATGGCGATCATCAGCGTGTTCCTGCGCCCGGCCTCGGTGGAACAGCTGGAAATCCGGCAAGCCGAAGTGGCCGGAGATGTGACGGCTCAACTGCTGAACGAAGGCGAGTTTCTGCACCCCGCCGAAGGTGTCACGGTTTACATAGGCAGCATTGATCTGGACGGCACACTCCACGAAGTTTTCGTGTCTGACCGCCGCGATCCTGAAAACGCGGTCAGCTATTCAAGCGTAACCGCCTATCTGGTCAATAATGATGCGGGCATCCACCTTGTGATGGTTGATGGGGTTGCATTGCGCCTGAACAAGGAAGGCAAGGTGTTGTCATCGACCCTGTTCCAGGACGCGTCCTACGACATCTCGGAGCTGACGAATACAAATCCGATGGCCCGGCGCAGCCTCGAAGCTATTCCAACGGCGGACCTGATCCGCAACCGGGATGAGGTTTCAGCCACGGAAGGGTTCAGCCAAGGCAAGCTGATCGAAGAGCTGCACCAGCGGTTCTCGTGGATCGCGATTTGCATCGCCGTGGCGCTGGCCGGGTATTCAACCCTGATGCTGGGCAGCTTTTCCCGGTTTGGATTGTGGCCGCAGATATTGGGTGCCTTCACCATTCTTGTGCTGCTTGAAGGTGTGCGCGGGTTTGTTTCCCCGGTGGTGATCGATGACCCGGAGCTTTGGTTTCTGCTGTACCTTCCCGCAATCATAGGGGTGCTGATCTCGGGCCTCTTCCTGCTTGTTGCTGGTCGGCCGCTGATGCGAAAACGGCAGCGCGCGTCCCAGATCATGCCGACGCCGGCCTGAGTTCTAGCCGCGAAGATCCACCAAACAGCTGTGAATGTCGTCAAATTCCTCGCGATCACCGCGGGTGACCAGATACATGGGCAGCGGCAAGCTGATACTGTCCTCGACCCGCTCCAGAGCACCCGAGGCCAGATGTTCGGAAATGACGTAATCGGGGAAATAGCCGTTTCCGCCTCGGTGCAGAACATATCGCAGCGCCATCATGCAATTGCCAAGAAACACTGTCTGACCCGACGCCCGTCGCGCAGCCGATCTGACATGGTCCTGATAGACCTCGCCCAGTTCAAGGTTGACGAAGATCATGTCATCGTCCGTGCCGTCAGTCTTTGGCGTCCGGACCAGGGACAAAAGCTCGGGTTCAAGCGCGTACCACGTGACACGCCGGTCCGCCGGCTTTTCATGTGTGATTGCCGCGTCCAGCACATGGGTTGCCACCGCTTCGACCATGTTCAGGTCGTGGTCATAGTTCAGCGTCAACAGCAACTTGCCAAAGCGCTGTTCAAACCGAACCGCCAGGTCCACCAGCAACGGATCCCAGATGCTGAGTTGGCCGCCCAACCGCAGCGCCGGGCGGTTCTGTGCCTGTACCGGCAGGTCGCGCGATGCAAAGCCCCAAAGGGACAACATCTGTTCCGCATAGGGTTTGAACTGCTGGCCGAACTCGGTCAGCGCCGTTCCGCCGGCACCGCGCGTGAACAGCGCCCTGCCGGTTTCCTCCTCGATCAGGCGAATACGCGCGCTGACAGCGGTCTGCGTCACATTCAACTTGCGGGCGGCGGCATGAAAGCCACCGGCTTCGGCCACGCAGAGAAAGGTTTCCAGAGCTTTGAATTGCATGTCGAAAGTATTTTTTGATCATTGTGATAAAATCAATTCATTTTTTTGGAGCTTGGTTTCGAACTACGCTTCCGTTCAGGACATATGCCAAAGGATCAGCCATGCTGGACAAAAGCCACAAACCCACCTGGACCAGTTTCGAAACAGCCACCAAGGCCGACTGGGACGCCGTGATGGAGTATGAAGAGGCGTATAATGCGGCCCTGCCAGATCGCATCCTCGATGCCATCCGCTCGTTGGACGAAGAATGGACGCCCTATCCGGTGAACCGCTACCAGCACAGCCTGCAAGCCGCGACACGTGCTTACGAGGACGGTGCGGATGAAGAACTGGTGGTGGCGGCGCTGATCCACGATACCGGCGATATCCTGTCCCCCTACAATCACGGAGAGCTGTCAGCGGCGATGATGAAGCCTTACGTCAGCGAAAAGACGTATTGGATTCTCAAGCATCATTGCGTGTTTCAGGGATATTACTACAACCACCATCTGGGCGGCGACCGCAACGCGCGCGACAAATATCGCGACAGTCCTTATTGGGAAGATTGTCGCTATTTCTGCCATGAATACGATCAGAAGGCATTCGACCCGAATTATCCGACCAAGCCGCTGGAGTTCTTCGAACCCATGTTGCGCCGCGTCCTGAACAGGGGCGAAGGCCATATGGAGCTGAACGAAACCGCCGATGACGGCAAAACCGGCTAGGAACCGGATCAGGCGGGCCAGCCCGGCCCGCCTGCCTGTTTAGCAGCTCGCCATCAGGCGATAGACGATCTGCGCCGCGGTGAAATCCCAGGCGGCATTGCCGTCGGGGGCCAGTTCGACCACGTCGAAGCCGACGCAGCGGCGGCCCTTCAGGGCGTGTTCGACGAGGCGAAGCGCCTGATAGTATCCCAGCCCGCCCGGAACGGGCGTGCCGGTCGCGGGCATCTGCGCCGGGTCCAGCCCATCAACGTCAAAGCTGACATAGACCAGTTCGGGGAAATCCTCGGGCAGGTCGACGGCATGGATGTTGCCGGTGACCAACTCTTCGGCATCCACGTGGAAGACGCGGTTCCTCAGGCGGCTTTTTGCTTCCTCGGTGGAAAAGGCGCGCACGCCGAACTGGGCCAGTGGGATACCTTCCTCGGCCAGCAGATGCATCACCGAGGCGTGCGAGTGTTTTTCGCCCTGATAGGCGTTGCGCAGATCGGCATGGGCGTCGATCTGCACGATGCCGAGGGGCTGGCCTAGCGCGCGAGTCACACCCATGACCGCGCCATAGCTGAGCGAGTGTTCACCACCCAGCGTGACCGGCACCTTGCCGGCGCGGATGGCGGCCTCGGTGCGCTGGGCGAGGCGCTCCATAACGTCCGGCAGCGGGCCGTCGCAATCCAGCGGGGGCTCGGTAAAGATGCCTTCGACGCAGGGTTCGGCGTGGCCGGTGATGCGTTCGAGTTCGTTGCTGGCCTCGATGATCGCTTCGGGGCCTTTGGCGGTGCCGGACCCGTAGGATACGGTGCGTTCCAGCGGCACCGGGATCACGCGGAATCGCGCGTCTTCGCTGCGTTCGGTCTCGGTCAGTTCGCTGTCGAGGAAAATGCTCATGAAAGCCTCTCTTTGAAGTCGTCGTAGCCGAATTGCCTGATGATTTTCAGGTCGTCTGTTTCGCTGTTCCACAGGGCGATGGTGGGCAGGGGCACGCCGTTGAACGTGTTGGTCTTGACCATCGAGTAATGCGCCTGATCGAGGAAGGCAAAGCGCTGCCCGATTTTTAGCGGCTCGGCCCAAGTGTAGTCGCCGATCACGTCGCCCGCCAGGCACGAGGGGCCGCCCAGGCGATAGGTGTGGCCGGTTTCGGCCTCGTCCATCAGGGCGGGGCGATAGGGGGCCTCGATCACGTCGGGCATGTGGCAGGTGGCCGAGATATCGGTGATCGCCAGATCCATGCCGTTGTGCGGCAGGTCGAGGATTTCGCCTACCAGGATGCCCGCATCCAGCGCCACCGCCTCGCCGGGTTCCAGATAGACCTCGCCGCCGTATTGGGCGCGAATGGCCTTGATGAAGTCCACCAGCCCGTCGCGGTCATAGTCGCTGCGGGTGATGTGGTGGCCGCCGCCGAAATTGAGCCATTTCAGGCCGTTCAGGAAGGGGGCGAGTTTCGGTTCGACAGCGGCCCAGGTGCGCGCCAGAGGCTCGAACCCCTGTTCGCAGAGCGTGTGCATGTGGAGGCCATCCACGCCCTCCAGCACCTTGGCGTCCAGCTGGCTGACCGGGGTGCCGAGGCGTGAACACGGTGCGCAGGGGTCGTATTTCGCGACCTCGCCTTCTGAATGCTCGGGGTTGATGCGCAGCCCGACCTGCCGCCCCGCGGCTTGTGCCTTGGCAAGAAAGCGGTCTTTCTGCCCGGGGCTGTTGAAGATGATGTGATCCGACAGCGCAAGGATTTCGTCGATGTCGGCGTCCTTGTAGCCCGCGCAGTAGGTCGCGACCTCGCCGCCATATTCCTCGCGGCCCAGCCGGGCCTCGTAGATGCCGCTTGCGCAAGTGCCGCCGAGATACTGTCGCACTAGAGGGGCCAGAGCGAACATCGAGAAGGCCTTGAGCGCCGACAGGACATGCGCGCCAGAGCGCTCACCGATATCGGCCAGAACCGCCAGATTTCGCTCCACCGCCTTTTCGTCGACGACGAAGCAGGGTGACGGCACGCGTGTCAGGTCGAAGTGGCGGAAGGCGCCGGCGTCTCCGGCCTGTGTGGTCATCATGTCGGACATTTCGGGCGTCTCCGATTGTGAAAAGCCCCGGGGGGGCCTGCCCCCCGGACCCCCCGGGATATTTTCAGCCAGATGAAGCAGGGCGGTCGCGCGGACCGCCCCGAGGGATCAGAAGTCGACGGGCCCGTCGAGTTCGTGGACCTGCCAGGGAAGGCCGTGGGTGTTCAGCATGTCCATGAAATCGTCCGGGTCGAGCTGTTCCATGTTCCACACGCCCGGTTCGCGCCAGTTGCCTTTCAGCACCTGTGCCGCGCCGATCATGGCGGGGACTCCGGTGGTGTAGCTGACGGCCTGGCTGCCGACCTCGGCATAGCATTCCTCGTGGTCGCAGATGTTGTAGATGTAGTAGGTCTTCTCGCCCGAGCCGTCCTTGGCCTGACCCGTGGCGATGTCGCCGATGCAGGCCTTGCCCTTGGTCTCCGCCCCCAGATCGCCGGGATCGGGCAGCAGGGTTTTCAGGAACTGGATCGGGATGATTTCCTTGCCGTCATGCATCACCGGGTCGATGCGGGTCATGCCGACGTTTTCCAGCACTTTGGCATGGGTGATGTAGGCATCGCCGAATGTCATCCAGAAGCGGGCGCGCTCGATCTCGGGGAAATGGGTGCTGAGCGATTCCAGTTCCTCGTGATACATCAGGTACATGTTCTTGGGGCCGATGGCGGGGAAGTCGAACTCGACCTTGTGGGTCATGGCGGGAGAGTGCTTCCATTCGCCGTTCTCCCAGTGGCGCACTTCGGCCAGGACTTCGCGCAGGTTGATTTCCGGGTTGAAATTGGTGGCGAATTCCTGATCGTTCTGGCCGCCATTGGCGTCCAGAACGTCGATCTGGCGGATCGTGTCCAGCTTGTGTTTCTTGAGCCACTTGGCAAAGACGGATGTAACACCCGGATCGAAGCCCGAGCCGAGGATCGCGGTCAGGCCGGCCTGTTTGAACCTGTCCTGATAGGCCCATTGCCAGTGATATTCGAACTTGGCCTCGTCCTCGGGCTCGTAGTTTGCAGTGTCGAGATAGTGGCACCCGGCCTCGAGGCAGGCGTCCATCAGCACCAGGTCCTGATAGGGCAGGGCCAGGTTCACCAGGATTTCCGCGCCTGTTTCCTTGATCAGCTTGACCGTGTCTTCGACCTTGTAGGCGTCAAGCTCGGCGGTGGCGATGTCAACGCCCACGCGCTCTTTCACCGATTTGGCGATGGCGTCGCATTTCGACTTGGTCCGGCTGGCTAGTGTGATTTCGGTGAAGATGTCCGAATTCATCGCCATCTTGTGCACGGCGGCGTGGGATACGCCGCCCGCGCCGACAACCAGTGTTTTGCCACTAAGTGAACCCATGGGGGTAGTCTCCTCTCACAGGGGGTTATTCGTAATAGGTGTAGCCGTTGATCGAGTCGCGATAGGCGCTCATCAGGGTTTTGCGGTCCTTGGCTTTCAGAGTACCGGTCGAGATCGCCTCGTCCACCATTTTGCGGAAGGCGGCGACGCAGTCGGTGGGGTCGAATTCGACATAGGACAGCACCTGGCTGATCGTGTCGCCCTCTTGTTCGTGCAGCAGGTCGAACCCTCCGTCAGCGCGCAGGTCGATGGTGACGACGTTGGTGTCGCCGAACAGGTTATGCAGATCGCCCAGCGTTTCCTGATAAGCGCCGACGAAAAAGACGCCCATGAAGTATTCATCCTGTTCCGGCAGGGAATGCACCGGCAAGCTGGGCGAGACGCCATCAGCCAGGATGAACCGGTCGATCTTGCCGTCGCTGTCGCAGGTGATGTCGGACAGAACCGCGCGGCGGTCGGGTGTCTGGTTCAGGCCCTGCAAGGGCACGATCGGATGCAGCTGGTCGATCGCCCAGACGTCGGGCAGGGACTGAAACAGCGAAAAATTGCAGTGGTAGATATCGGCCACTTTCTCGAGCTGGTCGTCCACGTCGGTTTCCAGATCGTCACTGGCCGCCAGTGACTTGAGGCGGGCCATCAGCGACAGATAGATCCGTTCGGCGCGGGCCATCTGGCGCAGGTCTACATACCCACGGCGGAACAGGGCGCGCAATTCGTTGCGGTAGAAATTGGCGTCGTTCCAGCATTCCTGAAGACGGTCTTTGCTGAGATAGCCGTGCACCGCGGCAAGGTCCGAAACCATGTGATGATCGTCGGCTTCAACCTCGGGGCCGTTGGGCGCATCGTACAATGTGCTTTCCAACACGTTGAACACCAGCATCGACGATGTCGCCACCACAGCGCGACCGCTTTCGGTGACCAGCGTCGGGTGGTCGATTTCGGCCTCATCCATCGCGTAGGCCACGGTTTCCACCACGTTGGCGCAATATTCCTCGACCGTGTAGTTGATCGAGTTTTCAGCCGCCTTCTTTTCACCGGTGTAATCCACGCCCATGCCACCGCCGAGGTCCAGATGGGTCAGTGGCACGCCTTCGCGGGTCAGTTCGGTGTAATAACGGCATGCCTCGCCCACCGCGCGGCGTACGTCGTTGACGTCCTGTACCTGCGATCCCAGATGCGAGTGCTGCAACTTCAGGCAATGCAGAAGGCCCGCATCGCGCAGCTTGTCCACAGTGGCCACCAGTTGATCGGTGTTCATGCCAAAGGCGGACCGGTCACCCGAGCTTTCTTCCCATTTGCCGCTGATCTGGTTGGTCAGTTTCACCCGCACACCAATCAGCGGTTCGATCCCCAGTTCCTTGTAGACCTCGATCACCGTGTCGGCCTCTTTCGGGCTTTCCAGAACGATCACCGTGTTGAAGCCGATTTTGCGGGAAAGCGTGGCCAGTTGGATAAACTCGGCGTCCTTGACGCCGTTGCAGACGATCAACGCCTCGCTGGCCAGACGATGCGCCAGCGCGATCACCAGTTCGGGTTTGGACCCGGCCTCGAGCCCATAGTTGTATTTCTTGCCGAATTCGACGATCCGGTCGACGACCTGGGCCTGCTGGTTCACCTTGATCGGGAACACACCGCGATAGCTGCCCCTGTAACCGACGCGGGCGATAGCATCCCTGAAGCTTTCGTTCAGATGCGCGATCTCGTGTTCCAGATAGGAAGAGACGCGCAGAACCATCGGGGCCTTGATGCCGCGGTCGTCCAGATCGCTGAGAATACCGGGCAGGCTGATCGCGCCAACCTCGGGAGCCAAGGGATTGCGCAGACCGATTTCGCCCTGCTCCGTCACCTCGATGAGGCCTTTGCCCCATTTCTCAACTCCGTAGATGGAATGCGGTGCGTCGGGCGTCTGTTTCAATCAAGTCGGTCCTTAACGTAGGGGTGCCAGTTTCGCGCCCGCAAATACGGCAGCTGTTTGATTCTTCCAAGCCTAAACTATGTGACGGAAAAATCCGAGTTTCATGCCGGTGGGGTGATCCGGACCAGATGATTGTCCCACTGGCACTTCGCGCGGGTCCGGATCTCGGGGTGCGCAGTGGCCAAGGCGCCGAACACACCGGTTCCGGTGGTGAAAACCAAGCCGTTCGGGCCCGATCCAAGCCCGCAGACATCCTCAAGCTCGAACGCATCGCTGAATGTGCCACTGGCCACGTCGAACCGATGCAGCGCATTGCTGCGTGGACAGGTGATGGCAACGGTTGCGCCATCCGCCGAAAACGCGATGCTGCCCGCATAGCCTTGCAGCGTTCTTTGATCCTGCTCAGGCGCTGACAGAAGGTGCGGGGTTTCCCCTTGACGGTGCAGGCCCAGCAAGGGCGGATGTTCGGCCTTGCTGCCCTGCCACTGCATCGCAAAGCCCACCAGCCCGTCGCGACGGACCGCCAGATGGCGGATCGAGTTCTTGTGAAGCGCGGGCGTCAGCGACACCTGCTCCTGAACCAGGCCCGACAGGGAAAGGTAGGTCAGGTTGGGCTTCATCGTCGGCAGGTTCAGCTTCGTGCGCCCGGTTTCGGGATGGGTTTCGATCCCGCCATTGGCAATCACAAGCGTTTTCCCACCTGGCATCAACCGCATGTCATGCGGCCCGACGCCGCCGGAGGGGAATTCACCCAAGCGCGCAAAGGTTTCGGCGTCCCAGACGCCTATGATACCTTCTCCGGCTTCGAAATCGTTTTCGGTGGCAAAGAAAATCGCGCCATCGGCTGAAAAAGTACCGTGACCATAAAAATGCCGGCCTTCCGGCGCCGTCAGCCGCGCGATCGGTGATCCCGTCACGCAATCAATCACCACGGCAAAGGTGCCCGGACGGCGCGCAAAGGCCACGGCCTGTGGTTTGACCGGATGTGCCGCCGCCGCATGACCGCGCGCGGGCAGGGGCACGGAAAACAGCAGCGTTCCCTGTGCATCCAGCCCGGCCAGTCGATACGAACCATCCGGAAACAGCCCTGCGGCCAGAAACTCCGGCCTTCCCACCGAGGCCCATCCATGGATCGGAGGCAGAGAGGTTGCAGCAAGCCCTGCAAGAAAACGGCGGCGCGATGTCATGGGTCAGTCCCCGTCCAGAGAATTGAAGCCTGCGCTGATGCCCAGGGTCGGGCCAAGTTCAGTCGACGCAATGGCGCGAATATCGTGGATGGACTGTTGCAGGGCCTCGATACGGAACCGGGCCTGCGGATCCGAAACGCCCGCCAGCGCCGGGTCGTCAATGGCCTGGGCATTCTCGATGGCGCGCGCAAAGGCAGCATCCAGATCCGCGGCGATATCGGGATGATCAAAGGCCAACCGCGATGCAAGATCACGAAGGGCCACCAGTGAAAGTTCGACATGGCGCAAGGATCGCTTCGACCGCCACGCTTCGGCGCGGTTCGGGCGCGGGCGGTCGAACGTGCCCAACGGGCGACCAAGCCGAGTGTCGGCCGTGAATTCAAGACCCGTGGACAAAGCCTTGAACAGTTCCTGCATCGCTTCGTCCTGCGTTCGGTAGCGGCCGTTTTCACCGGGCCGGGTCAGGCCGGGGGCATAGCTTTGCCAGTCATCGGCCATCGCCCGCGCGTTGGCATCAATATCCGCCGCGATCGCCTGAATCAGCGCGCAGCGGTAATCTGCATTGCCCTGCTCTGCAAAGGCGGGATCGAACAACATCCGTTCGAGCGCAAAGAACCCGCGCCCGGCTATGGATGTCTCGGCATAGGCTTCCGGGTCTTGCACGGCGTCATCCTCGGTTGCGATATGCTGGGACAGGGCTTTGGTGGTGAACCCTTTCGTGTCGGGCCAGAACGCCATGGCAAACGCACGATCATCAACCTCGGTCGGACCGAACCGCAGGTGACTGGCGGAAATCCAGCTGTCGAAGGCCGCATCATAAGCCGCGCGCAACGCAGGTGAGGTCGGATCGCAATCCACCCGCGAAGCACTGACCAGAGCCCCGGTCGTTTCCGGCAGCTTGTCGAACCTGGGCAAGATATGTGTCTCGGCAACGTCCATCAGGATCGGTGCGCGGTCCTGCGCCTGTGCGGCAAGCGGCATCATCAACGCGGCAACAAAGGTAAGAATACGCATGGGTCAGAGGCTCTCCAGAAAACGGATCAGGGCGTGGCGGTCAGTTTTCGGCATCGACACAACCGCATCGCGCGCGGTCTGGGCTTCGCCGCCGTGCCACAGGATCGCCTCGAGCAGATTGCGTGCCCGCCCGTCATGCAGAAACTGCGTGTGGCCCGAGACGCGTTCGGTTAGACCAATGCCCCACAAAGGCGGCGTCCGCCATTCGCGCCCCGTTGCGCGGGCCTCGGGGCGGTGATCCGCCAGACCTTCGCCCATGTCATGCAGCAGCAGGTCGGTATAGGGCCAGATCAGCTGAAAGCTTTGCTCGGGCCGATCTTCCAGCCGGTGGGTGACATGGGCCGGAGTATGACAGGATGCGCAGCCGATCGTGTGAAACACCTCTTTGCCGCGCAACACCTCGGGGTCGTCGACATCACGGCGGCCGGGCACGCCCAGATTGCGGCTGTAGAAATCCACCAGGTCCATGCCCTGCTGATCGATCTCGAACGCGCGGGTATCGGTGTCGCCATGCGGGGCCTCGACGCAGTTCACCTGCAAGTCCGTGCAGTCCCCCTGAGGTGCAGGGTACAGCGGGCTTGAAATACCGATATCCCCGGCAAAGGCTGCGGCGGATTGCTCCATGACCGTCGGCATGCCTGCCTTGTGCCCGAACCGGCCCATCATCGGGGCGCCGTATTCAACAGACCAGACGACGTTCGGACGGCCCGAGATGCCATCCCCGTCCACGTCATCGGGATCAGCCCGGGCCAGCAGGTCTTCGACCGGGATCGCCTCCAGCAGGCCAAGCCCGATCATCTGCGGTGCGACCCGCGGGCTCAGCATCGCATCCGGGTGCAGCGGGCCATAGCCCAGGTCAGCGGCCCTGTAAGACGGGCGGCGCAGTGACGCGGTCTCGCCGTCAGAAAGTTCAACGAGGACTTCTTCGTAAGAGATATCCAGCCGATATTCCGCCGGATGTCCCGCAAGTGCGAAATCCTGCATCTGCCCGCCATAGTTGGGTTCGGGCCGGGTGGCGATGTAGTCTTCGATCCCACCATACCCGTCTTCCGGCGCACCGGGGATCGAGACCCGGAGGAACATCGAGACCGCGTTGTCATCAGGTCCGTTGGGTGTGTGCCCCCGCCCATCCTTGATGTGGCAACGCTGGCAGGATCGTGCGTTGTACAGCGGCCCCAACCCGTCAGAGGCCAACGTGGATGATGGTGACGAAACCCAGATTTTCTTGAACAACCCGTTGCCGACCTTGAAATCCAGCTCCTGTTCGAAGCTCAGATTGCCCGAGGGTTGCGAGAACGCATCCGCGTCGTTGCGGACCCGGACAGTCGCCGCCCCGGCAGAGAGTTCTTCGAACGGCTGCGACACGCCATAATCCTGCGGGGGCGCAGTCGCGGCGGCAATGCGGGCGTGTTCCTCGTCGGTGCGGGGGGTGAATTTCAGATGCAGGTCCCGCAGCTCGGCTGACAGGGAAGGGGTGGCCGCCAGGGCGACCACCGACAAGGCAAGAAGGCTATTCGCCTTCGTCCATTTTCGATGCGTTGAGTTGCGCATAATTGGCTTCGCCGATCCTTTCATACAGGTCGAGCTGCGTTTCGAGGAAGTCGATATGTCCCTCTTCATCGGACATCAACTGTTCGAACAGCGACATGGAGACAAAGTCGCCGGCCTCCCGACAATATTCGCGCGCTTCCTTGTAAAGTGCCCTGGCGTCGATCTCGGCCGCCAGGTCGCATTCCAGCGTTTCCTTCGGCGTCTGACCGATCCGCAACGGGTCCAGTTTCTGAAGGTTGGGGTGACCTTCCAAAAAGATGATCCGTTCGATCAGCTTGTCCGCGTGGCCCATCTCTTCGATGCTTTCCTCGCGGCTTTTCTTGGCCATATGGCCAAGGCCCCAGTCTTCTTGCAGGCGGTAATGCAGCCAGTATTGACTGACGGCAGTCAGCTCATGCCGCAGAGACTTGTTCAGATATTCGATGACCTTCGGATCGCCCTTCATCAGCCTTCTCCTGTGTTGCTCCGGCACGCAAAGTGCGGAGTTGCATGGGGACTTCCAGATTATCGCTGGCCCGCATTGTGTCTAGGAACAACGGCATGCACCCGCCACAATCCGCCGATTTGCCAAGTGCATGGTAGATTTTGCCGGGGGTGATGATGGTCCGCGGATCCGCCGTGCGCATCCAGTCGATGGCGGCACGGATGTCGTGATCGGATATGTTGGTGCAGTGGCAGACAATCATTGGTCTTGGCTCGTTTCGCCGCCTTTACAGACGATCAGTAAGGTTTGCAGGGGCCGGAAAGAAACCCTCTCCGGCCCGCTTGAAGATTAATGGAAGACGGCGTCCGGGTTATCCAGGCTGTCTGACCCTTCAAACGCAACCCCGTCCAGCTCCAGTGCGGTTACGATGCGCTCGATCGTTTTGGTCTGATCGATCAGGCCGTTGACGCCGCCCATGATCAGGGCCTCGCCGCCTTCGTTGCCGCGCTCAAGCATCTGGTCATAGGCAAATCCCGCCTCGGCCGTTGTCTTGATCTTGCCCAGGGCCTGCATGGTGGTGGCCAGTTTCGCTTTCATCTCGGTATCCAGCGCCGGATCCGTGGCGATGACCAGATCGGCCAGAGATGCGCCCGAAACCGGGGTGCCATCTATGCGGGTATAGCTGCCCAGATAGACGTTCTGGATGCCCAACCCGTCATAGTAATGGCTGTTGTGGGTGTTGTCAGAAAAGCAGTCATGTTCTTCTTCGGGATCGTTCAGCATCAGGCCAAGGCGCATCCGTTCGCCGGCTTGCTCGCCATACGAGAGAGAGCCCATGCCGGTCAGGATCGCGCTGATGCCTGCTGCTTCGTTCTCCATAAGGGCTGCGCGCGCCGCTCCACCGTCTTTCCACTGATCCGCCATCCAGGCCAGATCGCTGACCAGCAGTTCGGTCGCAGCGCTCAGGTATTGCGCGCGACGGTCGCAATGGCCGCCGGTACAGTCCTCGCCCTGCGCATAATCGGTCGCTGGGCGGTTGCCGGCGCCGGCGCCATGGCCGTTCATGTCCTGACCCCACAGAAGGAACTCGATGGCGTGATAGCCGGTTGCCACATTCGCCTCGATACCATCGGCTTCGTGCAAGGTGTCGCTCAGCAGTTCGGGGGTGATTTCGCTGGCATCAATGGTCTCGCCCGACAGTTGGAAGCTGGGGTTGGCGATGACGTTCAGCACGGCAAATTCGTTTTCGTCCGTCGCACCGCCATAGGCCGCGTCGACATAGTCGATCAGACCTTCGTCCAAGGGCCAGGCGTTCACCTTGCCTTCCCAGTCATCCACGATGGCATTGCCGAAGCGATAGACTTCCGTCTGCTGATAAGGGACACGCGCAGCAACCCAGGCCGCGCGCGCCGCGTTCAACGTTGCGTCCGAGGGATCGGCGATCAGTGCGTTGACCGCATCCTGCAATTTCCTGGCTGAAATCAGGCTGTCCTCAAATTTGGCTTCCGCAATATCGGCATAGGTGTTCAGTACATCTGCCTTGGTGGGGGCATCACCCGAGATTGCGGCGGTTGCCATGCAAAATGTCAGGGCGCTGGCAGTGGTGAATAACTTGGTCATAGGAGTTCGGTGCTTTCCTGTCAGAACTGTCGGATCGCGCGGGGATGCCCCGCGGGTTTCGCGAAGAAATAACTGAGTGGTTTAGTCAGCAATGTCAACCTGAGTTTTATTGTCGGATATAGCAAATGATGGTTGAAGCCCACGCTCCTCCCCATATCTGGCGGGCTCCGATCCGAGGGTTAACATTGCGTGGCGGGTGATTCGCGCTAAAATCACGTATGTGATTCTGTTTAAGGCGGTTGTTGGTTAATGAAGTGCTCTGTTCTGGCGTTGTCTCTTTTTCCGGCAGCTCTTGCCGCTCAGGCGACGCAGATCACGCCCACCCATCAACATGGGTCCGGTCAATTGGAAATCGTGTTTACGGACACGGAATTTACGCTGTCCCTTAAGGTTCCAAGCATTGACATAATCGGGTTCGAGACCCCGGTGGCAAGTGATGACGAGCGTACGCGCGTCGCCATCGCGATTTCCGAACTGTCCAAACCACTGGATCTGTTTGTCGTCCCGCCCGACGCCGTGTGCTTTAACGCATCTGCAAACGTGATCCTGACGCATGATATTCCGGGGCAGCAGGACAACGCGGGCGAGGGGGGCGCGTCATCCGTGCCGGGCGAACACTCGGAATTCCAGGCTGACTACGTTGTTCAATGTCAGGATATGGATGCGCTGACCACGATGGAATTTGCGTATTTCCAGCGGTTCAGCGGGACAGAGAAGCTGAACGTTCGCGTCGGATCAGGCGCGGCGACCAGCACCCATGAAATCACGCGCGCCGCGCCCAGTCTCGATATGACGCAATTCCGTTAGAGATGGTGCTTGAACGCCCGTTTGACGTTTTGAAGCGCGCAACCGAAGCAGTTGAGCCAAGATTGCCTCGTCCATGCCTGGGGCTGCGCAGAAGACGAACACGCTGAATTGAAGGCGGACAAACTGCTCCTCAGTGCGATCCTTGAATGCAGCAATGAGCGAAACCCAAAAATTATTTTTTTCACAAGTGGTTATGACCTTTGAGGTTGCCGGACTTCGCTGAATCAAAAGTCTCAATTGAGGCAAAGATTAACGAATAAGGGCACAAGAATCGCATGTATGACAAGTTCTCGCAAAACTTATGCCAATATCCAAATCTATTGGTACATCATCCTGCCGATCTGTTGACTAGTCCGGTTTTAATGAGGGGGTATCTCGGCAGGGTTAGGGGGGTGCCCGTTCAGGCCCGTCATGGGCCGACAAAGCGCGGCATCCCCTGCCGTATCGTTTTCGACAAGTCCACTACCCGATACTGTCAGTCGATCTTGTTGCGTTGCGCGTGCGGGGTGACGCCAAAGCTTGACCGGTAGACGCGCGAAAAATGGCCCGGGTTTTCAAAGCCGCAGGCCACGGCAACCTCGGTGACGGATGCTTCGGTCTGAAGCAACAGTTTCTGGGCGCGCTCCAGCCGCATTTCCATGAAGTATTTCTTGGGCGACGTGTTGAGGTATTTTCCAAACAGCCGCTCAAGCTGTCGGGTTGAAATGCCAAGCTCTTCTGCAATGAACGAGGGGGAAACCGGGGTTTCGATACTGTCCTGCATGATGTTGATCGCCTTGGCGAGGTGCGCATTGCGCATTCCGTTGCGTGATTGCAGGGAAACCCGTTGTTTGGCCGTGGCATTGCGTACCGCGTTGTAGACCATCTGATCCGCCACATCGATGGCCAGTTCTTCACCGTGATCGCGTTCGATCAGGTGCAGCATCAGATCCGCCGTTGCCGTTCCGCCAGATGCGGTAATGTGCTTTTCATCGGCCACGAACACGCTGCGTACCAGGTTGACCTCGGGAAAGGCTTCCATGAACGCGTCGTGATATTCCCAGTGGATTGCCGCTTGCATTCCGTCGAGAAAGCCAGCCTCGGCCAGCACCCATGCCCCCGAGCACAGGGCGCCGATTTTCGTGCCGCGCGCGCGTTCGCGGCGTAGGGTTGCAAGCAGGGGGCGGGTGACGTGGTCACGCATGTGAATGCCCGACAGAACAAACAGCTGATCACATTTGGCCAGACCCTGAAGGCCGGAATGCACCAGCGTGATGGATCCGTTCGAGCACACGGCCTGCTCGCCATGTTCGGACACAAAGGACCAGCGGTACAGTTCTTCGCCGCTCACAAGATTGGCGATCCGCAAGGGTTCGACCGCGCATGAAAACGCAAGGTGCGAGAACTCCTCGACAAGGATGAAAGTGATGTGCCGCGTCTGAGGCATGAGCAGTACCGTTTGCAAGCTGGGACAAAGTCCAGAACATGAGTCTATTTCGCAGGCTCCTATGCTGCACGAATTTTTATTGTATACAAGTTGTATTTTTATGGAATACAAAACCGTGACCGCACGCGATTCGACCGCGTTCGCCGAACAGAAGGATGAGGCCAAAGCATGAAAGACGAAGCCAAGTCTCGAAAAAGCGCGCTGAGAGAGCACCTGAGAGTGTCCATCCTTACGCTGCGCCTGCGCCCGGGCGCGGATCTGGACGAGGCGCATTTGTCAGAGGAATTCGGCTTGTCGCGCACGCCGCTGCGCGAGGTGTTTCGACAGTTGGCTGGCGAAGGCTATCTGGATCTGCGGACAAACCGCAGCGCCCGGGTTTCCGAGATGTCCTACACCACCTTGCGCGACTTCTTCCTTGCCGCGCCCATGGTATACGGAGCGATCCTGCGTTTGGCGGCTTTGAATGCGTCGAACGCCCAGATCAATGATTTGAAAGAGGCCCAGCAGGCGTTCAAGGCGGCCCTTCGGTCCGGGTCCGGCGAGGACCGAGCCTTGGCCAACAACCGCTTTCATGACGTGACCGGTGAAATGTCCGGCAATGTCTACCTGCTGCCGTCGTTCAACCGGCTGCTGATCGATCACGCCCGGATCGGCATGACGTTTTATCGGCCACAGACCGGTGAAATGTCGGAAAACCTGTCGCTGGCCAGCCAACAGCATGATGCGATCATCGCAGCCATCGAGGCGCGCGATGAGGCGACGGCGGCCAGGCTGGCGGAAGATCACTGGAACCTGTCACGCGATCAGATTGAGATGTTCGTGATGCCTGACGCGCTGGATGTCCCGATGGGAATCCCGCCCCTTTCGAAACCTGCATGAGGACGGAATGAACCCGATTTTCAAGTTTGAGGGGATCTATACCCCTGTGGTCACGCCTTATCACGACGATGGCAGCGTGAATTGGGACGCCTTGTCCGACGTGATCGAATACCTGATCGAGAATGGCGTGCATGGCCTGATCTCGGGTGGTTCGACCGGCGAGAACTATGCCCAGACCGTCCACGAACGTATCGAACTGGCCCGGTTCACGCATGAGCAGTTGAAGGGCCGATTGCCATTGGTGGTTGGCACAGGCGCGATGCTGACGCCGGATTCGATTGCCCTTGCCGCCGGCGCGCGCGAAATCGGCGCCGATGCGATCCTGCTGGCCAGCCCGCCGTATTCGGTGCCGACTGATCGGGAAAACGCGCTGAATGCGCTGGCCATCGACAAGGCCGCTGATCTGCCTGTTATGCTGTACAACTACCCGCACCGCACCGGTACGATGATGGGCGAAGAGTTCCTTGACCGTGTGGGCCGCAGCCGCAACTTCTGCGGCATCAAGGAAAGCTCGGGCGATATCAACCGGGTGCACTTGCTGGCCCGCGACTATCCGCATATCCAGCTTGGCTGCGGCATGGATGATCAGGCGCTCGAATTCTTCGCCTGGGGTGCTCCGTTCTGGGTGTGCGGCGGGTCGAACTTCCTGCCTGCCGAACACGTGGCTCTGTATCAGGCCTGCGTGGTCGAAGGGAATTTCACCAAAGGCCGCCGGATCATGTCCGCGATGATGCCGCTGATGCGGGTGCTGGAACAGGGTGGCAAGTTCATCCAGACCATCAAGCATGGCGTCACCATGAACGGAATTGATGCCGGCGCTATGCGGCCTCCGCTGAAGGGCCTGAACAAGGACGACAAACGCGCACTGGAACAGGTCACGCGCGTGCTGAAAAAGACAATCGCCGACATCGTGGCGGAAGGGTAAGAGACATGGATCTGCTGACACAGGACGAATACAAATCCATCGCCGCAGGCCTGACCCTGCCGACCGGGGCGTTCATCGACGGTGCCTTCCGCCCGGCGATCTCGGGCGAGACGTTTGCAACCGTAAACCCGGCCACCGGCGACAAGCTTGCTGATATCGCGTCCTGCGGCGCAGCAGATGTGGATTTTGCGGTCGAAAAGGCGCGTGAGGCCTTCGACGATGGCCGCTGGTCGAAACTGCACCCGTCCGAGCGCAAGGACGTGCTGATCCGGTTGGCCAAGCTGATGACCCGCAATGCCCGCGAACTGGCGGTGATGGAAAGCCTCGACAGTGGCAAGACCATCTATGACTGCGAAACCGTGGACGTGCCCGAGACCATCCATTGTCTGAAATGGCATGCCGAAGCGATCGACAAGATCTACGATCAGGTCTCACCTGCCAGCGACGACCATATCGCCATGGTCGTGCGTGAGCCGATCGGCGTCGTGGGGCTGGTACTGCCGTGGAACTTCCCCCTGCTGATGCTGGCGTGGAAGATCGGGCCTGCCTTGGCGGCGGGATGTTCAGTGGTTGTGAAACCTGCGGCTGAAACCTCGCTGACCGCGCTGCGTATGGCCGAACTGGCGATGGAGGCTGGCCTTCCCCGCGGCGTGCTGAACATCGTACCGGGTGGCGGTGCCGACGTGGGCGAACCCATCGGGCGGCACATGGATATCGACATGGTGTCCTTCACCGGCTCGACCGTCACCGGCAAGCGGTTCCTGACCTATTCGGCGGAAAGCAATGCCAAGGAAGTGGTGCTTGAGATGGGCGGCAAGAACCCCGCCATCGTGATGGACGACGCCGAAAACCTCGACCGGGTGGCGGCGCATGTGGTGAATGGTGCGTTCTGGAACATGGGCGAGAACTGCTCGGCCTCGTCGCGCCTGATCGTGCACAAAGACGTGAAAGCCGAACTGCTGGACCGCATCGCGCATCACGCCAAACAGTGGAACATCGGCGACCCGCTGGATCCTGAAACCCGCATGGGCGCGCTGGTCAGCGAAGGGCATTACAACAAGGTCTGCGGATATCTCGATCAGGCTGAAAAGGTGGTGATCGGCGGCAAGGCCGATAAAGGCTTTGTCGAGGCCACCGTCGTTGAAGTGCCCGGCAACGACTCGACATTGGCGCGCGAGGAGATCTTTGGCCCGGTCCTGTCGGTGATCGAAGTGTCGGGCTTTGATGAGGCCATCAAGATCGCCAATGACACCGACTATGGATTGTGTGCCTCGATCTTCACCGCCAACGCCAAACGGGCCATTCGCGGCGCGCGGGCGATCCGGGCGGGCACCGTGACCGTCAACAGCTTTGGCGAAGGCGACATCACCACGCCGTTTGGCGGGTTCAAGCAATCGGGCTTTGGCGGGCGCGACAACTCGATCCATGCGCATGATCAGTACACCCAGCTGAAAACCATCTGGATCGATCTTTCAGACGATGCCGACGAGGCTGTGGATTGACACGATACGAGGCCAAAAGACTGCCGCGGCAGACCGGTCCGGCAGGGTGGAATGCCATCCTGCCGCCCCAGGACCCTCTGCCGGTGCTCGAACAGGACCTGACCGCCGACATCACCATTGTCGGCGGTGGGTTTGCAGGGCTAACGGCGGCGCGGCGGTTGCATCAGCTGGACTCCTCGCTGAAGATCGGCCTGCTGGAAGCGGGCCGATTTGCCGATGGCTCGGCGGGGCGGAACTCGGGGTTCATGATCGACCTGCCGCATGATCTGGCCTCGGACAATTACGCAGGCGATGGGTTGGATGCGGACCGCGCCGCCATTGCCCTGAACCGCAAGGCCATCGCCTTCGCGACCGAGATCGCCGCCGATTGCGACCTTCCGCAAGAGGTGTTCGACCCTTGCGGCAAATACAATGCAGCCGCCACACGGGCAGGAGACGCCCATAACCGCGCCTTTGCCGGGCATCTGACCAAACTGGGTGAGCCGCATACTCTCTACGACCAAAAGCAGATGCAAGAGATCACGGGCAGCCCGCATTATGTTTCGGGGCTGTTTGCGCCGGGGACGGTGATGATCCAGCCGGCGGCCTATGTACGGGCGTTGTCGGGTCAACTGGCAAGCCAGATTGACGTATTCGAGAACTCGCCAGTCGTCAGCTTTGAAAAGCAGGGCACAGGCTGGGTGGTCAACACCGCCAAGGCCAAAGTCAGCACCGGGCGGATCATCCTGGCCAACAATGGCCATCTGGAAAGCTTCGGGTTCTATCAACGGCAATTGATGCATATCTGCCTCTACGCCTCGATCACGGCCCCGCTGACCGAGGCGCAGATCAAGACACTGGGCGGGCAACCGCGCTGGTCGGTGACACCGGCGGATCCGATGGGCACCTCGGTCCGGCGCATTTCGGGCAGCTACGGGGATCGCATTCTGATCCGCACCGGGTCCAGCTTTCACCCGACGATCGAAACCAGCCGGATGCGGTTGCGCAATGCCGGCTGGGTGCATGACCGCAAGTTCCGGGAACGCTTTCCGCATCTGTCGGATGTGCGGATGGAGCATCGCTGGGCCGGGATGCTGTGCCTCAGCCGCAACGGATCCGCAGCGTTCGGCGAATTGGAGGATGGCGTGTTCTCGGCCTGCTGCCAGAACGGCCTGGGCATCGCCCGAGGCACCCTGCAAGGCATGGGCATCGCAGAGCTGGCGCTGCAAGGCGGATCAGAGATCGCGGATCACTTTCTGGCGCAGCCGGATCTTCCGCGTTTGCCGCCCGAGCCTTTCGCCTCGCTTGGGGCGAACAGCTATCTGATCTGGAAAGAATGGCGGTCCGGCAAGGAATGACGTGTGGGCGTCAGGGCAAGCTCAGCTTGGCCATGCGCCCACCGTCCACCGTATAGACCTGCCCGGTGATGAAACTCGCATCCCCGGACGCCAGAAACGCGACGAGCGCGGCAACTTCTTCAGACCGCCCTGTTCGGGCCACCGGGTGGATCTTGGCGATGTCGCGACGGAATGCGGACGGGTCGGGCATCGACTCGATGAAATCCTCGTTCAATTCGGTATCGATCCAACCGGGCGCTACGGCGTTGCAGCGGATACCTTCGCCCCCGTGATCCACGGCTACGGCGCGGGTCAGGCCGTGCAACCCTGCCTTTGATGCGCAATAGGCGGCGTGACCGGGATTGCTGCCTAGGCCTTCGATGGATCCGGTGTTGACGATTGCGCCCTTTGTGTCGCGCAGATGCGGCAGCGCGGCTTTGATCATCAGGAACGGGGCGGTCAGGTTCACCGTCAGGTTGAGATGCCAGTCCTCAAGGCTCATTCCCTCGACCGAGGCTTCCTGCATCATGCCGGCGTTGTTGACCAGCACGTCCAGACGCCCGGCTTTCGCGATCACTTCGCCGACCACCTGTGCCGGGCTGTCGGGAAGGGTGAAATCTGCAGCGATGCCGTGAAATTCGGTGTCCTCACCACGTTGGGCGGTAAAGACCCGTGCGCCTTCGTCGTGCAAACGCCGGGCAATTGCCTTGCCGATGCCGCTGCGCCCGCCAGTGATCAGTGCCACCTTTCCGTCGAACCGTTTCATGATACCGGTTTTCCTCCGTTGACCTCGACGAGCGTGCCGCAAACATAACGCGACGCGTCCGAGACAAGGAACATGATGACATCGGCGATGTCATCGGGCTCGGCGATCCGGCCCAGCGGCACGGTCCGGCCCAGTTCGGCCACGGCTGTATCGGGGTCAAAGCCGCGCTTTTCAAAGCCTGATCGCAGCATCGGGGTATTCACCTCGTTCGGGCAAACGGCGTTGATGCGGATACCCTGATGGGCGTGATCCATGCCCATGCACTGGGTCAGGGACGCGATGGCCGCCTTGGTCATGCAATAGACCGCATGATTGGGGCCGGGGCGCAGCCCCCAGCAAGACGCGGTGTTGACGATGGCCCCGCCGCCGGCGTCCGCCATGATCGGAATTGCCGCACGGCAAATGCGGAACGGGGCTTCGACATTGACACCCAATGACAAAGACCAATCCGCATCAGTCGTATCCGTGACCGACCCGCGCGTGATGACGCCCGCATTGTTGATCACGATGTCAAGCCCGCCCAATGCGGACGCGGCTGCGCCGGGCAGCTGGTCTGCATATTCGGGAACAAGCAGATCACCGGGCAGATATGCCTCGGCCTCGATGGCATCGACAGCCCGGTCGGCGACTGCGACCCGCGCCCCGGCATTGCGCAGGCGTTGAACGATTGACGCCCCGATGCCGCCAGCCGCGCCAGTGACCAGAGCCGATTTTCCTTTCAGGTTCATAACGTCATCCATTTTTCAGAATGATGCGACAGGTGTGCCGAGCAGGCTTTCATCAGGAACCACGCCCAGCCCCGGCCCGGTTGGCAGCGCGATATGCCCGCCCTCGATCCGGATGCCGTTTTCAGGATCGTAGTTGCCTTCGATATATGGCGCAGCCAGCCAGACGCCTTCCAGCAGGTCGGGCCGAACGGTTGCACCGATATGGGTACATGCAGCGGCGATGATATCCCCGCCCCAGCTGTCATCGCAGGTATGGGGCAGGTTGCTCGCCTCGCAGATGTCGCGGAAGGCGCGCATCGGATGCAGGCCGCCGATGCGGGTGACCTTCATGCCGAACCCGTCGACCAGACCGGTGCCCGCAGCCGAGATCACGGTGTTCAGGCTGGTGCTGTTTTCATCCATATAGATGCCATGCGTGACCTGAGGCCGGATCTTCCTGAGATCTTCGATTGTGTTGCAAGGCTGTTCCATGATGAAGGGGATTTCGGGGCACTCGCGGCTGACCCGCAGGGCGTCTCGTGTGGTCCAGCCCCGGTTGCCGTCAACGGCCAGACGCATACCCGATCCTTTGACCACGTCCCAAACCTTTCGAATGGTTTCGATGTCGACCTCGACCGGGCGGCCTCCGACCTTGATTTGCAGACGCGGGTAGCCTTCGGCCATTTTCTCGGCAGCCAGTTTCGCGATGTCGTCGGGTGCACCGACGCCCGTGGCAAAATAGGACGGCACCTTGTCCGAAACCGCTCCGCCCAGTAAATCGGAAACCGGAACGCCCAAATGTTTGCCAAGCAGGTCGTGCACCGCAATGTCGATGGCGGCCTTGGCATAACCATGACCGTTCAACAGCCCATCCATCCGGCGATGCAAGGCCAGAGGCAGGACCTCTGTTCCGATCAGGCCCGGGGCCATTTCGACCAGAGCGGCGCGCGCCCCGGCGGCGTGCGCCTCGGCATAGGTCGGGCCAACCGGGCAGGTCTCGCCCCAGCCGATCAGACCGTTGTCCGACACGATTTTGACCAGCGTGGTGTCCAGCGCCCAGACCCGAGCGTTGGCCATGGTATAGGGCCCGTTTTTGACTGGCAGGTCGTGGCTGTAGATATGCAGTTCGGCGATCTTCATCTTGGTTTACGTGTCTTGACCGGAAAAAAGGGCCCACCCGGATGACGGGTGGGCAAGTACGGGGAGTGTGTGTCAGTATGTTTGGTTCAACTCGTCCGCCGCCGGGATTTCCCTTTCGCGACGCGCGATATAGTCCAGAAGGGCCTCGTTCTTGGCCTCGTCCAGCTTTGGTTCTTCATATTCGGCCAATAGTTTCCGCGCATGTTTCAGGGCGCGTTCGGTGATCTCAACTTCGCCTTCGGCGACCCATTGTTCGATCGAGTTGTTGTCGAACAGCTCCGGCATGAAGAACGCGGTCTGAAAGTTGTCCTGCGTGTGCGGATGACCCAGATAATGCCCGCCGGGCCCCACATCCGGAACCGCTGCCAGGGCCTGATCGAAATCGTGCCACTTTGGACCTTCCGCCATCCGGTAAGCCATCGCGCATTGTTCGGCGTCGACGATGAACTTGGCGACCGAACAATGCATGCCCGCCTCGTTCCAGCCTGCCGAATGCCAGACATAGTTGGCCCCGGCGTGAATGACCGCGCTGAGCGTCGTGGCGGATTCGTACCCGGCCTGTGCATCAAAGGTCTTGGCCCCACCCAGAGTGTTCGAAGTGCGCCACGGTACGTCGTAAAAGCGCGCCATCTGGCCGATCATGAAGTTCATCAGGCTGATCTCGGGCGTGCCGGCCATCGGCGCGCCGGATTTCATCGATACGGTCGACAGGTAATGTCCCCAGATCGCCGGGCAGCCCTTGCGGATCACCTGCGTATAGGCCAGCGCCGACAATGCCTCGGCGGTCAGCTGCGCCACGGTCGCGGGCACCGATGCCGGGGTGTTCGCGCCACCCAGAACAAAGGGCGAGCACAGAACCGGCTGATTGCGGCGGCAGAAGGCCCGCATCGCACCCAGCATGGTTTCGTCCCACACCAGTGGGCTGTTGCCGTTGCAGTTGCCGGTGGTGACCGGATGATCGTCAATGAAACCTTCGCCGAACAGGATATCGCACATATCCATCACATCCTCGGCATTCCTGGGCGAGGTGGTCATGCCCATGAAGGTCTTGTCCGAGTACTTCATCGACGAATAGGTGATGCGCAGGTGTCGCTGGCTGATCGGGTGGTCGTAGGGCTCGACAATGTGATGGGCCGAGCTGTGCAGCGCCGGCATCATGTGCGACAGCTTGTGGAACATCGCCAGATCATCCAGCGTCGGGTTGCGGCGTACATCGTCCAGATCGCGCAGGAATGGCGCGCCGGTCATCGGCACGAAAATCGCGTGCTTGCCCCCCAGCGCCAGGTTCTTTTTCGGATCGCGCGCGTGATAGGTGAACTGCGCCGGAATGGTCGAGATCAGCTCGCGCACCATATTGCGGTCCAGATAGACCAGTTCGCCGTCAACCTTGGCACCGGCTTTTTTCCAGTCTTCCAGCGCGATGGGGTCGCGGAACTGAACGCCGACATTTTCCAGAATGTCCATCGCCGCATTGTCGATACGCTCAACCTGGGTTGCGTCCATGACCTCGCACAGCGGGATGCCTCGGGTCAGGCCCGGCAGCATGTCAAAATTCGGAGCGGTGCGTTTGGCGCGGCGGGCAGAACGTCCGCCGGAACGCGTGGCAGTGCGAGTGGTCAAGGGGCAATCCTCCAATTTTGAAACAAACTGACGGATTCGCGGCGCAACCGCCTCTCTGATTGCGATATGTGCTTGCAATAAGCGACACGGGTCATTCCAAATAATTTTGTCCCTGCGTAACGAAAAGACGCCGGGTCATTGTCACCTGTGTGACCTACTTCACAGCCAGGCAAGTGCATACATCTGCAACAGATAAACGCAGGGTTGTTTCAAAAGGCACTCACTCATGCACCACAAAACAGAGATGCTGATCGTCGGCGCCGGGTTTGCCGGGCTGACGATGGCGCTTGAGGCACGCAAGCGCGGCATCAAGGATATCGCGATTTTGGAAAAGGCCGATGATATCGGGGGGACATGGCGCGAAAATACCTATCCCGGTGTCGCCTGTGATGTGCCGTCGCATCTGTATTCCATGGCGACCCATCTCAACCCGCATTGGAGCCGCGCCTATGCCGGTGGCGCGGAAATTCAAGCTTATCTGCAAAATGTCGCGCGTCAGGAAGGGTTGTATGACCTGTGCCATTTCGGGCAGGAGCTGAAATCGGCCAGGTGGGATGGAACGCGATGGCAAGTTGAAACGATGGATGGCCAGTACTGGTCGGCGCGGTTTCTGGTCTCGGCCATTGGTGCACTTCATTATCCCAGCATCCCGGATATCCCCGGCGCCGACAGTTTTTCGGGGCCCAGTTTCCACTCGGCCGAATGGAATCACGATGTCGATCTGACCGGCAAGCGCGTGGCGGTCGTTGGAACCGGCGCATCCGCCGTTCAGTTTGTACCCGAGATCGCCAAGATTGCAGACCACGTCACGATCTTTCAGCGCAGTGCGCCTTACGTGATGCCGCGCCCGGACGGTCCGATTGCGCCCTGGGTGCGCAGCCTTTACGCTTGGCTTCCCATTTTGCCCCGCATTCGGCGCAAGCTGATATTCATGATCTTCGAATTTCGCCACCGCGTGTTTCGTGGTGAGGAACGCGCGGTGAATTTTGCCTTGAACATGTGGCGAAAGGCATTGGAGCGCGCCATCACCGATCCGGCCGAACGGCGGATTCTGACCCCCGACTACCGGATCGGCTGCAAACGTATCCTGAGTTCGAACGATTGGTACCCGACCCTGGCCCGCGACAATGTCAGCGTTGTTCCGAAGGGCGTCGCTCGAATCGAAGGTGACACGGTCATCGCGGCGGATGGCACCCGGACCAAGGCGGATGTTTTGATCTGGGGCACCGGGTTTCACGTAACCGACGTTGTCGAGCGTCTCGACATTACCGGTACGGACGGGCTGACGCTGCGCTCTGCCTGGTCGGATGGCATGTGCGCGCATCTGGGTACCGCAGTTGCGGGTTTTCCAAATTTCTTCCTGCTTCTGGGGCCGCATACCGGGCTGGGGCACAACTCGGTCGTGCTGATGATCGAGGCCCAGGTTGGCCATATCGGCCGGGTCCTGAGCGAGATGCAGCGCGAAGGGTTGTCCGCAATCACTCCTGACGCCGCAAAACAGGCGGCGTTCACGCGGGAAATGCACAGCCGCCACGCGGACGGCGTCTGGCAGGCCGGGGGTTGTACATCCTGGTATATGGATGCGGAAGGCCGAAACACGACCTTGTGGCCCGGCACCGTTGCCGAGTTTCAGAAACGCATGGCACAATCAGGGTTGGAGCAATACAGACCCGCCGCCCTTGGCAATGGAGAAAACTGAATGACAACCGTTCTGATCGTAATCGCCGTTTTTGTCGCCTTCCTGTTTGTCATGAACCTGTGGACACGGAAGATTACCCGCCGCGGTCTTGAAACCGTGCCGCAGCTGGGTCAGATCACACCCGTTCATGGCGGCAGCATCCACTATGTGGAAAAGGGAAACCCCGAGGCGCAGACAATCGTCATGATCCACGGCCTGGCTGGGCAGTTGCAGCACTTTACCTATGCGCTGGTGGATCTTCTGGCCGACGATTACCACGTTATCGCGCTGGACCGGCCGGGATGCGGGTATTCAACGCGCGATACGGCCGAGCTGGCGCAATTGCCCCACCAGGCAGGCATGATTGCCGAGTTTCTGGACAAAAAAGGCGTGGACCGCGCCGTTCTGGTCGGCCATTCACTGGGGGGCGCGGTTTCACTGGCGATGGCACTGGACCACCCGGCCCGGGTCGCCGGTCTGGCGCTGCTGGCGCCGCTGACGCATAAACTGCCCGAAACCCCGGCGATCTTCAAACCGCTTGAGATCCGCTCCGAATGGATGCGCAGCCTGATCGGCAACACGCTCGCCGTTCCCCTTGCGTCCAAAACCGCGCCGCACACGTTAAGTGCCGCGTTTGACCCGGAAACCCCGCCTGATGACTTTCTGGACCGGGCAGGTGGCGCGCTTGGCCTGCGACCTTCCGCCTTTGTCACGGCCTCTCAGGACGTCGCCGGCGTCGATGCCAGTATCAACGCGCAGGTCGCGCGCTATCCGAATCTGACCGTCCCAGGGGGCATCTTGTATGGCCGCCAGGACGCGATACTGTCGCCGCCGCTGCACGGGCCGACAATGACCGAATTCGGGCTGAGTTACGAAGAGCTGGACGGGTTCGGCCACATGATTCCGATCACAGAGCCCGAAATCTGCGCCGCCTTCATCCGCAGGATGACCGAAGCGGCCACATCCCCCCTGACTTCCTTGCAGGACAAGCCATCAGAGCAGGCGTGAAAGAAATCTTGAGGTTGGTTGATTTCCCTCTTGACCCTCCCGGGCCCCTCGCTTAAATCGCCTCTCACTCAAGGCGGAGTAGCTCAGTTGGTTAGAGCAGCGGAATCATAATCCGCGTGTCGGGGGTTCAAGTCCCTCCTCCGCTACCAAATCTCTCAAGTCCAACATCTGATTTCAGAAGCAATTCATGTTCTGTCTTTAGGTTGCCCTGCCATCATTACCACCACTTGGCTTTTCAAAACCAATTGGAAGGAAAAATGATTCAAAATGGATCACTTAAGGAATCCAGTAGCGTAGTGCTCGGTGTGGATTATCAAGCTGCTGGTTTGACGGTAGCGCTGGACAACGCGATTTTCCTCGACAACTGCAAGCTACAAGACGTACACCTCCAAGCTTTAGAGGCCTCGGACGGTATAGAAAAAGCGTTGTACAGATCCACGGACGTGCTCCTCGACCAGATCTGATCTCTCGATCTGGCAATCTATTGGACAATGACAACTGGTGAACGTCCACAACTGGTGAAGAACGGATAGAAGAAAGAGCCGGGACAGAGCCAAGGATAACTCGCGGCGATCTATGAATGAGCACAAGTTTTGTCGGCCCATTATCCATGCGGCAAGACTTTGTGAAGATTACCATTGCTGAGATTGACCCAGCCGCTGCGAAATTTCACTTTGTCGGCGTTTTCCCTTTTCACCCAGCGGAACTGAACGTCCGAACTGCGCCGTCTGCGACTTGCTGCGCGAGGATGGAAGAAAATGTCGCAAAGGCAGCTAGTGGCTCATCCCGCCTTGCACACAGCACTTCGGATGGGTGGGACGCCAACATAGCTTCTGTTTCCACAACGATGGTGATTGGCCTTCAGTCTTCGCAAGAGCAAGAAGACCCAGTGTTATTAGCGCAGGAAAATCCGAGGGGAAAAGAACCGTTCACGCGAGTGTCAACCGCTCTCTTCCTCGGATCCTCTTACTTGTAGTCTTCAGTATCGTAGCAAGGTAACGGTTTCGTGGGCTCTTTGCCCCAACTAGTCACTCTCGTATTCGAGAAGATCTTCATAAGAGTAAACCGATGAGATTTCCCCTTCCAAACCCGGAACGAAACTAGGGTCTTTTGGCAAACACCCGATATCGCAGATTTGTCTCACTTCCATTCGCTCCGTATCGACGTACCACAAACGTCCACCCGGAGTTGACACAAAGCCGTCGATGCCCTCGTCTTCATCGGCCTCAATGTCTGCAACGCTTGGAACTTCCGAACTATATTCCGGGTCGAACCTCCCGTGCGTGTGGTAAGATAAAACAAGCACCAAACCATTTTCTGCTTGATTCCAAACGCAGCTTTTGTTGTCGCCACGTTGAGCAGGAGTAGCAACAAGTTTCCCGGCTGGGTCATATGCAAGGTAGCCGCAATACTCTGTGTCATTGTTGAAAGAAATACCCTGTAGGCTAGACAGTGTCGCTTTCGCTACGCTGATTTCTTCCTGTGATTGGGCCAGGGTGGCCGCGGGTGGCCAGAGTATCAAGACAACTAAAGTATAGCGAAGGGGGCGTGCGGCTTCACACTTGCCTACTGCGAGACCAAGTTGACGAGCCGTAAAAAGAAGGCAAAGTCCTGACAACGCAATAATGCTAAACTCAATCATGTTTTGCTCCTTATTATGAACTTATTAAAGCAGCGCTAACGCTGTAGGGATAGCCTGAAGAAAGGTGCCGACTGCGACCAAGGCAATCCATCCATCGCTGTTGCAAACTCCTGGACGTCCTTTTGTGCCTTCCCTGTGTTTTCCAGTCCGCCTTATCGTTCGACACTAATCTATCTGCGTTGTCTTCGGTCGCTTGGGCCGCTGCGTGTACAGCGAATAAGCCGCTCTACCTGCCGCTATCAACGTTACCGTGGAACCAAACAACGTTAACAACTGCGACCTGTTTCAACCATGAATCTCAAGCCGTTCCGCTCCGTTAGTCTTTTCGAAAGAACCGGTGCAGCAGCATAGGCAAACAACACCCAACACAACCAATTGCTCGCAACCTGTGCGTTTCAGGGACAGCCGAACAAAAAACCGCGATGAAGGCGAATGCGAGCAGACAAACAAACGCGGCCACCCAAAAAACATCAAGTAAATCCTGCATCTAAGTTGCTCCAATTCTTTGCAAACGGAAGTACTATTCCAATGATCCGGTCTGTCGTGCTGCGCAAAGTGTTTGCAAGATTGATCCGATCGGCCAGCAGCGGCGTACACCTGTCACCCCGAACACTTGCCCCGCGCTTGCTCCTATCCCTCAGCAGCGCGGGTTTTTTCTTGCCTGCGGCGCTACGACACTGGGCCGGTTCAGACCACAACGCTACGTCCGTTTTACTACCACCCTTCGGGGGGCCCGCGTTGCTCTTGTCCCCTCTAGCTTGCTTGCAGCGCGGGTCTATTTCAGGCGTGATGTGAACTTGAAATATTGAATTGATTAGACAGCCAGCCTGTCGCTTAGGCCCTCTCCATTAATCACCAAGGTCTCTCTCGCCCAAAATATCTGGGTCTGGTATACCTCCGGCGTGACCCAGATTTTCTCGATTTCGGTTAAGCAGTCTCCAAATCTCTTGGCCGGTGTTCGGTTCAAAGCGAAAGACCCCAGTTTTGAATAGCAGAATTACGCAGTTCATCCTTTGGCAAACCACCAGCACACAAGGAAATCACATCAAACTCACGGTCGCCAAATACCCGAAGTCAAATCACTCGTCATTGCCTGTGCTGGACCTAGTAAGCAGGCGTTCTCGGATGGTGCGCCAAGAGTCTGGAACAAGAAACGCAGTTCCGTTGGGAGTTAAATTGTAAATCCGGTACATTAACGCCCTGGGATTCCCTACTGATTTGCGAGCGACTAAATCGAATGCAGCTGGTTCATTGAGCGCTACGCCCTCGTCACCAACGTGAGGCACAGTCAAGAAGTTGTGCGCAATTTCGTGGGAAACTAAGGTGCCGAACGAATTGTCCATTGGAGGGTCCACATTCAGAGTAACACCCGCGATGCTCCCGTTCGGTCCAGATTGGGCACTTCCGCCAAGCGGCATTTCTCCGGGTTGCTGAGTGCGTATTGTCAGGACATGCTCGGCCCGATCCGGCCTGCCAGCAGCAGACTGCTCCTGGTTGAATTCGGCCAGGCGCTGCGCAACGGGAGTCCGATCAGGCCACGCGAAATCAATTGGTATCGGCTCAATTCGGTAGCGCAGCCCGGCTTCCTGATCCCCATCCAGAGGCGCCAAACCTGATCGAATAGGAAAAATTCGAGACAAGTCCTCCAGAGCCTGAAATAGAATTTCCCATTTCTCTGCAGGAAAGGGAAAGATCTCAACGACAACAAGAATTCGCAGATCCTTCGTCGGATGAAACTGTGGTTGCCCAAGAGACTTTTCGCCGACAAGAGTATCGTTGCGATAAAGCCGTGCAGTAAAACGATACCGTCCAGGCTTTGAGATTTCCCGACCGCGGATATAGAAGTTGATATTGTCGTCTTCGGAGAAACTCTTGGTATCATTTGAGAATACGCCATCACCAATATCACCTGGAATAACTGTTGTCCCAGATGGGCCGGAAATCTCAAGTTCGGCATAATCAATCCGGGCTGGATTGAAGGGCAACGAATGGATTGGAAGGGAATTCAGATCAAATCCGAGGACTTTAGACGAATAGTCAGAATCCGCGTCATCCAAAAGTTCTGATGCCATAACAACTACGGGTGGGCGGCGACCAACAAATATTCTTGCAAGAGTATCTTTACCCGCGACAAGCTCGTAACCGGGGATGCCTTGAGTCACCTCAGAACCGAAATCTGACATATCCGCCGGAACTTGCGGCAATGGGGGCCCGCTCTCTTCACACGCCTTAAGAGCCCCCCTTTTTCGCTGAAGCAGTGACAGCGACTGCTTTCTAAATCGAAAAAGCGCAGACTTTTGTATTGGGTCAACAGTGTTTTGAATCTGAATATCGAGAAGTTCAATACTTTGCTCAAGCGTCTCAATTTCATCCCGAATACTTTGACAATGCGCAGACATGCGGCCACCTGAGGAGGTTAGTATTGAGTAGAACTTGTTCAGAAAATTACTCTAGCACGAAAACCAAAAAAGAGACGAATCTTGTTGGTCGTGAAATGTACTTGCAGGTATAATTCGTTTGTTTGGCAAGCTTAACGCAATGAAAAATAGCCAAAACGAAAACTTCCCGAAAGACAGGCCTTTGTAGCAGGCACAACGCGTGGAGCGTGACAGGGGTATTTTCTGTACGATCCGGATCCAAGGAGCAGGCATTAGAGGCAGGCTTTTGCTGCGGTTTCAAACTGTTTGCGGTTTTTCGAGCCAGAGAAACGAAAATCCGTTTAACTCCAGATTTGAATTTACTTCAAACACCTAAAAAATGATTGTTGAATCCTCCACTACGCCGCTTGAGCAGCTTGGTGGCTTCTGCTGCTGCGAATTCAAACTCCTTCCCGACCGGCTTGCCAGATGCGTTGAGTTCGCGACGTTCTCGATTGCAGGCGCGGATGAACCCATCGATGCAGGTTGGCTTTGACAACTCTTTTCCTCGTTCCCCTGGCAGGGCGCGCCCGATCTTGTCGATGCAAACCTTCCCATTGTTTTTGCAGGAGCCACTCTCTTCGGTCGTCGAGCAACGGATAGCCGCCATCGTCAGGATCTGTTTGTCCAAGGTCTGATTTGAAACTGCGCGTTTCAGCCGTTCGATTTCATTCTGAAGCGGCTCCGGTTCCTTCTATTGATCAACACCCATTCCACCGTTCTTGTTACTTCAGGGGTGGTGGGGCTGTTAAGCGCCGACTATCTGCCTGATTGCATCAAGACGGGACATGCCATGCCCCAGATTCCTCAATACTCCCATGGACCAGATCAGTTGGGTAGGCTCAGTCAACTACGACAGACTCTTGCAAACCACGGTCTTTTAGAAAATTTTTGATTGGAACAGGTTTGCCCAAAAAGTGGCCGGTCGGCGTTTGTGCAGCGTCTCTAAGAAATAAGATGTCTTTTCCAAGCAACGCGTTGTGCGTTACGAATAGACATGAACGGGAACCGCAGACTTTCCGCAGTACTCTCGGCCGATGTAGTAAACTACTCGGGCCAGATAAAGGCGGATGAGAACAGGACTCTCAGCGAACTCCGTGTCCTGCGTCGAGAGTTGTTCGATCCATTGGTTAGCGATCATCGCGGCAATATCGTAAAGAGAATGGGCGATGGATGGCTGGTCGAGTTCAGCGCGGTCTCGGACGCAGTGCGGTGCGCCCTCGATCTTCAAAGCCAAGTGTCAGCCCAGTCCTCGCTTAAACTGCGCGTGGGCGTTCATCTGGGAGATGTCGTATTTGACGAAGATGACATCTTCGGCGATGGGATCAATATAGCCTCGCGGCTACAAGAGGCTTCCGACGAAGAGGCTGTGTTGATTTCCGATGTCGTCCATCGCAGCCTTGATGAGAGGCTCGCCGAGCAATTTCACCGCGCTGGCGAACGGCAGTTCAAGAATGCCCTGTCACCTGTCGAAGTATTCCAATGGTCGCCACCCGGTTCCGCACCACCGCGAGTGACTCCAGCCAGTCACTCGAAGTCATTGCTGATCGGCGTTCTACCCTTTGACAATCTTTCTTCTGACCCCGATCAGGAATTCTTTGCCGATGGCATTACCGAAGAGATAATTACCACTCTGTCAAAACTCCCGAACTTACTGGTCGTCGCGCGCAACTCTACGTTCGTCTACAAGGGGCGTTCGGTAGACGTGAAACAAGTTGGACTGGAGCAGGGCGTCGATCTTGTTCTCGAGGGAAGTGTCCGCCAAAGCAGTAGCCGTGTGCGAATTACCGCGCAGCTCATCGATGCGAAGTCCGGAATGCACATTTGGGCAGACCGGTTTGATCGCCTGATAGAAGACGTATTCGAGGTTCAGGATGAAATTGCCCTGAGAATTGCGACTGAACTTCAAGTCGAATTACTGGCGGGCGAGATGGCCCGTTTCAGAGGTTCGGGGACGAAAAATCTGGATGCATGGACTGCTCAGCTGCAAGCTGTGGAAGCCTCGCGCAGAATAACTAAGGAAGCACAGGCTGACGCTCGTCGGTTTGCTCGACAGGCAATTTCCCTGGATCCTGGCTACTCCGCGCCATATTGCACTTTGGGGTTCATTTGTACTGTCGAAGCAAGGCACGGTTTTGTAGCAGACCGAAATGCGGCGCTGGCAGAGGCCCGCGACTGCGCACGACGTGCTCTGGAGATAGACAGCTACAACCCAGAGGCTCACGCAATTGCGGGTTTCGCGGATGCAATCGACGGTAAACTGGAATCTGCTATCGGGAAGTTCAACAAGGCACTGCAGCTAAATCCAAACCACGCTGATGTGGCTGCAAGGCTGTCGATTACATTGGCATTCAATGGGCAGGCAAAAGAAGCGATCCGCGTGGCGCGGCAAGCCATTACTCTCAACCCTCACTATCCCGGCTGGTATGCTGGCGTTCTGGGTTTGGCACTTCGGCTCGACGGTCAATACGAGGAAGCCAAGAAGGCATTCACCGAATATGGTCAAAGAGTTGAAGGCTTTGGGCATCTCGACCTCGTTATCGTACATATGGAAACGGGTAACGTTGAGGCCGCTCGCGATGAGGCGCGGAATGTGATGAAATACCGCCCTCAGTTTTCCATATCGGACTGGGCAAAAACTCAGCTTTTCTCTGATGCAGAACGATTGGAGAAAGACTGCGCGTCTTTGCGTTTGGCCGGCTTGCCCGAATAAGTGCCGCGCGGATTTCCGGTAAAGCGATTTTTCCTGGAAAGTGACACCCAACGCATCGGCTATGGGTTCGAAGCTAAAGCCCGACAAATATGACCGATCTTCCGCTCTGGGGAAAACCTGCATTCCAGTGTTTTACGCAATTGCCTGCTTTATGCGCTTTGCGATGGCAGCTAACAAAATAACAGGGCAGATAAACTGCTGCACGACGACTTCTTCGCCGAACAAAGTTTGACAAATGATAACCTATGGAATGCGTTCAGAATTATACGCATAAGCATGCTCATCGGTTCCGCTCGTAGATCAGGCTTCAAGCTAGGACCTCCCTAGCTGAAAATGCTGTCGCCTTGCTCATCAATGACCTGTTTCGCCTTTGCTATACTAAAGCTTTCGGCCTGATCCCGAGTGTCGAAGACATCCGCCCTGATCACCGTATGTGTCTTTCGATCTCCGTCGATGGTCTTTTCGATACGGGCCATCAGGCGAAATTTGCTGCCCTCGGCCATCAGGTCGGGGAATATCTCGAACCCTTTGTAAGTAACCGGATCCGGCTTGGACTTCTCAACGCCGCCGAAGAGTTTTGAGAAGAGGGACATCGGGTGGCTCCTTTCAGCGTTGTTCAGGGCAGAGACTAGCGCCGCTCAAGGCCGGAGTGAAGGGCGTTGCGCGGTCAGGTCACAGGATCCAGGGTTCGGAAGCGCGCACCGTTCAGAGTCACAATGCCCCCAAAAAAAGCGGCGAAGGATCCGCCCTTGAAAAAGCAACGGCAAACACCGCGCTTGCGTTTCAACAAACCAGCCTACATGTCAGTTTCCCCGATTTACCGATTTGACCTCTCTGAGATGGCATCCGAGCATTAGGAGGCTTGGCCATAGCAAATAGGTCTGAATCTCAACGTTTTCTCCAAAAGTATGGAGGACAATGGTAAGCAGTAGTCCCAGCGGAAGCTTGCCACGTTCACACTTTATTGCGTCCAGCGTGACGACCCAGAAATGAACTGACAAAGGCACAAGGAACGCTGTAAATCCCGTCAGCCCTTTGACGAATAACAGCCCATACCAAGTGTGGTGACTGCCGATCGGCATGTATTCAACAAGATGCGCTCCGGGTCTGACTGTGCCATGCCCGAAAACCATTGCATCCGATTGCCACCGTTCATAGGCAATGCGCTGCAGAGTTTCGCGCACGCGGGTACTGAGCCTCCCCAACTGAACGGGTCCACCGTTATGTTTAGGAAACGGAGGACTGAGAATGGCAAACAAGCGACCGAAGCGTGCTTCTTCTGGGCGAAGTCATCGACCGTTGCAGGTGCCTTTCCGTTGCTCAAGTGGTCTTTCTTCCACCGTTCAAAAAGGCTGGTGAGTGTAGGGCCTTCGATTGCCACTTTTGGCGAGGCTGTGGGTTCCCACTCAGGGAAGCGCGTAGCCTGAGGGTCTGGGGTGAAATCGCCTTCCGCTCTCTTCAACTGCTGGCTAGCCGCCTGCGTCCAAGACCGGTGAACTTCACGTAGCAATCGCGCACGCGTCGGTTCGTCTATAGCAATACCTTCTTCCGCCAGTATCTCGTCAGCGACCACACCGTACCATTTTTCCATACCGCCTTCGACAGCTTCCGCCTGTTGGCTCAGGCGCAAAACCTGTTCCCATATCGCAGGTTCACCCGGTTCATTTTCTAGCATTTCCATCAGGTGGAAATACACGCGACCAGACAGAGCAACGATCTTTTTTTAAGGGAGAGGTTCAGGCTTTGCCCTAAAGGACGCCCATCGCTTTTGAATTTTCCTGTATTCAGCCGCAAATCTCTCTTTGGCCTCTGATGGGTCTCTGGTGCGTAGTGACTTTGACACCTCGGCACGGCCAACGATTCCTTTCAGGTCCGCCGGAACGCGCACCCTCACGTAGTAGATTCCGCTTTTTTTGTCTTTGACTGGTGTAGGCATGGCAAGGGTCACTGTGTAGGGCTCCTGTGTAGGAGTCTGCAAGTGCAAGCCGTTGGTTTGGCGTAAGTTTTTGATGAATATGAGGAAATCATGGTGCTGCTGGAGAGAATTGAACTCTCGACCTCTCCCTTACCAAGGGAGTGCTCTACCTCTGAGCTACAGCAGCGCTGTGGGCGGGTGATTAGACTCAAACGAAACGCGGCGCAAGGGTGTCTGGACGGTTTTTTTCACCTCCTGTAGAGAAAGATCATGACGAATAAAAATTCACCCAAAAAACAAGGCAAATCCGGGGATGCGCGCGAAGAGCGGCTGAAAGCGGCGCTGAAGGCCAATATGGCCCGGCGCAAGGCGCAGGCCAAGGCGCGGGCGACCTCTGGGGACAAGGCCGACAAAGACAAGGGATAAGAGCAGATGGATTCGATTCTGGTGACGGGCAACGGCCCGCTGAATGGTCAGATACCGATTGCGGGGGCCAAAAACGCGTGTCTGACGCTGATGCCTGCAACCTTGCTGAGCGAAGAACCGCTGACGCTGACCAACGCACCACGTCTCAGCGACATCAAGACCATGACCGCTTTGCTGCAATCGCTGGGGGCCGAGGTGTCGTCGCTGCAAGATGGTCAGGTGATCGCGATGTCGAGCCACAGTCTGACCAGCCAAACGGCGGATTATGACATCGTGCGCAAGATGCGTGCCTCGAATCTGGTGCTGGGTCCCTTGCTGGCGCGGTTCGGGCAGGCGGTTGTTTCTCTGCCCGGTGGCTGCGCGATTGGTGCCCGTCCAATGGACTTGCATGTGGAAGGGCTCGAGGCGCTGGGCGCCGAGATCGAGCTGAAGGACGGCTATCTGCACGCCAAGGCTCCGGGCGGCCTGAAAGGGGCGGTGCACGAGATGCGCTTTGCCTCGGTCGGAGCCACCGAAAACATCGTCATGGCGGCGACGCTGGCAAAGGGCACCACGGTGCTCAAGAACGCCGCGCGCGAGCCCGAGATCGTCGATCTGGTCGAATGCCTGCGCAAGATGGGTGCGCAGATTTCGGGCGAGGGCAGCTCAACCATAGAAATTCAGGGTGTCGACCGGCTGCACGGTGCCACCCATCAGGTTGTCACCGACCGGATCGAACTGGGCACCTATATGCTGGCCCCGGCGATTTGCGGCGGCGAGGTCGAACTGCTGGGCGGGCGCATGGCGCTGGTTGAATCCTTCGCGGCCAAGCTTGACGCGGCGGGGGTCAGTGTCACCGAAACCCAAAACGGCTTGAAAGTGGCGCGCAAGAACGGCCGTGTGCAGGCTGTGGATGTGGTGACCGAACCCTTCCCGGGCTTCCCGACCGACCTTCAGGCGCAGATGATGGCGCTGATGTGCACGGCCGAAGGCACCTCGGTTCTGGAAGAGCGTATTTTCGAAAACCGTTTCATGCATGCCCCGGAACTTGTGCGCATGGGTGCGAATATCGAGGTGCACGGCGGCACCGCCACCGTCACGGGTGTCGAAACCCTGAAAGGCGCCCCAGTGATGGCGACGGATCTGCGGGCTTCGGTGTCGCTGATCCTTGCCGGATTGGCGGCAGAAGGTGAGACAACGGTAAGCCGGGTCTATCATTTGGACCGCGGATATGAACATGTAGTGCGCAAGCTGGAAGGCGTGGGCGCAAAAATCGAACGGATCAAGGGCGAATGACGGACGCAAGTTTTGAAGACGGGCGCGAAGCCCCGCTGAATCTGGGGGCTGAGGATGCAGAAGATCTGAAGGTGATCTCGACCCTCGTGCAGGATGCGGTTTTTCCCGTGACCGAGATGAAATGGCAACCGTCGCACCGCCGCTTTGGCCTGTTGCTGAACCGCTTTCGCTGGGAAGACAAGGATGCCGCCGCCCGCCGTGACCGCCCGTTTGAACGGGTGCAGTCGGTGCTGGTCTTCGATTCCGTTCTGTCCGTGGCCAGCCAGGGCATTGATCGCAGTGAGAAGGACATGGTCATGTCACTGCTGTCCGTCGAATTCGAACCCGGCGAGGATGGCGCGGGCCAGGTCTTGCTGACCCTGGCGGGAGACGGCGCGATCCGCCTGAAGGTCGAGGCGTTGGATGCCGCGCTCAGGGACGTCACGCGCCCATATCGGGCCCCATCCGGCCGGGCGCCGCAGCACCCCGAATAGATGCAGAACAAGCGCGGCATTTCTCAGGCGTTTTCAAATGTGCCCGAGGGTATTGCCCTGCGTCCGGCGACGGTGTTCGATGTGTTCGACATCAGCCGAGTGCTGATCCGGTCGATCACGCAGCTTTGTGTGGCCGATCACAACAACGATCCCGACCATCTGGAACAATGGACCGCCAACAAGGACCCGGCGACCATCCGGGGCTGGTTCAAGCCGGGATCACAGATCTGGCTGGCCCAGCGTGAAGGGCAGGTGGCCGCAGTTGGTGGGTTGTTCGAAACCGGCAAGATCACCTTGCTCTATGTTGACCCGGATCACGTCGGCAGTGGGGTGGGGGCCGCGTTGCTAAAGCGGCTGGAACGGCAGCTGGCCGCGTGCGGCTGTACCGAGGTGCATCTGGACGGCACGAAGACCGCACGGGAATTCTATCTGCGCCACGGCTGGCAGGTCACCGGGCAATGCAGTGACCGTCAGGACCTGTCCTGCTTTGCCATGCGCAAATCGCTGCACCCCCAGGGCTGAGGGTTGAGGCCGCGCCCCGTGGGCGATATGTCCCGTGGCGCAACGCCCGGAGTGCCAGACCATGCCCGTTTTCCTTGACGCCACATCGCCCGATTTCGAAGCCGCCTTCCAAACCCTGCTGTCTGCCAAGCGCGAGGACAGCCCGGATGTGGACGCGGTTGTGGCGCAGATCATCGACGATGTCCGCAACCGGGGCGACGCGGCGGTTATTGAACTGACCGCGAAATTCGACCGGCTGGAGCTGACACCCGAAACGCTGGCCTTCAGCGCGCAGGAGATCGCAGACGCGGTGGCGCAAGTCGGGGCCGAAGACCGGGCGGCGCTGGAACTGGCCGCCGCCCGCATCCGGGCCTATCACGAACGTCAGATGCCCAGCGACCAAAGCTGGACGGATGAGGCCGGGGCCACACTGGGCTGGCGCTGGTCAGCCGTTTCAGCCGCCGGGTTGTATGTGCCCGGCGGGCTGGCTTCATACCCGTCTTCGGTTCTGATGAACGCCATCCCGGCCAAGGTGGCGGGGGTCGAACGGCTGGCCATCGTTGTGCCCACGCCGGACGGGCAGGTGAATCCACTGGTTCTGCTGGCCGCGCAACTGTCGGGCGTGGACGAGGTCTATCGCATCGGCGGCGCGCAGGCCGTGGCGGCGCTGGCCTATGGCACCGACACTATCGCGCCGGTCGACAAGATCACGGGCCCGGGCAACGCCTTTGTCGCGGCGGCCAAACGCCGTGTCTTTGGCAAGGTCGGCATCGACATGATTGCGGGCCCCTCGGAAATCCTGGTCATCGCTGACAAGGACAACGATCCCGACTGGATCGCGCTGGACCTGCTCAGCCAGGCCGAACACGACGAAAGCGCGCAGTCGATCCTGATCACGGATGATGCCGCTTTTGGCCAAAGCGTCGCGAAGGCGGTCGAAAAACGCCTCGAAACCCTGCAGCGCCGCGCCATCGCCGGGGCCAGCTGGCGCGACTTCGGCGCCATCATCACCGTCCGTGATCTGGATCAGGCTGCAATCCTGTCGAACCGTATCGCCCCAGAACATCTGGAGCTTTGCGTCGCAGACCCGGTGGCGCTGAGCGAAAAAACCATCCACGCCGGGGCCATCTTTCTGGGCCAGTACACGCCCGAAGCCATCGGCGACTATGTCGGTGGACCCAACCACGTGCTTCCAACGGCCCGGTCCGCGCGGTTCTCGTCCGGGCTCAGCGTGATGGATTTTCTCAAACGCACCACGCTCAGCCAGATGACCCCCGAGGCCCTGCGCGCCATCGGGCCCGCCGCTGAACAGCTGGCGCAATCGGAAAGCCTCGAGGCGCACGGCCTGTCAGTCACGGCGCGTCTGAACCGCCTGAATGGCTGAAATGACGCAAAGACCGGACACATATGGCGCTTCTCTGCGTTGCCGACTGGATTCCGTTGATATAGGTCTGTGCTGACAAAAGGATTGTAGCCGTAAAGATGACCCGCATTTCGCATATCGAACTGGATGACCGAAACCTGCCGCCGCCGACCCCTGAGATCGAGCAGGAACGCAAGGTTGCCATCTATGATCTGCTGGAAGACAACAGCTTTTCGCTGCCCAATCGGGATGACCGCGTCATTCCTGATGGGCCTTATCACGTGCAGCTTTCGATCCGCGACAAACGGCTGGTCTTTGATATCGTGACGGAAGAGGATGAAAAAGCCGCCGAATTTCACCTGTCGCTCGGCCCGTTCCGACAGGTGGTCAAGGATTACTTCCAGATCTGCGAAAGCTATTTCGACGCGGTCAAATCGCTGCCTCCCAGCCAGATCGAGACCATAGACATGGCCCGCCGCGGCATCCACAACGAAGGCAGCCGCGTGCTGCAGGAACGGCTGGAGGGAAAGGCAGAAGTGGATACCGATACGGCCCGGCGCCTGTTCACGCTGATCTGCGTGCTGCATTTCGGGGGCTGACGGGTGAAGCCTCTGCCGCAGTCGGTCCTGTTCTGTTGCGACCACAACTCGGTTCGATCTCCGATGGCCGAGGGGCTGATGAAGAAGTTTTACGGCACGGGCACCTATGTGCAGTCCGCAGGCGTGCACAACGATCTGGAAATCGACGGGTTCTGCATCGCGGCCTGCCACGAGGTGGGTGTGGAACTGTCCCGTCACCGCTCGCGGTCCTTTGACGAGATGCAGGAATGGGGCGACGATCTAAGCTCGTTCGATCTGGTGGTGGCGCTTTCGCCCGCCAGTCAGCGCCGGGCGCTGGAACTGACCCGGGTTTTTCACCTCGATGTCGATTATTGGCCAATAATGGACCCTACCGGGTTGGGCGAGACCCGCGAAGAAAAGCTACATCACTACCGACAGACCCGCGATCAGATCATCAAACATCTGAAAGACCGCTGGGGCGAACCTACGGAGTGACCATGAACCAGACCGTCAAAACCTATTTCGAAGCCTTCAATGCCGGTGACGTGGATGCCATGCTGGCCTGCCTGTCCGATGACGTGGCCCATCACGTGAACGAAGGCCAGATCCGCATCGGCAAGGACAAGTTCGCCGCGTTCTGCGCGCACATGAATCGCTGCTACAAAGAAAACCTGACCGACATCGTCGTGTTCGAAGCCGAAGGCGGCACCCGCGCAGCAGCCGAATTCATCGTCAACGGAACCTATCTGGAAACCGATGACGGCCTGCCGGATGCGCATGGCCAGACGTACCGCCTGCCTGCCGGTTCGTTCTTCGACCTGAAGGATGGCAAGATCACCCGCGTCACCACTTTCTACAACCTGGCGGACTGGACCAAGCAGGTTTCGAATGGCTGAGGTCACCGGCGTCCGCCCCCTGACCGGAGCGGCACTGGAAGCCGCCCTTGATGACGTTGCCCGGCTGCGGATCAAGGTATTTCACGCCTGGCCGTATCTTTACGATGGCGACCTGGAATATGAACGGAAATACCTGCAATCCTACCGCGACAGCGACAAGGCCATCGTGGTGGGCGCATTCGACAACGACCGTCTGATCGGCGCGTCAACCGGCGCCCCTCTGATTGACCACGCCGAAGATTTCGCGGCGGCCTTCGAGGGCACCGGGCTTGACCTGCATGACATCTTCTATTGCGCCGAATCGGTGCTGCTGCCCGACTATCGCGGGCAGGGTGTCGGCCACAGGTTCTTCGACGCCCGCGAAGCCCACGCCCGCAGCCTGGGTTTCACCAAATGCGCGTTCTGCGGCGTGCAACGCCCGGCAGATCATCCGATGCGGCCCGACAATTACCGCCCGCTGGATGCCTTCTGGCGCGCGCGGGGATACACGCCTTTGCCCGGTGCGATCGCACAGTTTTCGTGGAAAGATATTGGCGAAGAAGGCGAATCGAAAAAACCCCTTCAGTTCTGGATCCGGGATCTCTGAACGCCAAACGCAGAAAAAACTCCCGAATCATGGTAGTGTTGGGTTTTCTGTGGGGGAATTGCCATGAAACGCTATGTTATCGAACGCGATCTTCCGGGTGTCGGTTCCATGTCCGGTGACGAACTGTGCGGCGCGTCTGCGAAGTCGAACGAAGCGCTGGCGCAAATACCCGGCGTGCAGTGGGAGCATTCCTATGTTGCTGGTGACAAGACCTTTTGCATCTATCTGGCCGAGAGCGAGGACGCGATCCACAAGCATGCGGAACTCAGCGGGTTCCCGGCCAACACGATCACCGAAGTGACCACGATCATCGATCCGACGACCGCAGGGTAATTGGGCTGTACTCCGGTCTGCGTCCGCGACTAAGGTCATGCGAATTTGACCGCACGGGGACGCTGCCATGAAAGTCGCAACTGCCGCCTATGATCTCGACTGGTTGGATAGCTGGGCACAATACGAAGACAAGCTTGAGGGGTGGGTGTCCCAGGCCGCAAGGCAGGGGGCCGAATTGTTGGTCTTTCCCGAATACGGCGCGATGGAGCTGTCGACCCTGGACGGGGCCGACGTGGCGGGCGATCTGGAGCGGTCGATCCGGGCCGTGTCCGACCGGATGGTGGATGTACAAAACCTGCACACCCGCCTCGCCAAGACGTACAAAACCTACATTCTGGGTGCGTCCGCGCCGGTTGTTGATGGAACCGGGCGTCCGGTGAACCGTGCCGCCTTCTACGCGCCGGATGGCAGTTTCGACCATCAGGACAAACAGATCATGACCCGGTTCGAACGCGAGGATTGGGACATCGCCCCCGGTGGTCCGCTCAAGCTTTTCGACACCGCGCTGGGCAAGATCGGTGTGTTGATCTGTTATGACAGCGAGTTTCCGTTGCTGGGCCGCGCGCTGAGCGAAGCAGACTTGATTCTTGTGCCATCCTGTACCGAAGCGCTTTCGGGTTACTGGCGCGTGCGGATTGGCGCAATGTCAAGAGCTTTGGAAAATCAATGCGCTACAGTCATGGCCTCGCTGGTCGGGAACAATGAGTGGTCCGAGGCGGTGGATATGAATACCGGGACCGGAGGCGTCTTTGGCCCGCCCGACAAGGGGTTCCCGGCCACCGGTGTGCTGGCCGAAGGCACTTTGAATCAGCCGGGCTGGACCTATGCGGATGTCGATCTTTCAGCCATCGCTGAGGTTCGCGCAGACGGTCACGTGCTGAACCGAACCCATTGGGAGGAACAGGCCGCCCGAGTCGAATCGGTCACAATATCCGCTCTTTAGGTGATTCCGCCCTTGAAATAAGGCCGAAATAGGCTCATTTAAGCGCACACCCCCGCAGATTCTGCGGGTGCAACGTAATGATGGAGACAACATGGCCAAGGAAGATACGCTCGAATTTCCCGGTGTCGTGAAGGAACTCCTGCCTAATGCGACGTTTCGGGTCGAGCTGGAAAACGGCCATGAGATCATCGCACATACGGCAGGCAAGATGCGCAAGAACCGCATCCGTGTTCTGGCCGGCGACAAAGTTCAGGTCGAGATGACCCCATATGATCTGACCAAGGGTCGGATCAACTACCGCTTCAAGTAACGCCTGCCGCAATGGCGTTCATTCTCGGATCGGGTAGCCCAAGACGGCTGGACCTGTTGGCCCAGCTTGGCGTGCAGCCCGATGCCATCCGCGCCCCCGACATCGACGAAACGCCCCTGAAGGGCGAGCTTCCGGTTCCGTATTGCCACCGAATCACGCGCCAAAAAGTGCAGGCTGTTCAGGCGGATAGAGACGCCGTCACCCTCTGCGCAGATACCACCGTGGCCTTGGGGCGTCGGATTCTGGGAAAGCCTGAGGATGCGGGGCAGGCGGCGGAGTTTCTGCATTCCCTGTCTGGTCGTCGTCACCGCGTGATCACCTCGGTTGCGGTCCGGCGCGGAGACCGTGTGCTACAGCGTGATGTCGTCTCACAGGTCAAGGTCAAACGTCTGTCGGATGTCGAGATCAACGCCTATCTGGCGACCGGAGACTGGCGCGGCAAGGCAGGCGCCTATGCGATTCAGGGGCCCGCAGGGGCTTTCATTCCATGGATTTCGGGGTCGTTTACAGGCATCGTCGGCCTGCCCCTGTCCGAGACCGCGGCCTTGCTGCAAGGCATCGGCTATCCACTGTATCGAGAGGCATCATGAAAGGTCGCACCATTGTTCTGGACCACATCCAAGGCCGCGAAGCGGCTGCGCTGATGGTCGACGGCAAGTTGGATGACTTCTTGATTGCCGCAGACGCACCCGCGCCCGGCACGATCTACCGCGCCCGCGCTGACCGCCCGGTCAAGGGGCAGGGCGGGATGTTCCTGACCACGCCAGATGGCCCTGCTTTCCTGCGACAAGTCAAAGGCTTGGGTCCCGGTGCCCTGTTGTTGGTACAGGTCACCGGCTTTGCAGAGCCCGGCAAAGCCATACCGGTGAGCAATCGCATCCTCTTCAAAAGCCGCTATGCGATTGTCACGCCGGACGCTCCGGGCCTGAACATTTCGCGCAGTATCAAGGACGAAGACATACGCGATCAACTGCTTGAAATCGCGCACGAGCAGATGGGTGACAGCGCCTATGGATTGATCCTGCGCTCCTGCTGCGCGGGTGCGGATGCCGAAGAGATCTCGGAAGACATCGCGGCCATGTTGACGCAGGCCGAGCAGGTGATGAATGACGACGGGACCGAGCCTGAACTTCTCAGCGAGGGTGACAGCCCCCATATCCTTGCCTGGCGCGACTGGACCGACCCGGCCGAAGTCGTGACACAGGCGGGCGGGTTCGAAACCCACGGCGTTCTGGATGCGCTGGATACGGTGCGGGGAGCGTCCGAGCCTTTGCCGGGCGGGGGGCATCTTTACATCGAACCCACACGCGCATTGGTCGCCGTGGATGTGAACACCGGAGCGGACACCTCGCTGGCGGCGGGCACCAAGGCCAATTTCGCCTGCGCCAAGATGCTGCCCCGTGCTTTGCGCGTACGTGGGCTGGCTGGTCAGATTACGCTGGACCTCGCGCCCATGCCAAAGAAGGATCGCCGCGGGTTTGAATCCGCTTTACGCGCCGCGTTCAGATCAGACCCGGACGAGACGATTCTTGCAGGCTGGACCCCGCTGGGCCACTTTGAGTTGCAGCGAAAGCGTGGTCGCGTTCCTGTGATGGAGGTCCTGAAATGAACTGCCCGATTTGCGGTGCCGCGACCGAGCAGAAGTTTCGTCCGTTTTGTTCCAGGCGGTGTGCGGACATTGATTTGGCCAAGTGGCTGAACGGGTCCTACTCGGTTCCGTCGCAGCGCGAAGAGGACCTCGAAGCCGAGGATGACACGCAGGACTTCACGCCAAAGCGACCGCATTGAAAAAATGTGAAAAAGCCTCTGGACACCGCTTGTAGCAAGTCATAGAAGGCCCCCACCCAACGACGAACGTCGTTCCCGTGCCCGGGTAGCTCAGGGGTAGAGCAGTGGATTGAAAATCCTCGTGTCGGTGGTTCGATTCCGCCCCCGGGCACCACTTCCTCAGGTAAACCCTTGGTTTAAATCGAGCTTTAAACAGCAGGTTGGAGCCGTAGACCATGTCAGAGACCCTTTCACCCAAGTACAAGTTCGTAAAAGATGGTGTGTTTTACTATAGTGCCGCGTTCCCAAAGAGTATTGCCGCTACTATTCGTCTTCTCGGATCGCGTTTTCTTTGCGTACTCATTTGGCGAACATCGTGGCGGCGAGCGCAAGAAAGGCTGCTGATCAACTGGATGAGTATTGGTTTCATCTGAGGTTGCAGGACACGAAATTGCTCAGTAAGCATATATTGGTGCTTGGAGCGCAGGACGACGCCATCCTTCCACCGGATTGCCCGAACCGGTGAATCACGCTCAGCCAGGTTTTGGGTATCGAGTGAGTGGAAACCGCTCCTACCTAGATAACCTACCAAAGCAGACTGCTGTCCAGCTCGACAACCCGGGTTTATACTTGCTGTTTTTCCGGGAAACTCTTGGGTGTATTGCGGTTCAACTTCGAATGCTCCGCGACCAATTCAGCCAACTCTGGCCGGCATGAACCGCAGTTTGTTCCAGCTTGAAGGGCATCTCCGATATCGTCCGCATTGATCAAACGTTTGTCGCGAATGGCGCCGATGATGGTTTTTAGTCCGACCCCGAAACACGAACAGACAATTGGTCCACAGTCTTCAGAAGCAGCAGATGACCGGCCAGACAGTATCTGAATGAGCGAAACCTCAGGCAAACTTGCCAAATAGTCTCGCATCAGAATGATAGGTTGGCGGGAGACGAAAAGCGCTGCCAAGAGGCGCTGTCCGTCTGACAGCGCGATCCTATGCGCGCCGCGATTGGGGTCTTCGATTGAAGTCACCATGGCATCAGGTAGTCCAAACCACTCGCGGGCTTTGTGTTCCCAATCGTCGATGTCCTGCTTGCCCGCCAACTCCATCCTGTAGCCTTTGCCCGTTTTGCTCATTGCCCAGTATTCTGCCGTAGGCGAAGCCGCATCGACGGAAATGGCGAAGCCGTACCAGGAAGCATTCAGACGCCGCACAGAAACAGCCGTCGCCTTGCTTTCAGGCTGTCCAGATATCGGATCAGTCACACTTGGAACAAGCGCATCCACACGGGCTGAAGGTGCCGTTTCACCCGTCCAGTGAATTGGTGCGAACACTTGCCCGGGTGCGACAGCTTCCGAGATTCGCAGGCGAAAGACACCGCTTCCAACTGAGCTGTCGAGTTGGACCAAATCTGCGGCGCTAAGGCCCAACCGATCAACGTCTGTTGGATTCATGTCAACATAAGGTTCGGAAAGGTGGGCTGATAAACGAGGCGACAAACCTGACCGTGTCATGGTATGCCACTGATCCCGGTTTCGCCCTGTGTTTAAAAGAAACGGGAATTGTGCACAGGTTTCCACTTTGGGCGGCTTGTGAGAAACCGGAACAATACGCGCTTTGCCATCAGGATGAAAAAACTGTCCATCGCCAAAAAACCGCTTGTCGGTCGCACCAAGTGTCGTTGGCCATTGTGTGGGGCTCAGCGCATCATAGTCTTCATCCCCAACGTCGGACAACTCGGTAATATTGAAGTCCTTGCCAAAAGACGCCGCAAGTGAGGTCATGCTCGCGTATTCTCTGAAAATCTGCGCCGGAGACTCGTAGTTAAATGCCTCTTCCCAACCCATCCTACGGCCGACCTCGGCCAAGATATCCCAGTCCGAGCGGGCTTGCCCCGGAGGGCTCAAAACGGCACGTTGTCTGCTTATCGTGCGATCTGAATTGGTTACAGTCCCCGATTTTTCTGCCCATCCCGCCGCTGGCAGCAGCACGTCTGCGATACGCGCGGTATCTGTCCGCGCGGTCAGGTCGCTGACAACTGTAAATGGGCAGTTTTCAATAGCTGCGCTCACTCTGTCCGCGTCCGGCATGGTAGCCGCAGGGTTGGTGTGGATGATCCAGAGCGCCTTGATCTGACCGTCTTCGATGGATCGGAACAGATCGACCGCTTTTAATCCTTGCCTCCGAGGGATGTTGGGCGAATTCCAAAATTGTTTAACCGCCTGACGATGGTCCTCGTTTTCTATGTCCAGATGGCAAGCGAGCGTATTGGCCAGACCACCCACCTCTCGACCGCCCATGGCGTTAGGCTGACCTGTGACCGAGAACGGCCCCATCCCTTCGCGACCAATTCGACCGGTGGCCAGATGGCAATTCAAGATCGCATTGACCTTGTCGGTACCGCTGGAAGACTGGTTTACACCCTGACTAAAGACCGTAACGACCCGCTCAGTACCGATCCACAAATCGCAAAACGCCTCAATCTCAGATGGGCTGAGCCCCGTCTCGTCAGGATCGTCAAGCTGCGCCAGTTCGAGGGCTTCAGAGAACCCATTGCTTCGTTCCAGGAATTCGGCGGATACATGGCCGGTGTGGTGAATTCTGCAAAGCAATCGGTTGAAAAGCGCTACGTCGCTGCCTGGCTTAAGCGGCAGATGAAGGTCCGCCTGATCACAACTCGCTGTGCGGCGCGGGTCAATGACCACGATCTTCGTGCCATGCGCCTGACGCGCCGCCATGACCCGCTGATAGAGAACGGGATGACACCAGGCAAGGTTTGAACCAACCAGCACAACTAAGTCAGCGTGATCCAGATCTTCATAAGTCCCGGGCACTGTATCGGTTCCGAAGGCGCGTTTATGCCCGGCCACAGTTGACGCCATACACAACCGCGAATTGGTGTCGATATTGGCTGAGCCGATGAAGCCCTTCATCAACTTGTTGGCAACATAGTAATCCTCGGTCAGCAATTGGCCCGAGACGTAAAAAGCTACGCTGTCCGGTCCGAATTCTCTGATTGTGGTCGAAAAGCGATCGGCAACCAATTGCAGTGCGTTATCCCAACTGGTGTCCTGGCCGAACGCGCGTGGGGCCAACAACCGGTGGTCTAGACCCACGGTTTCGTCCAAAGCCAACCCTTTCGAGCATAGACGCCCGTAATTCGCCGGGTGGTCCGGGTCGCCTCGCACGGTAAGACCACCGGCACCATCGGGGCGCAAAAGAACACCGCAGCCGACGCCGCAATAGGCACATGTTGACCGGACCTCTGGCAGGCCAGTTCCGTCCATCAGGCCGCACTCCGCCGGGTGACGGCGCTGTCGTCAAGCAGGATGCGCCCATCTTCCAAACGTACGGGGTAGGTGGTGATGCGACCATCATCTGCGCCTTGAGCCTCGCCCGTATTCAAGTCGAAAACCCAGTTGTGTAGGGGGCAGGTGACCGACTGGCCGTGGACGATGCCTTCAGACAAAGGGCCACCCTTATGGGGGCAGCTATTGGTTGCGGCGTACACTTCAGCCTCAGCAGTACGGAATACGGCGATGCAGCCGATATGGGTTTTCACCAACCGCGCCCCGCGTAAGGGAACCTCGTCGATATGTCCGATGTCGATCCAGCTCATTCCGCTGCCTCCAGTGTGAAATCTGCAATCGGCGCGTAGGTCCGCGCTTTTTCTTTGACGTGTTCGGCCCACGGGTCTTTACGGTAGATGCTTTGCGACAGCTCGAACCTGGCGACCAAGGCGGTGCGGTTTTCAAGGTCGTCCACGACCTGAGCTTTGACCCAGTCCATGCCGACCTTGCCCAGCCATTTATACAATCGATCCAGATATTTGCCGCCTTCGCGATAGGCTTGCGTGACGGCCATCACCACTTCAATCGCTTCGCCCTCGGTCTGGACCTGACACAGCAATTCGGTCTCTTTCACGTCCATACCGGCGGCCCCTCCGATACTGATCTGATAGCCTGAGTCCACGCAGACAACGCCGATATCTTTGCAAGTCGCCTCAGCGCAGTTGCGAGGACAGCCCGACACGGCCAGCTTCAGCTTATGCGGAGTCCAAGACCCCCACAGGATTTTCTCAAGCTTGATGCCGAGGCCGGTGCTGTCCTGCGTGCCGAACCGGCAATGATCGGTTCCGACGCAGGTTTTGACCGTCCGCAGGCCCTTGGAATAGGCGTGACCCGAGACCAGACCGGCCCTGTTCAGATCCGACCAGATCGCAGGCAGGTCTTCACCCTTCACGCCCAGCAGATCGATGCGTTGGCCGCCGGTGACCTTTACGGTTGGCACGTCGTACTTGTCGGCGGCGTCGGCAATGGCACGCAGTTCTTCGGGGGTGGTGATCCCGCCCCACATGCGCGGCACGACGCTGAACGTACCGTCTTTCTGAATATTCGCGTGTTTGCGTTCGTTAACGAAGCGGCTTTGTGGATCATCCTGATATTCCAGTGGCCAATCCGCCAGAAGGTAATAGTTGATCGCCGGGCGGCAGACATGACAGCCGTTGGGCGTATTCCAGCCGAGTTCCTGCCAGACTGCGGCCTGGCTTTTCAGTTCCTGCCCTTTGATCAAACGGCGTACATCTTCATGCGTCAGGTCGGTGCAACCACAGATCGGTTGTGCGGCTGGCATCTGGAACGCATCGCCCAAAGTGACCTGCAGGACCTGTTCGACCAGACCCGAACATGTTCCGCAGGAAGCGCTGGCCTTGGTACTTGCCCGCACCGCGCCCAGATCGCCAGCCCCTGAATGGATCGCCTCGACAATGTCGCCTTTGCATATGCCGTTGCAGCCGCAAATCTCCGCCTTAGGCGGCAATGCTGCAACGGCTGAGAGAGGGTCCGCGGTGTCGCCCCCCTGGTAGGCCGGGCCAAAGATCAGCGTCTCACGCATGTCTTCGATGCTGGTGCCATCCTTGATCAGGCCGAAAAACCAGCCGCTGTCGGCCGTGTCACCGTACATGACAGCGCCGATCAGACGGTCCTGTTCGATCACAAGACGCTTGTAGACGCCCCGCGATGGGTCGCGGAACACGATATCCTCACGCCCCGGTCCATCTGCGAAATCGCCAGCGCTGAACAGATCGCAGCCGGTGACTTTCAACTTCGTTGAAAGAGTTTTTTGCTCAAACGCGGCCTCTTTATCCAACAAGGCATGCGCCGCCACTTTCGCCTGATCGTAGAGCGGCGCGACAAGACCAAAGACCTCTCCGTTATGCTCGACGCACTCACCCACAGCGTAAATCTCCGGATCCGAGGTCAACATTTGGTCATCCACATGAATGCCACGCCCGGTGGCCAGACCGGCCTCCTGCGCCAGCGCTGTATTGGGACGGATGCCAACGGCCATGACCAGCAGATCACAGGGCAGCTCGGCCCCGTCGTCCAGCAAAAGTGCGCGGACCTTGCCATCTTGCCCAAGGATTTCCTTGGAGTTCGCCTGTAGGCAGATCTTGATTCCTTTGTCTTCCAGCGACTTCTTCAGCAGGTAGCCTGCGGCTACATCCAACTGACGCTCCATCAGGTGGCCCATGATATGCACCACGGTGACGTCAACGCCGTGCGCGGCCATGCCCGCCGCAGCTTCAAGCCCCAGCAAGCCGCCACCGATCACGACGACCTTGTTGTCGGGGCCCATGTCCATCATCTGCTGGGTGTCTTCCAGGTCGCGATAGGCGATGACACCTTCCAGATCATGACCGGGCAGGGGGATGATGAACGGGTTCGACCCGGTTGCGATCACCAGCTTGTCGTAGGGAAGGTGTCCGTGCTCGCCCTCGACAACTTTCATCTCGCGGTCGATCTTTGCAACTTTCTCACCGAACCGGCAAGCAATCCCCCGCTCGGCGTACCAGGCGTCATCATGTGTGACGATCTCTTCATAAGTCTTCTCACCCGACAGAACCGGGCTCAGCATGATGCGGTTGTAGTTCCCGCGGGGCTCGGCGTTGAACAGGGTGATATCGAACGCGTCCGGGGAGGCGTCAGTCAGGTGTTCCAGCACCCGACCCGAGGCCATGCCTGCGCCGATGACAACAAGTCTTTGTTTCATGGTTTCACTCCGCTGCAATCGCCTTGGGGGCGGGCGTTTTTGGCTTGGCGCCGTGTTCGTATTCTTCGAGGAAATCGAGGACCTCCTGCCGGTAGGCGTAGTAGTCCGGATGCTCCAACAGCGCTTTGCGGGTGCGCGGGCGCGGCAGGTCGACCTTGGTGATCTTGCCTATGGTCGCTTGTGGGCCATTGGTCATCATCACCACGCGATCGGCCAGCAGGATCGCCTCATCCACGTCATGGGTCACACAGATTGCGGTGACCTTGGTGCGGGACCAGACCTCCATCAACACTTCCTGCAATTCCCAGCGGGTCAGACTGTCGAGCATCCCGAAGGGCTCATCCAACAGCAGCAGCTTGGGCGATAGGGCAAAGGCGCGTGCGATGCCGACGCGTTGTTTCATGCCGTTCGACAGGTCGCTCGCGGATTTGTCCATCGCATCGGCCAGACCGACGCGTTCCAGATAGTATTCAACGACATCCTGACGCTCGGCGATGCTGGCCTTGGGATAGACTTTGTCGACCCCGATCGCGACGTTTTCCTTGGCAGTTAGCCATGGGAACAGGTTGGGGGATTGGAACACCACGGCGCGTTCTGGATCAGCCCCCTCGACATGACGACCATCCAGCTTGATCGCGCCCTTCGATATATCGTTCAGCCCCGCAGCCATGGTCAGAACCGTAGATTTTCCGCAACCTGAATGGCCGATCAGCGATATGAACTCGCCCTTGTCGATTTTCAGGTCAAAGTCCTCGACCACGGTCAGAGGGCCTTTGGGTGTCGGGTACACTTTGTGCAGTTGCGAGAAGTCGAGGAAGCGGTCCTGGATCATCCCCTTTTGCGCCTCAGCCACCGCAGCCGGCACACCGTGAATTGGAGTCACATCGGGCAAGATGCGCGAACCTTCGACCTTGGCTTCGATCCCCACATCCATCAGGTACTTGGTGACGTCGGCGCGTAGGCGCTTGAACGTCTCGTCGTTGTTCATAGCACCGCGTTCGCGAGGGCGCGGGATCGATACGCGGAATTCCTGGCCCAACGTACCATCGGGGTTCAGAGCGATGATCCGGTCGGCCAGAATGATCGCCTCGTCCACGTCATTGGTGATCAGAACGCAGGTCTTTTTGTCGGCCTCCCAGATATGTTCGATCTCATCCGCCAGATTGGCACGGGTGAGCGCGTCGAGCGCCGACAGAGGCTCATCCAACAACAAAACCTCGGGGTTCATCGACAAGGCACGCGCCACGTTGACCCGCTGACGCATCCCACCCGACAGTTCCGCCGGGCGGCGCGTGGCAGCATGGCTGAGACCCACCATCTGCACATAATGCGCGACCTTCTCGGCCTTCTCAGTCTTGCCGAGGCCCGGAAAGACCGTATCGACCGCCAGCCCCACATTGCCGCTGACCGTCAGCCAAGGCATCAGTGAATAGTTCTGAAATACTACGCCACGTTCCGGACCCGGCCCCTTGATCGGAGTGCCTTTGAACGTGACCTCTCCGCCAGTTGGAGTATCCAGACCGGCCATGAGGTTAATCAGGGTCGTCTTGCCGGTGCCGGAAAAGCCGAGGATCACCAGAAACTCGCCCTTCTGCACGTCCAGATCGATGCCTTTCAGCACATCCGTGCGCGCGGCGCCTTCACCGAAGGATTTCGTGGCGTTTTTGAAGCTCAGTATGCTCATCGCGCTCACCGGTTGTTCGTGAATGTGAAGAGGGATTGCAGTGCGTACATCACCCGGTCCAACAGGAAACCGATGATGCCGATGGTGAAGACCGCAACCATGATCTTGGCAAGCGAGCTGGACGAACCGTTCTGGAACTCATCCCAGACAAACTTGCCCAAACCGGGGTTCTGCGCCAGCATTTCCGCCGCGATCAGAACCATCCAGCCGACGCCAAGCGACAGGCGCAAACCTGTGAAAATCAGCGGCAACGCCGAAGGCAGCACCAGCTTAGTGACTTTGGTATAGGTGTTCATTTTCAGAACCTTGGAGACGTTCACCAAGTCCTTGTCGATGGTCGCCACACCCAGCGCGGTGTTGATCAGGGTCGGCCAAAGCGAACACAGGGTCACGGTGATGGCCGAGATCAGGAAGGACTTGGCGAACCAACCGTCGTTGGTGACGTAGACGGCCGAGACGATCATGGTCACGATCGGCAGCCATGCCAGAGGTGAGACCGGTTTGAAGATCTGGATCAGCGGGTTCAGCGCCGCATTGGCGGTAGGCGACAGTCCGGCAGCGATCCCAAGGGGAACGGCCACAACGGTCGCGATCAGAAACCCGAAGAACACGGTTTTGATAGAGGTCCAGATTTGCTGGTAGTAAGACGGCGCGCCGGTGTAGGCGACTTGTTTGACCTCGTCCGCGCGGCCCGTATCGATCAGCTTCTGGTTCCGTTTCTCAACCATTGCCTCGAACTTGGCGCGCTTGGCGGCCTTGGCCTGTGCGTCCTCGTTGAGGTTGACCATTTCTGCCCAGACCTGAGCTGGGCCTGGTACGGCGCCCAGGGAAGTTTGCACTTTCGGGGCGAGCGTCCCCCAAAGCAGCAGGAAGGCGCAGATCGACAGCAGGGGGACGACCAGAAGACGCCAGATTTCGGTCATCTGAGCGCGGGGGTTGTCTCCGGCGGCAGCTTTCAGGACCGGGGTGGCCCAGCTTAGGCCAAGAATCTGGAACCATTTGTCGGCGGCGTTGATGCGGGTGAACAGGCGGGTGCGACGCGCCTCTTTGGCGGCGTCTGCGTTGAATTCGGGATCGACCGTTGTCATCTGATGTGTCCTTGCGATGGCGGGGCACTTTGGGGTGTGCGCCCGACTGATACCGGGCGCGACGCATGGGATTAGCCTTGCACGTCCGAGCCGACGATCTTCTGATCGCCCTTCAGACCAATGGACAGGCTTTCGAGATAGGCGTTGGGGGTGCGGCCGTCATAGGTGATGCCGTCGATGATATCCTCGGCCGGGGTGGGCGCTTTGTAACCATCACTGTCCCAGGGGAAGTCGGCCTCATTCGCCAGGCCTTCATCGACTAGCAGGCGCGCGGCTTCCAGATAGATCTCGGGTTTGTAGACAGATTTGGCAACCTCGTCATACCAGCTGTCGGGCTTGGATTCAGGGATCTGACCCCAGCGGCGCATCTGTGTCAGATACCAGATCGCGTCCGAATAGAACGGGTATGTCGCGTTGTAGCGGAAGAACACGTTGAAATCAGGAACTTCGCGCTTGTCGCCTTTTTCGTATTCAAATGTGCCGGTCATCGAGTTGGCGATCACGTCATAATCTGCGCCCACATATTCCGCGCGGCTGAGGATCTCGACCGCCTCGGGGCGGTTGGCGTTGTCGTTCTCATCCAGCCACATCGCGGCGCGGATCAGGGCCTTGGTCACAGCCAGCGTGGTGTTGGGATACTCTTCTGCGAACTCGGCAGTGATGCCAAAGACCTTCTCAGGGTTGTTCTTCCACAGCTCATAGTCCGTGATGACCGGCACGCCGATACCCTTGAACACAGCCTGTTGGTTCCAAGGCTCGCCCACGCAGTAGCCGTATATCGTGCCGGCCTCCAACGTGGCAGGCATCTGCGGCGGTGGCGTTACTGACAGGAACACATCTGCGCCGATCTGGCCGGTTACGTTGTCAGGGCTGTAGTAGCCGGGGTGCAGTCCACCGGCGGCAAGCCAATAGCGCAGTTCGTAATTATGGGTCGAAACGGGGAAGACCATGCCCATGTTAAAGGGCTTGCCTTCGGACTTGTATTTCTCGACGACCGGAGCAAGCGCCTCGGAGCTGATAGGGTGTTGGGGACGACCATCCTCCATCACCGGGATATTCGGCTTCATCTCTTCCCAAATCTCGTTCGAGACGGTGATGCCGTTGCCGTTCAAGTCCATCGAAAATGGTGTGATGATATGCGCCTCGGTGCCGTATCCGATGGTCGCGGCCAAAGGCTGCCCGGCCAGCATGTGCGCGCCATCCAGCTGCCCGTCGATCACGCCATCCAGCAGCACTTTCCAGTTGGCTTGTGCTTCCAGCGTCACGAACAGGCCTTCGTCAAGAAAGTACCCATTCTCATAGGCGACAGCCAGCGGCGCCATGTCAGTCAGTTTGATAAAGCCAAACGTTAGCTCGTCTTTTTCCAGTTCCAGTTCGGCCAGTGCCGGTGACACAAGCGCCGTCGTCGCAGCAAGGCCTAAAAGAAGCTTTTTCATCTCGTTCCCTTTCGGTTCAGCCCAACCCGTTGGGCAAACAAAAAAGCCGCCGACACAGTCCGCCGGGAGGAGGTGGCGGATGGTCGAGCGGCTTTGCTCTTGTGAGGTGCCCTGGACTATGGGCGAATTCCGTCGGTGGGCGTCGTTGCCTTCCGATGTTCCGATTTAGCCAGTCACGCAGCGGCGCGTCATCAATTTTCAGCGTTTTCACCTCGAAAATTCTGCGTCGCAGCAATAACAGATGCTGCACTGCAAAAATTTTGTGCAGACTTACCCCGCTGGCTCGAAAATGCGTCGGTCGAAAAAGACGTTCCGAGACAGAAGCAGGCTGCCATTGGTCGAGGCAACCGCCGTCGACTCGGGTAACGCCCCTTCAAGTTTCTCGGACGCGCCGGGTGTTTCCACACCAAGCCCTTGCAATTCGCGACGATAGAGATCACTGCGAAAGACCTTTGCGGATTGTCGTTCCGCAGTTCCGGCGTCCAGCCCGTTTCGTTTCGCCAATTGATGCGCAACCCATTTCGCCTGACTGCGCCATGGGAAGGTGGCAGCGCCGTCAAAAAACTCGACAAACCCATCGACATGGCGCTGCTCGCCGCGGGCCGATATAGTGAATTCGCCCATCAGCGCTCGGTCAATCAGCTCGGGTGAGACGTTGAGATAGGTTTTACGCGATAGCATCTCGGATGCAGTTGTTCGGCTGTCCGTGTTCGAAAGCCAGCGTCCTGCGCGCCAAACGGCCCGCATAAGGCTGCCCAGCAAATGTGGTTCGGTTTCGGCCCAGTCGTTTCTGACCGCCAGCACCTTTTCAGGTGCACAGGACCAGATCGCCTTGCCGGGCAACAGCAGTGTACCGACACTGTCGTCTACAGCGAATGAGCCCCAGGGCTCACCCACACAGAAGGCATCGATCTCGCCACCTGCGAGCGCCTGCGCCATGAGTGGAGGCGGGACGGTTCGGATTTCGACCTGTTTCGAGGCCAGTTCGGTTCCAGCGACCCAATAACGCAACAATTCAACATGCATCGAAAACGGAAAAGGTACACCGAACACCAAAACGTCGCCGGCGGCCTGTGCCAGTGCAGCCCCAGCTGCAGCAGCATCGGAGAAATCGAAGCCGTAGCCCTGGTCGGCCAACCGCCCAGCCAATTGAGTTCCAACACCTATGACATTGCCATTGAGCGACAGGACAGACACGGCGGATAACGGTGTCGCAATGCCTCCAAGACCCAAAGCCATCGCAACGGGGACGGGTGACAGAAGATGTGCCGCGTCCACGTGCCCAAAGGCCAGCATATCACGCAGAGACGACCAAGATGGAGCCGGTCGCAGGTCCAACGAGATGCCTTCGGCGTGGTCAAACCCCATCTCGCGTGCCACGATCAGTGGAGCGGCATCAACCAAAGGCATATAGGCGACAGGCAGGGTTACCGTTCTCATGACAACAAACCTGATGCTGTGACCAAGGCTTCGGACACCTCGGCAACCCGGCGATTCTGATTCATCGCGGTTTTACGGAGCAGGGCATAGGCTTCATCTTCCGAAACACCCTTGGCCTTCATTAACAAGCCCTTAGCTCGGTCAATCACTTTGCGCTCTTCCAGCGCACGGCGGGTTTCGGCCAGTTCGGTCCGTATCTGACGTAACACCTGAAACCGGGCAATAGCGGTATCGATCACAGGTTTAATGCGCTCGGCTTGCAAACCGTCGACGACATAGGCCGACACCCCGGCCTCAACTGCGGCTTTCGCCAACCCGCCCGCAGCGCTCGAGACAAACATCGCCACGGGACGTTCCAATGGGCCCGAAGCAACGGTGAGCTCTTCCAGCATATCCCGCGATGGATTGTCGATGTCGATCAGGACAATGTCTGGGCTATGCGTTGCAATTTTACGTGCCAGCCCGGAGACATTGCCGATTACATAAACGTCTACGTCTCCAGCCTCTTTTAGGGCATCTACGATCGCAAAAGCACGCTCTTGGTTCTGTTCGACTACAACGACAGTCAGATGTTGGTTCATAGAGACTCAACTGAGCCCAAGATTCATTGACCGCAATTCCAAGGCCAATAATCTGTTCACCAGGCTGCCGGTTCGCCCATTATTTCAGCGTATTTCCGCATTTAGCGGAATGCCTGCACAGTTTTTCTACATGGCATCAAAGAAATCTGCGGTGAGCGCTGCAGTGGCGTCTCGCATCGAACCTTGTGTTTTTCACTTGCTCAAACGGTCGTAGGATTTTTCAACAATTCTGATCTGTCCGATCGCATCAAGACGGGGCATGCTTTGCCCCATCAGAAGTTCAAACTGCCGCAACTTCGAATCTACCTCTTCTGGCTTCGGTCGCTTGTTTGCTATTCGTGGTCCTCCGTTTCCTAAACATAACGGTAGACCAGTTCAGTTGGGGAGGCTCAAAGTTGCCCATACTGCTTTGTTCTGCCAGGACCCCTACCAGTTCCGCTGGGAGATCTTCAGTCAGTAGGGCTCAGGTCTTGAGAGGCATAGGCCCACGATTTCTTTCTCCATTCGCTCGTAGACCGTGAGAAGCCTGGCGGCTCGTTTCACGGCGTCGAGCGGGAGGTCGGTGCGCAGGGAAATGTACAGAGATGAGTTTGATTGTATGTTTGATGGCGCCCTGGGAAGGCGTTTGCGGCAATGGAATGCCCGACCCATTCGCATGAGGTAAGGGTCGGCGCAGTGTTTTGGCTTCTGATGGGACGAGCCGGAGCGCTTGCGCGCATAGTTCGCAACGGATCGTGTTACACCCTCTGTCACAGTTTCGGGCGACTGAGACACATTGTCTAAGATGAGCTTGGGAAAGCTCTTATTTTCTCGACTTTTCATGGAAAGTGGCTGTGCGCGCAGTTTGCAGCTAGCCAGTCTCAACCAAATTTCCCTGAAAACAGGGAAGTTTACAGGGAATACGCACCGTTTTGGCAGTTTTTTGGTGCCTGAGACTCCGAAATAGATAGTTGGATTAATGCCTTGTGGGAGAATTCCCTAAATCCATTAACAGTGAAAACCTGACGATCTTTCAGTGAAAATCCAAAGGCTTTCAGGGAATGGCTATTTTCCTCAGGTTTCTGCCCCCATGATTTCGTCAGCCGTTGTCAGCATTCGAACAAGTGCGGTCCGGAGATATGCAAGCTCCAAGGACAGGCATGCTTCGCTTCGCCCACATAGGGCCAGGACCGTTTCGGCGACTTCATCCGAGTGCCGCATGAGTTCAATCAGGTGCTCACCTGCGGGTCCGTGTGCCCCGGCCAACCAGTTCTTTGCGGTTCGCTCCGAGGCGCCCGCCCAGTTCATGGAAACCTTTATCGCCCGATGGGATCCTCCAAGCTCGCGTTTCAGTGCCGCCGCAATTTCCAACCGATAGTCTAATTTGTTCATGTGCCATTGTCCTTATTTGGAAAAGTGTTGCCCATCTTCGGAAACACTTTTCCGAATTCCGGCGTTTAAGCTTTGGCCCACAGGAATCACGGCCATTCCCAACAGATGTCGAATTCAACGAATGGAGGTGCTCAGCACTTGAGCTGGCGCGACGATCATGACGAGAGCCCCGGTGCTCCCAAATCCCGTCGCGCTATCCGCGGGGCGCAATACGTGCGCATGTCGACAGAGCATCAGCGTTATTCGACTGAGAACCAGTCTGATGCCATAGCGCAATATGCGGAACAGCGAGGCATCGACATTGTGCGGACCTACTCTGATGAAGGTAAAAGTGGCCTGCGCATTCAAGGGCGCGATGGCCTGAAACAGCTTATCGACGATATTCAGTCAGGACGTGCAGATTTTGAAGTTGTCCTGGTTTACGACATCAGTCGCTGGGGCCGGTTTCAGGATGCCGACGAGAGCGCTTATTACGAATACATCTGCAAACGCGCCGGTATTTCCGTCGTGTATTGCGCTGAACAATTCGAAAACGACGGCAGCCCGGTCTCGACAATTGTCAAAGGCGTTAAGCGCGCCATGGCCGGCGAGTATAGCCGGGAGCTTTCTCAAAGAGTATTCACCGGACAGTGTCGCCTGATTGAAAGAGGGTATCGGCAGGGCGGGCCACCCGGTTTCGGTCTGAGGCGTATGCTGATTGACGAACATGGCAAACCCAAAGGCATTCTTAAACGGGGCCAGCACAAAAGTATTCAGACGGACAGGGTAACTCTGGTTCCGGGCCCCGCAGAAGAAGTTGCCATTGTCCAGGAGATATTCCGATTTTTTGTAGAAGATGGGAAATCGGAAGCGGACATTGCAGTAAGCCTGAATGCCCGTGGAATTCTGACCGACCTGGAGCGTGCCTGGACCCGCGGCACCGTGCATCAGATTTTGATCAACGAGAAATACATCGGAAACAACGTCTGGAATCGTAGTTCTTTCAAGCTGAAGAAACATCGCGTTCAAAACGATCCGGATATTTGGGTCAGGGCAGAGGCTGCGTTCGAGGCGATTGTCGATCCAGAGCTTTTTGCTGCAGCAGGAGCCATCGTCGCTGCGAGATCAGCCAGACTGACTGACGATGAAATGTTGGAAGGCTTGCGCGATGTTCTTCAGGCTCAGGGATATCTGTCAGGCCTGATCATCGATGAAGCAGACACGCTTCCTTCAAGCGGCTCATACCGTGCGCGTTTTGGCAGCCTGCTTCGGGCCTATCAGCTTGTCGGCTTTCAGCCTGATCGCGATTACAGATATGTCCAAATCAACAGACGTTTGCGGGACATTCATCCTGACATCGTTGCACATACGATCGCAGGAATTGGCGGGGTTGGCGGAAATGTGGAACGGGATCCCGTTACGGATCTTCTGACAATTAACAACGAGTTCACTGCGTCGCTCGTCGTTGTGCGATGTCACGAAACCAACGCCGGGTCTCTCCGCTGGAACATCCGTTTTGACACGAGTCTGAAACCCGACATCACTGTTGCCGTCCGGATGGATCGACCCAACAGGAAACCACTCGACTATTACCTGCTCCCGGGTGTCGACATGACATTGCCACGCCTTCGGCTTGCTGAAAACAACGGCCTGTCACTTGATGCCTACCGTTTCGACACACTCACTCCGTTGTTTGAAATGGCGGTTCAGGTCCCAATTCCGGAGGCTGCTTGATGACTTACCGTGCTTCCCAGATCGCGGAACTGATCCCCATTGATCTGATTTCAGTCGTTAATCCCCGCATTCGCAACCGAAGGGCTTTTGAAGCTATGGTCGACAGTATCGCAGAGCTGGGGCTGAAGCGGCCAATCACGGTTGCAAAAAGAGATGGCGAGGATGGACTTCGCTATGATCTTGTATGTGGTCAGGGTCGGCTCGAGGCTTTTCAGGAATTGGGCCAGGACGAAATCCCTGCAATTGTGATCACTGCAAGCAACGAAGATTGCCTTGTTATGAGTCTTGTTGAGAATCTGGCGCGACGCCATCATAAGGCCCTGGATCTACTCCGTGACATCAAAGGCCTGAAAAACAGAGGATATTCAGACGCGGAGATCGCGCAAAAAACCAATCTTTCAATGAAATATGTGCGGGGCGTTCTCCGGTTGCTGGAAAGGGGTGAACACCGGCTGCTAAGAGCAGTAGAAAGTGGTAAGATTCCAGTAAGCGTAGCCGTCGACATTGCTGATGCGGAGGACAGCAAAGTTCAGGTCATTCTGCGTCAGGCTTACGAAAACAATCTGTTGCGCGGTGGTAGACTCCTTGCCGCAAAACGCCTGGTGGAAGCGCGCCAGAAACATGGGAAAGGGCAGCCCGGTACAGACAAACGGCAAAGGCGATCGCTATCCGTCGAAAGCCTGCTGCGCACGTACCAGAATGACGTTGAGAAAAAGCAGGTTCTACTACGAAAGGCGACGGCAACCCGCAACGAGCTGATGTTCATCACAGAAGCTCTTCGGACTTTGCTGAACAACGAGAATTTTGTGACGCTGTTGCGGGCGGAGGGTCTTGCGTCACTTCCCAAAAAGCTAACGGACAGGCATTCTTTAAGGACGGGAGAGATACAATGACCCGCGGCAAGCTGGAAAAACCCATCGAACTGGCGTTCGAAAAGGAGTTGGTGCGGATCGCGCTGGATCGTATCTGCCCGCTCTACGCCGTTCAGAAAGGTACAAAGGAGACGGTCAAATACGCTCAGGTTGCTGCATCAATCCGGGAAATTGGTCTTGTTGAGCCTATGGTCATTGCGCCTGACAAATCCGACCCTGAAAACTACATATTGCTTGATGGGCATCTTCGACATGCGATCTTGCTGGATCTCGGAGCGAAAGACGCAATTTGTCAGATCTCCACCGACGATGAAGCCTTCACTTACAACAAACGTATCAGCAGGCTTGCTACGATCCAGGAACACAAAATGATCCTGATGGCTCTGAAGCGTGGCGTGCCGGAAGGGCGGTTGGCGCGCGCGCTCAATATCAACATTAAAACACTTCAGGAAAAGAAACGCCTGTTGGACGGAATTTGTCCGGAGGCGGCCGATTTGCTGAAGGACAAGCAGGTAACACTGACGAGCTTTCGAATTCTCAGAAAGATGAAACCGTTGAGGCAGATCGAAGCTGCGGAACTTATGGTGACGATGAACAAATACACGGTGAACTATGCACGTTCACTGCTGGCAGCGACACCAGAAAATCAGTTGGTTAATCCCGACAAACCCAAGGCTGCGAAAGGTGTTTCCCGCCAGCAACTGGAACTGATGGAGCGCGAGTCTGCCAATCTGGAACGTGAGCTGAGATTGGTTGAAGATACTTACGGAGCCGATCATCTCGATCTGGTTCTGGCACGTGGGTACGTTTCGAAACTCATCAGCAACGCTCGGATTACGCGATACATAGAAATGCACCACGCCGGGTTTCTGCCTGAGTTTGAAAAGATTACGGAGACGGAGGCCCTGACTTCCTGATCTGAGTGGCTTCGGGCAATTAGGGCCGGATCGCGACCGGGGACCCGGACCCAATGAAGCGCGGGGACCGCAGGAGACGCCGCACGGTGGGGCGGATCAAGTGCGGAGGTGGGGATGGCGGCGACCCCGTGCGGAGCCCACCATTCCGGTATTATCCAGCCGGCTGATATTGTGAATTTTACTCACAAAACTGCAGCGCGTTGGAAAGCCCATCCTAACGCGCTGCTTTTTGGCAGGATAAGCGCCATTATGTTAAGTTTTGACACCTTAACTGGATTTTTGTGCAAGGCAATGAGATGAGTAGTTCTTTGAAGAAAGCTGATATGTTAATACTAATTAATCGGATTGGGTCTATTTCAACGAATTGGATAAGATATGCCAGAAAGCAATGGGACTAAATTTAAGCAACCCACAGTAGATTTGCTATTGATAGAAGCCCAGATAATTTCTAACAAGATTGAGGCGACGGTTGATAGACTTTGGCGGTTAAGAAATATCTGTTTGACTTTTTGGTTGGCCTGCGTCGCCGTAGCACTCGGCGACAAAGTTGAAACTCGATCGCTTGCGTTAATAATGGCATCGTGCGCAATCCCAGTGTTCTTCTTTTTAATCGATGCTCGTTACAATCGTTGGTATAGAAAGCTCGCTTCGAGGAACCATGCCATTTCTAGCTTCATAAACGACCAATCTACAGAAAATTTGGAGATGAGATTCCCTCTATACGATCCTGGTTACTTTATTATGGATTCTAAACAGCGTGCGTATCGAGATAGACAAGAATCAAAATGGCGTTTCTCTCTTTTTCGAAATTTGATCGACTCAACACCGCTTGTGTTTTTTGGGATGCAAATAGCAGGTTCGATTGTGATTCTTGTCGTGTATTTTTGAGCCTCAAAAACTTGCTTGGCTTAAGTACGGTTCCAATCAAGCGAAAATGGAGTTTGCTGGCCTGCCCGGAGCTCATCTTGATCGGAGGTCCGGAGGTGAGATTTCAAAAATACGATGGTATTTTTCAACGTGTAACGGACGCTAACCAAAATCATTCGATGAGAACAATGCAGATACTGCACTGCATTCATATCGAAAAAGCGCAAGTAGTTTAAGCGCGAAGCAGCTTGAATGACAGCCATTCAAAGGCTGTCTTCTCAGCGATGGCCTCACTGCAACTATCGTTAACTGGCGCTGAAACCTGTGGCAAAAGCCTTAGTCTTCGGTTAGATCTCTATTCGTGTTTGGTTCGCAAGGCGCCAGCCTCATCGTGTCGCAGACTTTCTGTAATTCGTCACCGCCAGTAGGGCTTTCGGAACTACAGCGAACAAATTTCTTTTCGACACAAACGTATTCGTAATCAATTCTAAGTTGAGAAATAGTATCGTCATCATATGTGACCTGAACTGCTCGACTAGTTTGTATTGCGAGTCGAGCGGTTGCAGCCATATGATGGTTGTTTGTTAAAAAGAATTTGCTCCCAACTCGAATTTGCCAAAATGTCTTTTCGGGATCTCCAGATCCCGCGTCAGAGGATTCGTAAATATTCACAAAATCAGTCAGTATTGTCATCTGCTAAAGTCTCCCTAGTTTTGAAATTCGTACGGCTGAGCACTGAGATTGGTAATTTACTATTGCCGATAGTGCTTTTAAGGAAGCTGCTAGCCGAGCGGTCGAAATAGCCTTTTTGAAAGGTTGGAAAGTTACATGATAAACAATTGTCCAATTTTGTGCAACTTGTGTCAACTTTTTTGCATTCAGTTTACTATGACCTAGGTCATGTTGACAAATGACGGAGCCACAGACGGATAGATGTCAAATCGATGAAACCCAGAAAACTCTCTGTGGGTTTGTCGTAGCGGGGCGCCACACGGAGGGCATACTTGAGCTTGTTAAGGCAACGCTCGACTAGGTTGCGCAAGCGATGAAGCGAGCGCTCCACTCCGATCCGTTTTTTGTGGGATTTAAGTGGGCTATCGCCCGCCAACTCCAGATACCATCATCTCGATAGAGCTGAGGCCAATCAAGCACTAACAATCAGTTTGGACCAGTCAGATCTGGCTGCTCAGGACAATAGCTCGTAAGCTTTGAGCAAGCGCGCGTTTCTCATTGTATACGCAGTTCGCCCAACTGGGTACATCCTCATACCCCGTAAGGCTTGCTTGCAATTTGCTGGACACGAGGTGTTGAAACAACGCGAACAACGGGCTGAACGAAAAAGCTGCTCTCTTTGTGGATAATTCGTAGTTTCTTGTCAGCCTTTGAAAGTTACCTCAACTGCCTTCAAAGAACCGTCGCGCTCTGTTTCCAGCCGAATGGTCTGAAGTGAGGCATTTTCCGATTTAATAACAGACGCTTGAACCGCGAATGAAAGTGCGATCTGGTGGCTTTCTGGCAATTCCTCTAGTGGGTTAATCCAGTCGCGTTTTGTGAGATCTCCAATCAACGCCAATGCACTCTCGATCTTCTGCCGGTACCTCGCGTCGCCGCCACCGTTGTAGGATACCGCACCATCGATCAGCCGGCTGCGGGACAGGCTCCCGCACTGAAAGGACTTGTCGCCGGCGGACGTGTTGATACGGTGGATCAAGTAGACAATCCCCCAGTAATAGCTGTGCGCTTGCGAGAACTTGGCGTCGCTGTGTCCCTTCTTCTTGTCACCAAGCTTAGACATCTGGGCGTCGCCTTCGAAGCCGGCGGTGGCCTCAGCCATGCCGGCCAATTCATTTGCCCAGAGGTTCGACAAGTTGGGACCCCGGATGAACCGCGAGCCCTGCCCGGATTGCCCCGTCAGCTCCTTCCACCACTTGTCGTTGGGATTACCTGCTTGGACCGGGTCGCGCTTGGGTTGGTTGGAGCCTGCGGTGCCGTGCTTGCTTTCCACCCAAGACACAGCTCGCACGATCTTCAGAATTCGCTCCTTCGCATTGGCGTCAAGCTGGGTGCTATGCGCCGCACCCATGCGGCAGCCCAAAAAGCCGATGTGAAAGTCGAGCGCTGCCTGCGCTAGAGCCCGCACGGACGACCATTTATTGGACTCGTCTGTTAGGGCGCTCTCCGTCTCACTAAGCTTCGGCATGTCTTTTCTCCTTCTTTGTCCGTAAACTTGTTTCGGCATCGAAAATGTTAACAGACTACTTGGCGTTTTCTGGCTTTAGCCTTGGTTCGTAAACGGTTATGTGCTTAAGGGTGCATTCGGGCCCAATACAAGGTAAGGGTTGGGTATAGTCCCGAGCGATTTTGCCACTGGTAGTACTCCTTTTTCTTCGATTGAGGATACCATGCTTTTCCGCAATAAACCCATCAATTTGCAACAATAACTGCAACGTTGCCCCGTCTGGTTGAGGTTGTCGCTTATGGTGTCAAGTCGTCCACAGACAGCGGAGGTGTGAAGTCTTCCAAGCGACTTGGGAGCTGTGCGCCGCCCGAACGATCAGTCTTGGTCAGCGTGCGCCACTTTGAGTCGGGCGCGTCAGCAAGGTCGGTTTCGTGCCATTCAAAGATGGCCTTCTTGCGGATATGTCCACTGGCCAAGTCCTTAACCAACTCTACGAATTCGATCCGATCGGGAGCGGGGGCGGCAGCGTGTATAAGTGTGCGCGGTTGTAGCTCTTGTGACAGTCCTACTGCCGAATAGACAGCGGCAGGGCGTGGATCAGTGACTTTCTCGGCAATCGACAACTCTATCCCAACAGTCTTTTTCTCTCCGTTCGCGTCTAGGGCGATCTCGACCTCCAATTGGTCTCCTGCCGTAGGCGGCGCCCCATCGTCGTTGGGCTTCAGTCGGCTGAGCGGAAGCGCGTATGCCTTGCCAGAGGCAAGAAGCTCGGCATCAGTCTTCAAATCCTCGATTGTCAGACCAACCGCCTCTGGATCGACCCCGGGCTCTGGCTGGCGCTTGAGGCTTAGGGTCAATGTTCCCACCAGCTCAGGATCATGCTTGAATTCGCCATCGGCCAAAAAACCAAAGGCAAAATAGAGCGTTTGGGTCAGATCATATTCGGTACGATCGACCGCAAGCACCGTAGCCTTGTCTTGACCCATTCGGACGATAGGAGAGCTTTTTCCGGGGCTGGACAGCACCCGATCAAAGGCTGGGTCGGCAAAGATATATGTGCGACGCCGAATGTTCGGGGTGGGCCGGCCCAGCGGTTTGCGCCCAATCGGCAAAGAAAGCGTGGTCGGCACACCATCTGTTAGCTTGTCGTCATCCGCTGCCGCGATAATTGCGGTGCCGTCCCTTTCGAATGCTTTGTCCGCATCGCCCGGGCCGAAGAAGTAAAAATGAAGCTGGGCTGGGGTATCAGGGTCGGGATCGCGAAGCTCTTCCAAGAGGTGCGTGAGGTCCAGATTTGCAAAGGCCAGCATTATAGACAACGCGTCGTCGCTCTGCTGCTCTAATGGCTTCCAACTCATGCTCTGCGCTGACATCCTTTTCGCGCCCACTGATATCCACGCGCGCAGGGTAGCTGTGCCATCCGGGTCCGATTTTTCCAAGAACCCGGACTGGGCAAGGGCGGTCATTACGTCTTCGGGGCCCTTATGAGACAGCGCAAGGCAAAGTTCAAAACTCTTGCCGCTCTCGATGGCGGTCAGGACGTCTACCGGGTTGATTGATCTTGTCAACAAATCCAGAACGAACCGCGTCTGATCAAGGCGCCACATCGTAGCGGCGGCGTCGCGGATCAACACCGTCTTGTCTTTGTCGTCCAAGTTGTCTGCGGCTGAAACAAACGTGCGGCGACGTATTTCTGGATCGAATGTATCGTCTAGCGGCAAAGCGGGGGAGCGGGGCGTGCGCAACTGGCGCGCCATCACCGGTGATAGAACGGCTGCACGCCCAAATTCAGGGACACCGGCGACAGTGGCCGGGCCATCCGCGCCGTCGGTCAGCACCGCGTCAGCAAATGTATGCAACGTGCCTGGGCGCGCGCCGATATATCCCCGACTAAAAGCGGGCGGGATAACCGCCATTGTTGGCGGCAGCCTTCCTGTGGTGCTTAGCAGCCGCTTCAAAGCCTCCGTTCGGCGCTTTGACAACGGCGTGCGTACCCGCGGTGGCAAGAGCGACAGGTGTCGCGCTGGCGGGGCGGGCAATGTGGCTGAGGCGTAGCCGTCTCCGTGTTCGTAGACCGAGCGGCTTTGTGTTGCCAAGTAGCGGCCCGTCTCAGTACCCAGTGCAACAGCCGCGCCACTGGACAATACCGCGCTACGAGCGGCCAGGCCCGCCTGCTTCGACACAACGGGTGCATCCGCGACGCCCACCATAGCCTGTGCGCTGGGGGCAGCATGCGCGACGGATCCGGGCCATCCAAGAGCTGCAGAGGCGTAGATCTGTGTGCCGCGATCGATGAGTGCGCGCTCTGTGACCCGCCCGAAATCATAAAACCTGTCCGGCAGGGCGATCGGCGCCATGCCCACTAGGTTCGCGTTGACTTGTTCATCAAAGTTAGCCCCAAGTTCGGCAAAGCCAGCAAGCCTTAGGCTTGCATCCCGCGCCAAAGCAAGTTCAATCTGCCGAGCGGGTCCCAATCGTTCGGGAAGCGTCTCAAGGTCAGACACCCCGGGCGGAAGATCCAACGTAAACCAATTGATGTCCCCATCGACCGAGAAGATGAGAAGCCTGATCTCGCTCCGCTTTGCAGGTTTTGGCAAGTTGACTTCGGTATTCTCGCTGGGGAGATCAAGCAGCCGAACGTCGTTCGGCGACGCTGTACTCAGGGACGTGATGCGCCACTGCTCTGGGTCTTCGTCAAGTGCGGCCTGCAGTCCAATCAATGCCTTCAGGAAAAACGGCCAGTCTGACGTGGGGATCTGGTCGTCCCATCCGACTGGTTCGATGTAGATCTGTTCGGTCATACGGGCCAGAAGGCGCGTCGAAACAGACCCGGAGGGCGAGGTCTTTTGCGCGAGCATGAACTTCTCGATGTCGTCGCCCGACAGCAGGTTTGACGGCATCGACACCGAAGACGGCGTCGACCGAGACGGCACGGAAAACGCCGCACTGTCAAATTGCGCGGCTTTCCATGTCATTGTACTTCCTGAGAATTGCATCAGCGCATCCAAGGGCTCAGGCAAGGGTTTGGCAGCATCGAAACTAATCACCCAGGGCAGACCAAACAGAAGCATATCTTCGCCATTATTCAGCAACCCCGGCGTGCCTCCCAAAAGCAGCAATTGCGTCGATTCGCCATCAAGCCTGTCCAGTAGCACGCCATCGTCAAAGCCGCTGAGTATGGCAGCGCGGCCGCCGATCCCCGGAGCCTGTGGCCGCAGGCTGGCCGGGTCACGGTACTTGGCATTTGTCGAGACATATCGCGGTCCAAAGACAAACCGACCGGTGAGTTCATTCCGCCAAAGCGCTTGGCTGGTCAGAACACCAATCTCTACGGTCCGCCATTCCCTGTGCAGCAAACCCTGGCGTACCAACCGATGCCGAACTTGCAGGCGCATCTGAAGCGAACGCGTCAACAGAACCTGCCCTGAGTTTGCCTCAAGCGCGTCAATCGGAAGACTGTGGTCACGCAGGCTGATGCTGACCGCGTGTTGATAGGGCGCTGTCCGTTTCGTCGTGACTGTGCTTGACCGAAAGCGGGCCTTGGTGCCTGTTGGCATAGTCACAGAGACTGCCTCGGGGTCCCAGGCTATCCCGCTGGTCTGAAACGCGAACACATCCCTTTTGGTCCCAGCGTCAACCGTTTCAGTGATATGTCGGTCCAAGCTTACGCGGCTTTGCCAGTTGCCTTTCCGGCACGTGGTGTGACTGCGCAGCGATAGGCTTTCGGTCCTCGTTTGCGTGTCGGGGACTTGGCCGATCTCTGTTGTCCGCCCTCCGGTCACCTCTGCCAGGATCGTTGCCGTCTGAATGCCCCAGACTGGAGCTGTCTTCGTCCGGTCGGTGACGTCGAGGGCCAGAGCCGCGCTATAGTGTAGAGCTTCAATGGTCTCGAACGCGATCCCGCTGATCGGTTCGGCAAAGCTTGGCCGATCTGCCGCGATATCCTCGCGTTCAATCCAAAGGCTGGCGCGCTCGACATCCACTCGCACGCGTGTTGGCACAACTTTGCCCAGACCCAGCCATGTCAGCCCGTCGGGTGCGCGGCAAAGCACAACCGGTCCACCGGGCCGGAGCGAGGCCTGAGCTCCCAGCGAGAGATCGAGCGTCCAATTGGCGGCATCGCGCTTCAGGTCTGCCTCTTGGATCCAGACCGAAGCGTCGGGCGTCGCCTTCGGCGCGTCGTAGTGATAATGCCCCGGCGCCTCCTCTGCGACCGTCAGCACAAGTTGGCGGTCCAAAAAGTCGAACTCAAGCGTGACGTCCTCGAGCACGGACCCGTCGATCTCGGTGGTTGGTGTGCCCGTGAGGCTTACGGCAAGGCGCGCGACGGTCTCGTCCCGCTTGCCCGCGACATCCACCGTTAGATCGGCTTCAAAGTCGAAGCGCAGCTTTTCTCCGGTCGGCTGTAATGTGCCGCCTTGCACGTCATAGAGCCCTTCAAACAGCGAGTCTTCGGGTTTTTTGCGCGGCTTAAGGCGCACGGCAGCGACCTGCTTCAAAGCCATTCCATTGGGCGTCGTCATTAGCTGAATCACCAGAAGCGGCCCCGTTTCGTAGGGCGCCTCCGGGCGGCGCTCCGTCGCTTGCGATAGGGCAAGCGACGCTCGCATCAGAAGAAACGCGTCCCCGCCGGGAGTGTAAGACAACAGTCGTAACGGTGCGAGGTCTAGCGCACCAAGCCGAATGTGAAAGTTCAGGGGCTGGCTCTCGCCCAGATCATCAAAGAACCGCCATTCATAGAGCGAGGTCTGCAAGGCCGCCGCCTCGAACGAACTGGCGTCGGGGCCGATGCTCCCTTCAAATGGGTTGGTTCTGGCGTCAAAAACGCCATTCGTTAGTGGCAGGTCCCGTACCCAGAATTTTATCGATTTGTCATCCCCGAACCCCGTGACCTCTAGGGCTTTGTCATGTGTGAAAAGCGCGATCTCAGACGTGTCTTCATTTGCTTTCGCAAGAAAACCCGCGGCGCGCTTGATCCCACCGTCGATTTTATTGACCGCGGCGTGCATGGAGGTGCCGCGCGTATCTGCCAAGCCGATATCCGTGGGGTAGGCATCTGGCGCAAACCCGGCGATGATAAGGTCCGGTTCTTCAGAGTCTTGGGTCGGGCGTAGCGTTCCCGCTTCGATTTTGATTGGCAAAGGCTTGTCGCCGTTTTCCTGCATAGGGCCAAGCAAAGCTTTCTCGCCACTGAACAGCTCTGGAGTGGCTTCGCTGTCCCATTTTAGAAGGTAGCCGCCGAAGCGGATCTTGCTGCCTTGAGTGAGATCATAGTCTTGTGTGAAGCGCACCGTGGCATTCGCGTTGTATGGGGCTGCAAGCTTAATCGGGCCCGGAACTGAGGTGCCTATTGGGGCCCACCCCGTAGCCCGCGCGTCCTGCGTGCGTGTGGCGGCAAGCTGGAAGCTGCGTTCGGTCCACAATCGAGCCATCTCGTCAAAGTCAAGCACGCCGAAAATCGCCGCCTGGGGCACAGGTGTCAGGGTTTTGTCGTCTTGCTTGAGCTCTTCAGCACTGACACCAGCGAACAGTTCGTCCAATATAGGAAGGTCAAAGCGCATCGACACCTCAGTGGATGCGGCAGTCGGCAGACTGCCGGGTCTTACCGCATAGTCGAGCCCGGGCGCAACTGGAGAGACCATCTGTACGCTTACTGGCCCCCATTCTGCCATGGATGTCGGAGTCGCCCAGGGCCAAGGAAAATTGGTGTCTCCGTCGGGGGCAGTTGCCAAATCCATCAGCGCGCTGTGGCCAGATCTTAGGACTAGGGGGGTCCCAAGACTCACCGGCACAAGGCTGCGCAACTCGGACGGGCGGTCGCCTTCGCCCGCCGCCAGCATCGGCGCCGCCGTGACCAGCGGCAGCCCCTCTGTCGTGGTCCAAAGCAGCGTTCGGGTGTCATGGTCGAGGGTCAGTTGCCACTGCGCGGATGGCGCCTGGCCATTGGTGTCTTGGGTAAACGTGAGCGTGCTGTTCTGCTCTGGGACCGCCCCAAAAATCGGCGTCAATTCGTGCAAGCTGGCAGGGTCGCGCCGTCCTGTTGGCAAAAGCCGGTCAGGTGTCGGTGCCTCTTCCGCTGTCCAAAGTGCAGCGCGCAAAGCCCCCGTAACCCCGTCAAAGCCAAGCGTAATCTCGACCGCGTTGCCCGTTTCCCAGGTGATCGCCGCTTCAGTCTGGCCGGCGTCATTCACTTCAACCACGAAACGGGCGGTATCCGGGCGGCCATAGCCCTGAAGATCTTTCTGTGCGTCCACCAGAAACACGCAATTGCCTTGCAGCGTGGACCGTCGTGGTGGGGCGACTCCGGTTGGGACCTCTTCCTTTTGCGGCGGTTCCCATTGCAATTGCAGCGTGCCGGACCCGACGGGAAGGATGACGTTTTGCGTGCGGTTGTTCGGTTGTTGCCGCCGGTCTGCGGCCTCTTTAAGCGGTGTATAGGTCGGCAGCCCTTCGCGCGTTGCAAGATGCGAGAACGCGAACGCGCCTTCGGCTGATTTGCCGTAATGCGCAACGAGCAGCGGCGCGGGCGCGCCATCCTTTTTCAGCGCGTACCGCAGCATGGTGCGGGCCCCGTTCTTCACCAGGTCCAACCGGGGCGAGACGCCGCTTTCCGAAGCGCGCTGGTCCAGATCAAGTCGTGCTATGGCCTTTTGGCCCGAGGCGAACCCGGTATCTGTTTCCAGCCGCACAACCATCAAATCCGGGTCCAGCTTGATCCGCCAATCGTCCCCGCTGCCGTCTTGCGCCCGCACGTGCAGCGCCCAACGGTCTTGATCTAGGCGCCAGGAGAAAGGCGGCAGCGTGCAGCGCGTGTCGACCTCGGCCAAGATAGGGGAACTGACGTTCCTCAAAGCCAAGATTGCATTCGCGAATTCTTTCATCAGATCGACATCCGTCACGGCCATCGCCTTGGTATGAACGCCAACAAGTCGCGCAATATAGCCTTGGTCTGTCCATTCGAGTCGGATGCGAACCGGAATGACTTCCATTTGCGAGGCGACAGTCTGTGCGCCGCCCCCCGCCGGATCTGTGGGAAGGTCTTTCAACGGGTTGGGCATCCACAAGTCGATCTCGATCCCTTCTGGGACCAATGTGACTTTCAACCCTTCGGCCTTGCTATTTCTGAGCGTGTTTCCTGAGAAAACGCTGTGCGTGCCAGCGTTGTAGTTCAATAAACGTGCCAACCCGGATTTTGCAGGCAGGCGCAGATCCATCGAACCGGCAACGCAACGCATGTCAGGTGTCGTGATCTCAGGTGTCCCGCCGCTGTGAATTTCGGTATCTGGCCAATCCTCGGGCGCCGCCAAAAAGAGATCGTTTTCGCTCTCATCTTCTCCCTTAAGGTTGAAGATTGTCGAAGGGTAAACTGGATCAAATATCCGAGCCGTACGTCCCTTTTCAAACCGCTGTTTGGCCTGTAACAGGGTTGGAGCATTGACGTTATATGTCTCGCCGTCTTTCTTGTTTTTGACGACCTGCGATGCGTTTGACAACGATAGCCCGCGTAGAGTAGCGACGTTGTCTACCACGCGACCCTGCTTGGTTCCGTGTCCGCCATAGACGACATCAGTTTCAAGCTTCCACAGCGGTTTACCGTCAGCGCTTGGACCAACCACTCGTATTCTACGCAAAAGGGTCATAGCTGGTCTCCTTTTTGGTCGATGCTGACGCTCTTCGCGCCATCGCTTCCAGCGAAGCCTGTCAGTCGAACCTGTGACTGCTGGCCAAAGATCATCCGCTTGGCGATGCGGAAATAGGTGACCTTCAAAGCGTTGCGTTTGCTTAGCGCAGAAAGAGCGTCCGAATCGGGCAGCCAATGTACTCCTGCGAAGGTTTCCTCTTCCGCGGAAACTGCTGGCACCTCCTTTAGCTCTGCCACAGTCGGCGCTGCGGTGCCGATGGCCAGAGGTAGAGTCACAGTAGGCATTGTATCGGGCACGACCTGCCGCAATGCGCGAACGGCTGTGCCAATGACGAAGCGATCCGTATCCGTCAGAGCTTGCACCGCGCCGATCAACGCTTGCAAATTGTTCGCGGTCAGCACGGTTTCGTCTGCCCGACTGTACTGGACGATCCGGAAATGCGCGAAGGGCGCATCAATCGGCCCTTGCGGTTGAGTTATCTTTGTCGCGACATAGGTCGCTCCAAGACGGGTGTGGCTGACCTCGCGTGTCGCGGCCCAGATGTCCTGCAAATCCTCCAGAAGACCAATTGCGATGTCCCTTGAACCGGCATCCAACTGGCTAGCATAGGTCATGAACTGCGCCACGTCCGCGTCGCTCAGGCCCAGCGGGTCTAGATTGTCTGGGAAGGAGAACGCGCCATAATCGGCTGGGGCGTCACTGAGCGCGGGCGGCAAGTCCAGCTTTGCAAGGCCAAGCGGCAGCATTGCTTCGATCCGGTCCCCGGCGGCAAGGTCCGCATCTTGCAGATCCGATATCAGTGCTTCGACAGAGGCCGCCGCTTTGAACGGCTCTAGGGCTGCGACAACTCGCGAGATGGCGTCCGGATCGGGTGCCAGCACGGTGAAGGCAAAGCGCCTAACTGGGGACCAATTCGCCCAACGTCCCGCGTCAAATCTAGTTGGCAGCACTGTGAACGCAGCCGTGTCCGGCAGCGTCACGGCGGGCAAGACCGGCTCTGTTGGGATCGCCACACGACCTGGCACCTCGACGGAGATTTGAAGCCGCCAGTTTTGCTTGTTGGACCCGGCTTGCGCCACCACCGTGGCGTTACCGCCGACGGTGCCGACAAATCTGTCCCCAGCAAGGCTGACGCTGTACAACGTATCAGCGTCTCCAGCGGATCGCGCGGGCAGCAGATCGATCTGCGGCAAAGTCGCGCCAAGATCAGCCGAGTCGGTCGAGATCCGGTAGCTGGTGCTCACATCCGGCAAGAAATACACTGGTCCGGCAGACTCGACCTTGCCATTGGTCCAGGCCAACAGATCCCGCCCCGGCATCAGATCCAGATTGCGCATCATCGGCAGGTCGAACGCGACATGGGCAGTGACCTCGCCGCTTGACTCGATCTCGTGCGTGATCGACCAGACAGGCCGATCGGCGATGCCCCAGGCCACACTAAGCCGGGGGTCCGTTTCCGGGGCGTCTTCGGAGAATGGCGGGAAGCTTGGCTTCCGCCCCGATCGCGGCAGGGGCGCTGCTGAAATGTCCGAGACGACTGCGCCTGCGGATTGGTGCACCAAGGCGGCGGTCTCGAAGAAATGTGGCAGACCTGATAAGTCATAACGGATGGCCCCGCGCCATGCGTCAGGAGCAACGCTGCGCAGGTCATTCAGCTCCTCCGGAGTGAAGACTTGCACATTTTTATTTGGATTGTCGGAGGCAGGTTGGAACTCGGCTGTTTCAAAGCCGTCGAAGGGGTCAAAATTGGCATCGTTCAGCAATGTCCGGGCAAGCTCGGTCCCCTGATAATGAGCGCGAAACTCAAGACCCGTCCATGCAGCCTGCAATGCCCGCTCGGCGTCCAAGTTCGCCTCGGACGCGATCTGATCTGCCGTCCGAGCGATGACAACCTCGATACCGGTGGCACCATTGCGCGATTGAACGGGCGACTTCCGAGCTGCCAGGATCGCCGGGGGTTCCGGCGGTTTCGTTCGGTCGAGCGATACGGCAACGCAGTGGTTTTGCCACGCGTCCGGCAACCCACCTTCAAGCGTGATGGGCCGCTCTCCAAGACCTGAGACCATGGTCTCGATACTCGCATAACGGCCATAGGGGCGGATGGCAAAGAAATGCTCTCGGCCCAAGCGCGCGGGATCGATGAAAAAGGCGCTGACGCGGCCATAGCCATCGGGCACGCGGGCGTAGCTTTCCTCCGATGTCAAAGCGGCGAAAGCCACGATAGCTTTGGGCGCGCCAAGGCTGTCCTCTGCAACTTGTGCCGCGCCATTCGGTAAGAACCGTGCCGTCCATGCGGTCACGCGGGCCACGAGCGGCACCAACGTCTCCAAGCGAGTGCGGCTTTGGGTGACATCGCCAATCGCCAAATCCGCACTTGGAAGGTGATCCGGTGGCAGCCATTCCAGTAACGTCTCGAGCGGGGTGATCGGATGCCACTCTGGCCGCCGAGCTTGCAGGAACGCCGCCATGACGGGGTCCAGCGCCGGGAAGGTCTCAAATGCGGGTGAGGGCGCGCCGTCAAGCACCGGATGTGCGTGCCAGTCTCCAACGTCTAGCCCAACATCTTGCAGCGCCTTCAGATCCGGGTGGCCGGGTCCGACTTTCTTTGTCCGATCGATCCGCGTGGCCCGTAGAACAAAACAGACGTCTCTTGGCTGGAGCGCGCGCAACCGGTCCAGACTGACCGTCACGCCAGCAGCGATGCCCGAGCTTTCGCCAAAGACGCGCGTTGCCGTGGCATCCGCAGCATATCGTGTGGCGCCCAGCCCGTCGGCGTCCGGCAGGCCAACAGTGTCGAAGATGAAACCATCGGGGAAGGTCACAGAAGGATCCACAGGCGCGCCCTGCAACGCCATTGGGTCCTCGAGCGTCACGACGAGGTACTTCACGTCGTGATCTGGCTGATAAGTGCTCCCGTTTTCCGGTTTCTCCGGCTTGCGCTGCTGCGCGGCCCGCGGCCTGAGCCCGATCTGCAGGATCGCCGTGTCGCCCCGAAGGATCCGCTTCGCATCCTCGGATTCAGAGATGCTGCGATCATCCATGGAACTAAGCCCCATAAAGGTTTCTGGCAGGTCCACAAGCTCCACACTGGGGTGGCCGAGGTCGACGCCCTCTGCAGCATAACGGTCCAGGGCTCCCATGAAGCAGGTGTTCACATGCGCAAGCAGTTCCTTGCCGATCAAGAAGCGTGCGGCGTCAATGTCATAGACGCGGAATCCGGCCGCGAGACCAAAGGCGCGCAGCGCTGACCAGCCATAGGGGTCGCTGCTGGGACTGTGGCCGTCCAGCAATGCGTCAAAGCCTTTGGTTTCTTGTGGTGGCACGGGCTCTAGCTCCACCTCATAGGCGCGGTAGACTTGCCCCGCAGAGGCAGTACCGCCCGTGCGGTCGATCTTTTTGTAGCTGAGCGCGTCCAGCGTGTCGGCGATCACAGGGTGCAACTGCGTTGCAAGATTGACTTCGATGGTCTCTGCGCGCGGTGTTGCGCCAGTCTTCTCCTGCGCTGTGATCTTGACACGTACGCGATATGCGTCCGCCGCGTCTGGGTTCGAGCCACCTCTGCGCCAAGCGCGGTAGTGCTCGTGTAGATCCGGACTATTCTTCAGAACAAGGCCACGCAGCATCGCCCGAAGTTCAGAGGCTTTAATACCGGAATCTTCGGCGGAAGACAGGGTCATTGCAGCGCCGCCACCGGGACTGGGCGTGTTTAACTCTGGTGTTTGCTCGGTTCCGGCGATCAAATCCGGCTTGGATTCTAGCTCAAAGTAAGAGGCCCAGGTTTCCATCTTTGTCTTACCTGGCTGCGCTTTGATATCTGGCGGAAATGCGACAGGTTGCACGGAAACGGTGATCTCGGAGGCCAGAAATTCATCTAGAAGGGCCGAGATCAACGTTTCTTCAGTGGTCGGGAACAGCGATAGCCTAAGGCGACGTTCGGGGAAGGCGACGAGCGATTCCGCGTCCGAGTACCAACGCGCCCTTGGCCGATTGCCCATATTTTCGGGATCGGTGCGCCAGGTCTCGCTGGGATAGCGGACTTCCAGGTTCCGGAAATCCGGTAGCTTGTCCGGGAAAAGCCCGGCCAGCGAGCGGGGCAGAACCTTGACGGTGGCGCGTTTGCTCGCATCTTCGACAACGGCGTCCCGGGTGACGCCGATCTCTGCTTCGCTCCGCATCCGCAGGCGCGACGGACTTGCCTCAAAAATGTCGAACCCGGCAACAAGTCCATTCATCTGGCTTTTGTCATCATTGGAGAGTTGCGCCGCAGAGGCGTTGAAATCCAGCCGGATCCCCGAACGTAGCTCTGGATCAAGCCGTCGCAAGGTACGGTGCTCGATCTCTGGGTTCAGGAATTCCTCCAAAGAGATCTCCGCCTCGGGATAGACCAACTCCAACCGCCCGGCGGCGCGTTCGATCTGGTCTTGTTGCAAGGCGAGGAACGGAATGCTCAGCGGGGTCTCAAGGAGCTCTACCGTTGCCGAATAGTTGAGCGGCTTGTTTTTCGCGCTCTCCTTAGGCGTGGGCCGCACAACCAATTGCGTTTGCACTGTCAGCCAGGGTCCTGAGAGTGCGGTTTCTTCGCTTATGTCGATTCGCCCGAGATTGCGAAGGAAGACACGGCAAGCACGTAGTTGATCGGAAGGCGTCGGCGTCAGCGGCACCCGCAAGGCCTCGGCGATTGCACGGTGCGCCTGTTCCTCGCTTTGCAGTTCCAATATCGAATTCCGGCTCGTGAGAACACGGAAATGTCGCGTTTCAATAACTTCTTCGTCCGCATCGTCAGAGCCCGAGGGCTGGAAGCGCAGCGACACCTGCATTCCTTGTCCCTGTCCGTCGGAACCGAGCGGAACCAGGAACAGGTCAGTGTCCAAACCGTCGTGAAAGCTGTCGATATCCGCCTGCCCGGGGCGATTTTGACTGTCGTCCAGGGCATCCGCGCCGTATTGTCCGCCGCCGCGCAGCGCAAATGTGCGGACCCGAAGCTGAAACACCGAATCCTTCCCATCCTCAAAGTCGTTCGGTTTGGCGAAATCGATCGCAAGTTCCAAATGCGGAAGCGGGACCACGGCAGAGTCGATTTCCGATAGGACCGGCATTCCTTCTTGATGCTCAACCAGCAATTCGGCGTTCAGCGGGGCCGGGGCGCGCGGCGCGGGCTTTGTTAAAGGGCGCTCCAATACGCGCTGTCGCGTCTCGGTGCCCATGAGGTCCACCGCGACGATCTTATAGACAACGCTGGCCGCCTCTTTTGATCCAAATGCCTCTGCCCAGACATCGACAGGGTTGCGCTTAGAAGGAATGGGCGAGCCGATCAACAAGGCTCTTAGGTCTTCGGGCACATCGCCCTGGCTGAAATCATCGCACAGATGCATGCGCGCGCGTTGGCGGCTTGTGGTGAGAACACCGCTTTCGTTCGTGTATTGCAGAGGCGTAGCAGTCCGTGTCTGGAATTCAGCTATCCATGGGATGATGGAGCCCTCAAAACTGCGCTCGATCCGATAATGAGCCAGCATGGTTTCTGGGTCATTTTCAAAGCCGATATCCTCGGATGACCCAAAGGCGGGCTCCAAATCCCACAAGAGCTTAAAGCCATCCTGATCCACTTCGATCCGGTCGTCATCCAGCCGAGGTTGCTGCTCCTCGTAAGAGGCGTCGGGGTGGTTTAGCAGCGTCACGGTGCCCCGGATTTTTGTCCAAGCGTCGTTTTCCCAAATCCGCTTCTCTATGGAAAACTGTGCGCCGTCGGAGAGATCGCCATTCTTGATGTGGTCCTCTGTGACCACAAAGGTCAGTCCGAAATCCGGTGCTGCGAGGTCGCCGGCGGCTTGCGCCCACTTGTCGTTGACAGGCGCGCCACGTCGCCTGCGGGCCTCTGCTGCCATGTCAAAGGCGCTTTCACCGGCCTGTGTTATCAAAGCGCTTCGTTTCTCCTCTGCTGCCAGTGAGGCGGCGATCTGTGCGTCGCTGAAATTCCGTGTGGCTTGGTATACCCGTTGGTCGCGGGCAGAGGGTTGATCCAGGCGGTTCGCGGCGTCGTGTTTGACGATCAGAGGTTCTGTATATGGGAATTCCTTGGCGACGATTGGATCTAGAAAGCATTCGGCCATCAGAGCGTTCAGGTCTATGGCCCCATGTTCTGATTGTCCCACCGAAAGGTCCAAATTGGCCTTCAACTCGTGTGTGCCGGCATTCAACGCGGTCAGCTTAAATCGGTCTGCGTCGCGCGTGACGTGCTGAATTCCTTTCCATTTTTTCGACAGTGTCAGTTGGTAGTCGAAGGTCGCGTTGCGTTCATGTTTGATCTTATCGGCACCGGCGATCACTTGGAACGGTTCGGCGAAGAACGTCGACTCAGGTTTGTGGTTGCCAGAGGCGTCGCGGGGCACCAGCATCATCAAATAGGTGTTCTTGCCATTGTCATCCGTGCCACCGGAGAAGAGCAAAGCCCAAAAGTCGGTTTTCTTGATTTTCACTCCGGGAATGTTTGTAGCCGGGTCAGGATTTGGGTCTGGCGGCGGCGTGCTCGGCAATTGCGAGACGGGCGTGTCAAGCCGCGTGTCCGCATCCTGCGCGCGGCGAGCGCGGTTGACCTCTGGCGCGGGGGCAGGGGCGGCAAGCGTCTCTTCCTTGGGGGGGTCGATACCCAACCCGAGGTCCATGAAACGTGCGACGCGCGCCCGGGCGGCCGCGAGCTTTGAGTCGCCGAAAGAAAAGCCCACACCAACAGAAAGGGTGCGGCCGAACCCGCTGACCCCGACTGCGGCGTGAACTTTTGCTCCGACGCCTTGACCAGACAATACCACTTCGGCCGAGACAGAGATCGTAAGCCCGATTGAAAAGCCGATGCGCAGGGTGAACCGCTTGCGGAAAATCTTGAACGACATCCAAATGTTCACGCTGATCCGCAGCGAGAGATTCAGGTAGATCTCGCCGTAAAACAGCGTGTCTTTGGGGTTGAGCGGCGCGATATAGGCGATAAATTTCGCGCCCAACAGGAAATCGGCCCGGGCCGTTGCACTGGCGCCGAAATTCGCATTGCCGACGGTCCCGCCGAACAGCAAATGGCCCGACGCCTTAAAGGCCAGACCATAAAGCATCGTTGCGTCCTCGATCCGAAGAACCAGGCCGCCAGAGACGTCAAGGTGGAAGTTCCCACCCGGGTTGCCCATGGTGAAACCAAGCTCATAGGGCCAGCCGAACTCGCAGTGATACAGGCCTGGTCGGATGTACAAGGTTGCGGCAAAGCGCGTGGATTGGATCGCCTTAACAAGGTTCTTGTCCAATTCCGGGTGATTGCCAATCATGCCCGTTGGGTCAGAGAGGAAACGCGCCAATAGCTCTTTGCGCGGCACTGAGAAATATAGATATCCGCGCAGGGTTGGCCGCTCTTTGAAGGGCGCGCTGCTGCTGGCGATGAACCAATCGTTGTAGTTTGTGGCCAACCACCCCCGGATATTTGCAAAGAAGGTAAAGTCTGTGCGCAGACCCAGAACGATATCCATCAACAAGGGGTTGGCGAGTTCCTTCTCACCTTTTGCGTCATAGCTGGCAGAGCTTGCGGATGTCGCGGTGAGGGAGATCATACCGCGCAGCGCAATCGTAATGGCATCCTTGTCGAATTGTGGCGTCCAGGCGTTGAAGTTCGTAAGATTGCCTTGCACCTTCGAGACTTCGTCCAGTACTTTGACCAATTCGCGGGGTGAGCGCGCGCGGTCGGCTGCCGCCATCGCCGAAAGCGTGTAATTCTTGCCAAAGCCAAAACCCGCCTCGCGGATAAAGAGTGGTCCGATCGGTGTGTCGATCCGCTCTGTCAGCTTTTCAGCCTGACCGTATAGGAACATCGCGTTTTTGACCTGCGGGTTGCCTTCCCGGCGAAGCTCGAGAAAGCCCATCGCACCGCCAAAGGCGCCCAGCCCTGATATGTCGATCCGCCCCGAGGCTAAGAACCCATCCGCTGTGACATCTGCTGGCAACGCAACTGGGGCATAGAGGGTGGGTATGGTGCCATCGACAGCGACAGCAGAGGCTTCGACCTGCGCGATGTCGCCGACCCTCAGCAAGACAGACAACCCGTCGGCGCGTATCCGGGGCAGGGGGATCGATCCACCAGGCTCAGGTGGTGCCAGCAACAGTTCGTGGAAGTCTATCTCGGACGACACAACGTCGCCAGCTTCTAGGAAGGACACTTGCCCAGACAAGCCGATCGCAGGCGGCGTATCTGGCCAGCTCTTAGAGGCGGGGTAGAAGGCGATCCCTCGCAGTTCGAACCCGAAGATATCAAATAGAGATTCCTGTAACGGTGGATCAAGCTCCACTAGGAAAGAGATGTGCTTGACTAGTTCGCGCCCGTCCCCAGTCAGCGGGGCACCGTCCAGCTTAATCGCCACAGAGCGAATGTTCTTCAGCATACCGCCGTCGAACTCTCCTGACGCAGGTTCAAAGCTGGCCGATCCCCAAAGCTGGAAGAAGAACTGAACCGGTCCGAACTCTGGCTCTCTGTACGACAGGCCAAGCGCGTCCAGCGTTACTTTGAACTTTGTCCCAGTGGAATAAAGAGGTTCGCCCTCTTTTTCGAGCTTGGCGTTGGCGGAGGTAACGACGAGCCTTCGGTTGCGCCGGCCAAAGACAATATCGATCTCAGCGTTGGCTTCCCCGATCAATGCGGGCGGCATCGGCCCGCTGCCAGAGATTGTACCGCCTTGAAGCTCTCCTCTGCGGATAAAAATCGAGCCGCTGGTGAAGCGAAACGGCTGGTCCAATCCGGCAAGGCGTACCGGCGTATTGGTCGTTTCTGCCACGAGGTCCAGCCCCCCGCGTCCTATTCCGAACTCGGTCGCGCTAAGCGTCAGTGGAGTGCCACTAGCAGAAAGCTGGTCAAATATTACGTCAACCGATGCGCCCTTTGCCAAAGCAAGTGAGGTGTCTCCATCAGTGAATGACAGCCGGAACATCTGATTGCTTCTATTAGCCTTGCCCCTCAGCTTCATCCCAAACAGGGACTCGTTGAACGTCCCTTCAATAAAAACTTCTTCTCCGGCCTCCAACTCGGAATGCATCGTATAGACATCAAGGCTGAGTTTGAGATCCACCGGCCCCGCCTTCATCTCGGCGACAGTGATTGTGATCGGCAACTTCAGCTCGATCTTGGGGAAACTGACCTCAGGATCGACTTCGCCAACTTGGACATACTGCTCAAACTCCGTGAACGCGCCGCCTCCGTTTGCAGGGCCTTGCGGCATCAGGGCGAGCAGTTTGTCTGTCAAAGCCTCGGCTTCAAAGTCGATGTCAACGTTGCCCGGCGCAAGATCTTTGAGGTCTGTCAGGTCCCCGATCTCGCTAAGCGCGTAAGCGTTGCCGTCGATAGTCTTGTCTACGCGGGTGCCGCGTTCGCCCCCAAAGCTCTGAAAGAACTTCGCTTTGCCGTGCTGGACGGCAGCCAAAACGATATTCTGGTTATCGTTCAGTGTCGCTGTTATCGCTAGCAGTGGGTCTGCCTCTGGCCCATCCTTCAAACGCGGAATGCTGCTTGTTTTGTCGGCCTTTGGCTCTATCCACAGATTGGAGGATAGGGTCGCCTTGGGCGCTGTGTCCTTGCCGGATAACAGCGCCAAGCCCTGCCAATGGTTCTCGAAGTCGAGGATCAGCGCGGGCTTCATCGAAAGATCGCCGGATAGTTCCAGAAAGCTATCGCCGATCTCGAACTCATTTGCCTCCAGGTCATTGATCGTCACGACGATCTGTTCTGGCCGGAAGGTCGCTGCATCTAACCTGAGTTCAAGGGTGACATAGTTCTGCGCAACATTTAGCGTTTTTAGGATCGCGAGGATCGCGTCGGCCAGCAATTCGCCCAGTGTCTCGGCGAGCTCGGCCAAAAGTCCCGGAATCGGGCCAAGAGTTTCCCCTAGCCAGCGTGCAACCGCACCAAGAATGCGCAACAGCCGCGACAGAAATTCTTCTGCATCTTTCCAAAGCACGCCAAACTTTATTCTAATCTTGCCGCCAATCTTGCCTATCTCAGGGAGGCGGATATCGCCGCCAAGATCCAAGATCTTTAGGTTAGCCAGACTCCATTTGGTGGCACCGTCCGCGATCTGCGTGATGGATATCAGATCGAGCGCAACCGCGATCCTTGTGTCCGGATCGCTTGTCGTCTCAAGCCAAAGCCGCGCGATCTTCCAGGTGATTTTGACCTCGTCACCACTGGTTACAAATATCGCTTCGTCGATGTGGGCGCCGCCTCGAACCGGAAGGCTTGCGCCGCCAAATCGGAATGTTTTGTCAATCGCGACAGCGCCCTTGGTTTCGACTGCGCCATCTACTGTGACGTCGCCGTCGGTGTATTTGACCTTAAAATTCTTGATGGTGATGGCGGCCCGATTGTCCACCGTGATTGTCACGTCAGACCCAGTAGTGATGACTATGTCTTTGCTGTCAATTTTCCCTGTGAAAGGTGCGCCACCAGAGAGTTTGATAAGATCATCGGGCAGCCAATCCGGCACCGGCAATTTCAGCGCGTTCAGCGTATTTAGGCTGGGGATAGCCCCAAAGTTTACGCCATCGAAAGAGAGGCTTGGAAACGCGAACTCTGGCAGGGAAAAGCCAAGTTCAGGCTGGTCGGGGATGATCATGTCAATAGTGGCGCGCACTTCGTCTTCTGTGATCTTGACCGCGAAATCCAGCCGCCCGTCGACGGTCGCATTTGCAAATTGGGCAACTTGCACCTTCGCGGTGATGTCGAGGCTCGCCTGGGCCCGCATCGTGATCTTGCCGTCATCGCCAATGGCAAGGGCAACATCGGCGCCGCTTGCAACAGTCCCAACAGGCAGCGCAAAGAAAGTGCTGTGCGTGACGTTGATAGGACGTTTGGCCAGCTCTTGCCGCACTCGGGAAAGCGCACCTGCAGCGTTGGCATCGTTCGCCTGTGTTGGATTCTTTAATTTGTAGGGCTCGACGGTCGTATCAAGCACTGCGGCAGGCAGCGTTAACGCAGTCGCAAGATCCAGGTTCGCTTCGACGGTGTTTCCGTCAAATTCCTTGGTGATCTTGACCGCGCGGATCACGACGTCCGCATTCTCGGCGTTTTGCGTGCCAATCAGCGACAGGGTGACCAGATTATCGGTTAGTCGAATTGAAACGTCGGTCATCGCTAATGCCCCCAAACAATCGTCTGTCGCGGGCAAAAAACGGTATGCCCTGTAGCGGCTCAAGCCCCACGCTTGCGCCTTAGATCAGCGCCCATATGGCCCGAAACGCAGTGTTTCGTTTCAAATTACCGCCCTGCTTTACGGGTCGGCATCGCCCTTCGCCGCAGGTTGGAATTTGCCCAGAAGGTAAGCCCCATGAGAGAGCGCTAGCAGCGCTGTGAATGTGGCATCAGGTTCCGGGAAACTGGAAAGAATTGCCTCGTTCTGGGCAAATGCGGACAGAAAGACATTCGGCAAAAGCGCCGAAATCGAACCCACGAGCCAAGCGGTGTATGTAAATAGCAAAATTGCGGTGATAGCCACGTTCTGTACGCGGGTGATCGCCAAATGGTCAGCTTTGCCTAACTGTTCGGATGTTATCAAATCAATAAGCCGCGCATCTTCTTCCGAGTTTTGGTTGTCCAAGGCGCGGACTTCAAAATTTTTCCCGGTTGCATCGGTGGCGGCACCGAAATGCTCTTCCCAGCCTTCAGGCGCGTTGCCCTTGATCAGGGAAGAGGCAAAAGGAGCTCCGACTGTGATCCCCATCACAGCCCATGTCCAGGCCGGCAATGCAGGCAGCAAGGAAACATCAGCAGTCCCAAACCCGGGCCGGGAACCGATGTTGAACGAGGCGTATACGGCATAGCTGGATAACAGCACGATTGACCAGGCGGTGATTTGCGATAGAGACAGTGAAATTCGGTTTTGATCGCTGATGACCAACCCACACCATCGCCCGCTGATCCCATACCCGAAGGCGCAAACCAAAAGAACAAGTGAAACCATCGATAAATATGCATAGGCCGCAAGCGATAGTGCGCCGGATTCATTGATGTCTTTGCTGGTCAGCCGCGCGAAGCTCAGTAGACTCTCTAATCCGACGGCTGCCCGATTGAAGAATCCGCCCCATGACTCTGACGTGAGGTCTTCTTTGGTATCGGCCAGCAACAAAGCTTCTCTCCAGACTGCGTTGCAGGCTGGTGTAAGGCCGCTGACTTCCTTTTCTTCGCTAGGAGCCATCGCGGTGATGCATTTTGCGTAACTGTCTATGTCCAGTACGTTCGCTTTACACAAACCACCCAAGTCGGGGCCTTTGGCGCTGCCTTTTGGTGGCTTGCACTTTTTTTGTAGCGCAGCCCTCAAGTTGCTCCAATTTTCAGGTTTTTCTTTCTGAACATCTTGTGCCTCGGCATCCGAAATCTGATTTCGGGCGACTCCAATCAAATCTCCCGTTGCATAGACAGCCGACATCGAAAAGACCAGCAAGATCAAACCAATCGCTCCAAAGGCAAGAGCAGGAAGTATCTTGGCTTTGCTCTTGGGTTTCAGATATCGCGGATTTGCGATCGCCGATGTCACCAAGGGGAGGTCCTTGGGGCGTTCGTCAAATTCAAAGTAGCCGATGCGGTGCGCGTTTTCTTTTGAAGTGAAAATCGATTTTGGCTTTTTCCCTTCGAGGGCGGTTGGCCGAAGTCGAGGTCCGTACAGCTTTTTTGATAGCTTTATTGGCTTATCATTCGCATTCACAGGCCAAAATGCGATTGCGTTCGGTAACGGCACAAGATGTGGGCTTTCCGCGATACCAGCCTGAACGGCTGTTTCCATGCTTTTGCGTCGCGCCAGTTCCTCGCTATTCTCAACTGATAAATTGCGGCGTGGGTGGCGCTTCAATTCGTTGTGTGACGAGCGCAGCAGCATATTTGCCAGGACGGACTGAAAACGCTTTAGTTCATCCGGGTCTGTGTCAGTTTGCAAAAACTCGGAATAAGACCAGACAATCTGTTCAATTGATGATTTGGTGTCAATAATATCCAGCGTTTCCATGAAAAACCGGGTCCAAAAAAGGCTCAAATAAGCGAAGGGTGTTTTTTGAGCAAAACCCCTTCTTTCGAAAAGTTAAGTGTAGCTTAACACGTAGAAAGTGTATGCCAACCCCATTTTGGCCTCTGTGCAATTCACCTTGAGTGGTTTGCCGGGCTAGGCGAAGGATCAGAATGTCTCGTTCATGTTGTAGTGTCGGTTCAGTCCACCCGCAGGATTTTTCATCTTGATATCACGAAAACACTCTTCTCAGAATGTTTGGTAAGCCATTCTGCGCTGTTTCAATTCTTTCACTGAATAAGCCGCACCTAAATCCCTGAAACTGCCATCACTTCCTAACAATTCCTTCCGGCTTGCATCGTATAATTCCCATAACTGATCCCCCGTTTCCCAACTATAGGAGCGGACCAAATTACGGGGGAGGATCAGCTTTGGAGGAGTAAAACGATTAAACATCAATAACGCGCATGTCCCCAATACTTGGGTGACATGTGTGCAATCGAAGTGCTGATAGTTTCCGCCTACGCCGGTCACGGCGCGTAAGGGCCGTTATGTTAAATCGTGTGGTCACGGCGCAGGCTTCTTCGCGTTCGCTGATCACACGTGTTTGCTTGCCGCTGATGTGTGCACAGAAATCTGAGGTAGCATACGGCAGATAACCAGGCAGAGCGACGACAACGTCAGGATTGGACGCCTGAATTTTCTGAATGGTCGGTGCGTAGTCGGTCACTGACAGCGCCAGATAGTCCTCGCCCACAACCTCAGCGCCCAGCTGCTTGGCATACTCGCGGACCCAGTGGCCGGAGATGGTGCCGAAGTTGTAGTCGGGGGCCATTATGTAGATACGGGGACCGTAGTTCTCGACCGCCCATTCCATCAAAACGCTGAGTTGCTGAGAGGCAGAAGAACCTGTCACGAAGGTCTGCTTGTCACACGCGCCGCCTTCATAGAGCGAGGAATAGAAATAGGGGATGTTTGCCTCGCGGAAGATCGGACGGATCGCCTCACGGGAAGAACTTGTCAAACCCGCGAACATCGCCGCGATGCCATCTCTCAGAACCGCCGTCTGCGCGAATTGCGTATACTTCGAAAGTTCGGACTGAGCATCGTAGCCGACGACCACGACCTCTTCTCCGTTGACGCCACCCGCTGCGTTGACACTTGCAATCGCCAGATCAAGTGCATTGTCCTGCTAAATGCCGTAGATGTTCAGGCCACCAGTAAGGTCGAAGATCGCTCCGACCTTAACCTCGGCAAAAGCGGCAGTAGAAGTCAGCGTCATAGCGGACACAAGGCTGACTGTGCCTAGAAGATTTTTCATAAGAGTAAGCTCCCTGATATGAGTCAGTCTGAACGCTGATCAATGCGAGAAGCTTGGTGTTAGGAATCAAAAAGCGACCCAAATGGGCGTCAACGTCCAGCCGAGTCGCTTGGTGATTTTGTGTGCATCGTCGCACGGCCATTAGCAAAACGTTCAAGTTTGCCATTGTCAAGAGTTTCCTAATCGGAAGCGTTCGCACCCAAAAATACAGGCAGATTTCATGACTGCAGGGTCGCAAAGAATCGAATCATCACTCAAGAAGTGCACGTTCGTTTCCTTCGCAGCATCCGTAGCTTAGGCTCACACCGGTCGTTCACTGCGAAAGCAACTGCCCATGGCAATGGAACGGCAGTAGCGCGGACAAGGCGCTCTTTCGCTGCAGTTGTGCCAAAGGCTGCTTGTTAAACGATCTGGACCTACGCTCAACAGGCGAAATAACCGGCTAGGTCGACAAGCCAAGGTCAGGCAATTGCTCCAGTTCCATCTGCCAGACTGGCCACACTCGGCTTCTATCGAAAATGTCGGCGATGGCGGACATTGAAAGTGCCGGAAACAAAGTGTGCGCAGATGCGATGTGCTGTTGCGCAACCTGCCTCTTGCCTCGCCGCAGTTCTGCTAAAGCGAGAAACAGGCTTGGCCACCAATTCGCACCAACAGCGCCCGCTGACCTTTCCAAAGTGGAAATGCCAGGTTGGACGTCTGATGTATCATGCAGCATTTGACCAATACCCAGGAAGAAAAGGTGTCCAGCTCGAAACTTCGACGATTGCGCCAGCTCCAACGTCCGTTCCGCGTTCGAGACCGCGTGCAAAGCTTCGGGATCGTGCGTCCGAGCCCAATCTGGCGCCGCAAATGTGTACGCAATCGACCTTCCATGCGGTGCGCCCCAGGCATTTGGATTCAAGCGTTCAACTTGCGCTGCCGCTTCAAGCGCGGCTTCGGTTTTGCCCATTATGCCGTTCACACTGGCCAACATGACATAGCCACCTGGCATTTTGGGGTCCATCCGAACGACGTCCGTGGCAACTTGCAATGCCGCCGCGAGCGTTTCGTGTACGGGCCACGCACCGCTCATGGCCTTGCGGTAGCCCACAAAAGACTTCTGTATATGGGCCGATGGGTTCCTTGGTTCGAGCGCAACCGCCCGCGTGAGCATGGCGTCCGCTTCCTCAAATGCCTCAGATTGGCCCGATGACATCAGATCATTGGCGCGCGCACTGAGCTCGGCCGCGTTCAACTGTTCTGGCGGGCGCATCTGGATTTGCATTTTTTCGTGCGCGTCGATCTCTGCGCTGATCCGCAGAGCAAGCGCCAAACCAAGCTCATCTGCTAGTTCGAACTCATCGATGACGACCCGATCAAACCGTTCGCTCCAAAGCCGCCGCCTATCCTGTCGAACGTAAAGGTGGACTGCGAGGCGTATCCGATCTCCGGACCGGCGCAATATAGCGTTCAAGACATATTTCGAAGGTGCGCCCTCGTTTTCCGGTCGAAGGACATGCAGCCAGTGGTACTTCTCGAGCTCGATTGCGGTTGCTTCCGCGATCTCTGGGGCAAGGGTGTCGAGTGATGCCTTTTCGACGAAATTCTCGAGTCGGATAGAAATTAGCTCAGATGTCAGCTCGGTCGGGGGAATGCCGCCAAACGCCCAGACCTTCACCGGCTCTGCAATGTTCTTAAGCACCCGCGCTCCCGCATTCTCAAACGACACTTGCAGGTCTTTGGACAGGTTTGCGAACACGGCATGTGAAATGGCGATGCCGCGCGGTTTTGCGAGCGCCTCGAGCCGCGACGCGATATTGACGCCGGTCCCAAAGACATCTTCATCCACAAAGCTAGCCGGTCCTTGGTGAATACCTATGCGCAGTGCTGGGGCACCTTCATTGGCCAACAGTTTTTGAATCTTGAGTGCTGAAGCGCACGCGTCCGAGCATCCATCGAACGCGGCCAGCCACCCATCCCCAAGACGTTTCACAACCACGCCGCGGCCCACTGTGATGCATGGCTCGACGATATCGTCGCGGACGTTTCTCAGGGCGTCCAACGCGACACTGTGATCCTCATCCATCATCCGCGAATATCCAACGATGTCCGCCGCCAAAATGACGGTTTTTCGCTCTGAAGAACCCATCTGAAACCATCCATAATTGCCGTCACACGTCCGATGCGAGTCCAGTCCGTGCATAGCATGTAACCTAAAGCAACTGACCATGAATGCGGGCGTTCGTACAGAGTGCAGTATCCGGCATATTGGGCTCCTCGGCCGAAATCGGTGGAAGCGCAGCATCTAGGAGTAGGCGCTCTCCACCCAACCCGCTCGCGGCCCATACCGGCCTTTCACCGCGCCTTCGAGATTCTACGGTCGCAGCCCGCTTTCCTGCCATTCGCCGCGCCTGCAAAATTCGGCGATGGCCGAACTTACACTGTGCAGGACCGAGACGCCATATTTCCAAGAAGTAGAAGGTCAGGTTTTTCCGGTCAGGTCGGCTTCTGCCGAGTCGTCAAAAGTAAACTCGGCCCTGGTGAGGAACGGCGCCATAGCTGCAAGTTTTCTCAATTCCGCAAGCGATGAATACAACGGCGTTGACGGATCAATTCTCGCTTTCGCACGGCTTCTGAAGAATTTCGCGTACTCTTCCACATAGACACGGTCCTTTGGCGGCATGTCCGCGAGATGGTTCGTCAGGAAGTTGTCATAGTGGTGAACCGCTTCCGCAAACCTGTCATGCCGATGCTGCGCCATTGCACGAAATAGTTCTGCCTTGGCCATTAAATATGGTTGCGCTTGGAACCCGTCCAGGCGGTCAAGAACGGCCGAGTAATCTCCTGCCTGCATGGACTTCACCGCCTTGTGAAAAATCCCAGCAGCCGTGATATTGCGGATGAGTTTCACAGGTCAGCCCTATCAACTGCGCCCCTGGCGTCTCCGAAATACATTATTCCCCAAGCTCCCGGATTTCCCGCTGAATCGACCATTCGATCAGCTCAGCCCAAAGCTTGCGTGCGAGGTCCGGGTCCAGACCCTGTTCGGACGCGGTTGAGCCGACCTTGTCCAGCACTTCAGCCACCCGGTCCGTCGTGCGCGCCGGCAGGCCTTCGGTTTTCTTGAGGTCCACGGCCCGGTCGATATAGCGGTTCCGGGTGACCAGCAGCCTTATGAGGTCTACGTCGATCGCATCGATTTGCGCGCGGAGATCAACCATGTTCTGGCAGGCATTGGGCGTGAGAAGGTTCGTCATGTTTTGAATTCCTTTGGTAGTTTTGAATTTAGCCCAGAAGTTCGCAGAGGAGCCTCACGGCCCGCTCAGATCGTTCCTGGCAAAAGGTCTCCGATGGCTGCGGGAGGCGACCAATGACGCGCCTGATCTGCTGATCGCCAATTAGCAGATCGAGGTATAGCGCCACGGCCTCTCCGGATTGTTCAAAGCTGAGCGCGCCTTCTTCCCGGGCGCGCAGAAGCACCCTTTCGAGAAGCGGGAATATCGCCTCACGTCCCGCCTTTGACAGTGTTGCACCCAGTTCACCACTGCTATCCGCCGCCGCCGCCCGGTTCAGCGCTACGGCCCTGTCACCTGTGAGCAGATCTAGCAGTTTCGGTCCGAGCGTGCCGAGAATGGAAATCGCGTCGTGATCGGTCTTCAGTTCGGATTCAAGGTACTCTTTCACTTCTTCTGCATTGCGCGTGACGAGCGCCTGAAACAGGCCTTGTTTGTCGCCGTACCAGTTGTAGAGCGTCTCGTTCGAAGCCCGCGCCTGCTTCGCGATGCCCAGCATCGACGTTCCGCCATAGCCCTTGGCCTCAAGCACCTCATAAGCTGCCGCCTCGATTTGTTGTTGGCGCAGTGATCTTTTTTCTTTGCGCATGCCAGTCTCCCGCGTGTTGACAACATCCGTAACTGATATTACGGATATACACAACCGTAACTGCAATTACGCTTTTGGAGAAAAGAATGACCCATCATGACCGCCAGGCCCATGCAGCCCTGACCACACTGATCCTGCTGCAAATCATCATGCTGTCGGCACTCTATGCGGGCATAAGGCCACACCCGCCTGTAGCGACGCCCCTATTTGGTATCGCCCCGTATCTTGGTGCCGCCGTGTCTATTGCCGTGGCCGCGATGATTGTGCAGCCGCTCGCAACCACCACCGGGCGCGTCCTAAGCGTAGTGGCGGCGCTGATGGCCCTAGTATCGTTCGGACCGCAAAAATACTTCGACGCGCAGTTTGCCCTGATATGGCCCGCTGTGATCCTCGGCCAACTCGCGGCGCTGGTGATCTTTGTTCGCGTCATAGCGTCCCGTCAAAAGGAAGAGACAGCCCAACACGCAGCCGCATCTGCAGGACAAGCTTGATGGCTCGCATTCTCATGCCAATGTCAATGCTCTCACTCCTGAGCACCGGCGCCATTTTCGGGTTCTTCTATGCTTGGGTCTGCTCGACCATGTGGGGCCTGGACGCAACCGACCCTCGTGTTGCGATCAACGCGATGCAGGCGATGAATGCCTCTGTTCGCAACCCTGTCTTTTTTCCGGCGTTCTTTCTGACACCGATCTTTCTAACGCTGACCGCGTTTGTCGCGGTCCGCCTAGACAGTACAAGGTCAGCTGTCCTCTTCGCAGCAAGTGTCGCGATCTATGTCACCGGGGCATTTCTGGTCACGGCCTTGGTCAACGTGCCGATGAATGAAGCCCTTGCGCAAGTGACCGTGCCAGCAGACAGCGGCGCGGCAGCCGACCTGTGGCAGGACTATTCGGCGCCGTGGCAGTTCTGGAACACGATCAGAACTTTCGCCAGCGGGCTTGCCCTGCTCCTAACCGGCCTCGCCATCCATTCCCTGAAACCGGAGACGACATGATGGAAATCTCACTTTTGACCTTCGCCCTATTGGCCCTGGTGGTCGTGATGACACCCGGACCGACGGTTCTGTTGGCATTGTCCAACGGGTCGCGGTTTGGCCTTACGGCAGCAGGCTATGGAATCGCAGGCGCGGCATTTTCTGACGGCGTTCTCATCGCGGCGGCCGGTCTGGGGCTGGGAGCAATACTTGCTACATCCGCGGTTCTGTTCAACGTCGTGAAGTGGGTCGGTGTCGCCTATCTGGTGTGGCTTGGCGTTCAGATGCTTCGGTCCTCGGGGGAGCTGGGATCTGTTCCATCGCGACCAAATGGACAAAACTCAGGCGCGTCGCGGCACCGGTTGAACTTGTTTCGCAAAAGCTTTCTGATCGCCGTCACAAACCCTAAGGGCTACTTGTTCTTCACTGCGTTCCTGCCGCAATTCCTTAACTCATACGAACCGCTTCTGGCGCAATACGCCATGCTCGCTCTTGTCTTCATCGGCGTCGACGTAGCCGTGATGGCAGCCTATGCTGGACTTGGTTCAAAGGCGATGCAGTTTTTGAGCGACCGGGGTGCACTGTGGATCGACCGGACCTGCGGCGGGCTGCTCATTACCCTTGGCTGCGCCCTGGCATTTCTCCGACGCAGTGATGTGTAATTCGCTATTCGATCCACGCTTTGCTGACATTCGGGCAATGTACAGCATCCAGTTTTTTGAGCTTGTTGCTAACGTTAGATTGTATGCAGCATGTTCGAGGAACCGAACGCTACCACTTGGCAGGGACGGCCCGTTCCTGCCATTCACTGACCAGTCAAGATGCTGCGGTCGCAGCCCGCATTCCGGCCGTTCGCTGCAGTCACAAAAGCTGGCGTCGGCGGAACTCACAGATCGAGGACAAAGCGGACGTCCACCGGGTCCGTTTGTGAAGGCCCAACAACTATGGTCGGCGTGTGTGATTCCTAAATTTGAAACAACCGTACTGCCAAATCAAAACCGAACACTTAGGTTTGCACCTAGGCCATGTTCTTGGCCATTGGAGCGAACAGAATAGCCATATCCTGCCGTTAGTCTGGCCTGCTCAGATATTTGATAGCCCAGTCCTAACCCAAGCACGAAGCCGTTTGCTCCTCGGTTTTGTCCGACTTGTGTAAACGTTCCAAATAAGGGGCTTGTAACTGTGATTTCGTGCTCACTGTCTTTGTTGGCAAAGAAGTCGTATTCGTATCGAGCAAAGGCGATTGGGGTGAGTAGCCCGTTGTCCGTCAAGAAGTCTTGTTGATAGTCAATCCCAATTGAAGCGACCAGAGACTCTGCGTTCGCTTTTTCAATCGAGTAGTTGAAATCACCACCGCCGGTCTCTGTGCCTGAACCTTGTTGAATACGCCCGTAGTTCAATCCAAAAACCGTAGAAACCCTTGTACCGCTATCCAGGCTAAACAACTTCCGTGCCTGGATACCAGCGTGGATGCCCTCTTGGTCCAAATCCGACTTTGCCTCGCCTCCCGTAAAACCATCAACAGAAGGGTTGTTCCGTTTGGCGTCCGTTTCACCGAACATGTAACCGATCAGCCCTGAGAACTCCCACGTTCCGGTTGTTGTACGCCCATAGACGCCTACGTGATAGCTGTCGGTCGAAAAGTCCTGATCGACTTGATCGTGCTCATCCATGGAGGACGTTCCGAAACCTGCATACACGCCGACCACACCTCTATTGGTACTTGCGACATCCGCTCCGACCAAAATGGTGCCCAGCGAATAGTCGAATGTCCCGAGGCCGTTACTTCCATCAACGTCCCCGCTCACATAGGCCGTGTCGATCCACCAACGCCGATCTGAGCAGTCTATTGCGCCGCTAGGGCTCTGGGCCAAGTCGATATCGCCTGCTGCAACGGGTTGATCCTCATTGCTGAAGCCAACTGCTTGATACTTGCGGCAGTCAGCGTGGCTCAGCACGGTGTTGGTTATCAGGTCAAGTTGCTCCAGACCAACGGTCAAATTGGAGGAATATGGTTCTGCGTGCACACGATTAAACCCAGCCAAACCTGAATTGGTAAGCGTGTTAACGGCATTGCCCAAATTTGTGCCGTTGGTCAGGTTGGTTCCAGGCGACGTGTTTGTGGTGTTGGCCACCGCACCAGCAAGGTTGCTTGCATTGGGCGATCCAACAACTGATGGATGTTGCGGTAAACTCGAAACGGGGAGGGTCGAAAACGCTATGTCGATTCTACCGTCCGCGGTTGGTGTGTTTGAGATACTCAGACTGGATAGGGCGGGCAGAGATCCCCCGGCAACAAGAGTTGGAGAGTTTCCATCGAAACTCGAGGCTTGAAAAACCGTGTAGTCGTTGCCAGCAGCATAGTCCTGCGCAGTCAGGCCGGGACGAGCGGCTTCGACTTGTATGGTAGCGCGGTTAATCCCCGTCACTGGCCCGCTGGATGAAACCAAGTCGGCTTTCTGCCCGGCCGTCGGATCGACTTCACTTAAGATCCTTGACCCAGCTTCAAAGGCGATTCCGCCACTATTGTTGAGCGTACCAATTGAAAAGCCCGGCGAAAGCACCCCTCCGTTCTTAACCGTGAAGTTGAATGCGTTCACGGTTCCCGTTCCGGCCAGCGTGCCAAAATTCTCAAAGTTTACGGTGTTCAAACTGCTTGCCGCATCAAGCCGAACAGTCGTGCCAGCGGCTATCGCCATGTCACTGGTTGAAGAAATCGAACTATTCGTCAGTGTGAAATCAGAAGCCTCAGCAACCCGGGTTTGGATATAGTACGCCCCGAAAACCACTTCGGTAGCCCCCATAACGGTAAGGTTGTCGTACGTTAACGGTCGGTCTGACTGGAAGTAAACTTCAGTGGGGTCGATATTCGCGCCGTTGAACGGAACGAACGTCATTGATCTGCCGGAACCAATCGAAGTTCCAATGAGGTTCACTCTGAGCTTCCCGTTGATGTTTGTTGCCAACGCTTCCCGGGATACAAAGTCTCCGCTGCCTGCGGCGACATCAACATTCAGAAGAGTTAAAACTGAAGCATTGCTTGGAACGGTATTTTGGCCCGGAACATACAACTCAATTTCACCTGAGGACGTAATTGAGGAGTTGCCAATTGTAAGTCCTGTAATGGGTCCGTTTGGGATCGGCAGACACGTGCGTTCCGTCGTTGAGATTGTTTGATTAACGCGAGTGCTTTCAGATCCAGAAGCATACTCTATTCGAGGAGACCCCAATTCTACGCAGGCCTGTGAGCTTTGGGCTTGTACTTTGGTTGGCGACATCAAATAAGCTAAAATTACGAATGCGATATTCGCCAGAGTGATGAGCTGAGCAATTCGACTTAGTGGGAATGGCCTATTGTTTGTCACCAACTTTCTCCTCTCGCAACACAAGCGAAGCTACCTTAACTTAGGACTTGATAAACAAAGTTTATCTTTTTGGATTTTTTGTTGTGGCATATGAGCAAACTCACAACACGGGAAGGTCTGCCCAATGCAGACCTGCTCGTGCAATTACTGCGAGGCAAGACAAGCCGGGTTTTGCATTCCGACCATACGCACCTTTGCGTAGAAGCCGTGGCAAAAGGTCCAGCCTTGAAACGATTTTCCCGAGCTTGACGGGCGCTGAACAGCGCCATTGAGTATAGGCATGGATCATTGGATTTCGGAGTCGATAGCTAAGATCAATGCAGATGCTTACCGCTCTGCCGATACGCACCTTTTCAAGCTAGTAGGCCAAAACTTCTGGACCGAGATTGATCTTATCGAGGGCGCGTCCCTTATTCAGAAACTCGACGAAACCAATTTGAATTTTGAGTTTCAGAGTTTGCCAATTTTCGACAAGATCTGAAAGCTGGTTGACTGAAACCAAGAGAATGAAACAATAAACTGAGCAATGACACGGAGTACGAAGATACTGTTGGCGCTCACCGTATTGACGGTCGGGTTATGCATGTTCCTAGCGGGACGTGCGGTCGAACGTTACCAATATGAGGAGGCCTGCCTAGACTTGGGCGGAGGTCGCCATCCTGGAGATTACCCGATTTGCGTTTTGGAACAGCGTTCTAACTGACGGACGCGTCTCAGTCACGCGGTGATTGGAACAACGAAACTACGAGCACAACGACGCCAATTGCTGCGAGAATGAAAGTCAGCGGCAAAAAGAAGCTTTCTTGCAGAACGCCGTCTGGGTCGACACCGCCATAAAACAGGTGCTCTGAAAGCCCACTTAGTGCTGCAAGGAAAAGGATGACGATACCAAAAAGGCGAAGTTTGGTCATGTCAGGTCTCCAAGGGAATGGGCCAATAGTTAGCATCGTTTTTCATACCTGTGAATTGAGGAGCCTAGTTCTTCAATACCTTGATTGCATCGCAATCCAGCCGTAGGCGCGTATAATGCGAATATGACAAGAGATATTGAATCTAACGCTCAGACAATCTCTGATGCCATTGCCTCTGCCCAGCAGACATCTCCACTGTCTTCAGAGGCAGGGCAGCTAACGCTGGCTGACGCTTATTCGATTGCAAGTCGCGTCCGAGAACTTCAGGGCAAAAAGAGAGTTGGCCGGAAGGTCGGCTTCACGAACCGCGCGATTTGGCCTGTTTATGGTGTAGATCAACCCATTTGGGGAGAGGTCCACGCAGATGGGCTGTTTTCGACTGATCAGCCGGTAAACTTGGCAAGGTATTCAGAACCGAGAATCGAGCCAGAAATCGTACTAGGTCTTGGCTATACGCCGACGGCTGAAATGAACAATGAACAGTTGGCAGGTTGCGTGGAGTGGGTCGCTCCAGGGTTTGAAATCGTGCAATCGATTTATCCCGACTGGAAATTCTCAGTCGAAGATTCAATCGCAGCACAAGGATTGCACGGCTGCCTTGTTCTTGGCGACAAAATCGCGGCTACGCATGATGTCTTGACCGGCTTAGCCGAAGTGCCACTAGCATTGTTCAAGGGCGCCGAGGCCATCGAGTCCGGCAAAGGTGAAAACGCGCTTGGAGGCCCAATTGAAGTCCTGGCTCATCTTGTGTCTCTGCTCTCCGAAGCCGACCAGCTTCAGGGAGGCGAGCTGGTTACAACCGGGACTTTGACAGACGCCTGGCCAGTGTCTCCAGGTGAAGAATGGTCAGCTGGTTTTGGTGGCGTGATGGACGCCGAGCTATCGGTACGATTTTTATGAGGCTTTGGTAGATTTGTGACGCCGACTGAACCAATGAAGAGTTACTCTCAATAGCTGGCCACGATGGTCTTCCACTGATTTCATCAATTCTGGGATGCAAATTGCACGATGCTATCCAAATCAGATTACATGATGTTTCTCAGGCACCCCGCCTGGCTATGGATCAAGAAGTACGCCAGGCATCTGTTGCCGCCGATTGGCCTCTCACCAAAGTCAATCACACAATGCAGTCTTGTCACACGTTCGGTTGGTTGATCATTACAGATTCTTCCCGTTTGGCTCCTTGCGATAAGCTAGCGAAAGCTCAGCAGCGGCGACTTGATGTTTTCAAAATTCGGGGCACCGAACTTGAAACTTTTTAAAGCTCGCTTCTTTTAGAGCAGCGCCAGGACAACAACCGCATTGGGCTGAGGGTGTGTGTGATGACTCCGGCTCACGAGCTCTCTCGTAGCGCTCGTTTTCGGCACCTGTGCGAAAGCTCTCTCAGTAGCGCGAGAAAGCGTACGCAGAGGGTGTTCTTGGCTTAAATCACCAGAACGCCAGAGTTTTCACACAACCTCGGCTGGAAGCAACAGATTTACAAGCTTCACAAGAACCACGACCATGGCACGAGACCAATCAAGAATTTGCCCGGTAGGCAATTACCTTCGAGGTCCAGAATCAAAGGATGGCTACTGCGCCCAAAGCTTTGGGCCAAAGATGCAAATCTTTAGGCTAAATGCAAAGCTATACGCGCACCTACAACCGGTGTAGGTGCGCCCATAACGCTGCATTCCTAACATTGATTTTAATCAGAAATTCTGGTGGTTTTCGCCCATAATTTTGCGCAGCATTTGCGCATAAGTCTGCACGATTTGCCCATAAGTTTGCACGGTTCACTATACACGCTCAAACTTCGATTGTTGTAGCGCAATTCCATCAACTTTAACGCATCAAAACTCAATCAAAAGTGCATTCTGACTAGTAAAGTTCAACCCAAAACCGAAGAACACAGCTCAATTGAGAGGTCGCGGCAGATCCCTTTCAATGTAGCGCGGCTCGGTCTGCCTCGAATGTCCCCTCACCGTGGCTCAACCAACGGTTCAAAGTTGCATAGACATTTCGTGCCAAGTCATTCCTCCATGATCAGAGGTTGATGGACGAAGATAGTTGTACCCAAATCTCTGATAAAGCGGAACGTGATGCTCTTTGCACATAAGGTAGATCGCGGATTTGCCCATTTTTCTCATGCGGCCGACGAATTCAGTCATCAATGCCCGCGATAGGCCTTTTCCTTGATGCGCCGGATCCACGACGACAGACATAATAACGACATTTGGCGCGCCGGGGTCATGCCCTACAAGTTCTTTGAATTCCTCGTCAGACATTTCAACGTTGTACGCACATCCGCAATTCACAAAGCCGACGATCTCGCCTTCGACCTCAAGAACAAGGAAACCATCGGGATAGACCTCGATTCTCTTTGCTATCTTTTCGAGGGTAGCCGCTTCGTCGCCTTCATAGGCATCAGTCTCGATCTCAAAGCATCGAATTGCATCAGAGGGTTGGGCGTTTCGAATTCGGCTCATGCATTTACACTATGAACGATAGGTCAAGTTGTATAGCCGCCGTTGGTTCTGCTCGCACCATTGCTCAATCTGCGCGCGGTGCAGCCTTTCTCTGCACACATCCCTCGCGGCAGCATTGCGGGCAATGTTGCCCAAGGCGCGAACACATGCTTTTCATTCCATAACAACGCAGCGCTCTTGACCGTACTCACTTGCACATCTAGTAAAACTGATCTGCCCGCTGGGACGACCCGGCCAAGCAAGGGCGTTTTTTTCAGGACGACCTGCCAAATTAGAGGTCGAACATGACAACTAAAGCCAAACAAGCCAGGAAACTGATCGAGGGTAGACCTGCCCTAGTCGTAATCGACATTCAAAAGAGCACGTTTATTGATGACAGCGAAGTACGCTCCATCGACAACATGCCGGGCTACAAAGATCGCATGATCGCTGCGCGTGATTTGGTTAACGCCGCGCATGAGAGCAAAGTGCCCGTCATCTTCGTTCAGGAAGTCCATCGTCCCGATCAGGTCGACTTCGGCAGGGAACTGGATGGTGACGAAGACATACACTGTCTCGAAGGTGATCCAAGAACGGAAATTGCAAAAGATGAGATGGGATATCGCAAAGGTGACTACATCGTACCGAAGCGACGGTATTCTGCATTTTTTGGCACCGATTTCGAAATCCTGCTGCGCGGTTTAAAGGTAGACACACTTTTGTTGTGCGGCGGGCTGACAGATGTTTGTGTGCACTACACATTCGTCGACGGCCACCAATCAGACTACTTCTGCCGCGTAGTAGAAGATTGCGTTGGCGGGTCATCTGTCCAAGCCCATGAAGCTGCTCTCAAAGCTATGGAGTATCTACAAACCGGCGCTGTTCAGAGCCGAGAAGCAGTGATCAACGCGATCACCTCGCTCTAAATTGCAATCGAACTGTTAGTAGCAGTTGGGGCGCACAATTATTTAGGGTGCACAAACGGGTGGAGATTTTTGTTGCTTGATCGCCTTGGACTTGCCCACTTGAAGCAGAAGATACCGACACTTTCAGTGCAAGCCTTTGAGTGTGCGACGATGGCCCTTCAAAACCTCGCTTGCATCGCAATCCAGCCGTCGGCGCGTATAATGCGAATATGACAAGAGATATTGAATCTAACGCTCAGACAATTGCTGATGCCCTGACCTCTGCCCAGCAGATACCTAAACTGTCTTCAGAGGCAGAACAGCTATCGCTGGATGACGCATATTCGATTGCTAGTCGTGTCCGCGAGATTCTGGGCAAAGAAAGAGTCGGCCGAAAAGTCGGCTTCACGAACCGCACGATTTGGCCTGTTTACGGTGTGGATCAACCCATTTGGGGAGAGGTCCACTCAGATGGGCTGTTTTCGACTGATCAGCCGGTAAACTTGGCAAGTTATTCAGAACCGAGAATCGAGCCAGAAATCGTACTGGGCCTTAAACATGCACCAACAGCTGAAATGAACAATGAGCAGTTGGCAGGTTGCGTGGAATGGGTGGCCCCGGGATTTGAAATTGTTCAATCGATTTATCCCAACTGGAAATTCTCGGTCGAAGACTCAATCGCAGCACAAGGATTGCACGGCTGCCTTGTGCTTGGCGACAAAATCGCGGCTACGCATGATGTCTTGACCGGCTTAGCCGAAGTGCCACTAGCATTGTTCAAGGGCGCCGAGGCCATCGAGTCCGGCAAAGGTGAAAACGCGCTTGGAGGCCCAATTGAAGTCCTGGCTCATCTTGTGTCTCT
>NZ_WVQX01000004.1:0-389139 GCF_013110595.1 Ruegeria sp. HKCCD6428
TCCCGAATCCATTGCCGCAACCATGGGCTTGAGCTGGCGCAAGTGGTGACGGCCCTTAGCTGCGGTCGACTCGAGTCCTAATTTCTGCGCCGCAGCTTTTCTGGACCAGCCATTTCCGAGTATCTCCTTTCTCTCGGGTTTGTTTTTTTTGGAGCCCTGTTGAGGCCAGTGGAACTGCCCCATTAAAGAGTCGCGGTCAAGGAGTGTAGGTTTGAAAGAATCTGGCGGCGAACATCCTCGATTGGAATTTCGAGTAAAGTAGCCATCATCTCAACAGCGCAACCAACGTCTCCTGGTGCAATTGGCGTGTCGCCGCGAAGTATGAATGGCCCGTCCGTCTCCGTCAGCACGCGGTCTTTGGGTATGTCGCGCAAAACGCGCTCACCGTTCGTGGAACCGAGCATTCTCTCGTTTATTGAGAAGTAACATCCTCGTTCGACTGCTCGCCGCACGTCGGAACGACTGCCATTGAACCAGTGCAAAACCACCCGAGCGCGATCCGGCGGCAGGTGTTCGTCGAGCATGTCCAAGACCGGCCTCGTCGCCCTGACACTATGCAAGCTTAAAACCTTACCGCCGTCCTCAGCGCAGGCTCGCAAGATGCGCGCGAAAATCGAGCGTTGCAGTTCGAAAGAGCGGTAGTGGGCGGGACCGCGATCAAGCCCGATCTCACCGACGTAACGCGTCCGCGGCAGGAGCTTCTCGAACAGTTCAATCTCATGATGCCGATCAGCGACGAGCTGCGGATGCAGGCCAAGGCCGACCCGAACGAAGTTGCTGCAGGAGGACAATTCGAGGTTCCTTTCAAATGCCTTCGGTGTGGTCGTTACCGCCAAAGTGGCTACCCGCCGCCTGTCACAAGTAGAGATAGCTCGCTGAAGGTCGGGATAGAGATCGAGATGCGTGTGAAAGTCTACGTAGTCGGGCCGCATGGTCAGCCGCCCGGCCGTGTCCGAACACCCTTCAGGAGCTCGGCGACTTCAAGAACGCCGCGCCGATAAACGTCGGCGTAGTCCGGGATCTCATCCGGCACGGCATGGAGTGGACCGGGCTTGTGGACCAGTATGTTCGCGAGACCCGGCTTTGCCCTGATCCGCTTGGCCATCAGCTGAAAAGACCGGACGTGCTCCCCTTCGGGCCTATCGGAGGCCAGGATATTCCCCTTTAGATCCTCAACCATGTAGAGTGTCTCATCGGCTCCATCGAGACCGAATGCGAGCGAAGCTCTACGGATCAGACAGGGAACGCAATACCCGCAATGTCGAGGCGAGAGCCTCTTGTAACGCGCCTTCGCCGGCGATGAGCAAGACATGGAGTTCGCCACGATCTTTTCAAGGAATGGTTTGTCGGCGCAGTTCGCAACCATCTCGCCCTTCGTCATGTGCCTGTACGGGTTGTTCAGTTCGACATCGAGGGCGAGAGTGTCGATTAGCCTCCGCATGCTCGCGATGAAGTGCGGATGCGCCGTCCGCGTGCTCAGTGCCCCAAATCGCAAGGGATCAAGGGGCACGTTGAGCGCAATGAGGCCGTTCTCCGGTATGTCGACCGTGGCCCGTCCATCGATCGCCGACGCCGCCAGCGTCGCCAGCGAGTAGAAGAGAAAGGACCGTCCCCGCTGGGTGTTCTCCGTCTCCCCGGTGGTGAGATGGTGCTTGTCGAAACCGAGCCGCACCCGGAGACTCTTGAAAGCCTCTTTGCCGAACCGGTTTTCCAACCGGTCGAGGATATAGGCTTGCGCTTTGGCAGTCTCGCTGTCCCAGTAGTGACTGACGAATAGCGGGCGTTCACTGCCGCTCAGGAGATCGACTGCGCCGATGAGGCTGTCCAAACCACCGGACAGGAGGCTGACCTTTGTCAGCCCGTCGATCGCCAAGCGCTTCGGAGCGACAGCGAGGGTTCTGGTCCTCTTCGTCCGGTCGCGGAAGAAGACACGCCACCGATCCCCGGAGAGAAAGCGCAACATCGACTCGATCGATCCAGTGCTCGCCGTCCAGGCCGCGGCAGCAGATACCGGGACGTATAGATCGATCTCGCGGGTCCAGCCATCTTGAGCGTTCAGCTTTCGGGAGACTCTCGTGTCCCCGGCGTTGACGAGCGCCGCGAGTACGACGAGGTCAATGGCCCTCTCGGAAGGTTGCAGCCCGAGGGAGGCGAGTTGGTCTAGCGCGTGACCGATACCGAAGCCCATACGCAGGTCACCGTCTAGGAAATCGATCTCGAATACGTCGGAGTCGGACTGGACCAAGTTGATCTTGCCCTTGTCGTCGGGACCGAGCCGACCGATCAGACTGAACCTTCTCATCGGTCGTCTCCCAAGGCCTCTACCAGATCGAGTGCTGCGCCGTAGAGGTCGTCGACGAAGCTATCGATGGCGGCCGCATCCAGGTCTCCGAGGTCGGTGCCACGCGCATCGAACTCATCGCGCACACAACCTTCGACGAAGTCATGCAGCATGGCTTGTGCGCGTTCGACTCCGCCGATGTCCGAAGGCGCCGCGATGGCGTTGGTCCCTACCTCATTGAGAATTTTGCCTTCGATCGAACGGCTCACCACCCCGATGAAGAATTCGCGCAAATCGTCTGCGGAGAGCTCATCGAAGTTCCCGACACCCGAGGCGGCTAGATCAGCGACCGTCTCAAGCATCGCGTCCCTCGCGATCGCTTCGTCAATGGTGCCGCCTGCAGGACACAGCATATCCGTCAAAGCGACGAACACGTCCTCGGCGGGAGCCCCCGCCATGCCCTCAAGATTGAACCGCCTCAGCGCCTCTGTCGGACCCTGATTGACGAAGCTCCTCGCGAGGCCGGCCACACCGCCGGCCACGGCGCGGGAGTTTGGCATACGGCTCGCCGCAGCGCGTCCGCCACCGCTCGCACTTACATATCGGCCTGCGCCTCGCCGCAGGGCTCGCTCATCGGATGCTCGCGCACCCCTCGTGATGTTCCCGCGAGCGCCACCGAGACCCGAACTCGCTGGAACGGCAGGTATCGGCGGGTATGCCTGAGCCGGTGCCGGCCCGGCCGGCGCCTCCCCGTTTTGATCCGGTCCGCCGTTCCCGTCGCCGTCTGTGGAGTCCGGCTCGGCATTGTCGGGCGCGGCCGCGGGCGGCGAGGCGGGCTCGTCGACCCAGCTCGGAACCAGCCCGTTTTTGGAGCCGTCGAATGTTCCGGACGTCCCCATCAGCTACGCTTCCGCTTGCTGGAGAGTTTCATCGCCGCGCTCGCCGCCGCCTTTAGCGGCTTGTTATCATCCTGATCGGCCCATCCCTTGAGCGTCGTCGCAAAGTCCGAACCTACGTCGGTTTCGCTGAAGGCTGACGCCCAGCCGCTGACCGCCCAAGGGCCGAGTTTGGAGACCGGAAGATCCTGCACGAAAGAGAGCAACGGCCTCTGCAGGAAGGGATGCTGACGCGCCATCTCGGCCAGCCCCTTCACGCCCACGGGCTCCTGAGCCAGGTCCTCAGCATCTCGCACTTTGGCGCGCAGCGCATCGAAAACCTGTTCCGCTTCGATCGGCTGAAGCCGAGCAACTTCCGCCGCAGCCTGCTTCACCTGTAGCGGCGAGCCCTGAAGCTTGGCGACGAGTTCGTCCAGTTCGCCCAGGGATGTGACCGCTCCAAAAACGCTTCGCCTGTCTCGGGTTGGTGTTTCCATGACTGATCCTCCGATCCGCCACGCCCTCCCGAAACGACAACCATTTGTTGACAAGGAAGGTTAACACAGAACCCAATTTCCCGTCGTGGCGCCTAAATTACCGGTCTGAAAGTAGACCCGCTCCAGCTCAAACCATCGGCCAAAGCATCACGACCGCCATTCCGATCATCATCAAGTTTTCAGTCAAGCTCACGAACCCTAGCGGGACATTTGAATTTCCACCAACGCAGGCACATTTGAGCTCACGCTTGTCGATGTAGACGGCCTTGAAGACGCTGATGGCTCCAATGCCAGCAACGAAGAGTGCTGCAGGAGCTGACACCCAAGTTAGGATCATGCCGGTCATGAGGATGCCGGCGCCCGTTTCGACGAATGGATAAATGTATGCGTAAGGCACCCACTTCCGCGCAAGAAGGTCGTAGTTGAGGAACATCGTGGAGAAGCCCTCGATATCGCGCAGTTTTTGCATGCCGAGAAGGATCATCGAGACGGAGATGAACCAGCCGAGTGTCTGCCACGTGATCGCGCCGAGAAACCCGATGGAGAGCGCCACGGCAGTAAGTGCCGCGACGGCGAACAGGTACAGGACGGGTCGATAGGTGGTCGCCTTTGGATCCCAGCCCGTCAGTTTTTCGCGCAGGTCCGTGTAGCCGCCAACGCGTTCCCCTTCGATCCAGGCTTGGGGTGTTGTCTTGACGTCGTACTCGGCTTTGAAGGCGTCCACTTCGGCGCGGGTTCGAAACAGCCTGTCGTCGACATCGTATCCCTGACGTTCGAGAAGCCAGCGCGCCTTTTGACCGGAGGGGCACAGATGGTCCGGCAGGGCCATGCGGTAAAGCACAGCCGTCTTGCCCGCCGCCACTTTGGCCGGGTTTGTATCAATGTCGGCAACGTTGCGCGTGTCCTTTGGCATTGGCTTCTCCGTCAATTCATTTGCGAGAGTATTTCGTATTTTCATATACCCCCATAGGGTATACAATCAAGAGTGCGAGCTTTAGTTCCGCACTCACTCGACTTTCTATCTGCCACCATGCGAAAAGAGACCTATGCACGAAAACCGCGAAGCTATTTTAAAACGTCTAAAACGCTTGGAAGGGCAGGTCCGTGGGATCGCCCGGATGGTCGAAGAGGACCGCTATTGCGTTGACGTCTTGACGCAGATTGCGGCGGTGCGCGCTGCGCTGAAAGGCGTCGAAAAGCTCGTGATCGATGATCACGCGTCGCATTGTATCGAGGATGCACTTGCCTCAGGTGATCGTGAGGACCAGCGGGCGAAGTTCACCGAACTCCTTGAACTGCTCGACAAGGCGCGCGGCTAAGTCGTCAGAGATTTACGGGCGGCGTCGTTACGCTTGTGATCGTTGCCGTTGCCAACAGGATCATCACGACGGCCAGTATTTCCATTGAAATAGAACGCCGTAGGGTATGGGCAGCACCGGACTTCTCAGCACTCAAGGCAGGGACCAGCCTCACCTTATTCCAAGCCGCAAAGCCGAGGAGGACTGCAACAATCGCGACTTTGACCAAAAGGGCTAAGCCGTAGGCCGTTCCGAATAGCGCGGTCACAGAGCCTGAAAGGAGCCAGGCGAGCGTTGTACCTACAATGATTAGGACGGCCACTCCGAAAGCAGCGAGCTTTCCAAAGTGGTCCAACAGATCAGCACCATCTGGGACAAGTGCCGCACGGCGCAATGGCACAAGCGCACCAACCCAGAAAGCAGCGGCTAGAAGATGTACCACCAGCAGGACTGCCAGTGCTGCTCTGGGCTCCCCCAGGGCGTGGCCTACCTGAGCAAAGGATATCGCCGCGGCAACGGTCCCTACCAAAGCGATCCATTGGCCTATGCGGGGGACTAAGATTGCCAATATCGCAAGTTCGCCTATCCCGCGCCAAATCGCGGCGGTTCCAAGTGGACTTTCCCAAACGAAGCCGAGCATCATTGGGTCGGTGGCGCCCTCGAAGCCCATCCCGGATATCCGTGCCGCGCGAACGCCGAACCGGATGGCCAGCACAGCGAGACCGACTAGCGCCGCACCGACTGCAAGTTGCCTCGCTAGGCGCAGTACCGATGCCTCAGCCCTCTGAGAAAAGACGGCTGAAAACAGCACGCCTCCCATCGCAAGTAAAGCCGCGCCATAGCCAATCGCCTTGGCCAAGATGGCCAAAACGACAAGGCCGTCGATCGGTGCGAGTCCAGTCACTCAGAGACCGTGAAGGAGAAGCTGCCCTGCATCGGATGACCGTCCGACGCCAAACCGCGCCAGTCGAAGCGATAGCTTCCTGGCGCAAGCTCCTCCATTGGCGAGGCCCGAAACTCTGTAGCGGGGTCCATACCTGTCTCGCGTTCGATTTCGACATCGCCATTTGGAGAGGTGAGCGTGACTGAAATGATGCGCATCGGATCATCGAACCGCATTGAAAGCTCTGACACTTCCGTAACTGTCGCACCGTCAGCAGGTGTTGTTGCTTCAGACTTCGAATGCGCGAAAGCAAATGCGGGTGCAACTGCAACGGCCAAGACGAGAAGAGTATGTTTGATCATTTGAGCTTCCCTCTATTCGGACTGTGCATTCAGTTCGTCGTGATACTGACGAAGGTCGTCGGGCCAAGTTGACTTGATGAAGGACAGCACCGCAATGATCTCGTCATCGGTGAGAACATCCTCATAAACAGGCATGCCGGATGGTGGCGCATTCTCCATTAGACCTGCAAGCCCGTACTTGGTCAGGGTGAAAAGTGTTTCGTCATCATGGTGCCATGTGTGCCCAGTGGCATCATGCGGCGGTGCCGGAAGCAAACCGTCCTCGCCACGTATACGCCAGTTTGGTTGCCCCTCCAGACGCGCACCATGGCAAGCGGCACATTGGTCTGCGTAGATGCTTTGGCCCATAGCGACCACCTCGGCGTCGTTCGGCGTCAAAATACCAACCTCTTTGGAAGGTTGTGCCAGAACAAATGCGGCGGCGAAACCGGCGAACGTGAGCCCGCCGGCTAGCAAAATGGCTTTCCGACTTACCATCAGGTGTCAAACGGCTGGGCGGTGCCAGCGCGGTAGTAAACCGTGCCCGTTCCAGCCTCCTTACCAAATGCAATGACGTCGTAACGGGCGGAAGGGTCGTCTCCCATGCCAGGAGAGCCCATAGGCATGCCCGGAACAGCAAGTCCAGTAATGTCTGGGCGATCCTGCAAGACGGCTTCCAATGCTTCGAACGGCACATGCCCTTCGAAGAGATATCCACCCATTTCAATAGTGTGGCAGGAGGCGAGCTCAAGCGGAATGCCACGCTCTAACTTCTGCGCATCGAGGTCGGTCAGTTCCTCAACGGTGACAGCGTAACCGCGAGTGCGGGCCAAGTCAGCCCAAGCGTGACAGCACCCGCAGCCCGGTGAGGCGAGCACGCGCATAGGTGTGTCAGCACGTACAGGCAGGGCAGCCATGACAAGAGCTGTTGCAGATAGGGTGGTGAAGTGACGACGTGTGATCATGTCTGTCGGTCCTTTGATTTGAAAGTTGAATGGATTGCGAGCGAGCGCCCGTTGCCGTTCAGACTTTCGGAGGACCGGTTGGAACAGCCAGCGTCAGGTTTGAAAAATCACACTCAGTGTACGTCCCAGCCACGACCGTACTGTTTGCAGGATCGATTGGCGAAATCTCCGATGTGGCGGCGAGATCGCCAAAACAGGGCATTGACCCCATGCCGCTTGTGGCGTCGCAGCAGTCCGCGAGTGCCTTCTCAGCATCAGCCAAAGGACCGCTTTCTGACATTTGGGCGTGGTGGTCGGCGTGATCCGATCCATGATTCAAGCCATGCATCACGGATGCGGTGGATGCACCAGCGAATGCAAAAACAAGAATGATCGACAGAACCAAACGAAACATAACCAATACCTACTGGGGGTATATGGCTTTGACAAGTCACGAGGATGTGTCGCCGCGAACCTGCCTAGTTGCACCCGTTATGGCCACGCCACATCTCCGGATCATGCCCGTTTGGACCAGAGGCACAGGGATCATCTGAATAGCCGCGCAAGACCGAGTACCGGCTGACTTGGGCATCAGTCAGCAGTGGCAAAGTCAACAGATGGGCATTCAGATGGACGAGGCGTAGATCTGAACGCGCTAGACCTGCTTCTGCAACCAATTGTTCAAGCGCCTCGGCATCTGGTGCACCTTGTTGAAAAGCTTCGTCCAGCGCTCGTTCTGCCGCGACGAACCGCTCTCCGGCAGCGATGGCTTCTGCTTGCATCTGCGTCCTGATCGGCTCAAGCTCCTCGCGCTGCTGATCAGTCAGACCGATTTCATCGGCAAGCTCAAGTAGGTGAGTTGGCCCTGGAACACCATTAAGCTCCGCGGCGCGGGCGAGTCCCCATCCGCCGCCACGCGCGATTTCTTCCAGGTCTTGCTCCGAAAGAGACTTGATCAAGCGTGTTTCTTCACCTGCGTAGGCGGAAGGCGTCGAACCATGACTTCCATCGTGGGTCTGAGACAACGCGACGTTGGGGAAAGCCATCAAAATAAGTGCAAAGTGTTTGATACCCATAATTGAAGTCCTTGATAGATCCAGCTTTTGCACCAAGGCATTGCATGAGGCGGGCGAAACTGAACATGATAGAAATCATGTCAGATTATTGGCTTCATTATTTTGATGGCGCACCCAAACGAACGTTGGACGCAGGCGAAACGCTGTTTCGGCGAGGCGACCAAGTTGAATGGGCGTTCTTCGTCCGCGTCGGAAGGATTTCACTTCGACGTGCGCTGAAAGATGGCGGGCTTTTGACCCTGCACGCAGCCTGGCCAAACGACCTCGTTGCCGAGGCATCCCTATTTGCTCGTTGCTATCACTGCGACGCTATTGCCGAAGCTCCGACAACGGTTTCTTTGGTATCCAAAGTTGATCTCATTGGGTACCTTGAGAACTCTGCCAAATCCGATCGCCTATCGGTCAAAGCGTTTGAGCGCACTGCGAGAGAGCTGCAGAACCTTCGGACCCGAATTGAGATCATGCGTATGCGGAAGGTTACAGATCGCCTTGATGCCTATCTCGAACTTTACGGTTCGCCGGAAGCAGGCAGGTGGGTGCATGTCGCTGATTGGATCGGAGTGTCACCTCCAGCGCTCTACAGAGAGCTAGCGGAACGGCGGACGAAAAAACTGATCTCTTTAGATTGAGTAGCAGGAAGCTAGAAATTCCAATGTCTGCTTTTGGGAAAGCTGCACCGCAGCATCGGCTGTCACGACGAACGGCTGGTGTGGGCCGGAATTCCCCTGACCTATCCCCGTGCCATGAGAGACCGAAGTCAGATGTAGTCACGAGGACGCTGGAAAACCCTTGTTCTCTTCTCGAATTCCGATTGAACGTTGAAGAAGTAAAATCAGGCGCGACTTGCGGTATCAGGTTTTTTCTCCTGGACTTCTTCATGAACCCGGAAGAAACACTCGCCCCCGCAGTGAGGCGAAAGACGCCGGCCCTCGGCTGAGCAGCCAGAGCGTTTCAACAAGGTACTTCATTCTCAGAGTTCCCACCAAAGAAGAGGCCCGGCGTTCTCCTCTACGTTCGCTTGCCGAAAAACCGAGAATGCTGCATCATCAAGCGAGTGAAGCACGGCTTCAACATCAGGTAGGGACTATTGCTACATATGTGCTACGCGCCAAATTCACCCCCAATAAACACATATAAAACAATACGCTACGCTCAGCCGCACAAATCCATCATGGGTGCCACGCTTAAACGCGCAGCTTGTGTTGCCTTGCCTGTCACAGCAACGCCTCCGTCCTGCTATGCTTCGAAGTCCGATGGCCTGTCAGCGGCCTTGCCCACCCGAATCAAGTCGAAAAGCCCTAACACATTCCTCTGACGACGTCCCGACTGCGACCATCAGAATTCAGCTCCTTCCGATCAGACGCCATATCGGCTCATCACCATCTGGACACTGCTTTCGATCGTTTCCGTCATCTCGGCTTCGCTGAGCACCCCACCCGTAAACAGCAGCGGCCAGAAGGCGCGCGCCTTGATCAGGCCAATGAATTCGCGCCCGGCCCGTTCCGGATCATCGATCCGAAGCTGCCCATCCTCGGCCGCATCTTTGAGCATGGCAATGAATGTCGCCGTCTTGTCCAGCTTGCCCTGCGCTTCCGCCGCAAGCGTCGGGTTGCGCAAGGTTTCGCTGATCACCATCCGGGCCATTGCGATAACATCGGGCCGCATCAGAATGCGCCCTTCGGCCCAGGCCAGTTCAGTCAGTTGCGTACGAATATCGCGACCTTTTTCATACCGAATTTCCAACACTTCAGCAAAGCGGCCGGACAATTCGACCACAATGGAGCGGAACAGGTTTTCTTTACTTTCAAAGTACTTGTACAACGTACGCTTGGACACTTCGGCCCTTGCTGAAATGCGATCCATACTGGCCGCGGCAAAGCCCTTTTCCTGGAACTCGGCCACGGCAGCTTCGATGATCTGTGCGCGCTTGGACGCATTCTGTGCGCTGCATTCGTTCATGTCAGAGCTATAGACCTATTGACGTGCCCCGGTCAAATACTAGGTAAACGCAGGAGTTTACAAGGGCGAAATTATATGCCATGAGTAAACCCGCGAGTTTACCAATTGCGGAAACCAGCACCAACAGGAGACCCCCTCATCATGGCTCTTAAATTGAACCTGAACGGCACGACCCACGAGGTTGATGCCGAACCCGGAACGCCTCTTCTCTGGGTGATCCGAGACGAACTGAAACTGACCGGCACAAAATTCGGCTGCGGCGTGGCATCCTGCGGGGCCTGCACCGTGCACGTGAATGGTGAGCCCGTCCGTTCCTGTCAGACATTCATTGAAGACGTCGAAGACGCCGAAGTCACGACCATCGAAGCTGTCGGTGACGACAAGATCGGCGCCGCCGTACAACAGGCCTGGGTCGAACTGGATGTCGTCCAGTGCGGCTATTGCCAGTCGGGTCAGGTGATGTCGGCTGTCGGGTTGTTGTCCGAGAACCCGAAACCGTCAGTCCAGGAGATTGACGAGTACATGTCCGGCAATGCCTGCCGCTGCGCCACCTATCAACGCATTCGCGCCGGCATCCAGCGCGCGTCTGAAATTCTGGAGGCCTGATCCATGACCATCAACACTTCTCGCCGTGGGTTTCTGAAAAGCGCCGCCGCTGCCGGTGCCGTCCTGCTGGTCGGCACCCGTCCGGACGGTGCACTGGCCGCGGCCTCGTCCGAGACCGCGCAGTTCAATCCATTTGTGAAGATCGATGCCGATGGCACCGTGACCGCCATCGTCAAACATTTTGAAAAAGGTCAGGGCCCGGCGACCGGACTGCCGACGCTGATTGCCGAAGAAATCGGCCTGACCATGGACCAGATCGAATACGAGTTCGCCCCCTCGGATCCGAATGTCTACAACAACCTGCTGTTCGGCCCATTCCAGGGCACCGGCGGTTCGACCGCGATGGCGAATTCGTGGCTGCAATACCGTCAGGCCGGTGCTGCCGCGCGCGAAATGCTGATCAACGCCGCCGCGCAAAGCTGGGGCGTGGATGCATCCGGCATCACCATCGAAGACGGCATCGTGAAGGCAGGCGACAAGTCGGCTCCGATCGCTGAATTCGTGTCCGCTGCGTCGCAACTGGACGCTCCGGCAGAGCCACGCCTGAAGGACCCGTCCGAATTCCGTCTGATCGGAAATGAAACGGTGCGCCGCAAGGATACGGCCATCAAAAGCAACGGCCAGGCGATGTTTGCCATGGACGTTCACCTGCCCAACCAGATGATCGCCATGATCAAACGCCCCGAAGCGAAGGGCGGCGTCGCGCTGGGCTTTGATGACAGCGCATCGAAAGAGGTCAAAGGCTATATCAGCGCCGCGGTTCTGCCCAATCAGGCGGGCGTCGCGGTGTACGCCGAGAACACCTGGGCCGCGATTCAAGCACGCGATGCGCTTGAGGTCGAATGGGACATGTCCGGCGCGGAAACCCGCAACTCGGACCAGATCAAGGCCGAGATCATGGCCGCGCTGGAGGCTGAGCCCACGTATAACGTCAACAAGGCGGATTTTGCCGCTGTGGCAGCCGCCATCGACGGCGCGGACAAGGTCGTCGAAAAAACGTTCTACTTCCCACTGCTGGCCCATGCCCCGATGGAACCGTTGAACTGCACCATCGAGCAGACCGCAGACGGAGACATCGTTCTGCATGACGGGGCACAGATGCCGACGGGTCCTCATATGGCCTACCAGCAGATCTTTGGCCTGCCGGCCGAGAAGATCCACATCAAAACCATGCTGGCAGGCGGGTCTTTCGGGCGCCGCGCCACCCCGGATGCGGATTATCAGGTCGAGGCCGCCCTGGCCTTTGTCGTCACTGACCGCTCGCGCCCGGTGAAACTGGTCTGGACGCGCGAAGACGACATTCGCAGCGGGTATTACCGACCGGCTTTTGGCCACAAGGTTCGTGTGGGTCTGGACGCCGAAGGCAACATCGTCGGGTGGCAGCACCAGATTGCCGGTCAATCCGTGATCAAGGGCACCCCGTTCGAGGCTGTTCTGGTTCATGACGGCATCGACCACAGCTCGGTCGAAGGCGTTTCGGACAGCCCCTACAGCATCCCCGGCATGGCGGTGGGTCTGACCGACACGCCAAAGGCGACGACGGTTCTGTGGTGGCGCTCGGTCGGGCACACCCACACCGCCTATACGATGGAAACCATGATGGATCTGGTGGCCGAGGCCGCCGGTCGTGATCCGGTGGAGTTCCGTCTGGCCCATCTGTCCGACAGCGGCAACCCGGACCAGCAACGCAAGGCAGCTGTTTTGAAGCTGGCGGCCGAAAAGGCAAACTGGGGCAATGCGCCAGAAGGCCGGTCGCAGGGGATTGCCGTTCACAAGTCCTTTGGGTCTTACGCGGCTGAAGTGGTCGAAATCTCGGGCGATCCGGAAAGTGGCATCAGGATTGAAAAGGTCACCTGTGCCGTGGATTGCGGTATCGCCGTGAACCCCGATATCGTGCGGGCCCAGATGGAAGGCGGCATCGGCTATGGCATTGGCCATGTGATGCGTGACCAGATCACCCTGACAAGCGGGGCCGTTGATCAATACAACTTCCCGGATTACGAACCGCTGCGCATCGGGGATATTGCTGCAATCGACGTGCACATCGTGCCATCGGCCGAAGCGCCGACCGGCGTCGGAGAACCCGGCACGCCACCGTCGGCACCGGCTTTGGCCAATGCGATCAAGGCCCTGTCAGGTTTGCATGTGGCGCAATTGCCCATGGAAGAACATGGCGTAAGCTTTGCCTGAAAACAGCTCTCCGCGCCGGTCAATACCGGCGCGGGCGTTCCTTGAATACCCAAGTCAGAATTTGATCAAATTTGGTGACAAAGCACATCCATTGAAGTAAATCACTGGGGAGTTTCACCGACGGAGCCCCCAATGGATCTGAGAGCCCTGCACAATTTTCGCGTTGCCGCATGTGACCTGAACGGTCAGATGCGGGGCAAACGCGTGCCCCCCGGCTATGCCGACAAACTGGGAAAAGGCGCCGTGCGAATGCCGTTTTCGGCACTGAACGTAGACCTGTGGGGCGCTGATATCGAAGGAAGCCCGCTGGTCTTTGAAACCGGCGACGCTGATGGGGTGCTGCGCCCGACCGAACGCGGCCCGGTCCCCGTGCCCTGGCTGGATACGGAAACAGCGCTGGTGCCGATGTGTCTGTATGATGATGACGGCGTACCCTTCCCGGGCGACCCGCGGCATGCCCTGTCCGCCACACTCGACCGCTATGCGCAACGCGGCTGGTCCGTTGTTGCCGCGACGGAGTTGGAGTTCACACTCGTTGACGCTTCTGGCGCGCAGCCGCAACCGCCGGTGAATCCGATCACAGGGCGGCGCCTTGCGGATGAGGCCGTTCTGTCGGTTGCCGAAATGGACGCGTTCGAGGCGTTCTTTACCGACCTGTACGATGGCTGCGCCGCAATGGGCATCCCCGCGCAGACGGCCATTTCCGAAAGCGGCATCGGTCAGTTCGAAATCAACCTGAACCATCAGGACGCCATGCGCTGCGCTGATGATACGTGGCTTTTCAAGGCATTGACGCGTGGATTAGCACGCAGGCACGGATTTGCGGCCACCTTCATGTCCAAGCCTTATGCCGATGACGCGGGCAACGGAATGCATGTGCATTTCTCAGTGTTGGACCAGAACGGACACAATGTGTTCGACAACAACGGGCCGGAAGGCACCGAGATATTGCGGTCTGCCGTAGCGGGCTGTGTCGCGGCCATGCCGGGCAGTACGCTGATATTTGCACCTCACGGCAACTCCTACACACGGCTCATACCGGGTGCACATGCGCCCACGGGCGCCTGCTGGGCCTATGAAAACCGAACCGCTGCCATTCGCATCCCGGGCGGAGCCCCGGCCGCACGGCGCATCGAACACCGCGTCGCCGGCGGGGACATAAACCCGTATCTGATGTTGACCGCGGTTCTGGGCGCGGCACTTGTCGGCATCGAGGACGGCTTGACCCCACCTGCCCCGATCACGGGGAACGCCTATGACATCGCGGACCTGCCTCAACTGATGCCGGATTGGTCGAGCGCGATTGACAGGTTCGCTACGGATCCCTTGGTGGCCCGGCTGTTCCCCGCTGACCTGATCCGCTATCTGACCATGACCAAGCGACAAGAGATCACCCGATTTGCGAACATCCCGCCCGAGGATCACTGGCTGTGCTATCTCGAGACGGTTTGACCCCCTTGCCGCGTCAACCAGTCTCGGTTAGGATTAATTTGATCAAATTTGGTGACACATGAAAATCGGTATTCTACAAACCGGCCACACCCCCGAAGTGCTACAGGAAGAATTCGGGGATTATGACGAACTTTTCCCCGCGTTGCTGCGTGACAACGGGTTCGAGTTCGTGACCTTCGCCGTCGTGGACGGCACTTTCCCCGATGGTGCGGATGATGCGGATGGATGGATCATTACCGGATCGCGCCACGGGGTTTACGAGGACCTTCCCTGGATCGCCCCGCTGGAAGCGTTGGTGCGCGAGATCCGGGAAAGTGGAAAACCCCTGATCGGCGTTTGCTTTGGCCACCAGATCATTGCTCAGGCACTGGGTGGCAAGGTCGAGAAATTCTCGAAAGGATGGGCCGTAGGTCGTACGGAATACGAATATGACGGCAGCAGATTATGGCTGAATGCCTGGCACCAGGATCAGGTTGTCGAATTGCCGAAAGAAGCGCGGGTTCTGGGCCGGAATGCCTTATGCGAAAACGCGATGCTGGCTTATGGGGACACAATCTGGACGGTTCAGGCCCACCCGGAATTCACCAACGGATTCGTGGCAGGCCTGATGCGGACACGGGGCAAGGGCGTGGTGCCCGAAGACCTGATGCGCGAAGCCGCAAATCGCGAGACGGCCCCGGACGACAACGCCAAAATCGCGCGCCACATGGCCGAGTTTCTAAAGAAAGAGAGAGCCTGATGGCTGATTGGACCGATAAACTGCCGGAAGCCGCAAAGGCATATTTCCACGGGCAACGACTGGACGAAGTTGAATGCATCATTTCGGACCTGCCGGGCATTGCGCGCGGCAAGGCGGTGCCTGCATCAAAATTCGCAAAGCAATCCTATTTCCACCTGCCCGACAGCATTTTTTACCAGACCATCACGGGGGGCTGGGGCGAAGCGGCCGGCGATGACGGGTTCATCGAAAAGGATATGATCCTGAAGCCCGATTTCTCGACCACTTCCGCTGCGCCGTGGACGGGGGATTGGACATTGCAAGTGATCCACGACGCCTACGACCGGGATGACAATCCGATCCCTTACAGCCCGCGTAACGTGCTCAAGCGTGTTGTGCAGCTTTATCATGATAAGGGATGGAAGCCGGTTGTTGCACCAGAGATGGAGTTCTTTCTGGTTGCCCCCAACGTGGACCCGGCGCAGGGCATCAAACCCATGATGGGGCGTTCCGGCCGCCCGGCCGCGGCGCGGCAGGCCTATTCCATGACGGCCGTGGACGAGTTTGGCCCGGTGATCGACGACATCTATGATTTCGCCGAGCATCAGGGGTTCGAGATCGACGGCATCACGCAGGAAGGCGGCGCCGGGCAGTTGGAAATCAACCTGCGTCACGGCAATCCGGTGAAACTGGCCGATGAAGTCTTCTATTTCAAACGCCTGATCCGCGAGGCCGCGCTGCGCCACAATTGTTTTGCCACCTTCATGGCCAAACCGATCGAGGAAGAGCCGGGTTCGGCCATGCATATCCATCACTCGATCATCGACATGGAAACCGGTCAGAACATCTTCTCTGGTCCTCAAGGGGGTGAGACGGACGCGTTTTACCACTTCATCGCCGGTCTGCAGAACCACCTGCCCGCTGGTCTGGCGGTCATGGCACCTTATGTGAATTCCTACCGGCGCTATGTGAAGGATCACGCGGCACCGATCAATCTGGAATGGGCCCGTGACAACCGCACCACCGGTATTCGCGTGCCCCTGTCCGGCCCGGAATCGCGGCGCGTCGAGAACCGCATCGCCGGGATGGACTGCAACCCGTATCTGGGCATCGCGCTGTCGCTGGCCTGCGGCTATCTTGGCCTGGTCGAGCAGGAACGCCCACGTCGTCAGTTCTATGGCGACGCTTATGAAGGCGAGGGCGATATCCCGCAGGTCATGGGCGAAGCGCTGGACCTGTTCGACGAGGCCACTGCCCTGCACGAAGTTCTGGGCCCCGAATTCGCCCGCGTTTACGGCATCGTCAAACGGGCCGAGTACGAGGAGTTCCTACAGGTCATCTCTCCGTGGGAACGTGAACATCTGCTGATCAACGTCTGAGACCTTCCGTGAACCTGCTCTATTCCAATGACCGCAAGGGCCAGTACCCTGACAGCTGGTATGCCGCGACGGCACATCCGATGGATCGCTTTCCCGCGTTGTCAGAAGACACCAAGGCGGATGTATGCGTTGTCGGTGGCGGTTATACGGGGCTGTCCGCGGCCCTTCATCTGGCCGAAGCCGGATTCGACGTCGTGCTGCTTGAAGCGCACCGCGTCGGCTTTGGCGCGTCGGGCCGAAACGGCGGCCAGTTGGGCAGCGCGCAGCGGATGGACCAGGAAGACCTCGAGCGTCTTGTAGGCGACGCTGACGCCGCCAAGCTGTGGGAGTTGGCCGAAGACGCCAAGGATCTGGTCAAATCCCTGATTGCAAAACACAAGATCGCCTGTGACTTGAAACCCGGTGTCGCCGTTCTGGGCCTGAGCAAATCCGAACAAAAAGAACTGCATGACCATGCCGGCCATCTTTCCGAGCGGTACGGATACGACCAGATCGAGCTGTTGGACGAAAACGCGGGTCATTCGCTGTGCCCGTCGCCCGCCTATCACGGGGGGTATCTGGATATGGGTGCGGCGCATCTGCACCCTTTGAACTTTGCGTTGGGATTGGCGCAAGCTGCGGCCAAAGCGGGCGTTCGCATCCATGAAAGCACCGAAGTGACCGGTATTGACGAGGGCCAGACGGCTGTGATCCGAACTGCTCACGGCAACGTTCGGGCCGAGCACGTCATTCTGGCCTGCAACGGGTATCTGGGCGACCTCAATCGTTCCGTCGCCGCCAGGGTCATGCCCATCAACAATTTCATTGCGGCCACCGAACCCCTTGGAGAGGACACCGCCCGGGTTTTGACCCGGGATGTGGCGGTTGCGGATACGAAATTCGTGGTGAACTATTTTCGCCTCAGCGCCGATGGCCGCCTCTTGTTCGGAGGCGGCGAAAGCTATGGCTATCGCTTTCCATCAGATGTCGCCGCCAAGGTCCGCAAACCCATGACCGAGATTTTCCCGAATTTGCGGGATGTGAAGATCGACTATGCCTGGGGCGGAACGCTGGCCATCACCATGCGGCGGATGCCGTATCTGGCCCGTGTCGCACCCAATATTCTTTCGGCTTCGGGATATTCCGGTCACGGTGTCGGCACTGCGACCCATGCCGGACAACTCATGGCGATGGCGATTCAGGGTCAGGCCGAAGGGTTTGACACGATGGCACGCGTGCCCGCGCTGTCTTTCCCCGGCGGCCCTGCCCTGCGCAGCCCGCTTCTGGTGCTGGCCATGACATGGTTCGCACTGCGCGACCGGCTTGGGGTCTGATCCACGTAAATTGCGACAGATTGGTGAATTTTCGCCTGCCCGGCGATTGAGGGCTTGGATTGCCTTCCGATTATCTTTATCTTTCCCAAAGATAGAATTCGGGAATTCCAAATATGACGCTGCCCCCCAACGTTCACGACGCCGAACCCATCCCTGCCGCCGCCAAGGACGCGATCGAGGCCCTGATGCAGTCAGGTGACCTGTTCCGCTATACCGCACCGCAGGATGCCCCGGTGGCCCTGCTGGAAGCCGAGTTCGCGGAACTGTTGGGCACGAAATACGCCTTGGCGGTGTCGTCCTGTTCGGCCGCGCTGTTTCTGTCGCTCAAAGCACTGGGCCTGCCTCGCGATGCGCGTGTTCTGATCCCCGGCTTCACCTTCGCGGCCGTGCCGTCTTCGGTTGTCCATGCCGACTGCATTCCGGTTCTGTGCGAAGTGGGTGAAAACTATCGCATCGACATGGCCGATTTCGAGGCCAAGCTGGACAACGTTCAGGCAGTCATCATCAGCCACATGCGCGGGCATACATCCGACATGGATGCGATCATGGCCTTGTGCGACGCACGAAACATTCCGGTGATCGAGGATGCCGCGCATTCGCTGGGCACCACATGGCATGGCCGCAATATCGGTACGATCGGAAAGGTCGGATGTTTCTCGTTCCAATCCTACAAGATGATCAATGCCGGCGAAGGTGGCATCCTGATCACGAATGATGCAGATCTTGTAGCGCGGGCCGTCATCATGTCGGGCGCGTATGAGCACAATTGGAAGAAGCACAAAGGTCCTCAGGGTGACAATTCACCCGAACTGGAAGAGGCCTTTGCCCGCTGGCAGAACAAGCTGCCGCTGTACAATCTTCGCCTGAGCAACCTCAGCGCGGCGGTGATCCGTCCGCAACTTCCGGAACTGGCGCGCCGCGTCCGCGATGGCCTGGCGAACCATGATTACGTGGCTGGTCGCCTGAACACCTCGTCTCATATCGAGGTTCCCGCCCCCCTGCCTCCCGAGCAGCGTGCGCCGGATTCGATCCAGTTCAATCTTGTCGGAATGCAGGAACATGAGATCCGCGCCTTTGCCGCAGCGTCCGAGGCACGCGGCATCAAGGTTCAGGTTTTTGGTCTGAGCGAAGACAACGCCCGCGCCTTCTGGAACTGGCAATTCCTGCCAGAAAGTTTCGACCTACCCAAGACGCGCGACATGCTGATGAAGGCCTGTGACGTGCGCCTGCCCGTCCGCCTGACCCGCGAAGAGCTGGACGTGATTGCAGACATCCTGCTGGCATCGGTTGGCGAAGTGACCGGCCCCATGCCGGTTTATGGCACTTAAAGCAACGGCGCTTTGAACAAGAAAGGCCCGCACAATGCGGGCCTGTTTCTTTGTTCGGAACGGATCAGTTCAACTTGGACAGTTTTTGCTGCAACTCGGCCAGCTGTTTCTTGATGTCGTCCAGATCCTCTTTCGGTTCGGACTTGTCCTCTTCCTTTTCCGGGCTGGACCATCCGCTGGACAGCCCACTGGTCATCGCCTTCAGGAAAGCCTGTTGCTGCGCCTGCAATGCGTCAAAACCCGGCATCTGAGACATCGGATTCATCGCGCTCATGTTTTCCATCATCTTGTTTTGGCTTTCGCGCAGCATCTCGAACGAGCTTTGCAGAAACTGGGGCATCATCCCCCCGCCCGGCAGCATGTAACTACGCACCAGATCATTCAGTACATTCACCGGCAGCACGTTTTCACCCCGGCTTTCATGTTCGGCAATGATTTGCAGAAGATACTGGCGCGTCAGGTCATCGCCGGTTTTCAGATCAATGATCTGTACTTCGCGCCCGTCACGGATGAACCCCGCGATATCTTCGAGCGTCACGTAATCGCTGGTCTCGGTATTATACAGCCGACGGCTGGCATAGCGCTTGATAAGCAGCGGTTTTTCTTGGTCCGACACCGGGTTCCCTCCCCAAGGATGATGCGTTGCAGCACAGGTTATGCGAGTGCAGCACAAAAAGAAAGGGCAGGTCAATGGACCTGCCCAACGCGATTGCACCTAATGGGAGGGTTGGGTGCGCTTCGCGGACGTTTCTTACTTTGCAGCTGCAGCTTTCTTGGCTGCGGTGGTGACCTCGTTGGTCGCTTTTTTGACGGCAGCGGTTGCTTCTTCCGCGGCGTCTTTGCCGGCAGCCATCAGCAGCTCGACGGTTTCGGTCTGAACTTTTTTCGCGATTTCAGCGAAAGCCGCCAGGTTTTCAGCTGCAACTTCAGCCGACGCGCTTGCGAAGTCAGTTGCGGCTTTTGCGTAGTCAGCAGGCTCTGCCTTGGCTTTCGACATCTCGCTCAGCTTGGCCAGGGTGTCCTTGGTCCATTTGTTCGAGATCTCGGCCGATTTCTCAGCAGCGTCCAGGGCAACGCCCGACAGCTTCTCGTTCAGCGAAGCGGTCGATTTGAATGCGCCTTCCATTGCGGTGGTGTCCACCGGAAATGCACCCATCATGTCTTTCATGATCGCGGTAAAGTCTTGGGTCTTTGCCATTGTCCTAATCCTTTTAGCCTGTCCGGGCCCACCCCGGGTTTCATCAGCTTGAGGACAATATGATTGCTGCACCGCAGCATTGCAAGTTTTTTCTTGCTGCGACGCAGAATTTTTAAGTTTCAAAATGAAATCAGGCGTTTGGTTTCGCCACAACATAAGTCCCGGGTGCGGATGCAAGGCTCGGGTGCTTCGAATCACCCGGCTCACGGGCCGGAACCTGCTTGCCGGACCGCTTCTTCAACCACGCGTCCCACATGGGCCACCAGGACCCCTCGTGAAAATCAGCTTCTTTCAGCCAGGTGCTGGCGTCCGACTTCATATCCGGGTTGGTGTAGTGGCCATATTTCTTCTTGCTGGGCGGGTTCACGATGCCCGCAATATGACCCGATTCTGAAACCACGAAGGTTTTGGACCGCGAGCCCATTTTCTGCACGCCGCGGTAACAGTCTTTCCATGCCGCGATGTGGTCGGTTTCGCAGGTTATGGCCATCAGCGGCACATCCACGTCTTCGAGTTTCAGCTTGTGCCCCATCAACTCGAAACCGTCGGTTGCGAACTCGTTGCGCTGGCAGAGGCCTCGCAGATATTCCACGGCCATTTTTGCTGGCAGGTTTGCACCATCGCCGTTCCAGTAGAGCAGATCAAAGGCCGGAGGCACTTCCCCCATCATATAGCTGCGAATGGCCGGACCATAAATCAGGTCGCGTGATCGCAGGAACGACATGGTGCGCGCCATGATCCACGACCGCAGAACGCCCTCCTTTTTTACTTCCTCTTCGATTCCATCGATGAAGTCGTTTTGCAGGAATGGCGTAAACTCACCCTGATCGGAAAAATCCGTCAGTGCCGTGAACAGCGTTGCGGATTTGACCGATTTGTCGCCACGCTGTTTCAGCAAGGACAAGGTCAGGCTCAGCGTCGTGCCCGCGATGCAATAACCCACTGCGTTGACCTCTTTGACCTTGCAGATCTTCTTGGCCGTTTCGATTGCGGTCAGGAAACCGTCCTGAATATAGTCTTCCATGCCGGTTTCGGCATAGCTTTCATCCGGGTTCACCCAGCTTACGACAAACAGGGTATAGCCCTGTTCGGTGATCCATTTGATCATGCTGTTCTGGGCTTTCAGATCCAGAATATAGAACTTGTTGATCCAGGGCGGGAACAGAACGATGGGCGTCTCATAAACCGTTTCAGTCACCGGCTTGTATTGGATCAGCTCCATCATCCGGTTGCGATATATGACCTCGCCCGGCGTTGTCGCCAGGTTTCCACCAACCTCGAACGCGCTTTCATCCGCCAGTTTGACGACCAACTCGCCATCATTGGCTTCGAGGTCTGAAACAAGGTTCTCCAACCCTTTTATCAGCGACTGACCTTCGGTCTCGACCGCCTTTTGCAGAGCATCCGGGTTAGTCGCCAGAAAATTCGTGGGCGCCATCATGTCGATGATCTGCTGCGAGAAATACTGTAGGCGTCTTTTGTCCTTGGCATCCAGATCATCGACCGACGAGACAGCCTGCGCAATCGCTTCCGCGTTCGTCAGGTATTGCTGCCGGATCAGTCGGAAATAAGGGTTTGTCTCCCAAAGGCGATTGGAAAACCGTTTGTCACCGGGCTTGGTTTCCTCGGTTTCCACCTCACCCGTTGTCAGCGCTTTCTGCGCTTCGGCAAAGTTGAGAACCGACTTGCCCCAGAATTCTATCTGTTGCTCCAACAGTTTGGCGGGATTTTGCCATGCATCGGCCCAATACGCCGTTGCTGCTCGTGCGAAAAGCTCTTGATTCGGGCCGTCCAGCGCTGGGGTGTGCGACTTTTTTGACGCCATAATTTCAATCAGGCGCTTCGAGAGCTGCTCGACCTTTTCCATATTTTCTTTAATGCGTTCAATATGTTCTTCGGACACGTCCGGCATTTGGTCTTCACTTGTTGTCATTTTAACAATTCCACCCTAACCTCGCTGCCATGCAGAATAACGTCGTGGGTGCTGGGGGGCAAAGCGACGAATGGTCCAAACTCTCAGGATGACACTCAGGAGGCCCCATTTATGCGCTATATGATGACTTACGACCTGATGGAGTCCATGCGTAACACCAACCAGTGGCTTGGTGCAACCGCAAGCGCGATGGCGTCCTACCCGCTGTTTTCCATGACACCCAACCCGGCGTTCAGCTGGATGGCTGCCTGGGGCGAAGTTACCGAACGAACCTTCCAGCGAATGATCGTCAAACCTGACTGGGGTATTCGAACTTTCACCTGCGAGGATGGAAAGGACCATCTGGTCGAGATCACGACAGTTCTGGAACGCTCCTTCGGCGATCTGGTTCATTTCCGTGTCAACGGCCGGGAAGAACAACCGCGCAAGGTCCTGCTGGTTGCGCCCATGTCCGGCCATTACGCCACGCTGCTGCGCTCGACCGTCAAAAGCCTGCTGGTCAATTGCGAAGTTTACATCACCGATTGGCATAATGCGCGCGATATTCCTGTGTCTGCCGGCAAGTTCGATGTCGAAGACTACACGCTCTACCTTGTAGATTTCATGAAGGAACTGGGGCCGGACACGCATGTCGTGGCGGTTTGTCAGCCCGCCCCCCTGACACTGGCGGCCACCGCTTATCTGGCCGAGGTCGAGCCCAAGGCTCAACCCAGCACTCTGACACTGATTGGCGGGCCGGTGGACCCGGACGCGACCCCGACCGACGTCACCGACTTTGGACGCCGTGTGACGATGGGTCAGCTGGAAGAAACCATGATTCAACGGGTCGGATTCAAGTACAAAGGTGTCGGGCGTATGGTCTATCCCGGCCTGCTGCAACTGGCCTCGTTCATGTCGATGAACGCCGATCGCCACTCCAAGGCGTTTTCCGATCAGATTCAGCGTGTTATCCGCAACGAAGCCTCGGACTTGGATGCGCATAACCGTTTCTATGACGAATATCTTGCGGTGATGGACATGACGGCCGAGTTCTATCTGTCAACAGTCGAACGCGTCTTCAAAAACCGCGAGATCGCACGCAACGAATTTGTTGTCGCCGGCCACAAGGTGGATATCGGCAAAATCACCGATGTCGCCGTGAAATCGGTCGAAGGTGCGAATGACGATATCTCGGCGCCCGGTCAATGTATTGCTGCCCTGGACCTGTGCACCGGCTTGCCAGACAGCAAAAAGGCCAGCCACGTAGAACCCGGCGCGGGCCATTACGGCATTTTCGCGGGCCGCAGCTGGCGCGACAACATTCGCCCGCTTGTGATTGATTTCATGAACGAAAACAGCCGCAAGAAACGTCGCCGCGCAGCGAACACCAACAAGGTCGCCTGATGAACATGGGCGGGCCGGCACATAGTGGCCTCGCCTTTTCCTGCACCTGCGGCCAGTTGAAGGGTCAAATCTCGGACCAGGGTGTTCGGCTTGGAACCCATGTCGAGTGTTTCTGTCATGACTGCCGCGCGGCGCAGCTGTATTTCGGGCAGCCCGACCCGGCGCCCGGCCCGGTCGACATCTTCCAGATGGCACCGGATGAAATCGAAATCACCGCCGGAGGCCAATTCCTTTCCGCCATGAAGCTCAGCCCAAATGGTATGCTGCGATGGTATGCCAGCTGCTGCAACGCCCCGCTGGCGACGACGCCCCAGACTGCACGTTTGCCCTTTGCAGGGTTTATCGTCGGCAGGATTACTGGTGATGTTTCCGCATTGGGGCCGGTCACAACCCGTGGGTTTGTCCCTAGACCCGATGGAAAACAAAGACATGAAAAGGTCAGGTTTGCGGCGTTTGGCCTTTTGCGCCGCGCCCTGCAATCGCGCCTGTCAGGACGGTGGAAGAAAACGCCGTTTTTCGACCCCGAGACCGGCGATCCTGCGGTCGTACCGAATGTCATTTCGAAAGACGAGCGGGCGGCTCTTTACCCTTAGACAAACCTTTGCGGGATATTCAGCCAGGTTTCCAAGGCTTTGTTCACGGCATCGGGCGCTTCAAGCGGTAGCAGATGTCCGGCGTTTTCGACGATCTCCAACGCAGATTCCGGTATCAGGTCAGACATGAAAGAGTGCCGTTTGACCGGGGTAAGCGTGTCATGGGCACCGCACATGATCAAAGTGGGGACTTTGATGCGGCGCAACGATCCCTGTTGGTCGGGTCGGCGCTGCAAGGCACGCATTTGGCGCACAAAAGCTTCGGCGCCCAGATCATTCGCCATTGCCAAAAGATCATTCAGAATGGGGATTCGCCTGGGCCCCGGCGCCAAAGTATCGGTGCCGACCAGTTGGCGCATGACCTCTTCCAGCCGCCCACCCAAGGCCCCGATGATCAGGTCCTCGCGACTGGCCGCGATCTGAGGCGTGTCCGCCTGTGCGTCCGTCGACATCAGGCACAAGCGCGTCACCCGTTCCGGTGCCCGCCGGATCAGTTCCAGCCCCACCACACCACCCATGCTCTGCCCGGCCAATGCAAACCGATGTGGAAGCTGATCCAACAGCCCCGAGGCGATCTCTTCAATTCGCTCGCCTCCGGAAACAGGTGCAACAGTGACGGGCCGTGACCGTGACAACACCTCGATCTGAGGTCGAAACAGCCGGGCATCACACATCAACCCAGGCAACAACACCAGCGGTTCGTTCACGCGGGGGCTCCATCTGCTCGGTTTTCCGAGTCCTTCCAGTTGTTGTCAGGATGAGAGTTTTGCCGCAGCCGGGCAAGGAAAACTTCACGGGTAGGCGATGGTGCGAAATGCCGGAAAATCGGCGTAACGGGCTTGCCGCGTCGCAAGGTCTTCACCGGGTTCAGCGCCGGGCCTCAACAGACACCCACGCGGAGCAATATAGCTGTCGATCCGGCGATGCGGCTTGGGCCGCCACACAAGATTGAACGCACAGAGCTTGGGGAAGAACCAGATTTCGGAATACTCCAGATGATCGTGCATCCACCACGCCAGATCCCGCCAGTCCCGGCCCTGCGCATATTGATCCGCGAACCACGGGATAACGATGGATGCCCCGGCAATCCGCGCATCCCCTTCCCCGCGATCCCAGATGTGGCATTCCAGCGGGTGATCGTTTCGGGCGCAGTTCAGCTTGTTTTCATTGCCAAACCGGTTCAAGGACGATGAACGATAACCCGACCTGACCGCGACCCGGCCAAATGTCTCTTCCAATGGGTCAAGAAGGGTTTCGCAAAACGCGCGGCCTGTTTCGATCGCCAGATCCGGGTTGTCCGGAATATTCTGCTTTTGGTGGAAGTTGCCGATTTCCGAATACAGAAAATCGCGCATGAAGAAATGCCGGGACAAGCGGACACGACCCAGGGTCTCAAGGCTCCACATGCTGCCCGGCTTACGCATCTTGCATCCTTTTTATCCGATCAATCAGGGTTTATTCCACCCCCAAGCCCTTCAGCCACTCCAGAATGCCAGCAACGGCGGCATCGGTTTGACCCGGCGACATCAACCGCCCCGCGATAACATGTGAAGACGGATCGTCACCCGGCCCCATTGTCACCAGCCTGACCGTTGCCGGAGCGCCCCAGGCCTCGGCAACCTTGTGCGTCCGGTCCGGCCGCACAACCTGATCATCATCCGAAAACCAGAACAAGGCGGGTATCAGGGCCTCAGAGAAATCCAGCGCATAGACCGTATCCACCAGCACGGACATCGGCACGACGGCTTCCCACGGGTAGACCGACGTCCAGTACCTGTTCTTCTCTGGGTCCGGCCCTGACACATCGCGTTCTTGCCCCATCAAAACAGGCAACCAGCTTCTTGCCCATGGCAATGAAGGCACCCACGCCGCGACGGTATTCACACCAAAGTTCGGCGAGACAAAAACCATGCCGACCACATCCTGGCTGAGGTCGGCATCCAACGCAGCGGCCGCCGCCAGCGTTCCTCCGGTCGAGGTGGAAATAACGATCACCTTTTCCCCGACCGCGCGCGCCGCTGCCAGCCCTTCTGCGGTATCCTGCATCCAGCCCGAGGCCGTACCCTCGGCCATCGCTGGCCCATCCCGACCGTGACCTTGCAACCGCGTGTAGACCAGATTGGCGCCCAAAGCGTCAGCCACCAGATCAGGAACAGGGCGGATTTCCTCGGAACTTGCTGAAAAACCGTGGATGTACAGAACAGAATACGGCGTGCGCTGTTCCTTGAACCCGTCCTGCCAGATCACGCGTTTTTCGACACCCGGAACGATGTCATCATAGGCGGACTCGGTGCTTTCAAAATAAACCTGAACACCTTCACCAAATTTCCGAGAGTCAAAGGTCGGGTGCAGGTTCACTTCCTCGCGCGGGCCGAACCAGAAGACCAGGCCGCCAAGAACAACCAGCGCTAGAAGAGCGCGCCCCAGAAACCAACCAAAGCGCCGCATCAGGCTTCTCCCAACACGTCAAGAACCGCGGTCTTGATCAGACGCAGGCACTTCTCGTCCGAGAAGCGATGATCGGCCCCCTTGACCAACAGCAGCCGCATGTCAGGGCCCGCAGCATGTTCCAGCAGCCGCACGGCTGTTTCGGTCGAAACTGCCGTGTCTGCGGTGCCTTGCAGGAAACGAACCGGGAACGGCAGATCCAGTGCGCCCCGCAGAACCAAATTCTGGCGTCCGTCTTCGATCATGCGCTTGGTGATGATATAGGGTTCCATATAGTCGGACGGCAGCTCGACATGGCCGACAGTGTCCAGCGCAGCTTTTTGTTCGTCGCTGAACGAAGCCCAATACCCGTCCTCGGTGAAATCCGGCGCGGCGGCGATTGTCACCATGCCTGCAATTCGCTCGGGCATGACTTTGGCCAGCAGCAATGCCTGCCATCCCCCCATTGATGAGCCAACCACGATCAAAGGTCCGTCCGTCAATGCCTTTACCGCAGCCAATGTGTCCTGATGCCAGTCACCGATACAGCCCTCGGTGAACGCGCCCGAGCTTTCGCCGTGGCCGGAATAATCGAACCGCAAGAACGATTGCCCCCGCGCCTGTGCCCAGGCTTCCAGATGCACGGCCTTGGTGCCTTCCATGTCCGATTTGAGCCCGCCCAGAAAAACGATGGTCGGTCCTGCCCCTTCGGTCTTGTGATAAGCCAGTCGCCGCCCCTGCGGCGTCTCCAGAAAATCCGTCGCTGCCATGAAATCCTCTTTCTCTTTAGGCAACATCATGCACGGCAGCACGATGGTCGCAATTCCGGAATTCGATTTCCCGTTGCGTCAGCTACGCACCTTGCGACACTTGACAGTAATTGTTGCACCTGCCACATGGGCCGAACACACATAACCCGCAACCGGGCGTTCAGTGGGCGCCAAACCGACGAGGAGAGCCGATATGGCCCTGGATTCTCAATCCGTCTCTCTCACCTTTCCCGATGGCAATGCACGCACCTACGCCGCAGGCGTCACGCCCGCGCAGGTGGCTGCCGACATCTCAACCTCGCTGGCCAAAAAGGCCATCTCGGCCACCGTTGACGGCCAGCACTGGGACCTGCAATGGCCCATCGAATCCGACGCGCAGATCGCCATCCACACCATAAAGGATGAGGCCCAGGCCAATGAGCTGATCCGCCACGATCTGGCCCATATCATGGCGCGCGCGGTTCAGGAGATCTGGCCCGCCACCAAGGTCACCATCGGCCCTGTCATCGAAAACGGCTGGTATTATGACTTCGACCGCGAAGAGCCGTTCACGCCGGAAGATCTCGGCCTCATCGAGAAAAAGATGAAAGAGATCATCAACAAGCGTGATCCCGTCACCACCGAGGTCTGGGACCGCGAGCGGGCGATCGAGTTCTACAAGGCCAACAACGAGCCCTACAAGGTCGAGCTGATCGAGGCTATTCCCGGCAACGAGCCGCTGCGCATGTACTGGCACGGGCACTGGCAGGATCTGTGCCGAGGTCCGCACCTGCAACATACCGGGCAGGTTCCGGGGGATGCGTTCAAGCTGATGTCCATCGCCGGCGCCTATTGGCGTGGCGACAGCGACCGTGCGATGTTGCAGCGTATCTATGGTGTGGCCTTCACCGGAAAGGAAAAGCTGAAAGCGCACCTGCATATGCTGGAAGAGGCCGCCAAGCGCGACCACCGCAAGCTGGGCCGCGAGATGGACCTGTTCCACATGCAGGAAGAGGCCCCCGGCCAGATTTTCTGGCACCCCAATGGCTGGACGATCTACACCCAGTTGCAGGACTACATGCGCCGTCAGCAGCGCAACGGCGGCTATGTCGAGGTCAACACGCCGCAGGTTGTAGACCGCAAACTGTGGGAAGCATCGGGCCATTGGGACAAGTATCAGGAAAACATGTTCATCGTCGAAGTGGACGAGGAACATGCCCGCGAAAAGGCGATCAACGCGCTCAAGCCGATGAACTGCCCCTGCCATGTGCAGATTTTCAATCAGGGCCTGAAATCCTATCGTGACCTGCCGCTGCGCATGGCCGAGTTCGGGTCTTGCAACCGCTATGAGCCGTCAGGTGCGCTGCACGGTATCATGCGTGTGCGCGGCTTTACCCAGGACGATGGGCACATCTTCTGCACCGAAGACCAGATCGAGTCAGAAACCGCAGAGTTCATCCGGTTCCTGTCCCGGATCTACAAGGATCTGGGATTCGAGAACTTCTCGGTCAAATTCTCGGATCGCCCCGAGAAACGGTCGGGGTCGGATGAAGTCTGGGACAAAGCCGAAGCCGCGTTGCTCAGCGCGACACGTGCTGCCGGGATCGAGCCGGAGCTCAACCCCGGTGAAGGCGCCTTTTATGGTCCCAAGCTGGAATTTGTTCTGACGGATGCGATCGGTCGCGATTGGCAATGCGGCACGCACCAGGTTGACTTCGTGCTGCCCGAACGCCTTGATGCCACCTATATCGGCGCCGACGGCGGCAAGCACCGCCCCGTCATGCTGCATCGCGCGACGCTGGGCTCGTTCGAGCGTTTCATCGGTATCCTGATCGAAGAACACGCCGGCAAGCTGCCCTTCTGGCTTGCGCCGCGTCAGGTCGTGGTTGCGTCCATTACCTCCGATGCGGATGGCTATGTCGCCGAAGTGGTCGAAACGCTGCGCGGCGCCGGTGTGCGGGCCGAAGCCGACATTCGCAACGAAAAGATCAACTACAAGGTTCGTGAACACTCGGTCGGCAAAGTTCCGGTCATTCTGGCCGTCGGCCATCGCGAAGTTGAAGACCGTACTGTCAGTGTCCGGCGTCTGGGTGAAAAACAGACGCAGGTACAACCGCTTGACGTTGTAACAAACGAGCTGTCGCAGGCAGCCACCCCACCGGATTTGCTGTAACAATCGGCAGGAAATCGCAAGAAATCTGGCCCCCGATTTGGGGCCAGATTGAAACATTCCCCCCTTTCTTCATCAAAAACAATGCATTACGCTGCAAGAGGGCACGCCGCCCCCTGACGTGCTTGTGAGACACGGGCTCGTGAATTCAACTCTGTCCACCAAGCTACTACCTTTGTCATTGTCACAAGCAGACATACCCAGTCATCAAGAGGATTACCGAGATGTCGAACACAGCCAAGTCCCTGGTTATCGCAACCGCAGTCGCAGCCGCCGTATCGGGCGCCGCAACCACTGCATCCGCTCAGGCAAAAGAAAAATGCTATGGCGTATCGCTGGCCGGTCAGAACGACTGCGCCGCTGGCCCCGGCACCACCTGCGCGGGCACCTCGACCGTTGATTATCAAGGCAACGCATGGACCCTGGTCGATGCAGGCACCTGCGCGGATATCGAACTGCCAGCACAGGCAGACGGCACCCCGCGCAAAGGCTCGTTGGAAGCTCAGGATCGCGACCTGCCGGCATAAGAACGGCCTGACGAATTCAGGGGGCGGGCACCATCGCCCGCCCCTTCCCTTTCGTGATCAAGGAACTGGCCCATGTTGGATGATGCCCACAGGTCGAACCGCCTGCCCGCAGCTCCGGGCGTAGGTTACAAGCCGCAACACTTCGCTCAGATACTTGAACACGCGCAGCCCGTCGCATGGCTGGAAATTCATGCGGAGAACTATATGGGCGATGGCGGGCGGCCTCTGGCGCAGCTGCGCCATCTTTCCGAACAATTCCCGATCTCGGTCCATGGCGTTGGCCTGTCCATCGGCGGCGAAGGCGCGCTGGACCCTGATCACCTGGCCCGGCTGAAACATCTGGTAGGCTGGCTGAACCCTGCCAGCTTTTCCGAACACCTGGCCTGGTCCACCCATGACACCCATTTCTACAACGACCTGCTGCCCCTGCCCTATACCGACGCAACACTGACACGCGTTTGCGATCATATCGATCAGGTTCAGGACACCGTTGGACGGCAGATGCTGTTGGAAAACCCCTCAAGCTATTTGGCTTTTGAGGAAAGCACCTGGTCCGAGCCCGACTTCCTGCGCGAAATTGCACGTCGTACCGGATGTGGCTTGTTGCTGGATGTCAACAACGTCTTTGTCTCTGCCACCAATCTGGATTTCTCTCCTCAGGGTTACATCGATGCCTACCCACTTGAAAAAGTGAGGGAAATTCACCTTGGCGGCCATGACGAAGATGAAGACGATCACGGCCATCCGCTGCTGATCGACAGCCACGGGCGTGAAGTGGTCGACCCGGTTTGGGCGCTGTTGGATTACGTGCTGGAACGCACGGGGCCGAAACCCGTCCTGGTCGAATGGGACACCGACGTCCCCGACTGGCCCGTTTTGCGAGAAGAGGCCGTTCGCGCGCAGACCGCCCTGGAACGGATCCCGGCATGAGCGTTTCGCAATCCGAATTTCGCGCAGCCATGATGGATGCGTCAGCCCCTGTCCCCGAAGGTTTACTGGACGCCCAGGCGCAGCCAGCCGGTCGTCGGTTCAGCGTCTATCGCAACAATATCGCCGTGTCCTTGACCGAGGCGATGCATCAGGCGTTTCCAGTCATCACCAAGTTGCTGGGGCCGCAGAACATGGATGGGCTGGCCGGGATATTTCTGCGCCAGCACCCGCCATCATCACCTCTGATGATGTTCTATGGTGAAGCCTTTCCCGATTTTCTGGCTGGAATGCAGCAGCTTTCGCATCTTGGGTACCTGCCGGATGTGGCGCGGCTGGAACTTGCGTTGCGCAAGTCGTACCACGCCGCCGACAGCCAACCCGCCCCGGAAGACGCACTGGCCGCAGACCCCGAACAGGTCATGCGGGCCCGGTTGCGTTTTGCCCCGGCCATGCGGGTGGTGCGCTCGGACTGGCCCATTCACGCGATCTGGCGCTTCAACACCGAATCCGACGCGCCGAAACCGGTTGCCCAAGCCGAGGATGTATTGATCACACGCCCGGAATTCGACCCGGTTGCCCAATTGCTGCCCGCCGGCGGCGCCGATTGGATCGCCTATATGCAAGGTGGCGACATGATCGGCGAAGCGTTTGAGAAAACCGCGACGGCGCAACCTGAATTTGACCTTGGAACCACTCTGGCACTGCTTTTGCAGGGCGGTGCAATAACTTCTGTGACTATCGAAAGGCTGGAGACATGACTGCCCTGATCTCACTTCACAACAACGTTCTGGGAAAGGTGGACCTTGCGTCCAACTGGCTTACACCCACGCTGGCGCGGCTGGTCTTTGTCGCTGTCCTTCTGGTCTATTACTGGAACTCGGCAATGCTGAAGATCGACGGCTCGATCTTTTCACCTTCGGCAGGTGCCTTCGGTCAGATTTTCCCCAAAGCCGCCGAAGCCGTCCTTTACGACGTATCCCAAATGACGTTCTTCCAACGTATCGTCATTTTCTTGGGCACGGTTGCAGAATTCGTCCTTCCTGCGCTGCTGCTTGTCGGTCTGTTCACCCGCCTGGCGGCCTTGGGCATGATTGGTTTCATCTGGGTGCAGACTCTGGTCGATGTTACTGGCCATGGCGTGAAACTGGGCAGCCTGTTCGACGCAGCGCCATCCATTATGGATCAGCGCACGATGTGGACGTTCCTGATGCTGGTGATCGTGATCAACGGTGCGGGGCCCATCTCACTTGATCGGATTCTGCGTCTGAAATGACCTAGAAATGCGCTTTGGGCTGGTCCGGTTTACCCGCTGCCAGCCCAAGCACCCCGGCAACCCCGGCAAATGCAATCGGGAACATGGTGAAGACACCAAATCCGAATGCATAATACATCGCCGCCGCTGAAATCAGCAGCAGGATCCCGGCAACAAGGGCGCGCGCGGGCGCCATCGCGCCCCCGGCAATGGCCAACAAAGGTGCAATGATCGAAACAGCCTGAATCAGGTCAGGGTTGTCCACCTGCCTCAGAACGCCGTCTATCTCGCCGACGTGATCGATGACGACCACCTTCGCATACCCGAAAAACCCGACGATCATCCCGATCAGCCCGGCAATAACGCCCAAGATCATGGCGGCATTACGCATTTAACGTCCTCACTGTTGCTTGCAGGCACATAAGCATTCCTTAAGAAATACCAAGCTGCGTGCGTGTTTCCGCAGTCCAGCCGAGAAACAGCTCTCCGCCTTTCTCGATCAACGGGCGCTTCATCAGGGTGGGATGCTGTTTCAAAAGCTCCAAAGGTGCTTTCGCGCGCTGGTTGTCATCCAATCCGCGCCATGTCGCTGACCTGGTGTTGAGCAAAGCGTCGCCGAAGTCAGCAAGAGCCTGCGACAGCACAGCATCCGGCACGCCGTCGCTGCGGACATCCACGAACTCTGCGTCTGGCAATGTTTTCAATGCTTTGCGACAGGTGTCACAGGTTTTCAATCCATAAAGGCGCATGTTTTTACTGCTCCTGCATTTGATTGCATTTTAGGCAAACTTGCCAGTTTCCGGCGGTTATTCTTGATTTTTTACTTCACCGTGCAATGCTGAAAAAGGCGAAACACACGAAACGGACTGTTCAGAAAGTGCCAAACAGTCTTTTTTTGTGGTGACGCTGACCACAGCCCCCACCAATTTGTGGGACAATGCGCAAGTAGAAGGAGACACGGGACATGCCAACCGGCACCGTGAAATGGTTCAATACCACTAAAGGTTATGGTTTTATTGCCCCTGATGAAGGGGGCAAAGATGTGTTTGTACATATCTCGGCCGTAGAACGGTCCGGCCTCACCGGACTCGCAGACAATCAGAAAGTCTCGTACGAGTTGCAGGACGGACGCGACGGCCGACAAATGGCTGCGGAATTGAAGCCGTTGTAACGACATCCCCGCTGATCGCGGGATGAATCCATTAAGGATGGCGGCCAATTTCCGGCCGTCAACCACCCCCTACCGGGCCTGTTCCATTACCCGCGCGCGGATTGTTCATTTGCGCGGCGTCGATGGTGTATATCCGTTGCAGTGGTGTCGGATACCCCGGGTTCCTGCGAACAGATCCCAGCCCCGCCCGCAAACCGGACTTCCCAGGCTTCATTGTGTGCTCGGGGCGACGCTGGCACGTTGCGACGCCCTTCGTTCCGGTTTCAGGTCACCGTGCATGCGTCGCAAAAGCCCACACACTGCTTAGGCGATGGGCCCCTTGGCACGACAATCCAAAGAAATTAGCGCCCGGCAATTCGAATACTATTTGCGAATGATCTCTTCGAATTCGCGCCACTCCCGAGCCGTCATGCCCGAGCTTTCCTGCGTGACGTCCTCACCCGCCAGCATGCGGCGCAGGCTTTCAACCATCTGAGCCGACAGGTTGACGGCCCCAAGACGGTAATCCTCGAACGCTTTATAGGCAAAGGGCACCCAGTCGGCGACAATCTTGCACATCGTATCAGCGTAAACGCGGATTTCATATTGAGCATGAGGGTCAGCGCGCAGCCGCAGAAAATGGAACAGGTTGTGCAGGTCGACCTTCCAATACCACTGCGTATAGATGTTTGCGGGCAGGTTCATCCGGGCCAGTTCACGTGCCAGCCCCTGCTGCCCGTCCTGGCTGATCATCGACTCGTAATTGTCATAGCACCGGGCGCTGTCGGCCTTGAGGATGTCCAGAACACGCGCGGCCTCTTCACTTTCCAGAGTAGAGCCACGGCCTTGATTGTTCACCTCTGATTGGGCGGCCACATGTTCGGGTGCGGGAATATAGAACTCACGATCCAGAATCGAATACCGCGCCGAGTATTCATTTACATTGGCCGTACGGTGCCGAATCCATTGCCGCGCCACGAAGACCGGCAGCTTCACATGCAGTTTGACCTCGCACATTTCGAAAGGGGTCGAATGCCAGTGCCGCATCAGGTACCGGATCAGACCTTCGTCATTCTGAACCGATTTGGTTCCCTTGCCGTAAGACACACGCGCGGCCTGACAGATGGCCGCATCATCGCCCATATAATCAATCACGCGGACAAAGCCGTGATCCAGAACCTGATGCGCGGTGTACAGGTGATCTTCCATTCCCGCTGAAACGACGCGACGAGTGGGATGCGATTGGGCACGTTGCGCTTCGATCTCGGCCTGTTGGTCAGCGGACAGCGGCATCAAGTTTTCCTTTCTGGCAATGAGTCGCCCCCTACTATATCTCGCCAACCGCAACATCGAAACCGCGATATATGCCGCAACCCACGCAAAATTCAGTTCGCCAGACCCAGCGGTCTCGACACGCTAGGTCGGCGCGCTAAGCTCTTTGAAAACTGAGTCGAAAAGGATGACCAAAATGGCGCTGACATATCTTCACACCATGGTCCGCGTGAAGGATCTGGAAAAGTCCATGGCGTTTTACAAGCTTCTGGGCCTGAAGGAAACACGCCGCTATGACAGCGAAGCCGGGCGGTTTTCACTGATTTTCATGGCGCCTCCGGGGCAGGAGGATGCGCCGATCGAGCTGACCTACAACTGGGACGGTGATGACCGCCTTCCCAGCGACAGCCGCCATTTCGGTCACCTCGCATACGGCGTCGACAATATCTACGAGGTTTGCCAGCACCTTCAGGACAATGGCGTCACGATCAATCGCCCTCCGCGTGACGGTCGCATGGCCTTTGTACGCTCACCCGACAATATCTCGATCGAGCTTTTGCAGAACGGCGATGCGTTGGAGCCGAAGGAACCCTGGGCCAGCATGGAAAGCGTTGGCCACTGGTGATCCGGTGGGTCATAACGCTTGGGTTGGCCGCGCTGGCCAGCCCGATCAAGGCCGAGACGTGTCGTCTGGCCCTTGCATTGGCCATGGACATTTCAGTGTCGGTCGATGAGGCCGAGGACTTGCTGCAACGGCAGGGTTTGGCGGCTGCGCTGATCGCACCCGAAGTGCAGGAGGCCTTTTTCTCCTCTCCCATGCCGGTTGCTTTGGCTGTTTATGAATGGAGCGGTCGTTCCACCCAGCACGTCATTTTGAATTGGTTGCTGATAGAAGATGTTGCCGACCTGCTTTTCGCCTCCGGTCAGATAAGTGCCTCTGTGAGATCAGATTCCGGATCAGCGACCGCCATGGGCTATGCCCTGGCTTACGGGTCTACCTTGATGAACCAGGCACCCGACTGCTTGTTTCAAACGATTGACCTGTCCGGAGATGGTTCAAACAACGATGGCTATGGGCCGCAAATAGCCTATCGTCACTTCGCGTTCCAGAATGTGGTGGTCAATGGCCTCGTGATCAACGCGGCGGATTTTGAAGGCGAACTTTTTCTGATCCCGTTTTTTGAAAACAATGTTCTGCATGGTCCCGGTGCCTTTTTGGAGGTCGCTCAGGGGTTCGAAGATTTCGAACGGGCCATGCGGAAAAAGCTGAAACGGGAATTGAGCGGTTTGCAGATTGGTGCGCTTGATGAAGACCCGCAATAAATCCGCGCCTGAGTGCTGCTTTTGCGGGCCTGTTCTCTGGACCGGCATTTGAACAAGGCCGCCAGGCCTGTGCATCAGTGCAGGACGGTTTTGGTTCTGCGCGACACACAACCCCGGTCAGTAGATGTATCGGATCTGGTCGGTCCAATATCGCTCCACCCGGCGCAGTGACGTGGTGATGTCTTCGATACCTTCCAACTCCAACACGCCCCTGCTTTGCAATCCTTCGGCGTGACGCGCAAACAGGTCGGACACGATATTGCGGATTTCCCTGCCTCGTGGTGTCAGACGTACGCGGACAGAGCGGCGGTCAATCTCGCATCTCTGGTGGTGCATATACCCCATCTCAACCAGCTTCTTGAGGTTGTAGCTGACATTGCTGCCCTGATAGTAGCCGCGGCTTTTCAGCTCGCCCGCCGTCACTTCGTGATCGCCGATATTGAACAGCAGCAGCGCCTGAACCGCGTTGATTTCCAGCACGCCGACGCGCTCGAATTCATCCTTGATGACATCCAGCAGCAACCGATGCAGCCGCTCCACCAGGGCCAGTGCCTCAAGATAGCTGGTCATGAACCCCTTGGCTTCAAGCCCGGAGACCTGCATTTCCATACTCATCCGACCCTCCGATTCAGTCGTGCTGTTTGAGACACGATGACCTGAAAGTCCGAAAAATCGGTTAAGCCGGTATTTTCTTATTTCTGAAAGGTCTGCGCGATGTTTGAAATCAGACTGGCAAACTGCGCCGGCGGCTGCACCTGACCTGTGACCCATTGATAAAGGTCCTGATCGTTTTCGTGCAGCAGCGCGTCAAAGACATCCAGCCCGGCGGCATCCATATCTGCCAGGTTGCGATCGGCATAAGCGGACAGGATAATGTCCATCTCTTTGATCCCGCGCCGCATGGATCGCATTTTCATTCGCTTGATGCGTACGTCCCGGGGTTCACTCAATTCTTCTGCTCCAGCATCAGACGCATTTTCTTTTCCAGACGCGCCGCACGTTCAGCGCAAACCCGCATCTCTCCTCGGATGGCGCGCAGTTCGGCCACCGCGGTCGACAGTTCCATTCCACCTTCGCCCTCTTCCACCGGGGCATCCATGCCATCGCCCTCACCGGTCAGCAGCCACATGATCGAGACATTGACCAGCCCCGCCATCATCGACAACCGGTTCGCACGCGGCTCGGACAGATCGTTTTCCCAATCGACAATCGTCGTCTTCTTGACCCCAAGGCGGCGCGCCAGCTCTGCCTGGGTCATTCCGGCCGCTTCGCGCGCGCCTGCCAGACGGTCCCCGAATGTCGCAGACTCAGGTCCATACCAGTCTTTTTCATCATTCATCGGGGTCTCCAATTCACATTGTCCATTCGGCTTGATCGTCATTCCGGCGCACCCTATGACAGTCGGGTTGAACATACAAACCGAGGCCATCCATGAGTTTCCTGTCTGCGACACTGTCACGCGTTAAACCATCGCCCACGATCGCCATGACAGCCAAGGCCGCCGAGTTGAAAGCCGCCGGGCGCGACGTGATCGGCCTGAGCGCGGGTGAGCCGGATTTCGACACCCCGCAAAACATCAAGGACGCCGCCGTTGCAGCGATTGCAGCCGGAAAAACCAAGTACACCGCACCGGACGGCATTCCGGAACTGAAGCAGGCGGTTTGCGCCAAGATGAAGCGCGATCACGGGCTTGACTACACGCCCGCGCAGATCTCGGTTGGAACGGGCGGAAAGCAGACGCTGTACAACGCCTTGATGGCAACAATGAATGACGGTGACGAGGTGATCATCCACGCGCCATATTGGGTAAGCTACCCCGACATGGTTTTGCTGGCAGGTGGAACGCCGGTTGTTGTTGAAACGACGCTGGCCAACAGCTTCAAGCTGACGGCAGAACAACTGGAAGCCGCCATCACCCCAAGGACAAAGTGGTTCATCTTCAACTCGCCCTCGAACCCGACAGGCGCAGGGTACAGCCGGGATGAGCTCAAGGCCCTCACCGATGTTCTGATGCGCCATCCGCATGTTTGGATCATGTCGGACGACATGTATGAACACCTGGCCTATGACGGGTTTGAATTCTGCACGCCTGCCGAGGTGGAGCCCGGCCTGTATGACAGGACGCTCACCTGCAACGGTGTTTCGAAAGCCTACGCCATGACCGGCTGGCGCATCGGTTATGCGGCCGGTCCGGTCGAACTCATCTCGGCGATGCGCAAGATCCAGTCGCAATCCACCTCGAACCCCTGCTCGATCAGCCAGTGGGCGGCGGTGGAAGCGCTGAACGGAACACAGGATTTTCTGACGCCGAACAATGAAACGTTCAAACGCCGCCGTGATCTGGTGGTGCGCATGTTGGACGAGATTGACGGCATAACCTGCCCGACACCCGAGGGCGCGTTTTATGTCTACCCCTCGATCGCCGGGCTGATTGGCAAAACGACACCCGCGGGAACCGTCATCGAAAACGATGAAGCCTTTGCCACGGCCCTGCTGGAAGAGGCGGATGTCGCCGTCGTGTTTGGCGCGGCCTTCGGCCTGTCACCCAACTTCCGGGTCAGCTATGCGACGTCCGATGCAGCCCTGACCGAAGCTTGCGCTCGTATACAGCGCTTTTGTGCATCTCTGAGGTAAACATGTCTGCCGACCTGCCCGAATATTATTTTCGTATCCGTGAAAACGGGGCCGCGGTGTTTCGGATCGATACGGAAAACCGCCAGCGCCGGATCGAGATGGACCAGATCGCCGTCATCAACATCCGCAACGGTGAGGTCAAGCCGCACGGCCAACGGGTTTTGTCCGAACGGGATCAGGCAGAGATCGCCCAATGGATGGACGAGCGCCGGGCCGTACTGGCCCAGCGCGACATCGACGACATTCACCGCGCTGTCGACTATCTGAATCTGACAACGCAATGGGCGCAGTCCAAGGCAAGCGACGAACAGCTTGAGGATGTAACCGACAGGTTGCTGATGGCGATGCACGATCTGCGCACGGTTCTGGTTCGGAAAAAGGCCGACCGGTTGAGCAAAGACTAGGCAGGTTCCGCTGGCGCCTGCATCTGCCGCACCGAATGCATCCAGAACCGGGCCATCAGCAGCACCGCCGCGAAGGCCAGGCCAAGCACCAGTCCCAGCCAGACACCGATGCCATCCATCTGACGGACGAAGCCGAAATAGTAGGACGCCGGAATTCCCACCACCCAATAGCTGAGCGCCGCCATAACCATCGGTATCTTGGCATCCTGCAAACCACGCAGCAGTCCCAGCGCAATCACCTGCGCCCCGTCGACCAGTTGGAACAGGGCAGCCATGGCCAGCAATCCTGTCCCGATTGCCAGAATTTGTCCGCGCTGCGGATCATCGGCCTCCATGAACAGGGAAATCAGCGGCTCGGCATATGTCAGGAACAGGATGACGGTCACGACGGACATGACCAGCGACATGCCCGTCACGGCAATCGCACCTTTCTCCAGATGCGCCTTGTCCCGGCGGCCCAACGCGTTGCCGGCCCGGATGGTGGCCGCATTTGACAGCCCCAGGTGCACCATGAATGTGGCCGACGCCAGATTCAGGGCGATCCCGTGCGCGGCCAGCGGGACCTGACCCAGCCAGCCCATCATCACGGCGGATGTTGCAAACAGCGACACCTCGGCCAGGGTGGTCAGGCCAATGGGCACGCCCAGTTTCCACACGCTGATGAACATTTCCCAATCCGGACGCCAGAAGCGCTGGAACAGGCTGTGTTCCGGCAAGGTCCGGACCACATAGACGACAACCGCGACCAGAGAAACGACCTGCGTCGCGATCGAAGCGATCGCAGCGCCCATCACGCCCAGTTCCGGCGCGCCCCAATTGCCAAAGATCAGCGCATAGTTGGTAAACCCGTTCACAACCGCCGCCGTAACCGTGATCCACAGCACGATCTGAGTTCGCTCCAGAGCCGCAAGGTAGGATTTCAACACCATCACGATGAGCGCCGGAAACAACCCCCAACCGGCAACACGCAAATATTCCGACGCGGTTTCAGCGATATGCGGCTCTTGTTTCATGGCGATCAGGATCGGATTGGACCACCACAACAACGGCATGACCACCGCAGCGTACAGAAGTGACAACCACAGCCCCATGCGCGTCGAGCGGCGAATGCTGGTTTCGTCCCCTTCTGCTGCGGCGGTGGCAACCATCGGCATGACGGCCCAGCCAAAGCCTGCACCAAACAAAAACAGAACGAAATAATAGCTGCTGGCCAGTGTAACCGCCGCCAGCGCCTCGACCCCGTACCAGCCCAGCATGACGGTGTCGGTCAGGCCGATGGCAAACTGCGCCAGATGGCCACCGATCAACGGCAGGCCAAGCACGGCAATTGCCCGAAAGTGGGCCGGATATGTCATCACTTTTGTCATCGCACCAGCCATATGCGCGGGCTTGGCGCGAGACAAGAGATGATCGCTAAAATGTCAACATGATACTTCGGTGCCCGCTTGCGCAGTCCAGGCGGGCACCGGCGTGATTAACGAGCGTCCGGATGCAGTGCTGTACCCAGAATATGCTCGGAGCGGTGAATCACGTGATGCGCCTGCCCCACGATCAACGGATCGGGCTCACCCACAATGTCGTGATCCTTGCCCGGATAGTCCAGCGTCGACAGGAAATGGCGCATACAATTCAGCCGCGCGCGTTTCTTGTCATTCGACTTGATGATCGTCCACGGCGCGTCCGCGGTATCGGTGTAAAAGAACATGGCCTCTTTTGCTTCGGTATAATCGTCCCACTTGCTGAGGCTGGCCTTGTCAATCGGTGACAATTTCCACTGTTTCAGAGGATCCGTCTCGCGACTTTTGAAACGACGCTGCTGTTCTTCCTGCGTGACCGAGAACCAGTATTTGTAAAGCTGGATGCCCGAACGTACCAGCATCCGCTCCAACTCTGGCGTCTGCCGCATGAATTCCAGATATTCATTGGGAGAGCAGAAGCCCATCACCCGCTCGACACCGGCGCGGTTGTACCAGGACCGGTCGTAGAACACCATTTCGCCAACTGTTGGCAGTTCCTGAATATAGCGCTGGTAATACCACTGCCCCTTTTCTTCCCAAGTGGGTTTATTCAAGGCCACGACCCGGGCCTGACGCGGATTGAGGTGCTCCATAAACCGCTTTATCGTACCGCCCTTGCCGGCAGCATCGCGCCCTTCGAACAGCAGAACGAAACGCTGCCCGGTTTCCTGCGCCCACAACTGAACCTTCAGCAACTCTGCCTGAAGCTTGGCCTTCTGTTCTTCGTACACCGACCGCGCCATCTTGCGGCCATAGGGGTACTTGCCGCTTTCAAACGCCTGCCGGATCTTTTCAGGGCTGGGCTCTGCGACCTCTGCAACCGGCGTCGGCCTGGTCTTGACCTGAGTTGAATTTGTTTCGACCCGAGCAATGGCTTCCATGAAATCTTTCCTTTTCTGTTGTCCCGGAAAGGAGCTAGCAGAAAGGCCACGGATGCGCTTTGATTGGGGTCAAATTGATGCCTCAAAAACCCATATATTCCGCACTGGATACAAGGTTCCGATACAAACGCCGTTTTTCAAGCTGTGCCCGAGCGGCCCTTGCCTAAATCCTCAATAGGATCGTCTAATCGACCTCGGCCAACATGGCCGAGGCTGGCGCCCGTTTGGCGCACCGGGTCGCTGATCCCCTTGTTTCAGGCTTCATCTATGCCCCCAATCGTCAGGGTTGTCAGAGTTGTTGGGCGACAGACCCAATTCGTCGCCTTCCGTCGAACATCCCAGCCCCAGAACCGTGCGGTTCGCATAAGAGAAGTAGGAACAGACCTGATTGATCTCGAGGATTTCTCCATCATCCCACCCTGCCGTGCGCAGCGCCGTCACATCCGCTTCGACCAGATCGCCCGGATCCTCGGTCAGTTTGCGCGCATAGGTCATGGCCGCCACCTGCGCTGCATCCAATGGCGCGGCGGCCGGATCGCGGGCTTCGATCGCGGCCCGGATCGCGTTTCCCCGTTCTTCGTTGTCCAGCAACCGCTGCAACCCTGCGAAATGATGTTCGACGCAATATCCGCATCGGTTCAGAGAACTGACCCACACACCCAGCACCTCGAGGAACCACTTCGGTATCTTGTTGCCCGAGTGATGCAGCACTGCCTTGTAGATCGCCATGTGCCCTTCCATCGAATGCGGCCGCAACGAATGCGCCATCATGATATTGTCCACATTGTTGCCCGGGCCCGTGACGCGGTCATAGAGTTTCTTCAGCCTGCCTGTGGCCTGCTCGAATGGGATGGTTCTGATCCAGCTCATTTGGCTTCCTGTTGACGTGATTGCCTGTCCTTCAAAGACTAGAAGCGCTTTGAGCCCGAGGCGAGACGAATTCGACACCCCGTCAGAAAGAACCCGGACCAGCACAGACCGCAATTCGATCATCGGCCCGGTTTCCCGAAACACCAACACGGCAAGTCCAGTTTAAGCCCTGCGAGCATCCGCCCTAAACCATCAGCCGTTCGGCACCCCGGTCAGATTGGGCTAGACGCCCTCTATCTCCATGGTGCGGAACTCATTCTTCAGCCAATTGTGCCGGGCACACATCGGTCTTGTGAAATGCTGACGTATCAATTTGCTCATGGCCTTCTGGATCAGCACCGACGTTGTTGCCGGGTATACTTCGGTTGTAAACAGCGATACTGTGCGAACGAAGTTGCTGCCGGGAAAAGGCATGGCCTTTACGCTGTTGTGAAACCTCTGCGTTCGGTGAAAGCACGCCGCCGTCGTGATTGCCCAGCCACTGCCCTGCGCGACCAGGCCGATGATGGATTGGTTGCACTCCAGTTCAAACCGGTTGGGCAGGCTGAACTTGCTTCGGGCCAGTTGAGTTTCAATCTGCTTGCCGATCACATAGTCACGCGAATACCTCAACAATGGCAGGTCGGCATCCGGGTTGAACAGCTCGTCCGGGGACCCTTCAAACTTGTTGGGAACCACGACGATGAAGGGGTCTCTCATCAACGGGTATTCGATCAGCCCCTCGGTACGACCCAGCGGTCGTGTGGCGACGCCCACGTCAAGCTTGTGTTCCTGAAGTTTGGCAAGAATTTCGTGGCTTGGGCGCGTGAAATGGCGGAAATTGCACCGCGGCAGAGCCTGCGCCAGAAAACGAACAAGGTCGGGCGCGATCTGGTTGTCGAAATCATCGATCAAAGCCAGCCGCAGATCCGTCGCATGCTGCCAGTTTCCCGTTCGTATCTCGGCCTCACCGCGTTTCAGCACAGTCAGACCCTCACGCACATAGCGGGCAAACACCTCGCCCGCCGGCGTCAGGCCCATCGGGCGGCGCCCATGGTCGACCAATTCAATACCCAACGCGCGTTCGAGGCTGCGCAGGTGGTTCGAAACCGTGCTGATCGACAAGTCTGTTTCTGATGCGACTTGCTGAATCGATCCGGATTTGGCGATCAGCTGAAACACTTCCAGCCATCGAAGACTCAGAGATTTGGACACGGCAACCGACCATTGTTTCGATTTGTTCGAAACTAGCGAAGCAGAGTTTTGCCCATGCGGCAATGAAGATGTTGATCGAAAGGGTCGATTCTAGGCTTTCATCCGCACAAAATCAGGGTCGTACGGGCTTGGGCTGATAACCGTCGCACCAATCCGTTTCCCGCAGCTGTCCAGCTCCATTTCGCGGCCAATCTTCGCCAGGGACGGATGAATGAAAGCGTGCGCCAGATTTAGCTCCGTGCGATACCCCCATTCGCCCGACGTGATGGTGCCAACGACAGTATCATCCTGCATCAGTGATGCGCCGGGATGCGCGGGGCCAAGGGATGAATCGATGCGCAAGGGGACCAGCTTGCGTCGTGGTCCATCCGATTTCCGTTTCAACAAGGCATCACGCCCCACGAAGGCGCCCTTTTCCAGTCGGACGAACCGATCCAAGCCGGTTTCAAAAGGATCAAATTCGGTGATCAGATCGGCTTTCCAGTGCAAAAAGCTCTTCTCCATGCGCATGGATTCAACGGCCCTGGCACCGAACAGTTTCAGCCCATGCGTTTCGCCGGCCTCGCGCAAGGCAAGATAGGCCGCATAGAGCGAGGCGTTGGGAACATGGATTTCATAGGCCAACTCGCCCGAGAAACTGAGGTTCATGACCGTCGCCGGAGCAATACCGACAAAGCACTCGCGCACGCTGAGCCACGGGAACGCATCTGCCGCCCAATCTCCTCTGGCGCAGGCTGACAAGACAGAACGCGACTTCGGGCCAGCCAGAACCAGAATGGTCTGATCATTTGTCAGGCTGCGCAACTGAACGTCCTCATCGCTGCGCAGATGCAGGCGCAACCAATCCATGTCGTGAAACTCGCTTGCCGCGGCGGAACCATACCAAACGCGGGCCGGCCCCCTGTCGCAGGCGGGCAGATTGGCAATCGTCGCTTCTGCCTTGATCATACCGTAGTGATTCAACAGGTATCCCAACCCGACATGCCCCTCACGCCGAGGAACAAGCCCGCAAAACAACCGATCCAGGAATGCGTGCCTGTCCGATCCTGTGATCTCGATGCGGTTGAACCCGTTTACCTCTGCAAGCCCAACGCCGGTTCGAATGCTTTCGACTTCGGCGGCCACCAAATCGAAGGTTTCGTCAAAATCGAAACTGAGCGTCGGCGAGAAATCGGGATCGGGTTTGAAATAGTCCACCCTTTCCCATCCGTTGACCACAGTGAACTCGGCCCCTTCGGATGCCAGAACAGGCGTCAGAGGGGTCGTCTTGGCGGGTCGGCCCGCGGGGCGATGTTCATGCGGAAAGTGGAACCTGAATTCGTTCTGATAATCTTCAATCGCCTTGAGCGCGGTGAGTTCCACATTGGCATGACCCGAAAACCTCCGCGGGTCGAGGCACCACGTGTCATAACATGCCTCGCCATGCACGATCTGCTGTGCCAGCAACCATCCGTGACCGCCACCTTCACCCAGCCCTGCCCGCAGTCCAATGATACAGTACGCGTTGCGCTTGCCCGGGATTGGACCGACCAATGGGGCGCCATCAATGGTGTAGGTGATCGGTCCGTTGACCACGGTGTGAATACCAACCTCCATCAAGGCGGGCATGCGCGCAAAGGCCCCTTCCAGCACATCGGTTACCCGGTCCAGATCATCCGGGCACAATGCGTTCACGAAGTTCGGATCAATCCCGTCCATACCCCAGGTTTTGCACCCCTGCTCGTAGAACCCAAGCAACAGGCCGTTCTTTTCCTGCCGGCAATAGTAATCGCTAATCGGGCAGCGCAGCAGCGGCATTCGGTGTCCGGCATCCCGGATGGCCTCGATTTCTTCGGTCAGGAAATACTGATGTTCCATGGACGACACGGGATGATGAACACCCATCATGGCGCCGACTTCGTTGACCCTGTAGCCGCAGGCGTTGACGACTACATCACAGTCGATATCCCCGTGCTCGGTATGCACGGTCCAGGTGTCATCGTTGTGCTGTGTCAGCGCGGTCACCGGCGTATTTCGATACACCTCGGCGCCCGCCTTGCGTGCCCGGCGCGCAAGGGCCTGGCACAATTGCGCCGGATCGATGTCGCCGTCCAGCGGATCCCAAAGCCCACCGATGAGATTATCGGTCGAAATCAACGGGTGTCTCCGGGCACATTCATCCGCGTCTATCACCTCGAAATGCACGTCCATCCCCCGCGCCATGGACGCAAAGTGACGATAGCCCTGCATCTGCCCTTCGGTGTTGGCCAGACGGATCCCACCGTCTGCGTGGTGATAGTTGATAGGGTAATCCGGATCGTCGGCCAGTTCCTTGTACAGACGGATCGAATGAGATTTCAGGCCGACCATCGTCTGGTTCATGCCGAAATTGGTGACCTGCGCCGCCGAATGCCATGTCGTGCCCGAGGTCAGTTCATTCCGTTCGACCAAAACCACATCGGTCCACCCTTCCCGGGTCAGGTGGTAGAGCGTCGAACATCCGGCGATCCCGCCCCCTATCACAACGGCTCTGGTACGCGACTTCATGGCATTGCTCCTTCAACTTCGGCACCAGTCTTGCTGAATAACGGGATGGGCAGACAACAGGGCAGATGCGGGTGCCGGAAAATCGAAACCGCGATTTCGGATTCTGAAAACGGCACTTCTTCTTTGATACCGGGACAACTTGGGTCCTACGGTGCAGGAAAACGCAAGGTGACGAAAACACATGCCATCCGACATCATCAAACGAAGCGGACGCAAAGCACGGCATGCACAGCGTGCGGCCAAACCCGTCATTGATCCTTGCCCGCCCGGTCAGAAAGGCGGGGCATTCAAGCCCTTGAGCCTTTTGGAAATCGAGAAAATCTATGACACGGCGCTGCGTTTGCTGGAAGAGCTGGGGATGGGAGACGTGCCGGTCAGGCTGGCCTTCGACCTCAGGGCAGCGGGTGCCCAGGATCGGGAACAGAACCGGCTGATTTTTCCCCGTTCAATGGTGAAACAGGCCATCGACTCGGCCGCGAAGAGCTTTACCTTTCATGGCCGGGATGAAAAACGATCCATCGAGGTGGGTGGCGACCGCGTGTATTTTGGCACTGGCGGTGCTGCGGTTCAGACCCTTGATATCAACAGTGGGCTTTATCGCCCCTCCACCCTAGCCGATCTGCATGATTTCACCCGGCTACAGGACACTCTGGCCAACGTCAGTTGGTTTACCCGGTGCTGCGTGGCGACCGACGTCCCGGATGTGTTCGATCTGGACGTCAACACCGTTTACGCATTGGTACGCAACACAACCAAGCCAATGGCAACGTCTTTCACGTTGGCGGAACATGTCGGCCCGATCGTCGAGATGCTGGACATCGTCGCCGGAGGTGTCGGGGAATTCGCCAAACGCCCCTTCCTGAAAGCCCATATAAGCCCGATCATTTCGCCAATGCGATATGGCGAGGATGCCGTGGACGTGGTTTATGAATGCATCGCCCATAACATACCGATGTCCTGCATCACGGCCGCGCAGGCGGGCGCAACCGCCCCGGCAACTCTGGCCGGATTTCTGGCGCAATCACTGGCCGAAACGCTGGCCAGTCTCGTGATGGTCAATGCGATCAAACCCGGCTTTCCGATGGTCTTTTCCAACTGGCCCTTCATCGTGGATCTCAGGACCGGCTCTTTCGCAGGGGGCAGCGGCGAGACCGCAATCCTGAATGCAGCGTCGGCGCAAATCACGAACTGGCTGGGTTTGCCGTCGGGTGTGGCCGCCTCGATGGCCGATGCCAAGGCCATCGACGCCCAGCATGGGGCAGAAAAAGGCATCACGTCGCTGGCGGCAGCGCTGGCAGGAGGCAATCTGATCTATGAAAGCTCGGGCATGACGGCATCTCTGCTCGGGGTCAGCTTCGAGGCCTTCGTTCTCGACAACGAAATGCACTCGCACACGTATCGTGTCTTGCGCGGGATCGAGGTCACCGAAGCGAATCTTGGCTTTGACGCCATATGCCATTCGGTTCTGGGAGATGGGCATTTTCTGGGCAGCGAGCAAACCTATGAAGCCATGGAACGAGACTATTTCTATCCGAAACTCGCCGATCGTCAGGAACCCCGCACCTGGCAAACCGATGGCGCGATGGATGCGTGGTCATCCGCACGGCGCGCCGCTCAAGAGGTGTTGCGCACGCATTACCCCGAATATCTCACCCCGGAACAAGACGCCGAAATCCGCCGGCGTTTTCATATCCTGTCTTGAAGAGCGGCGGGCATTTCCAGCCCGGTCCTGAACCGTTAGGGTCACTGAGGAAACTTGCAGAGGATGGGGCATCATGGCCGATTCATTTTTTCAACCGGTGTCCGCCATGGAACTGGCCCGATTTGCCGGCATTCCCGCATTCATGCGCCTGCCCATGCTGGATCTGGCGCACGAACGGATTTCGGAAGTCGAACTGGGTATCGTCGGTATCCCTTGGGACGGCGGAACCACCAATCGCCCCGGCGCCCGGCATGGTCCGCGGCAATTAAGAGATTATTCCACCATGATCAGGGCGATGAACCCGGTTACGGGTGTGGCACCGTTTTCAATGGTGAACTGCGCAGATCTAGGAGACGTCGCCCCCAATCCCGTCGACATAGAAGACACGCTGGATCGGGTCACGCGTTTCTACACGGATCTTCAAGCCCGCAACATCACACCATTGACCGCCGGAGGGGATCACCTGACCACCCTGCCCGTCCTGCGAGCCCTGGCCGCTTCGGGTCCGGTTGGCCTGATCCAGTTCGACAGTCACACGGACTTGTTCGACACTTATTTCGGAGGTCACAAATTCACCCACGGCACCCCGTTCCGCCGAGCGGTCGAGGAAGGGTTGGTGGACCCGAAGCGTTTTGTACAAGTCGGGATTCGCGGCACGGCCTACAACACTGAAGATATCGAATGGGGCGAGGCGCAGGGCATCCGCATCATCCGTATCGAAGAACTGTTCGACAGGGGCATGGTCGACGTTATGAACGAGGTACGCGATATCGTTGGCATGCAGCCGACCTATTGCACCTATGACATCGACTTTGTCGATCCAACTTACGCCCCCGGCACAGGAACACCTGAAATCGGCGGGCCCAACAGCTTTCAGGCCCAGCAGGTCATTCGCAGGATGTCCGGTCTGAACCTTGTTGGCGCCGATCTTGTCGAAGTGTCACCGCCATTCGACCCCCAAGGTGGAACGGCGTGGCTTGGCATCTCGCTGATGTTCGAGTTGCTGTGTGTTCTGGCACAGGCGATCGACGCGCGGCGCTAGGCCCGCGCGACGTTCTCGGCGATCATCGAAATCATCTCGAACATCACGGCCGCCGCCGTCAGCGCGGTGATGTTGTTGGGGCTGTCCTTGGTGGGCATCATGCAGACCACATCGCCGCCGATGATGTTCAATCCGCGCGCCGCGCGCAGGATGCCGACCGCCTCATCTATGTCAAACCCCTTCTCACCCGGTTCCAGATTGGACACGGCCGGCGCGACGGTTGGGTCCAGACAGTCCAGATCGAAGGTGATGTAAACCGGGCGGTCACCCAAAACCTCTTTGGTCTGCGCGACCACATCGGCCAACCCGCGCTGTCGGAACTCTCGCATTGTGACGATATTGTACCCGTAGTCATAAGACGGTTGCAGCCAGTCCAGGCTGCGTGGATGGCCCCGCAGACCGATCTGCATCGACCGGGTTGGATCCACCTGCCCCTGATCGGCCAGATAGGCCCCCCAGTGAGCCGCTGATTTCTTGGCACCAAGAAAGTGATCAACCTTGGTGAAGACATCCGTATGCGCGTCCAGATGCAGAAAGCTGACCGGCTGCCCGCCTGCAAGCTTGCCGCCACCCAGGGCCTGAACAATGCCACCGGTGATGGAATGGTCGCCTCCGACGGAAACGGGGCGCGCTCCGGCCGCGTCTATGGTCTTGTAGAATTCAGTGATGCGTTCGATGCAGTCTTCGTTGTCGTTGGCCTTTGGAAAAGGCACATCACCAACATCGGCGATCCGCGCACTCTGCCAAGGATCAATTTCAAAGACCGAATGCACCCTGCGTTGTACGGCCGAGACATGCCGCAACGCGCGTGGTCCCAGGTGCTGGTCCCTTTCGGTCGTGCCGTTGCCCGTCGAATGCGGCACGCCCGCCAGTGCGATATCCTGCCCTTCGGGCCCGACATTGGGACACCGGAACAGTGTGGGCACGCCCCACCAATACAGGTTGTCCATCATCGATTGTTCATACGGGTCGGTCATGATTTCCTCGGATCAAAGAAAAGCGCCCCCGATCAGAACCGGGGGCGTTTGCGTTCAGAGTTTTTCGTCTTCTCGTCGGAACGCGCCCTGCACGATCCGGTCCATGACCATGGCAAGGAACAGGATCGCAAAGCCCCCCAGCAGGCCCGGCCCCTTGGCCGCGTATTGCAGCGCCTCGAGGATTTCCTTGCCCAAACCGCCCCCGCCGATCAGTGAGATGATCACGACCATGGACAGGCACATCAGGATCGTCTGGTTCACACCGGTCATGATCGATGGCAGCGCCAGCGGGATTTCAACATCCTTCAACAATTGCCATTTCGACGCGCCAAAGGCGACGGCAGCTTCTTTGATGCTTTCAGGCACCCCCCGCATTCCCAGTGCCGTCAGGCGGATCACCGGCGGCATGCCAAAGATGATGGTGGCCAGAATCCCCGGCGGGTTGCCGGTGCCGAAGAAGGCGATGATCGGGATCAGGTAGACGAAGGCGGGAAGCGTCTGCATCAGGTCCAGAACCGGTTCCGCCGCGCGATAAGCGCGCTGCGACTTTCCGAACCAGATACCCAGCGGAATGCCGAAGACGACGCACAGCAACACCGCCGCACCGACCAGAGCAACCGTTTCCATCGCCACGTCCCAATACCCCAGCAACGCGATATAGGCCAGGGAAGACGCGGTGAAGATGGCAACCCTTGGTCCCGCCGCACGCCAGGCCGTCACACAGATGACCAGCATGACCACCGGCCAGGGCGACCCAATCAGTGCAATCGTCAGCGCATCAAGCACCGATCGCACGCCCGCCACGATCCCGTCAAAGATGTCGCCGCCCGCCGCTGCAGCCGCATCAATCCTGGCCTCCATCCAGTTTGCCAGGCTCGAGAACAGCGTGCCGTTGCCTTCGCCAAGAAACATCGCAGACACTTGCTGTTCCGGGAACGCGTCAAGCAATGGAAGGGATGCGTTCACTGTGAACTTGTACACAATCAATGGTCCGATTGCCGCAACAAGGATCGCGCCCATGACGATGTTACGGGTCGAACGCCCACTTTCAGTGCTTTCCGGATCGATACGCCAGTTCGAATACTGTTTCTCGTAGACGCGGTCGGCGTAGAACCCTTGAACCAACTTGAACACCAGCAACATCAACAACCCGGTAATCAGGATTCCTGCCGCCTCGGACTGGGCGGCGGCAGCCCTTTCCAGACTTGTGGCCGCTGCTTTTTGTATGTTCTCGGCCAGTTTGGTGAAACGGTCGATATCGGCCTGTTCCGTGGCATCCGCTGCGCGCGCCAACAGTTCGGCCGCACGTTCCTGCTGACGCGCAGCGCGCTCGGCGAAATCCGCGCCGGGATTGCCCCACGCGCCCCTGCCGATCTGGACCCACGCGATGATCTCAAGGATCAGAAAGGTCCAGAACATGCCCCAAATGGCGCGTGACGCAGACCAGAATGGCCCCAGCACCGCGGCCCACTTGTTGAACGTGTTGGGAATCGCGCTGGTCGCATCATGAATCTTGTGGAACGCATTGACATAGTATTCACCGTTCGGACCCGCGAACTCTTTGATGGAAAGGTCCAGGGCCTCGCGATCGACCTCGATATCAGAGGCGGCCGTTACTTTCATCTCTGTTGCAGCATCAGTCATTTTTGCCCCCCTGGATACCGCGCAACAGGCGCGGCTTGGTCACGACACCCACATCGATACCCGCATCCGTGATGACGACCGGCAGATCAGAATTCACGGCCAGGTCGATCAATTGATCCAGATCCGCGCCCTCGTCGGCTCGGGGCGCACCGTCAAGTGGCCCTGAGTAACTGCCCACCGGCTCCATGATGGAATGCGCCTTGACCAGTTTGAGCTTTGAGATGCCCTGAACGAATTCGCGCACGTAATCGTCGGACGGGTTCATGACGATGTCTTCGGGGGTTCCGATCTGTACGATGACGCCATCTTTCATGATCGCAATCCGGTGGCCGATCCGAATGGCTTCGTCCAGATCGTGGGTGATGAACAGCGTGGTCTTTTTGAGCTGCGCCACAAGTGCTTTGAACTGGTCCTGCAATTGCAGGCGGATCAGCGGATCAAGGGCAGAGAACGGTTCATCCATCAACAGGATTTCCGGGTCCGAGGCCAGCGCCCGCGCGATCCCCACGCGTTGCTGCATCCCGCCCGAAAGCTCTTTGGGCAGGCGGTCCTCGTAACCTGTCAGATTCACCAGGCTCAGCGCGTGATCCGAGACGGCCCAGCGCTTTGACTTGGACACCTTTCGGATCTCCAACGGATAGGCCACATTATCGCGCACGGAACGATGCGGCATCAGCGCCATGTGCTGAAAGACCATCCCGATTTGCTGGGCGCGAATGCGGCGCAACTCGGATTCCGACAGTTTCGAAACGTCGTGACCCAGAATCTCGATCCGACCCGCCGTGGGTTCGATCAATCGATTCACATGTCGCACCAATGTGGACTTGCCCGAGCCGGACAGCCCCATGATACAGAAAATCTCACCCCTCGGCACTTCGAACGTGGCGCCCTGAACGCCGACAACACAGTTGAACCGCTCCAGAACCTCCGGCTTGCCTATGCCTTCGTTTCTGACCGCTTCCATTGCCTCTTCCGCACGCGAGCCGAAGATCTTCCAAACGTTTTCTAATTTTACGACAGGTTCGTCCATTTATCCCCCACAGGGCGATGCCCTGCCCGACAGAAAAAGGCCGCCGCGGTTTTGCGCGACGGCCCGAAGAGTGGTGATTTAGTTGGTCAGCCAGCCGATGACGGTGTCTTCATTCGCAGCCACCCATTCCTTGGCGAAATCCGCAGCTTCGATGTTGTCGACGGCCAGCGCCTTGCCCATCGCGCTCAGATCGTCGCCTGTCATCTGGTAGTTGCTGAACAGGGCGGCCACTTCGGGATAGCTCTCTTCCAGTTCCTTGGCGTAGTGCAAGTGAAGCGTTGCTCCGTTCCAGGCCGAGGACGCCTCGGACTTGGACAACCAATCCGGATCATCCGTGGGCTGAACGATTGTCCAGGTGGCCGGATCATGAGGCGGTTCTTCCAGAACCGTCAGATCCTGTGTCACGAAGATATAGTGGGGGCTGTAGCAGAACCCGATCCACGGGTCGCCCGCTTTGGTTGCATTTGCCAGATTGGCATAGGCAATGGTTTCTTCGTATTCCGTCAGCTCGAAGATCTGGTCATAGCCATAGGACTTGGCCCGGATCTTCTCGACAACGGTCGACGCCCAACCCGGCGCACCGATCCATACCTCGGGTGTTCCGTTGCCATCAGTATCAAAGATCGCAACCTTGTCGGGGTCGCTCAGGTCATCGATCGATTTGATGTCATATTGTTCCGCGATATAGGTCGGCACGCACATGCCCTGTTCGGCCTGAACCGGGTTTTGGTTCATGACGACGGTGCCGTTTTCCTTGACATAGGTATCGTGCAGGTTCTGCTGATTGGGCATCCACACTTCCGGATGGACATGCATCGAACCGCTGTCCATCGCCTCGAAGACAATCGGGTTGGTGCCGTTTTGCAATTCCACGTCCAGGCCGAGGTTTTCTTCGATCACGACCTCAAGAATATGTGCCGTGGCGTTCACCGAGGCCCAGTTGGGCACACCGATCACGATATCCGCGGCCATGGCCGGCCCGGCAATCGCGAAAGACGCGCTTCCAAGTAGCGTTGCAATTTTTTTCATCTGATATCTCCGTGTTGGGTAGCTTCCGCGCTTGTTTTTCTCACCCTCTCGGGCGGCGGTGCGCTCAGGTTTTTGGTGTGGAAAGGTAGTGCCTTTCGGTTTTTTGGGGCCAGCAAAACCAAATGCTGACATAGCCCCGAAAGTGAAGCATGCGGATGCATTGCCCATCAAGGGTTACGTCTTTCTACCTCATGAATGCGATATTATCATAAGTTTGTTTCGGCTTCTTGCAATTCAATGCGGTACTTCCGAAACCTCCGAATCCGAAGATACCTGCTGTTTTCATGAGCACTGAATTGCCTCGCGCGAAAACCACAGCCAGTTTTAAAACGGCTTTTGAAGCTTTCCTTTTGCAGGAAGCAATTGATATCAAGCAGATATTGCTGCACCTGATATAGCGTGTCGCGCACGCCCCACCCTCAAAACGAGGCGTGAAACCTCTCCGTGGCGGTTGCGCCACCTAACCGTACGACCAAGCCCCCCTGACAAGAAACCGTTCAACACTCTGTGAAACGTGTCGAGAATTCTAGTTTTGCAGCTGGCGCTTACCTACCTACTAGTAGATAATATCACGCGTCGTAACCAAGGAAGAGACCTGACCCCATGGAAATCAATTCGGACTTCTCTGACCGCGTTGTCGTTCACTCAGACCAGCTGGAATGGCAGGCCTCTCCTATGAAGGGTGTGGATCGCAGGATGTTGGACAGGATCGGAGGCGAGGTCGCCCGGGCCACCACTATCGTGCGTTATGCGCCGGGCAGTCATTTCTCTGCCCACACCCATACCGGCGGCGAGGAATTCATTGTCCTTGACGGTGTATTTCAGGATGAACACGGTGACTATCCGGCGGGGACCTATGTGCGCAATCCGCCAACCTCGCAACACACACCGGGGTCGGAACCGGGATGCACGATCTTCGTCAAGCTCTGGCAGTTCGACGTGAACGATCGAACCCAGTTTCGCAAAAACATGGTGGATGAGCTGCGCGCGCCCGCGAACGGCATCGCCACCTCAGTCCTGCATGAGGATGCGCGCGAGATAGTGACCTACTCCGATCTGGACGCGGGCGCGACGCTGCGTTCGGACGCCCCTGGCGGGATCGAGGTTCTGATCATCGACGGGTCGGTCACCGAAGGCGGGGACGAACTGGTCAAAAACGATTGGCTGCGCCTGCCTGAAGGCCACAGCCTGACGGCCGTTGCGGGGGCGAACGGGGCCAAGATCTGGATGAAAACAGGCCACCTGCCTTACGCCCAACCGCCGGCGGTGTAACCGATGTCTGAACAAAAACCCTTGGCGCTCGTCGCCGGAGCGGGGGCTGGGCTTGGCCAGGCGTTGGTGTCGCGTTTCCAGGCCGAAGGCATGGTGACCGTGGGTCTGGGCCGAACCCAACCCGACAACCCAATCGGTTCCTTTCATCAGGTCGATCTGTCCGACCCCGGCGAAACGGCACCGGTCATAGCCGATTTGATTGCCGCTTACGGGCCGCCCAAGATCGTGGTTCACAACACCGCAGAACTGGTGATCTCACCCTTCCTGAAAACAACGCTGAACGATTACCAGCGCAGCTGGACGTCGATGGTGCAAACGCTGATCGTGCTGGCGCAATCGGTGATGCAGCCGATGGTCCGTGGCGGTGGCGGAACCTTGATCGTGTCGGGTGCAACCGCCTCTCTGCGCGGTGGTGCACAGTTTTCAGCATTTGCTTCGGCCAAGTTTGCCCTGCGCGGGCTGACACAATCGCTTGCACGAGAGTTTCAACCGGCGGGCGTGCATATCACGCATGTCATTCTGGACGGCATAATCGACACGGCCCGGTCACGCGACCGGCACAGTCTGGACCCAGCCAAAATGATGAAGCCCGAAGATATTGCCGAGGTATATTGGCAACTGGCGCAACAACCCAGGTCGACTTGGACCCAAGAGCTGGACCTGCGTCCTTCAACTGAGGGGTTCTGATCCATGCGCACCGATACGCTCATCATCGGCGGTGGGCTTTCAGGGCTCAGCCTGGCGACACAGCTTGTGGATCAGGGTCAGGAAGTTCTGGTTGTTGAGGCGCGCAGCCGTCTGGGAGGACGCATTCTGACCGAGGTTCAGGGGAACGCCCATCTGGACATGGGTCCGGCTTGGTTCTGGCCCGGCCAGCCACGTATCGCAGCGCTGACAGACCGGCTGGGCCTGCACCGGTTTGACCAATTCAGTTCCGGCGCGCTGAGTTTCGAAGATGAACAGGGCCGTGTTGAGCGGGGCCGCGGGTTTTCATCCATGGAAGGGTCATATCGTCTGGTCGGGGGGCTCGCTGCTTTGACAGATGCGCTGTCGGCACGGTTGCCGGATGGGGCAATTCACCTGTCCACGCAGATCACCGTCTTGGCCTGCACCGAAGGTGGGGTTCGGGTCACCACGCAATCTGGGCAGCATATTCTGGCAAACCGTGTGGTACTTGCCGTGCCCCCACGCATCGCGGCCGAGTTGATCTTTGAGCCCGCCCTGCCCGATGGCACGTTGTCAGCCATGCGGCACATCGCGACCTGGATGGCCGGGCAGGCCAAAGCGGTTGCGGTCTATGACACTCCGTTCTGGCGCGAAGACGGACTGTCAGGGGATGCTATGAGCCGGCACGGTCCCATGGTGGAAATCCACGACGCGTCGCCTGCCAGCGGTGGTCCCTTCGCGCTGTTCGGTTTCATCGGCATCCCCGCGCAAGTTCGCCGGGATGAAGGGGATTTGCGGCAGCAGGTTCTGGCTCAGCTGGGGCGATTGTTCGGGCGCAAGGCGACCAGCCCCGGCGCGCTTTTGCTAAAAGACTGGGCGTTTGATCGCTTCACAGCGACCGACCTGGACCTTCAGCCCGTATATGCCCATCCGCAGTACGGCATGCCGAAGGCCATGACACGGATCTGGGAAGACCGGATCATTTTCAGTGGCACCGAAACAGCCGCGCAATTTGGGGGATATCTGGAAGGTGCATTGGAAGCAGCAGAAAACACCGCGGCATTGTTGAGCGCAAATAGGATGAACGTGGTATGGAAATAGATACAAAAACCGCTTTGCTGAATTCTGCCGAATTTGCCGTACGCAGCAAAGGCTTCGACGGCTTCAGCTATGCCGACCTCGCCAATGATGTGGGCATCCGCAAGGCATCGATCCACTATCACTTCCCGACCAAAGCCGCGCTGTCAGCCGCTTTGATGATACGCTACCATACCGAGTTTATGGGACGCTGCGACGAGATCGAGGAAACTTGCGAAACGGCGGGCACGCGCATGCGTGCACTGATCGCGCTGTATCGCGCGGCTTTGAACGACGGAAAAACCCTGTGTTTATGTGTGTCGCTGATCATCAGCCGGGAGAGCTTGTCGAATGAGGTCACCGACAAAATCCGCGAGTTCCGGCGCATGATGACCCGGTGGATCGAGAATGTCTTTGCGCTTGGCAAAACCGATCATTCGATCACGGGCGTTGAAGATCCGAAAGCAGAAGCACGCGCGGCTTTGGCCTTGCTGGAAGGCGCTCATCTGACGGCGCGGGCCGAGAATAGCGCCCAAACATTTGATTACGCCGTGGAAACGCTAACAGCACGTTGTTTGTGACACGGCCTATGCTTGCTCATACAGAGTGGCCGCGTCGATTGTTGAGGCACATACCTGCCTCAACCCGGTTTTTCAAACAAGGCCTGCAATTCAACCCGCAAAGCAGAAAGCCTCACTCCAGCTTGACCCAGGCCGAATTTCTGGCAGAGCTTTGCACGCATGCGGCCACAAACCTGACGCCTTCAAGCCCATCCCGGACCGTTGGATAGACGACGGATGCGTCAGGTAAACTTCCGTTTCTGAACGCCAGAATGGCTTCGGCTGCTTCGCCATAGATATTGGCGAACCCTTCCAAGTAACCTTCGGGGTGTCCCGGGGGCACTCTGCTGAGCCGATTGGCCGCATCCCCTGCCCCGACCCCATTTCGGGTGATCAGACGCTTTGACTCTCCGTAAGGAGTAAACCAAAGATAGTTCGGGTCTTCCTGAGCCCACTCGATGCCGCCCCTTTCGCCGTACACACGCAATCGCAGAGCGTTTTCGTTACCGGGCGCAACCTGCGAAGACCACAGCATGCCACGGGCTCCGCCTTGGAACCTCAGCAACACATGCGCGTTATCGTCGACCTGACGACCCGGCACAAAAGCCTGCAAATCCGCCGCAAGGCTTTCTGCCCTTAATCCGGTTACAAAGCAGGCAATATTATACGCATGAGTTCCAATATCACCGGTTGATCCTCCGGCACCGGAGCGTTCCGGATCAGTCCTCCATTCGGCCTGCTTGAAATCCTGCGGCTCGGTCAGCCAGTCTTGCGGATACTCAACCTGAACCACGCGGATTTTGCCGATATCCCCGTTGGCAACCATCTCACGCGCTTGCCGAACCATTGGATAGCCCGTGTAGTTGTGGGTAAGGATGAACAGCGCGTTTGAGTTTTCAGCGGTTTTGACCAGTTTCTTCGCATCACCAAGGGTCGACGTAAGCGGCTTATCGCAAATCACGTGAATGCCGCGTTTCAGAAACTCACGCGCGGCAGCATAGTGAACGTGATTTGGCGTGACGATCGAAACCGCTTCGATCCCGGATTTCAAACGCGCTTCTCGCATCGCCATCTGCTTGAAGTCATCGTAAACCCGCTCGAGGCCCAGCGCCTCGCCGCTTTCCCGGGATTTTTCGGGCGTCGAGGACAACGCGCCTGCAACCAGCTCGAACTTGTCATCCAGTCGCGCGGCTATGCGGTGGACACCACCGATGAAAGCATCGTTTCCACCGCCGACCATACCAAGGCGAATGCGCCCCGTTCTTTCTTCGTTGCGTCCTGTTACCATCAGCCTATCCCCAGCATTTTCCGATTGGCCGCTTCGTCGGTGCCGCCGTCGGCAAAATCGTCAAAGGCCTTCTCGGTCACGCGAATAATGTGATCGGAAACGAACTGAGCACCTTCACGCGCGCCATCCTCGGGATGTTTCAGGCAGCATTCCCATTCGACCACGGCCCAGCCATCAAAGTCGTTTGCCGCCATCTTGGAAAAGACAGCCCCGAAATCCACCTGTCCATCACCGAGTGACCTGAACCGCCCTGCGCGATCGACCCAGCTTTGATAGCCGGAATAGACACCTTGCCTTCCGGTCGGATTGAACTCGGCATCCTTTACGTGAAACATCCGGATGCGGTCTTTGTAGATGTCGATATTGTCAAGGTAATCGAGGCATTGCAGGACATAATGCGACGGGTCGTACAGCATGCACGCCCGCGCATGGTTGCCTGTTCGTTCAAGGAACATTTCGTATGTCACCCCGTCATGAAGATCCTCGCCGGGGTGGATTTCATAGCAAACATCAACGCCACAGTCTTCGGCGTGGTCCAAAATCGGCACCCAACGACGGGCGAGCTCATCAAATGCGGTTTCAATCAGACCAGCAGGACGTTGAGGCCAGGGATACACGTAAGGCCAGGCCAGCGCGCCAGAGAATGTTGCATGAGCCGAGATTCCCAAATTCCGAGAGGCTGAAAGCGCTTTCTTGACCTGATCAACGGCCCATTCCTGCCGGGCTTTGGGATCTCCCCTTACGCTTTCGGCCGCAAAACCATCAAACGCCGTATCATAGGCCGGGTGAACAGCGACAAGTTGGCCTTGCAGGTGCGTCGATAATTCTGTGACTTCAACGCCGTTCTCTTGGGCTTTGCCCTTGAAGTCATCGCAATAGTCTTTGCTTGTCGCGGCCGTTTCAAGGTCGAACAACCGCCCGTCCCAACTGGGCACTTGAACGCCCCTGTATCCGCAATCCGCCGCCCATTTGGTTATGGCGTCCCATGAATTGAACGGCGCTTCGTCACCGGCAAATTGTGCAAGAAATAATGCAGGCCCTTTGATCGTCTTCATTCAGTTTCCTCCCCGAAACCAATGCCTCTATGGCGGCAAGTTTTCCTTCAGATAGATGTCGATGCGGATGCGTTCCTGTGATTTGTTGAAAGGCACTTTGTCCGATGTTGCACGCAACAGACGCACGGCGGACCGCACCAGATGCCCAGAATCCTGCGAGATCAGCGCGTCAAATGTGCCACGGCGAAGCGCATCACGACTAAGCGGTGTGAGTTCATGCGCGATAATGACCAGATCCTTGCTGATCCTGCTCTCTGACAGAAATTGAACCAAACCCGCATTGCCCGCGGCGGAAGAGTATATTCCGACCAGGTCGGGGTAGGTCTCAAATATCCCAGGCATCATCTTGTAGATCAGATCCGGGTCATCCCTGCCCTCGACAGACGCCACGACTTCCAGATGAGGGAACTCTTCAGCGACAACAAGATCAAATCCCTGGCGCCGCTCCAGATGATCACGTGCCAAACGTGAGCCCGTCAGAACCAAAACCTTACCCGGACGATGCACAAAGCGCCCCATCAACTGAGCTGCGGTTCGCCCGGCCGAAACGTTATCGATCCCGACAAAATGATCTCTGTCCGAGCTTGGCAAGTCCGACACCAATGCAACCACTGGAATGCCTTTATCCCTGACCCTCTTCACAGCGTCGCGGACCGAAGGCGTTTCCGGCCCGAATACGGCCACCCCGTCGACGCTCAGGTGGTCGACCCCATCCAGAATGTTGACTATGTCCTGAGGCTCGAACGGAGCGACCTTTTTTATCGTGACCCGCGTTCTTTCTATGAACTGATCGCGCGATTGTTCAGCTATCTGATCGCATATCGCCTCGACAAATTCATTGCCGGCATCCGGCAGAATAAAGACGAAATTATAGACACGGTTCCGCGCGAGGTTGGCGGCAGCGGTGTCGCGCACATACCCAAGCTCATCAATCGCCTTTTGTACTTTCTGCACGGTCACCGCCCGCACACCGGGACGCCTGTTCAAGACCCGGTCAACAGTCGCCAGACTGACACCCGCAACGCGCGCGATGTCGTTTACGGTTGGCTTTTTCACCAATTCTAGTTTTTGCTTTTGGTCTTCCACGTGTCTTTCAGCCCTCAATCTCCCGTGCCAAGCCTTCGAACAACAATGCAACAGCTTCTGCACCCGGGTCGTTATGTCCGATCAGGTTTTCTTCGGGAACATAGGCTGCACGGCCTGCTTTGGCACGGTGAATATTTGCGGTTTTGTCAGCACCTTCGCGCGCGGCTTTCGCGGCTTGCACCAGCCCTGAAGGCAGCGCCTCAAGCGCAGGTGCCAGAGCATCAATCATTGTCCTGTCGCCAACTTTGGCCCCACCTACCTGGCTGACCCGGTTCAGGCCTTCGACCAAAGACTTTGATATGGAAGCGCCACTGGCACAGGCATCTCCGGCGGCATTGAAAAAGATCGCCAGGATCACACCGGAAGATCCCCCCATGGTCTGGCTCAGCTCATTGCCCAGCGCGGGAAACAATTGCGTCAGATCCGCAAGAGGCATTCGATCCAGGCTTCCCTGCAAAGATCTGGCTGCTGTCGCCAAGGTACTGCCTGTATCTCCATCTCCGGATTTCGCGTCCAATTCGTTCAGGTCTTTCTCGGCTTGGATCAGCAGTTCTGCCAAGCGATTTATTGTTTCCTTGGTCGCCGGATTGTTCGACGGGATGGGGTCAATCGGGGTCAAACCATCAGGCAAAGGGGCAATTCGAACCGGCTTTATCGTTTTGACCCCTGGCCATGCCACCAACTCGACCGGTTCTTCCAGCGCCAACAAGTCACTCGGATCAACCGGCAGAATCGAAACAGAAAATCCATGCATGTCCAGCGAAGTCATCAGCGGTGCCGGACCGATAATATGTCCCGCGATACCGGTTTCGGACAAGGCGTGCGTCAAAACAGACATCTCAAGCGGTGTTGTAGACCCCAAGTTGTTTACCAGCGCCACGCAGTCACCCGCCCCCACTCGCTGCTGCAACTTTTCCACGACGGTGGACATTGCGGTCACGGCATTTGCGAACTCCACCTGCTCAACACCCGGCTCGCCGTGAATACCCAGCCCGAGCTCTGCTTTGCCGGGGGCAATCCTGTCTTCTTTCGGGGAACCCGGAACGGTGCAGGTGTCCAAACTCATCCCGATACTGACTACTTTCTCGACTACGTTCTTAGCGGCTTTGGTTACAGTTTCCAGATCAGCCCCACGTTCTGCCAATGCTCCGGCAATCTTGTGCACGAACAGGGTCCCTGCCACGCCACGCGGTTGCGGCAGGTCAGGAAGCGCGATGTCATCATCGACCACCACCATTTCCACCTTGCGCCCCAATGCGCGGGCGCGCTCGGCCGCCAGTCCAAAATTCAGCCGGTCGCCAGTATAATTCTTGACGATCAGCAAACACCCCGCCTCACCGGTCACGGCCAGAATGCCCGCCAGGACAGCTTCTACCGATGGGGAAGCGAAAACCTCTCCGCATACGGCCGCAGTTAACATTCCCGCGCCCACAAACCCGGCATGGGCAGGTTCGTGGCCGGAACCTCCGCCCGAAACCAGGGCGACTTTCGATTTGTCCCAATCCGATCTGTAGACAACCTTGATATGAGGGTACCCATCCAATCTGGTCAGTGCCCCACCTGAGGATGCAAGAAGACCATCTATCGCCTCGGTCACGAGGGTTTCTTTTGTGTTGAGGAACTGGGCCATGCTTTTGCTCCTTAATTCACGCGCGCGCCGGACGCGTCAAAATACAACGGGTTTCGTGGGCTAATTTTGATAGTCTTACCTGCGGGGTAATCTTGATGGACATCGATCAGCGTCACGACCGGATGGCCATTCAAGTCCAGATGAAGTCGGGTTTGGTCACCCAGGTGTTCGGCACGTATCACGCGCGCGTCACTGCCTTCGCCTTCAATGATGTTTTCCGGGCGAAGACCAATCTGCGGGCCCTTGTGATCTCCTCCGAACAACTCCGACGGAAGGATATTTATCCGCGGCAGACCCAATCGACTGGCAACATAAACACTGCACGGGTTTTCATAGATGTCCCTTGGCGTGCCGTACTGAACCAGCCTGCCCTCTTCCAGAACTCCGATATGTGTTGCCATTGTCATGGCCTCAACCTGATCATGGGTCACATACAAAAGCGTGGACCCAAGGTCGGCCTGAATTCTCTTGAGCTCAACGCGCAGATCCGCTCTCAGCTTGGCATCCAGTGAACTGAGCGGCTCGTCCATCAAGAAAATTTGGGGATCCCGCACCAATGCGCGACCAATCGAAACACGTTGCATCTCTCCGCCGGACAATTCCGTGGCCTTGTTGTCCAGCTTGTGCGGGATTTGCAGGATTTCCGCGACTTCGTTCACCTTTTTCTTGATCTGATCCTCAGGAGTTTTCAGGATCGGCGAACGCAGTGGAAACGACAGATTCTCGCGTACCGTCATATGCGGGTACAGCGAATATTGCTGAAAAACCATCGCCACATCGCGTTGGGCAGGCGTTTCCAGGCCAACATCTCGGCCGGCGATGCGTACCGATCCCGAATCCATCTTCTCGAGTCCGGAAATCAATCGAAGCGTTGTCGTTTTTCCCGCACCTGTCGGACCCAAAAGCACGACGAAGGCACCATCGGGAATTGTCATCGAGATACCATCGACGGCTTGAACAGTTCCGAATGACTTCGAGATGTTCTGCAAAATGACTTCAGCCATTGCTCAGCACCTCTTCGTTCAGGGCGGATTTCAGCGCCCGGCCCGTGGAGCGCTCAAAAAGAGTCACCGTTGTCGAACGGAAATCCAATCCCACGGTTTCACCCGGCGCAACCTTTTCACCTGCGCCGATGCGGGCCTTCAACTCACCGTTCGGGCTTTGCAATGTCACGATCTGGGTTGTCCCCAAGTATTCAGCTGTCAGAACTTTGGCCCGATAGTCACTGTCGTCGGACAAAAAAACATGTTCCGGCCGGACACCGAAGACCAGTTCCCCTTCCGCCCCCTCCATCAGCTTCGGGACCGCTTCGTCATGGCCGTTCAGCCTGACCCTTTCAGAGCCGGGTGCCACTTTTCCCTGAAACGGCAAGAAGTTCATTGACGGAGATCCTATGAAATCCGCCACAAACATGGTCGCAGGTTTGTCGTAGATTTCTTGCGGCGTTCCGAATTGTTCGATCACTGCGTTATTCATGACAACAATCTTGTCGCCCATCTGCATGGCTTCTAGCTGATCGTGTGTGACGTAAACCGTTGTCGCTCCCATTCGATCGTGAAGCGCGCGCAACTCTTCGGCCATATGCTCGCGAAATTCGGCATCCAAAGCGCCAAGAGGTTCGTCCATCATGAACGCCTTGGGCTCGCGAACGATCGCCCGCCCAAGTGCAACGCGCTGCCTGTCGCCACCCGAAAGCCCCCCCACCGGGCTTTCCAGAATGTCAGTTATCCCCAGAATTCCGGCAACTTCTTCGACTTTGGCTTTGACGGCTGCACGTGACATGCCTTGTGAAATCAGTGGATAGCTGATGTTCTTGCGAACATTCATGTGCGGATACAGCGCGAACATCTGGAAAACGAACGCTATGTCACGTTCTGAAGGCGGCTTTTGGCTGATTTCCTCACCATCCAGATAGATTTCGCCGGAAGTCGGAAGTTCCAGCCCCGCAATCATCCTGAGCGTTGTCGTCTTTCCACATCCCGACGGCCCAAGCAGCATGAAAAACTCACCGTCCTCAATTGTAAAAGAGCTTTCGCGCACAGCAGTGAAATCGCCGAACATCTTCTTTACGTTTTTGACTATGATTTGGGCCATTTCTACTCCGGAAAATGGCTGACGATGATGAACATGACGGTTCCGATCAGCGTGACGATGAAGGAATAGGTGAACGCCCAAAGGACAAAGGGCTGCATCAGCATGAAGACACCCAGTGCGATCAGGATGGTGGCGACCATCTCCCACGGGCCGCGGCGGAGCCGCATCAATCCGGTAAGAAACTCGCTCATTTGCGTACGGCTCCGAATGTGATCCCGCGCAGCAGGTGTTTGCGCATCAGGATGGTGAAAATCATAACGGGGATCAGGAAGATCGTCGCACCAGCCGCAACCGCTGGCCAATCCAGACCGCCGATACCGATGATGGTGGGGATAAACGGGGGCGCTGTCTGCGCGTTGGCCGAAGTCAGCAGCACGGCGAAAGCATATTCATTCCATGCGAAGATCAGGCAGAAGATCGCAGTTGACGCAATGCCTGTGGCGGCTTGCGGCAGCACCACTTTGTAAAAGGCCTGAAACCTCGTGTAGCCATCTATAAGGGCGGCTTCCTCGTACTCTCTTGGAATTTCGTCGATGAAACCCTTCAGCAACCAAACCGCTAGGGAGATATTCACGCCCGTATACAGGAGGATCATTCCCAGATGCGTGTCGCTCAGCCCAAGGTTTCTGAACATCAGGAAGATCGGGATGGCGACAGCGACCGGAGGCATCATCCTTGTACTAAGAATGAAGAACAGAAGGTCGTCTTTGAGCGGTACCTTGAACCTGCTGAACGCATAGGCGGCCAGCGTGCCGAGGAAAATACTCAAGAACGTGGATCCAAATCCGATGATGACCGAATTCATGAAACGCTCGCCGAATTTGGAGGGCCCAACGATCACCATGTCGTATTGGCGGACGATCTCATCGGCCCAGTTCTGTGGCGGGTTGGCTTCCAGAAACTCCTGCGTCTGCCTCGTGCGCGTGGTGAAAAGATTGACGTAACCTTCGAGCGTTGGGTCAAAGACCACTTTGGGCGGGTAGCTGATCGCGTCGGCAGGGGATTTGAACCCGGTCAGCAAAATCCACACCAGCGGGATCATCGTGATCAGCGCATAAGTGATGACCAGGATTCCTGCGATCCATTTGGACCGGTTCGAAGGTTCAGTGACGGAAAAGCCGCTCATCTCTGCTTCACCTTGTTCAGGGCTTTGACGTAAATCGACGCAAGGCCGAACACGGTGACGAACAGGATGATTGCATAAGCCGATGCATACCCTGTACGCCACTTCTCAAACGCCTCTCGCTTGAGATTGATCGAAGTGAGTTCCGTAACGGACCCCGGCCCACCGCCGGTCAACTGCACCACCAGATCAAACATTTTGAAGTTCTCGATCCCTCGAAACAGCACCGCCAGCATCAGGAATGGCAGCACCATCGGGATCGTAATCGTAAAGAACTGCCGCAGCTTGCTGGCCCTGTCGATCTCGGCCGCCTCGTAGATGTAATCGGGAATACTGCGCAGCCCGGCCAGGCAGATCAGCATCACAAACGGCGTCCACATCCATGTGTCGACGATGACGATGGCCCAGGGCGCCAACGTCACCGAACCCAGCATCTCAAAACTTGACGGGTCTTTGCCGGTGAACCACGAAACGATATAGTTGAACAGTCCGATCTGAGGCTGATAGAGAAACTTCCAAAAGTTCCCGACGACAGCAGGGGACAGCATCATTGGCAAGACAATAATCGTGGTCCACAGGTCATTTCCCTTAAACTTCTTGTTGATTAGCCACGCCAAAGTGAACCCGATCAGAACCTGAAAAAAGATCGTCCAGAACAAAAAATGCGCCGTCGCCTGCATATTCAACCAGGTGTCGGAATCCGTCAGGATACGCTCGTAATTCCTGAACCCGACATCCTTGACCTCGCGCCCTATCCGATTGGCTTTGTAGTTGGTAAAGCTAAGCTGGATTGTCCAAATCAACGGAAAAATGTTGATTGCAAGCAGCAGGAAGATCGTCGGGGAAATGAATATCCAAGCAATTGCTCGATCGGATAACCCTCTGATTTTGCGCGCAACTCGCGTGGGCGTTGCCTGCGCAACGCGATCTATGGTCCGGTCAGACATTTCTTTGCCAGTTCTTGTCGGTTTGGGACACACGGGTCATGGTGGAGCGGGATTGAACCCGCTCCTGCCCTGCTTCCGGATTAAAGCTTGCCTTCGTCTTCGAAGACTTCGGTCCAATCCTCGATCAAAAGATCAAGCGCTTCCTGGGCGGTGCCTTGATCGGCGACAACGTAGTCATGGATACGTTTCTGCATGGCCAACAACAATTCCGCATAAGCAGGCTCCTGCCAGAAGTCCTGCACACCTGCCATGGCTTCCAGAAAGTCACCGGCAAAGGGTTGGCTGTCCACGAAGCCGGGGTCTTCCAGCACGGAATTATGTGCTGAATAACCGCCCAGTTCCCACCATTTGGCCTGAACTTCGGGTTGCGCGAACCACTTGATGTACTCAAGCGCGGCATCCTGTTTGTCAGAATAGCTGACGACAGAAATCCCTTGCCCGCCCAACGTTGAACCTGCCTGATTTTGCGGCGGGTTCACGAAGAAGTCGATCTTGTCGCCACCGGTATTGGGATCGGCATAGAGGCCCGGGAAGAATGCAAACCAATTCATGGCCATGGCGACCTGACCTGACTTAAAGGCGTCCAAGCTTTCACCCATGTAAGAGTTTGTGTAACCCGGAGGTGTCGCTGTTTTGTAGAACTCTTTGTAGAATTCCAGCGCTTCGACGGCTTCGGGTGAATTCACGGCGCCTTCCATGTCATACGAGCCCGGCGTATTTTCATACTTGAACCCCCAAGGGTAAAGCGCACTCGTCACACCCATTGTTATCCCTTCCGAACCGCGCTCGGTAAAGATCGCAGCGCCGTACACGGTTTTTCCGTCGATCTCGCGACCTTGGAAAAATTGCGCAATCTGCAACAGCTCTTTCTGGGATTCCGGTTCACGCAAATCTTGACCGGTTGCTTCCTTGTAGGCTGCTTGGATATCGGGATCTTCGAACCAGTCCTTGCGATAGAACCAACCGTTCGCATCACCCATTGCAGGCAGCGCATAGTAATTTGGCGTGCCCTTTGGCCAAGTCGAATAAGCGTACACAGTTGCCGGCGCGAAATCATCCATACTGATGCCCTCAGCATCAAAGAAGTCATTCAGCTTTACATAGTGACCGTTCTCAGCTCCGCCGCCAATCCATTGGCTGTCCCCGATCAGCAGGTCACAAAGCTTCCCTCCGGAATTCAGCTCGTTCAGCATGCGGTCCGCAAAGTTCGGCCAGGGCACAAACTCGAAGTTCATTGTGTGGCCAGACTCGGCCTCGAATTCTTTGGATAGCTCAACCAGCGCGTTGGCCGGGTCCCATGCCGCCCAACACAGTATCAGGTCTTCAGCATTTGCCTTGGTAGAAAGAGTAGTAGCGGCAAGGACTATTGCGCTGGCAGACGCCAGTTTTGAGTAAGTCATCCATTCCTCCCTTTTTAACGCCGTCAATCGAGGATGTGCGAATCGCGGCATACTTCCAAGGCTATTTGAGGTACGCACCTCAAGTCTAGACAATTTTGAGGTTCGTACCTCAAAACGCCCTATACAACTTTAATTTACCATTCTATTTCATTGTTTTTGAAAAATTTATACCGAAACGTTTCCTTCCACATACTTTCCAACAATCCATAGGAAAAACCGCTAGTCTCAAAACAGTTCTTTGAAACTGACCTGCTGGCAGCTTTGGATAGCCAGTTCTCACAGGCCCTGCATTGCTGGATTTCCGGCTTTACGCCCCCCGCCCGAACGCGTGGAAATCGATGGCCCAGAAGACGAAAGACGAGCCAAATTCGGCTATACACGACGGATCGGAAACCAAGGCATGAGCGAACTCACCATTGTCAGAATGAAGCGTTACCCTATCAAGGGTCTGAGTCCGGAGCCGCTGAACACAGTCAACCTGAGCGCGGGTGAGGGTGTACCTGGTGACCGCCTTTTCGGCTTTGCTCGCTACAATTCCGGCTTTGACCCGACTGACCCAAAGCCACTTCCTAAAGACCGCTTTGTTGTTTTGCTGAAAGAAGCTGGGCTTGCGGGTCTCAGGACACGTTTCGACGCAACAACTCAGCAGTTGGAAATTGATGTGGACGGCCGCACCCACTGCTTCCGCATGAGCGAGCCCCAAGGAAAAACGGATGCCGCCAGACTCCTCTACGATACGCTGGAACTACAGGATCCTGAACCGCCTAGATTCGTGTCTTCGCACCCGCATCGTTTCACGGATGTTTCAGTCGTTTCACCGAAGATGATGAATGCGATATCGGTTCTCAACTTAAGCTCTGTTGATGCGTTAAGCAGAAAGTTGCGCACAGACATTCACCCGGACAGATTTCGGGCGAATATCGAAATTGACGGATTGCCACCGTTTTCCGAGCTGAGCTCTGTCGGTTCCACCTTTGTGTTTGGCGATGTCAGGCTGCGGATACTCTCGCGGACGAAAAGATGCGCCGCTACCGAGGTGAATCCTGAGACGGCCCTACGAGACTTGAACATTCCGTTCTTACTTCGAACCCATCTGGGCCATATGGATATGGGGGTTTACGTAGAAGTGCTGGATGGCGGCACCCTCTTTGCTGGCCAAAAAGGAAAATGCCCGCAGGAATAAGTGGCCCAATTGATCTGACACTTACACGTCGCCGGAGTTCTTTTGGCATTCATCGGACGTGATCAGACCAACCTGTGCTCGGAGTCACGCTATGCAACGCGCGAAAATTGCAGCATGAATCCAGATCGTCGAATGGAAATGATGCGAAACGGATACAAATGGCGGTGCTGTAAGACAAATTGGAACCAGTCTCTGCTAAGCCAGTATAGCTGCCCTTTTTGTCGCACCAAGTTCGCGCGGCCCGGCGAGAGCGATTGTGCGTGTTCGCTTATCCTACGCTCATTCATCAGGTCTTCGACATTGTAAAAGGCACAGGAAACCGAAGGTACAATATCACGGCCCGACGAATGATCCTGGGGTTGGCCTTGAATTCCTTGAATGGGCTTAGGTTGGTCATAGGTGGAGGCTTCGAAAGCCCCTACCCGTTTCAACCCGAGTTCTTCTGACAAGACTATTTTAGATGTTCACCTGTTTTCGCAATTCAGGTCTGATTTTGGGTTGGTGCAATAATGGTTCAGAGCTTGCGAAGGAAATCATTGCACTCCGGCGAAAAGTATTTGTTTCTTGCGGTCTGCATCCCTTTGACACAAATCGAAATCGTTCTCATGCAAAAAGCCCCGAGGGGAAGGCGCAACTAAGAAATGCCCAAAATCATCTTGCCCCGCGACAAGCGCAACCAGAGTTTTCACGCCGTTTTTCTGTTTCATCGAGGGTTTTATGAAACGCAACGCCGCGCCAATGCGTCTGTCGTCAGTGTTATTGGGTCCCGATGCGTGAAAGAGATGCCCGTGATGCATGGATGCCTGCCCCGCACGCAATTCCGCAGCCACTGCATCTTGTTCGTTCACATCGACTGCGATTTCCTGCCCGCGTGATAACAGATTGTTTTTGCTGAAGGTGTCTACGTGAGGCACGATACGGTTTTTATGACTGCCGGGAACAAACTTCATACACCCGCTTTGCTCAGACGCTTCTGAAATCGCAACCCAACAAGTAACCTCTTCTGCATCATCCAATCCCCAATAGGTCAAGTCCTGGTGCCACGAGACGATTTTCGATGATCGCGCCTCTTTTACGAAAAGTGCACCGCTCCAAACCATGAGGTCCGGCCCCAACACCGTTGAAGCAGCCTCAATCAGCTTCGAATGGCGGAGAAGTGCATCGAATGATGGTATCAGCCTGTCCGGATACGAGTATAGAAGCTTGAGTTTCTCTGGGTCATCTCTGAGGGTGCGCTCTGCTTTCTCAAAATCATCGCGCAGCGTTTGAACCTCGGAAACTGTCAGGATATCCAGCGGAGCCACGAAACCATCTCTTTCATAAGTCGTCGCTATATCAGGCATTCGTTTAACCATTGTCATTATCCGGAAATGTTAACTGCACCTTCATTGATCGGCTTCGATCAGACGCAACCTCGAAAGCAGTGACAGCCTCCCCAACTTCGAAGGAATGCGTCACCAGATGGTCGACGTTTAGTAGTCCGCTTCGCATCATTTCGACAGCGACCGCGAACTCGGAATGGAAACGGAAAGATCCGCGAAGTGCAATCTCTTTTGCAGTCAACGCCTGCATCGGCACTGTCATGTCTCCGCCCAGGCCAAGCTGAACCAAAGTTCCACGCGGGCGCAAGCATTCGACGCCAGAAGCCAGGGCCGATTGAGCCCCGGAACATTCCAGTTGGACGTCAATCTGGCCCTTGTCCTTTTCAAACCGTTCCAACATTTGCGGATCAGTGTAGGTGTTGATGACATCGTCTGCCCCGCATTCACGCGCTATGGCTAGGGTCTGGTCCGAGATATCTGTCGCGACTATTCTGGCCGCCCCAGAACGACGTGCCACCAAGGTCGTAAGGCAGCCGATCGGGCCGCATCCGGTGATAAGCACCGTTTTACCAACCAGGCTTCCAGCTTGTTTAACCGCGTGCAAACAAACCGCCAGCGGTTCTGCCATAGCGGCCTGTGCAGGGCTCAACCCGTCTGCCGGAACACATTGACTGGCTTTCGCCACGAGTTTGCTCCGAAAAGCGCCTTGGATATGCGGGAACGGCATTGCGCTGCCATAGAACTTCATATCAAGACAGTGGTTTTGCTGCCCGTTCAGACAATAGTAGCAGGCTTGGCAGGGGCGGGATGGAGAAACTGCAACCAATTGACCTAGGTTCAGCCCCTGCACACTTGACCCGAATTCTACGATTTCGCCGGCGACTTCGTGTCCAAGCACCATCGGTTGAAGCAACTTGATCGCGCCGAAGCCACCGTGGTTGTAATAATGCAGGTCAGAGCCGCAAATCCCCCCCACGCGCAATGCAATTAAAACTTCGTCTTGTCCCAGGTCGCGTACATCCCGGTTTTCCAACCTCAGATCTTTCGCAGCATGGATAACAACAGCAACACTGGCCGAAGACATTGCGCAGACTCCCTATACACATCGCCAAAAGATACGGATAGTCGGTGCCGACAACCAAGGGATTTTTGCATGACGCTTGAAATGTTCAGCCTAAGTGGAACTCGGGCGCTGATAACAGGCTCCAGTCAGGGAATTGGATTTGCACTGGCGCGAGGTTTGGCTGCTGCCGGTGCGCAGGTCGTTTTGAACGGGCGCGACACCACAAAACTGGCGGCAGCAGCCTCCGAACTAAGTGAAACAGGCGCCTCGGTACGGGAACTTGCGTTCGATGCGACCGATCATGAAGGCGTCCGATCTGCTGTGGACGACTTTGAAGAAAAGGTCGGCCCGATAGACATCCTGATAAACAACGCCGGAATGCAACACAGGACGGAGTTACAGGATTTCCCCGCTGATGCCTTCGAGCGCCTACTACAGACAAATGTGGCGTCCGTCTTTCACGTCGGTCAGGCAGTGGCACGGCACATGATTGAAAGAAAGTCGGGTAAGATCATTAACATTGCGTCGGTTCAATCCGCATTGGCAAGACCGGGTATTGCGCCTTACACGGCGACAAAAGGTGCCGTGACCAACCTTACAAAAGGAATGGCGACTGATTGGGCCAAGTATGGTCTGAACTGCAATGCCATTGCGCCTGGATATTTCGATACACCTTTGAACGCCGCATTGGTTGCTGACCCAGCGTTTAGTGCATGGCTCGAGAAACGTACTCCAGCCGGTCGCTGGGGAAATGTAGAAGAACTTGTCGGTGCCGCCATATTCCTTGCGTCCCCTGCATCCAGTTTCGTCAATGGACATACTCTCTATGTCGATGGTGGAATAACGGCGTCACTTTGATCTGTGGCTTTCAATCCTATGCTGAATGCGACTGACCGTAGATATCGTTTACAGCGCCGACGCCAAAGCAATCACCACAACAACAATCAAGGAAGCCGCCATCGCAAAGTTGATCCTTCGATGCGATCTTTGGCTTATATCAAGTCTGCCCAGTTTTGCGCCAGCACCCAGCCAGATCATGTGAACTGGCACCCATATCATATTGAAAACAAGGATTTTTATGACGACCTCCCAAACGGGCGCATCGGGCAAAAAGGCAAACCCTGAAAACAATGCTGTGCTGACCACGTAAGCCTTGGGATTAATGAACTGAAGTGTCAGCCCATTCGCAAAACCAAGTGGCGAAACCGCTGGAGAAAACCCGACCTTTGAGCCAGCGCTGGCAATTCGCCAGGCCAGAAATACCAAATACCCGACTGAGGCGAATAGCAGCAAAGTTCTGAGCGCCGGTATAGCCAAAGCTACCGCAGCGACTCCAGACACAACCAACATCATGTTGATGAACCCGCCCAGCATCAAACCAGCCACGAAGGCGAGACCAGCTCGAAAACCAAATGCTGATCCAATACCCGCAGTTGTTAGAACACCTGGGCCCGGCGTAATCAGCAGAAAGAAAACCGCGACAGCAAACTCAAACACTCTTCAGATTGGCCTTTTACAGATCTCTGCATTCTGGCACAGCTGTGATCACCGATCCGTCCTTAAGGTGTTGCAGAAGATTGTCGACGGTTAGGTCACCCATAGCTGCACGCGTCTCAATAGTCGCGCTACCAGCGTGAGGGAGCAGAACGACATTGGACATCTCGCGCAACGCTTTTGGAACACGCGGTTCGTCCTCGAAAACATCAAGCCCCGCCCACCCAAGCTCGCCGTTTTGCAATGCGTTGATAAGGGCAGTTTCGTCGACGACCGAACCTCGACTAACGTTTATCAGAGTGCCGCCCGCCCCCAACGCGCGAAGCACCTCAGCGTTGACCAGCCTATTGGTCGACGGACCGCCGGGCGTGATGCATATGAGGACGTCAACATGTTCTGCCATTTCAACCAAATTGTCAAAATAGCGGTACGGGACATCCTTTTGATTGCGGGTATGATAAGAGATTTCGGGGGCCCACGGCTCTAACTTATCAACGATCGCCTGACCAATGCGACCAAGACCAAGAATGCCTATCTTTTGATTGTCTGCTGATCGGGTCAAAGGGGCATTGCCTTCAACCTCCCACCGTTCGGACCGAACGTAATTGTCGTCACGTAAAAGCTCTCGGTAACATGACAGCAATAGCAGAACGGCGGTGGTTGCGACTTCTTTGTTCAAAACATCAGGTGTGTGTGTCACAACAATTCCGCGCTTAGCCGCAGCACTGGCGTCGACGGCGTCGTAACCGACCCCATAGACACTGATCATCTTAAGATTACTGAGTGATGTCATCAGGTCATGCGGAACACCATCGTGCCCGTTCGTTACGATATGCGTAATACTATCCGCGTTGAAATCGTCCAATTGATGAATGTCGAACGCTGCGGACAGGCGTTCTCGCATCCGTTCAGTGATCCCGCCGATTTGCAATAAGTCAGTCATCTTGGCCGACCGTTTGCCGCTGAACACCAAGCCCATCGATGCGAAGCTCCATGACGTCGCCTTTTTTCAGGTAAACTGGTTCCGGTTTGATCCCCATTCCGACGCCGGGCGGTGTTCCAGTTGAAATGACGTCACCGGGGTGCAGTGTGAAAAGTTGGCTTAGATGTTCAATGATCTCGGCAACGGAAAAGATCATCGTAGAAGTATTCCCGGTTTGCATGCGCTGACCGTTCACATCCAGTGACATACCAAGGCTTTGAGGATCCGTCACCTCATCCCGGGTCACTAGCCAAGGACCTGTGGGGCCAAATGTGTCGCAAGACTTGCCTTTGGTCCATTGACCGGTCAGTTGAGTTTGAAAGTGCCTTTCAGACACATCGTTCACGATGCAATAACCGGCAACGTATTCGAGCGCGTCGGCCTTGGACACGTATTTGGCCGTTTTGCCGATGACGACGCCCAGTTCGCATTCCCAGTCGGTGTGAGTAGATCCGCGCGGCATGACAACATCATCATAGGCACCAATGACGGCTGAGTTTGCCTTGAAAAAAAGTATCGGATGCTCTGGAATATCTGCGCCGGTTTCTGCGGCATGGTCCGAGTAATTCAAACCGATGCAAAGAAATTTTCCGATGCCACCGACACACGGTGCGATACGAGGATCCCCCTCGACAATTGGCAGGTTATTCGGATCCAATGAGCGCAGATTATCAAGCGTTCCGTCATCCAGAACATCGCCCGTAACATCATTGATGTGGGCGGACAAATCCCGCAATTGACCCTGGGAATCGACCAAAGCAGGCTTTTCCGAGCCCTCGGCTCCGTAACGAACAAGTTTCATTTCTGTTCCTTTTAGTGATTGTCGCGTGGCATGAAGCCTCGTGCGATATCGCGGTAGTTTTCGGCACCCTTGAGCGTCATACCGCGATCCAACCGATCTACTTTTTCGCGGAATATTTCCTGCCATGGGGATTGATTGGGCGGCATTGTATACCCACCCTTTGCCTCCAGATCGCGGGCGCGTTCATGCAGTTCTTCAAGCGAAACCAGCATATCTGCTGTGCCTTTGCCAAGATCGATGCGCAGTCGGTCGCCAGTTCGCACCAAGGCCAACCCACCGCCCTCTGCAGCTTCTGGTGAAGCATTCAGGATAGACGGGCTTCCTGATGTGCCGGATTGCCGGCCATCACCGATGCAAGGAAGGGCTTCGATGCCTTGTTTCAACAAATATGCAGGCGGACGCATGTTCACGACCTCTGCGGCACCCGGGTACCCTTTTGGTCCTGCTCCGCGCATAATCAGAATACAGCTTGCATCGATTTTTTCGGCGGGATCATCGATCCGATGGTGAAAATCCTCGGGCCCGTCAAACACAACCGCCCTGCCCTCAAATGCATTAGGATCATCCGGGTTCGACAAGTAGGTCTCTCGAAATGCCTGCGAGATCACAGATGTCTTCATAATCGCACTCTCGAACAAGTTGCCCGAGAGATTGATGAACCCCGCTTGTGGCTTAACCGGGCTACTGACAGGCTTGATCACGTCGCTATTCTGAGACCGGCGCGTCGAGCAATTTTTGCCTATCGTCTTACCGTTCACCGTTATCGCATCGGGATGCGGCAGCAATCCTGCATCAAGAAGCTCTCCGACAACTGCGGGAATGCCCCCGGCCTGTTGGTAATCTTCGCCCAGATATTTTCCCGCAGGCTGCATGTTAACCAACAGAGGAACGTCGTGGCCAAGCTTCTGCCAATCATCGTTGTTCAATGGAACACCAAGATGCCGGGCGATTGCATTCAGGTGGATCGGCGCATTTGTCGATCCGCCGATCGCCGAGTTTATGACAATCGCATTCTCAAAAGCCTGACGTGTCATCACATCACTGGGGCGTAAATCCTCCCAGACCATGTCCACAATGCGTTTACCCGTTTCATAACTGATTTGACCGCGCTCTCTGTACGGGGCTGGTATGGCTGCTGATCCTGGCAATTGCATACCCAAGGCTTCAGCAAGCGAATTCATGGTCGTTGCTGTTCCCATCGTATTGCAATAACCCACCGAAGGTGCCGCGGCGGCTGCGATCTCCATGAACTCATCGGTGTCGATTTCATCAGCCGCAAGGTCTTCGCGCGCTTTCCAAATAACCGTTCCTGATCCTGCGCGCTCACCTTTCCACCAGCCGTTGAGCATTGGGCCGACCGACAGGGCAATCGCTGGGATGTTGACGGTCGCAGCGGCCATAAGAAGTGCGGGCGTGGTCTTGTCGCAACCAATGTTAAGAACAACGCCATCAATCGGATACCCGAATAGACTCTCAACCAGGGACAGATAAGCCAGATTGCGGTCGAGAGAGGCCGTTGGCCGTTTACCGGTCTCTTGTATCGGGTGGACCGGTATTTCGATGCACGTTCCCCCGGCGGCGATGATCCCGTCGCGAACGCGTTTGGACAACTCGATATGATGCCGGTTGCAGGGGCTCAAATCACTCCCGGTCTGAGCAATCCCAATGATCGGCTTGCCGGATTGCAGTTCTGCGCGGGTCAATCCGTAATTCAGGTATCTCTCAAGATACAATGCCGTCATCTCAAGGTTCTCAGAATTCATGAACCACTTGCGAGATCGCAGATCATTTTTTGATATTTTAGTCATTGGCCTGACCATCCCCCATCAATTATGTGCGTGTGTCCCGTGGTGAATGCACTTTCATCGCTCGCCAAATAGACGACCAATGCAGCAATCTCTTCTGCCTTCGCTACACGCCCCATGGGCTGACGCGCCACAAATTGTGCAAGGGCTTCTTCTCTGCTGCCCAGTTGCTCGCCCAACGCATCTACGCGGTCACGCCAACTGGGACTGTCGACTGTTCCCGGACAAATGCAATTGCACCGAATTCCTTGTGTTATGAAGTCCACGGCTACCGATTTCGTCAGCCCAACAACAGCAGCCTTAGTTGTTCCATATACAAAACGATTTGGCGCACCGATTATGGAACCCAATGCGGAAGACATGTTGATAATCGAGCCTCCTCCGCGCTCTAGCATCCCCGGCAATACAGCCTTTGTTGTGCGCACCATTGAACGCACATTCAGGTCCATGGCGAAGTCCCATTCTTCATCGGTTGCATCCAGAATAGTTCCATGATGCACGAACCCGGCGCAGTTGAACAAAACATCCGGCCGCGCTCGCGCGACCCCATGATGAATACTGTCATTATTTGTCACATCCATCTCGAAAATTTCGAGATTTTCGAGATTCCGATCGCGAATCAAATTTAGTTTTTCAGGGTCAATATCCGTCGCATAGACTTTCGCACCCTCTCTTGCCATCGCAATTGCGCTTGCAAGTCCGATCCCTTGTGCGGCGGCTGTAACCAGGACGTTTTTTCCCTTAAGTCTCTCTGACATATACATTTTCCGACCCTAAAAGTGGCGACTGGACAAGTGTTGCTTCGTCCCACAGATCAACCGAGAAGCAAAGAAACCTTGGTGGATTTGCAACGACTTCTGGCATGTGGGCCCAGAGCCGTTAGCGTATGACAGAGATTTTGGTTTGGCCATAACCATGCGTGGCGCACCTTCGGAAGGACAGAGGATTATGAGCAAGCAGTTCAAAGTAGCTCTATTGGGAACCGGCCTGATGGGCGCTCCTATGGCGAGGAATATTTTGCGCGCCGAATTTCCGCTAACTGTATGGAACCGCAGCTTGGATAAGGCAAAACCGTTGACGGCGGAAGGCGCGACATTGGCGGAAACTGCCCCGCTGGCGGTTTCGGGTGCAGACGTAATTGTAACGATGCTGTCGGACGGATACGCGACCGGCGCGCTACTTTCTGACGAGGCTTTCCGCAAACAACTCAAACCCGGAATGATCTGGATTGATATGTCCAGCGCCAAACCCGAACACGCCCGTGAACAATCCGCGCAATTGTCTTCGATGGGGTTGCAGCATCTCGATGCCCCGGTTTCCGGCGGCACCAAAGGTGCCGAAGCTGCCACGCTTGCGATCATGGTCGGTGGTGATCAGGACGTTATGGAGAGCGTCCGACCAGTTCTGTCAGCAATGGGCCGCCCTGTGCATGTAGGCCCAAGTGGTTCTGGCCAATTGTGCAAATTGGCCAATCAGACGATTGTCGCTGTGACTATATCGGCTGTCGCCGAAGCGACTTTACTGGCTCAGCGAGGCGGGGCTCACCCTGCCGCGTTGAGGGCCGCACTGAAGGGGGGATTTGCTGATAGCATTATCTTGCAACAACATGGCGAACGCATGTCTGACGGAAATTTTGTACCCGGAGGTTTGTCCAAGTTTCAGTTAAAGGATTTGGACAACACGCTGGAGGAAGCGCGAAGCCTTGGCGTTGAGCTACCTAGCACCCAATCTGTGCGCGACCGTTTCGAATATCTGATTGACGAAATGGATGGGGCCGAACTGGATCATTCGGCTTTGTATCTAGAACTCAAAAAACGGAACGGAATGCTGTGACGCGGATCCTGATTATAGGCGGCGGAGGAATGCTGGGCCAGAAACTGGCCCATCGCGTGTCGACCCAAGAAACCTTTGGAGCCGATGCCCAAGTTTCACTGTTCGATCTCTCGTTCCCGCCCGACAGTGCGGCAGGTAATCAAATTGTGGGGGACTTGACCGCGTCAGGCATGGCTAAGTCTTTTGCTGCGCAGCGACCGGATGTCATTTTCCATCTTGCAGCGATCGTTTCTGGCCAAGCCGAGACAGACTTTGCGTTGGGCTGGGATGTAAACCTTATGGCGACGTGGGCACTGCTGAACGCACTTACGTATGAACACGAGGCATCAGGAAGGGAGTACACTCCTCGCCTGGTTTTTGCCTCATCCATAGCGGTGTTCGGGTCACCGTTCCCTGAAAAGATAACCGATGAGTTCCTTTCGGCACCTTTGACCAGTTACGGAGCGCAGAAAGCGGCGGCTGAATTGATGATCACGGATTTCAGCAGGAAAGGATATATCGACGGTGTTTCCTTGCGCTTGCCCACTTTGTGTGTGCGCCCGGGCAAAGCCAACGCTGCCGCTTCGTCCTTCTTTTCAGGTATAATCCGAGAGCCATTGAATGGGGATGAGGCTGTCTTGCCAGTTGCCGAAACTGTTCGACACTGGCACGCTAGCCCCCGCGCCGCTGCGACTTTTTTGACCCACGCAGCAACATTGGACACGCAGCTTTTGAATGACCGACGCGCCTTGAACATGCCAGGTGTCAGTTGCACCGTCGCCGAACAAATCGAAGCTCTGCGCAATGTCGCCGGTCAAGGCGCGGTTGGCCTAATCAGGCGAAAACCAGACAAGACAATTGAAGGAATAGTCAAGAATTGGCCGCGCGACTTTCAAACAGATCGCGCTCTGAAGCTGGGGTTTGAGGCGGAATCAAGTTTTGATGATATCATTCAGGTGTATTTGGAAGACGATTTTCGGCCTTAGTCGCCCATCGTCTTTCCGGTTAGATGGCGTTTCAGATGATTGTGGATTTTCTCCCGTGTTAACTGCTCATCCCCCGACAATGCCGCTTCAAGTATATCTGCATGATGCCTTATGTTCTGAGAAATGAACTCAAAGTTCCGGTCTGCCACCATCAACTGTTGTCTGAATTGCGCGTAAATCCGGCTATGCAATTGTTTTAAGGTTTCCGAACCACAGGCAGAAATAAGCGTCTGGTGAAACTCCTTCTCCGAGGCAAACCAGATCTCGACAAGGTCGCTTGGGTCGTCCGTGGCGTGAATGCGTTTTTCGATATGGCTGAGTTTGTGATGTGCAGCCGTCAATCTTGCTTCCCAATCCACCCCGCCATTTCGGATCGACATTGCGGTGCCTTCGGCCTCCAACAGAACACGGACATGCGTCAATTCGATAAGCTTCTGCGGTGAACGCTTTGGTACGCGGAAACCTTTTTGTTCCTGAAAGTCCACCAAACCAACAGCGGCCAAACGAAAAAGGACTTCACGAACCGCACTTGCGGAACAGCCATACACTTTACGTAGTTCTTCGGCCCGCACCTTGGCTCCATGCTCGAATCCATTAGAGATCAGGCGCATCTTAAGGTCTTGATAAATATCTATTTCTTCGTTCATCGCGGCATGCACCTTAAAGTTTTGTCCAAGTAGCGTCCTAAACTTATTTTCGAATTATCGCAAGAATCTCGAAATTTTTGGAAATTTCAATTTTTTCTTGTTGCATTCGATTCGTCGGCTTAACGTTTACCTGCGTGACAGCAAAGGAGGCGGCAAGATCTTCCACACCGCGCAACGCACAACGTCTGGGAGGACAATATGAAAGTAGTCAAGACAGCGGCCGTGGCGGCCGTAGCCACGACAATGGCAGCCGGTTTCGCGATGGCCGAAACAACGAAGCTTAGAATTCAAACCCATTTTTCGCCCGAAACTCTGTCTGGCCAGATGGCTGCAAAATTCGTTGAAGACATTCAGGAAATGTCGAACGGCGAAATCGAAGTTGAAATGTTCTATTCCTCTTCGGTGGTCAAATCGGTTGAAACCTTCGATGCCGCAGCTACGGGAATTCTGGATTGCGACATGACGGGCGGCGGCTATCAGACCGGGAAAAACCCGGCCTTCCAGTTTGCGGGTGACCTGCTCGGCGGATATCAGAACCCATACCAGCAAATGGCTTGGCTTCTTCATGGCGGCGGAAGAGAAGCTGTAAACGATCTATACAACGGCTACGACATGGAGTTCATCGGATGGTGGATTCCCGGGCCGGAGTCGCTTTCTTCGACCAAGCCGATTGCAAAAGTTGAAGACTTCAAGGATTGGAAATTCCGCTCGCCTCCAGGCCTTGCAACCAAAGTGTTCGCGGAACTTGGTGCTTCTCCGATCGTGATGGACTTCAACGAAATCTTTACGGCCTTGGAAACCGGCATCATTGATGGTGCGGATGCTGCGAACCTGACTAACAACGTGGGCCTCGGTCTGTACGAGATCGCAGGTCATACAAACTATCCCGGTTTCCACTCGATGCCCGCAGATCACCTAGCCTGTCGCAAAGACGTCTGGGAAGCGATGCCTGCGCACCACAAGAAGATCATGGAAGTCGCAATGGATAGCCTGGCATTGCACAATGCGACAATCAATGAAGTGCAGAACGCTCAGACTGCAAAAGACCTGAAGGCAAAAGGTGTTCAGTTGTACGAATGGTCGCCTGAAGACCTGGCAGCGTATCGCGCGGCCGTTCAGGTTGGTTGGACTGAGTTCGCAACGACTCCTGAGGCAAAGGCGCTTTTGGAAAGCCACATCAACTTCCTGCGTGACCTGGGCGCAATGCAGTAATCAGGCTTCGACCGCATTAGGACACTCGGAAAGGCCGCATCAGCGGCCTCTCCGCATCTGCGCCAGGGTTCAGAACTTCATGAAAATTACCAGAATTATAAGTCATGTACTGCAGTACGACATGCCGGAAGTTCTGGGCTACTCGCAACAGTATTATGACAGGCGCACAACCCATCTGGTCGAGATTCAGACAGATGAAGGGGTAACCGGTTGGGGCGAGTGCTTTGGTCCCGGAAACGTAGCCATAGCCAACAAGTCCATCGTCGAAAAGGTAATCCAACCAATGGTCCTCGGATTGGACCCCTTGGACAAAGACGTGATCTGGCACAAGGTGTACAACCTTTTGCGAGACCATGGCCAAGGCGGAATGCCAATACAGGCTTTGTCCGGGGTGGACATCGCACTTTGGGACATCACCGGAAAAATCTCTGGCCTCCCCCTCCATAAACTTGTCGGGGGCGCGCATCGCACAAGCGTTCCTTGCTACGGCTACGGCATGATGCTCCGGGATGAACCGATTTCTCATCTGGCCAGCCGTTTTGAGGATGAAGCCGCAAAGATCAAGGCAATGGGGTTTACCGCCACCAAAATGAAAACGGGCTTTGGCCCGAAGCCTGATGTGAAGCTGTGCGAAGCAGTTCGACGCGGAGTTGGTGACGACTTTCCTTTTATGGTCGATGCGAACCATGCCTATACGACTTCGGACGCGTTTTTTGTCGGTCGGGCGCTGGAAGAACTGGACGCATATTGGTTCGAAGAACCCGTCGCGCCAGAAGACATGGAAGGATACCGAGAATTGCGCGCTTCGCTTAAAGTCAACATCTCGGGCGGAGAGGCGGTATTCAACCGCTGGGCCTGGCGCAGTCTTCTTGAAAATCGAGGTATAGACATAGCGCAGCCAGAAGTATGCGCTTTGGGCGGTGTTTCAGAGTATCTCAGGGTACTGGCCCTATGCCACGCACATTTCACTCCGGTCGTAAATCACGTCTGGGGCAGCGCCATCGCCGTCGCAACTAATCTGCACCTACTGGCGGCCATGCCAGCAATTCCAGGCGGTTTGCATCCTTGGGAGCCGATGCTGGAGTTCGACACAACGGACAACAAGTTTCGGGACGATCTGCTGACCGTACCGCTGGAAATTCAAAATCAGGTCAAGGCCAATAATGGCCGTGTCATGATCCCGACTGGCCCCGGACTGGGTGTCGAGCCGGATCGAGACTTTATCGATCATTACAGGATCGAAGGATAGGGACGAGGGTTACGCGATGCACAAGAATTCAGGCGGACCAATTGAATGGCTCATACCGTTGGCCTTCGTCGCGACTGCCAGTTGGCTTGTTTGGCATCTTCCAGCATTCCTGTTGGATTGGCTGCCTTACACCTCTGAATCCCTCAAAAGTCAGGTAACGGAAATATATCTACGCAGCGACGTCACGCCAGAATTGCCGGGTGTGTTCGGGGGGTTTGTCGACATCATCGACGTGGCCGCGCTCGTCCTTCTGCCGTTTCTTGCAGTGATTGGTACAAAGACCGTGCGCCCGGCGACGATGGAGTTCGAAGGCTCGACGGTTATGGATCGTTTCGCCCTGTTCATAGGCCGAGTTACGATGATGATGATAGCAATCATGACTGTCGTCATGCTCTACGAAGTCTTCATGCGCTATATCCTTGAGAAGCCGACCGAGTGGGCCAACGAAATGACGCTCTGGTTCGCCAGCTTTGTGTTTTTGATGTCTGGCTACTACGCCATGCAGCAACGCAGTCACATACGAATATTCCTGCTTTACGACGCAGTTCCACGTTGGCTTCAGCGCGTTTTTGACACGGTTTCGACAATACTGATCGTCCTGTTTGCCTTCTTTCTGGTCTACGGCAGTTACAAACAGGTGTTCGTCAATAAGCTCTATAAATGGGAGCTTTATGGCTCCGCCTTCAATCCTCCGATCCCGGCGACGTTGCAGCCGATGGTACTGATCGTGATTACGCTCGTCGCAATGCAGGCAATTTTGAACTTGGTCGCGGATTGGAACAAAGAACCGGAAATCCACACAGATGAACCGGACGAAGACGAAATTGAAATGATCAAACGGGCGATGGGACAAGACTGATGGATATTGGAACAATCTCACTCATCCTGATGGTCGCCCTGATCATTCTCCTGGCGATCGGGATGCCCCTGGGTCTGGCCTCGGCTTCGCTTGCGGTTCTGGTTCTTGTCCTGAAGTTCGAACCGACACTTCTTTTGAACCCGTTTTCATTCGGCGACGGGATTCTCACCGGGCGGCCAGGCACTGGGCCGCTCTATATCCTGGCGCAAAAGATATACGGGCTCTTAACGGACTATGTGCTTATATCCGTACCTTTGTTTATCTTCATGGCGTCGCTGCTAGAGCGGTCTGGGATCGCGCGCGACATGTATTCGTCGCTGAATGTCTGGCTGTCCAGAACGCGTGGCGGTATCGCGATCGTGACCTCGATTATGGCAGTGATCATGGCGGCCATGTCCGGCATCATCGGCGGTGAGGTTGTCCTGCTGGGCCTGATCGCCCTGCCCCAGATGCTGCGCCTCGGCTATGATCAGAACCTCGCGATCGGCGTCATCTGCGCCTCGGGGTCGCTGGGTACCATGATCCCGCCCTCGATCGTTCTGATCATCTATGGGCTGATCACCGAAACCTCGATCAAGTCGCTGTTCACCGCGTCTTTCATTCCAGGCTTCATGCTGGCCTCGATGATCATCCTGTACATCATCATTCGCACGCGGCTGAATCCTCACCACGCGCCGCTGCCGGAACCGGACCCGAGCGACCCCGAACCGGCTGAAAAGCGCAAACTGTTTGCGGCCTTCATGAGCATCGTCGTCGCTGGGTTTTCTACTGTTCTTTTTATCCGGGCTGCGTTTTTCGAGCTTTCCGGCTCGAACGCTGCCAGCCAGGGCGAGCCCGCACGGCTGGGTACGGCTGACTACCTGCCCTGGTTTGCCGGCATCACGATCATCGCCCTTCTGCTGATCTTCTTCGTCTTTGGCAGACAGCGCGCCAAAATCGGGTGGGAAATGGGCAAAGGTCTCGTCGCGCCGCTGGTCGTCATCGGCGTCGTGCTCGGCTCGATCTATGGCGGGATCACGGGCATCACCGAGGCTGCAGGCATGGGTGCCTTCGCTGTTCTGATCATCGCCATTCTGCGGGGCGAAGGATCATTCGAGCTGGTTTGGGACAGCTTGATGCGGACGCTCAAATCCACAGGCACCATCATATGGGTCACCATCGGGGCCGCCGCGCTGGCGGGTGCCTACACCATTGCCGGCGGACCTCAATACGTGGCCGACCTGATCGTCGGGCAAGACCTGCCGACCATGCTGGTCATTCTGGTAATGATGCTGATCCTGCTGTTCATGGGCGCGTTCATGGATTGGGTCGGCATCGTGCTGTTAATCATTCCGGTCTTTCTGCCGATCGTCCTGCGCCTTCCTATCGAGGAAATCGGTCTCATTGGCGAGTTGCAACCGAGTCATGTCGCGATCTGGTTTGGTGTCGTGTTTTGTATGAACATGCAGGTCAGCTTCCTGTCCCCCCCGTTCGGCCCGGCTGCGTTCTATCTGAAATCTGTGGCTCCGCCGCATATCAGCCTGACGGATATCTTCCGCGGCTTCCTGCCATTCATCGGGATCCAGTTGCTGGCGCTTTCCGTTCTTCTGATCTGGCCGGGCATCATCGCGCTGCTTTTGTGAGGTTGTACACATGCTGACACAAGATCAGATTGGCAAGTTCCAGACCGATGGATACCTCGTGGTCGAGGATGTAATTCCCGGTGACGTCCTTGATCGGGTGCAAGCCGAATATTCGGATGTCCTGAACCGGCTATATGACGGTTGGTACGATAAAGGGCTGGTCAAGGACGAGCCGTCCGGAATGTCCTTCTGGGACAAACTCCTGTCCGCCTATCAGGCCGGTTGCGACTATTTTCAGCCATTGGACATCTCATTGCCCGGCGACCGGATCATGGCTGACACACCTTTCCATATTGGGCCGGCCGTGTTCGACTTGCTGACGGCCCAACCCATGCTGGACATCGTCGAGCAGTTGATCGGGCCAGAGTTGGTCAGCAATCCGATCCAGCATGTTCGGCTGAAGCCCCCTGCCCTCAAGCTGTCCAAGGACGAGGTGCGGGCGCATATCACCGCAACGGACTGGCATCAGGACCGGGCAGTTGCGTTGGAGGATGCGGACCAGACCGACATGGTCACGGTCTGGATTGCCGTCAACGATGCAACAGTCGAAAACGGCTGCCTGCAAGTGCTGCCTAAGGCACAGGACCAATCCATCCTGCCGCATTGCGCGCGGACGCAGACAGGCATTGCCGACGGGTTCATTGACGAAGACCGCGCCCTGCCCCTGCCTGTCAAGGCGGGCGGGATCATCCTGTTTCACCCTCTGACACCACATGCGTCGCTGGTCAATAAAACGGACCGGTTCCGCTGGTCTTTCGACATCCGCTTCAGTGCAGCAGGCCAACCCACCGGTCGAGACCATTTCCCAGGCTTCATCGCGAGGTCCAGATCGCGCCCCGAAACCGAGCTGCGTGATTGGCGTGTCTGCAAGTCAAATTGGGAGGCGGCGCGGGCAAGGCTGTCCGGGCAACTGCACATAGATATTCACCGGTGGACATCGGACTCGCCCTTTTGCGCTTAGATTCGGCTGCCAGGAAAGCTGATTATGACTTTTGTACGTTTAGATCGAACGGATAGCGTGGTGGTTGCAACTCGGCCTCTGGAGGCCGGCAGTTTGGTCGAGGATGTCACGACCAATGCGCGCATCCCCTCGGGCCACAAGGTCGCCACGCAGATGATTGTACCGGGCGATCCGGTGAGAAAATATGCCCAGATCATCGGTTACGCGACCCAAATGATCCACCCCGGCGATCATGTGCATACCCACAATGTCGAGTTCCGCAACACCAGCGTGGACTACGAGTATGCGACGGATCACAGGCCTATGAGACCCGCCGCTTCGGTCGATACGTTCATGGGCTACCACCGGGACAGTGGTCGGGTCGGTACGCGTAATTACATCGCGGTTCTGACCACCGTGAACTGTTCGGCGACGGCGGCTCGCATGATCGCCAATCACTTCACGCCGGACAAGCTGGCCGAGTATCCAAATGTCGACGGCGTGGTGGCTTTTGTCCACGGAACAGGCTGCGGAATGGCCGATTCAGGCGACGGTTTCGAAGCTCTTCAACGGGTCATGTGGGGGTTTGCCAAACATCCCAATCACGCTGCCGTTCTGATGGTCGGTCTGGGCTGCGAGATGAACCAGATCGACTGGCTGCTGGACGCGTATGGGCTGAAGCAGAACCCCACTTTCCAGACGATGAACATCCAGAACATCGCCGGACTGCGCCGGACCGTGGAAATGGGCATCACCAAGATTAATCAGATGCTTCCCATTGCCAATGAGGCGCGGCGCAGCGAAGCCCCTGCGTCCGAATTGATGGTTGCGCTACAATGCGGTGGATCGGACGCCTGGTCCGGAGTGACCGCGAACCCGGCGCTCGGACGCGCCTGCGATCTGTTGGTCGCCCAAGGCGGCACGGGTGTCTTGGCTGAGACGCCCGAGATTTACGGAGCCGAACACCTTTTGACCCGCCGTGCCCTTGATCGCGCAACCGGGGAAAGTCTGATCGGACTGATCGATTGGTGGCAGGACTACACCGCCCGCAATCACGGTTCGATGGACAACAACCCAAGCCCCGGCAACAAACAAGGGGGTCTGACGACCATCCTTGAGAAATCGCTGGGGGCGGCGGCGAAGGGCGGAACCAGCCCTTTGACCGGTGTGTTCAAGTACGCCGAACCCATCACCGCCAAGGGCTTCACCTTTATGGACAGCCCCGGATATGACCCAGCCTCGGTGACAGGGCAGATCGCGGCCGGGTGCAACCTTGTGTGCTTCACCACGGGGCGCGGCTCTGCATTTGGATCGAAACCGGCGCCCACGCTCAAAATCGCCACCAATTCGGAATTGGCAGCGCGCATGCCTGAAGACATGGACGTTGATGCGGGCGACATCCTGACCAAAGGCGTCAGCGTCGAAGAAAAAGGACAGGAAATATACCGACGACTGCTCCAAGTCGCCTCGGGTGAGCAAACCAAGTCCGAGGCGCAGGGCTTGGGTGATTACGAGTTCGTTCCCTGGCAGATCGGAGCGGTGATGTGAAACGGATCCTTGTAGCCGGCGGCGGATTGATAGGTATCCGCCACGTGCGCGCCGTGATTGAGCATCCCGGCTGCACGTTGGTCGGGTTGGCCGATCCAGACGGCTCGATCCAGATCGACGCGCCGCGTTTTGCCAGTATGGACGAGGTGCGGGACCCGGTGGATGGCGTTATCATTGCAACGCCGACCCGCCTGCATGCCGAACATGGCATTCTGGCCGCATCCCGCGGTTGGCACATGCTGATCGAAAAGCCGGTTGCCGCGTCGGTCGATGATGCCCTGCGCCTGAAGACGGCCGTTCGTCAAGCCGAACTCCGCAGTCTGGTGGGGCACCACCGGCGGTATCACAGCACCTTGCAGCACCTGAAAAAAGTGATCGAGAAAGGTGCGATCGGACAAGTCATCAACGTCTCGTTGTTGTGGGCCATGCGCAAGCCCGAAAGCTATTTTGAACAGAACTGGCGGACTTCGGATGGCAGCCCGGTCATGATCAACCTGGTGCATGATATCGATGTCCTGCGCTTTGTGATCGGAGAAATCTCGGATGTCGTCGCCCTGCCCGGTGCGTCGATCCGCGGATCGGATCGGATAGAAAGCGGCGCGGTCGCGATTGCGTTCGAAAACGGCGCGACGGGCGCCATCAGCTTTGCTGACACCGCGCCCAGTCCCTGGGGGTTTGAAGCCGGAACCGGCGAAAATCCGAACATCGGCACGACCCACCAGGACATGATGTGGATCACGGGAACCAGCGGCGCTGTCAGTTTTCCCTCTATGACCCTGTGGCGCGGAAATGATTGGAGTACTGCGGCCCAAAAAAAACAACTTACACGACCGGAACAGCAACGCGCACCGCTGGAGGCGCAACTGGATCACTTTCTTGACGTGATCGACGGCGCGTTTCCACTGATCGACGTCGAGGATGCGGCCCGGACGCTCGAAGTCACATCAAGGATCGAAATGGGGCTTAAGGCGCGATCAGCTCGAGTGCGGGCGCCGGCCTGATGTACATGCGGTCCGGCAATATACCTGCCACTCAAGAACCAGCGATTGTCCTCCGGGCGAATTAGCATCCAAACCGCGAAACCGCACACACCAGACACAAGAATGAAAACCAGACACATTCACGGAAAGGGAAACCAATGAGCAAACCATCAATCGGGTTTATCGGCCTGGGTCTCATGGGCGGAGCCATGGTGAGCCGGCTGTTGGACCAGGGATACTCGGTCACCGTGTTGGGAAACCGAGACCGCACACATCTGGACGCCGCCATTGACCGGGGCGCCCGCGAGGCGCAAAACGCCCGGGAACTGGCTCAGGTCTGCGACATCGTGATGCTGTGCATGGGAACCTCTGAACAGGTCGAGGGCCGTATGCGTGGTGCTGATGGAGTGATCGCGGGACTGAAACCCGGGGCGATCGTCATCGACTTTGGCACCTCGCTTCCGGGCAGCACGCGCGCCGTGGCCAAGGAGGTTGCCGCAGCCGGCGGAAGCTATCTTGATGCGCCGCTTGGCCGGACGCCCTCGCACGCGCTGGAAGGCAAGCTCAACATCATGACGTCCGGCGACAAGGCTGCCTTTGACAAGGCCGAGCCGACACTAAAGGACCTGGGCGAGAACGTCTTTTACCTTGGCCCGGTCGGATCGGGACACACCATCAAACTGATCAACAACTTCTTCGGAATGACCGTTGCGAACGCGATGGCCGAGGCCTTTGCCATGGCCGACATCACCGGCGTTGACCGCAAGCAGCTGTACGACGTGATGGCCGCAGGGCCGCTGCATTCCGGAATGATGGATTTCGTGAAGGCCTACGGTGTCGAGAATGATCCAAACCAGCTGGCCTTTGCCATCAAGAACGCTGCAAAAGACCTTGGGTACTATGATCGAATGGCGCGCGAGGCAGGCGTTTCAAGCGTGATGTCGCAGGGTGCGCTTTCGGCGCTGAAGGACGCGCGCGACCACGGTCAGGCGGATGACATGGTCAGCCAGATGGTTGACTACTACGTCAAGCGTTTCAACACCTAATCGATGGGCGTCACCGCCAACCCCACTGCGGACCTGCCGCGCCTTGGCATCGTGCTGATGCTGATGGCGTGGCTGATCTTTTCGCTGGTGGACCTTGGGGCCAAGTGGTTGGCGTTGGCCGGCGTGCCGGCATTTCAGTTGGCGTTCATGCGCTATGCGGGGCACTTCGTGATCTCGGTGGGCGTGATCGCCAAAGGTGGGATTGAGGCCGGCCGGTTCAAAACGGACCATCCATGGCAAGTCATAAGCCGGGCCTTGTTGCTGATCTCGGCGACCGTTTTCAATTTCTATGCCCTGCGGTTTTTGCCTCTGACCGTCGTATCGGCAATCATGTTTTCCAGCCCGGTCATCGTGTGTTTTCTGTCCGTCTTCGTGTTGAAAGAAAGCGTGGGCCCATGGCGTTGGGCGGCCATCATCCTGGGCTTTCTGGGGGTGTTGGTTGTCGTGCAGCCGTTTGGTTCGGCCTTTCATCCAACTATGCTGCTGATCGTCTACAACGCCACCGCGTTGGCCTTGTACTCGATCATGACGCGCAGGCTGTCCGGGGTTGTTGCGGTGGACACCATGCAATTCTACCTCGGGCTTACCGGGACTGTAGTTCTGTTGCCCTTCGCCCTCTGGTACTGGGTCCAGCCGGAAAACACCTGGAGCCTGATTGTCCTGATCGGCCTTGGCGTCTTTGGCTGGGGCGGGCATCAACTGCTGACGAACGCGCATCGGTTCGGAACGGCCAACCAGTTGATGCCATTCACCTATTCGTTCCTAGTCTATGTTGCGATTTGGGGCTATCTGTTCTTTAACACGGTACCTGATGCATTCACGTTGGCAGGAGCTGCGCTGATCATGGTCGCCGGGCTCATCATCTGGAAAAGAGAAAAGAAATGACGCGAATTGCCTGCATCGGCGAAGCAATGATCGAATTGTCCATGCTGGAAACCGGCGCACAGGTAGGCGTCGCGGGGGATACGCTGAACACAGCCATCTACATGCGCCGCGCAGCGCCTGACCTGCAGGTGGGGTATGTGACATGTCTGGGTGACGACCCGTTTTCGGGGCGCATCGCGGACTTCATCGCCAGCCATCGCATCGGGACATCCGGCATCCGCATCATTCCGAACGCCTCTCCTGGATTATATGCAATCACGACATCCGCGGACGGTGAACGCAGCTTTACCTATTGGCGCAGTGAGGCGGCCGCCCGCCAGCTTTTTGCCGATCACGATTTCAGCTCGTTGAACGGTTATGACGTGCTGTACTTGTCGGGTATTTCTGTGGCCATTCTTCCGCAAACGGTTCGGCTTGCGCTTCTGGACTGGCTCGAAGGCTCTTCCGTCCGGTTGGTCTATGACAGCAACTTTCGTCCGCGTCTTTGGGACAGCGTTGAACACGCCCGGCAGATCAACCAGCGGCTTTGGCGGCGTGCTGACATTGCCCTGCCATCCATCGACGACGAGATGGCACTGTTCGGGGAAAGCGCGGATCAGGTGGCAGCACGCTTTGCCGTCCATCACGGCATCGGTGCGTTGAAACGCGGAGAGAACGGACCTCTGTCCATCGGTCAGAACATTGAACAAACCTATGAACCTGCCAAGAGCGTACTGGATACCACAGCAGCGGGCGACAGTTTCAACGGTGGGTACCTCGCGGCCTTGCTGACCGGGAAATCACAGGCCGTGGCCCTGATGGCTGGACACAATCTGGCATCCACCGTTGTTCAGTTCCGCGGCGCGATCATTCCCGGATAAGTGGCGCGAGGTCTTCGGCCCCGACAAGACGCAAAAGCGGCACTAGCGGATCTGGCTGCTTGGCAGCCAAAGCGATTTCCGACGCGCAAGGATCGTTCAGCGCCCTGCCTTTGGCGGTCTCAGACGTGCAATAGGAAATCCAGGCCCGCACCCCCGTGATCGCCGCCTGAGACCCGGTTTCACGGAGTGTGGGAATAAACCGATAGGGCAGCTTTTGGCTGCCATCCATCGCTATTTGGTCCAAACGGTGCGCCAGCTCGGGGTTTTCAAACCGGCGCAACAGAGCCTCGGCATAGTCCATGACCTGCGCTTGCAGCGCAGCGGGCAGCGTTGCACCCGCATCCTTCATCAACCCGGAAACAAGCGGGCGCAAGACCGGGTCTCGAACCGCTTCGTGAACGTAGCTCAGGCCCCGCTCCAAACCTGCATAAGCCAACAGGGAATGGGCACCGTTCAACATGCGCAGCTTTCGCATCTCGTGCGGGGCCACATCATCGACCAGTTGCACGCCAGGCCATTCCGGGTGCGGACCGGCAAAATTGTCTTCGACCACCCACTCCGAGAACGCTTCGGTCGGTACGGCCATAGGATCGCCGCAGATTGCGCGAACGGCGTCCGTAGTGGCCGGGGTGATCCGGTCGACCATCGCGTTGGGAAAGCGAACGGCATCCCAATTGACGTCCAGACCGGCTGCATTCGCAAAATCGGAAACGGCCATCTCGAGCGTTTTTCCGTTTTCCATGCGGTTGTCGCAACTCAGCACCGTCACTGGCTTGCGCCGTTCCGCAAGGCCAAAAGCCAGAAACCCGATCAGCGTCGCAGGCCCTTGCCCCGCCAGATCGGCGGCAATCGCCGAGTCCTGAAGGTTCAGCTTGCCCGCGGCATCCAAATGATAACCTTTCTCGGTCACGGTCGCCGAGATAATCTCGGCATCCGCCATCGCGTCTAATACCGCTGCACGATCCTCGGGCGCGACCAGAACGTCCCGCAGGGCCTTGATGCGCCGGACGCCCTGCCCCTGTACGCACAGGTCGTACTCGAAACCCTGACGGGCCAATCCATCTCGAACCGAGGATGAACGCAGGCTGACGCCGACAACGTCCCATCCGCCCGCTTGATCGGTGTAGTCCAGCAAATGCGCCCGGGCAAAGTTTCCAAGGCCGAAATGAAGAATTGTACCCATCTAGCTTTGCAACCCGTAAACCTGTTTCGCCAGATCAACCGCCAGCAACCGCGCAAGATGCTCGGCACTGTCCCGACTGAAGCAACCGCGCGCAACCTGCTCGGCCAGATGAATCGCCACGCCCCGCCGCCAAAGGTCGTGTCGTGCAGGAATGGACAGAAAGGCTCGCGTGTCGTCATTGAATCCGGCCAAATTGAAATATCCGGCCGTTTCAACAACCTGATCGAAATACCGCACAATCCCGGCTGGGCTGTCATGGAACCACCAAGGCGGCCCTATCCGAAGGCATGGCCAATGTCCCGCCATCGGGGCCAGTTCACGGGCATAGGTGCTTTCGTCCAGTGTAAACAGAATGATGCGCAGTTCCGCCGTGTTTCCGACCCGGTTCAACAGTGCCTCAAGGCCCGTGACCCAGTCCATCGCTATTGGAATGTCGGCCCCCTTATCCCGTCCGAAGTCCCGCATTACAGCGGGGTTCGTGTTGCGCTTGCTCCCAGCATGTATCTGCATGGTAAGACCATCATCGACAGACATCTGTGCCATTTCGATCAGCATATGCCCATAGAACCGGCGAGCATCCTGTTCGGTCCCTTCCCTCCGTCTCAGCCGCTGGTACATCGCATCCGGATCTTCCAGCCACTCGGTCTGCACGCGTTCGATACCGTGGTCGGTGGCTGTACAGCCCAGCTGGATGAAATAAGCCCGCCGCATCCGCAGCGCATCGAGATAGCCATCATAGCTGCCCAGATCGCAACCTGTCAGTTCGGCCAACTTGTTCAGGTTCTGTACGAACTCCGGATCCGCCCCATCCAAAACCCCGTCTGGGCGGAACGTCGGAACAACCCGCCCGCCCCAACCGCTTGCACGGATCTCCTGATGCTCCACGAGGTCGTCGAGAGCGGAATCCGTGGTAGCCAGAACCTCGATCCCAAACCTGTCGAACAAAGCCCTCGGGCGAAACTCGGGTTGCGCGAGCTTTTCTGAGATCTTGTCATAGATCAGGTCTGCCGTGCGCGAAGACAACTCGTCAGACACGCCCAGCGTTTCATGCAGCACGTAGTTCATCCAGATCCGGGATGGCGTTCCCAGAAACAGATGCCAGTGCTCGGCAAAGGTGCGGAACACGGCGCGAGGATCCTTTTTTCGTCCCTCTTCCCCAACGCCAAGTTCGGACAAGGGAACGCCCTGCGAATAGAGCATACGGAACACGTAGTGGTCGGGAACCACCAACAGCTCTGCCGGGTTGGGAAACGGCGCATCGGTTGCAAACCAACCCGGATCGCAGTGACCATGCGGAGACACGATCGGCAGGTCTTTGATGCCCAGATACAGGTCTTCTGCCATCCCATTCAAATTACCAGTCAATTCTGCCTCCGATACTGCCGCCCGCAATTGTTAACACAGTTTTTAATGGTTGCATCTTTCCCGTTCGAACCCGCAGACTGACCGAGTGATCCGGGGGATTTAATGAATATAGCGTTGATTGGTTTGGGGATGGTTTCTGGCACGCATGTCGCCGCCATTCGGGCATCGGAACAAGGCCTCAGTCTTGCCGGCGTCCTCGGGCGCAATCCTGAAAAAACAGCTGAGTTCGCGCGGCGAAACGATACCCTCGCATTCGGCTCGGTCGAGGAAATTGCAAACGACCCAAACGTTGACTTTGCGATCATCGCAACCCCGCCCGATCAGCGCACAGAGTTGGTGCGGGTTCTTTCGACCGCTTCGAAACCGATCCTGATGGAAAAACCCATCGAAAGAACGCTGGACGCCGCGACAGCCATTGTCGAGCAGTGCGAGATGTCCGGCGTGCCGCTGGGCATCGTCTTTCAGCACCGCGCCCGCGCCGCCTCGCAGGCGCTGAAATCAGCCATCGAACAGGACGAGTTCGGCGCGATTGCCACGGTCGAGATCCGTGTCCCCTGGTGGCGCGATCAAAGCTACTATGACGAACCGGGTCGCGGCACTTATGCACGCGACGGTGGCGGCGTCATGATCTCGCAGGCAATCCACACGCTTGACTTAGCGATGTGGATGCTGGGGCCGATCTCGGACATTCAGGCCGTGATGAGGAAAACTCCACTACACGATCTCGAGGCCGAGGATTGGGCAGGTGCCATCTTTGAAATGGGTAACGGCGCGGTGGGCACGTTGATGGCAACCACCGCCGAATTCCCCGGGGCCGCTGAATCAATCACCATCCAGGGCACGCGCGCCAAGGCGCATCTGGAGTCAGGTGTCCTGACCCTGACCACTTTCGACGGTCAGAAATCCACCATTGGCGAAACCGCCGCGACAGGCGGAGGAGCCGATCCCATGGCGTTCACGCATGCGTGGCATCAGACGGTCATCGAGGATTTTTCCAAGGCCGTTTCCAGTGGAACGCAGCCCATGGCCACCGGACGCAGTGCCCTTTTGACACACGCCGTCATAGACGCGATGCAGATCGCCAATCGAACCGGCCAGAAAACACGAGTCATCTCATGAGCCTGACCTGCGTCGCCCTTGGCCTGGACCACCGCCATATCTATGGCATGACAGAAAACATGCGCAAAATCGGCGTGGACTGCGTTGGCTATTGGACACAGGGCGATCCGGAAACGCTGGCGGGCTACGTCAATAGGTTTCCCGATATTCCGCGGCTGGCCCGACTGGAAGACGCCCTGACCTGCGGGGCGGATCTCGCGCTGATTTCGGCAATACCGGCAGATAGGGCCGCGTTGACGATCCGCGCCATGCAAAACGGCATGGATGTCATGAGCGACAAGCCTGGCTGCACGACGTTCGAACAACTCGAGCAAATCAAGCAAACGGTCGCGGACACCGGTCGCATCTGGTCGGTGAACTTCTCCGAACGGTTCGAAACGCCCGTCAGCACCCGGGCGACCGAGTTGGTCGAGGCCGGTGCCATCGGGCGCGTGATCCAGACGGTCGGACTTGGCCCACACCGATTGAACCGGGCGACCCGGCCAGAATGGTTTTTTCAGCGTGACCGCTATGGCGGCATTCTGACCGACATCGCCTCGCATCAGATTGATCAGTTCCTGCATTATACAGGTTCGAAAACCGCAGAAATCACAAACGCTTATGTGACAAACTACGCAAACCCAAACGATCCCGGATTGCAGGATTTCGGCGAGGTCAATCTGCGCGGCGAGAATGGAACCGGGTACATCCGGGTTGACTGGTTCACGCCGGATGCCCTGCCAAATTGGGGGGATGGTCGTCTGACGATCCTGGGCACGGAAGGATATATCGAGTTGCGGAAATATGTCGATGTGGGTGGAGCCCCGGGGACAGATCATCTGATCCTCGTCAATGGTGAAACCTGCCAAAGGATCGACGCATCCGACGCCGGCCTTCCCTACTTTGCGCGCCTGGCCGATGACATTCGCAACCGGACTGAAACCGCAATGACGCAGACCCACTGCTTTACGGTCATGGAACTGGCACTGCGCGCGCAGGAAATGGCGGAACGCAGATGATCAACGTTGCGATCCTCGGCGCAGGTATCGGTGCGCAACATCTGAGCGCACTGGAACGGCTTGACCGTACTTTCCGGGTAACCGCTGTGGTCGACCAGAATATCGACCGGATCGAACAGATACGGCAGAACTCGGGTTTTCGAGCATTGATCAACATTCAGGACGCTCTGGATGATCCGACGATTGATGTCATCGACATCTGCCTGCCGCCCCATCTGCATGTACCGACTACCCTTGCAGCACTGGCCGCAGGAAAAAACGTTGTCTGCGAAAAGCCTCTTGCGACCTCGATGCGGGATGTGGATCGGATCACGGCAGCCGCACGCGACGCGGGCAAGGAGGTGTTTCCGGTTTTTCAATACCGGTGGGGCCCGTCACTGGCCCAATTGCGCCACCTGCAACGCGCAGGCCTGACCGGAGCGGTCCAAACTGCCGCGCTTGAAACCCATTGGTCCCGAGGGGCGGACTATTACGCGGTACCGTGGCGGGGAACATGGGCCGGTGAACGCGGCGGCGCGGTTCTGGGCCATGCCATCCACAACCATGATCTGCTGACTCATATCGCGGGTGATATCGCCTGGGTGTCTGCGATGACCACAACGCGGGTCAACCCGATCGAGACCGAAGACTGCGCCGCGATCTGCTTTGGCATGACTTCCGGCGCTTTGTGCACAAGCAATATCACCCTAGGCGCCGCCACGGACGAAACCCGCCTGCGGTTCGTCTTTGAAAAACTGACCGCCACTTCTGGCACCGAACCCTATGCCCCGGGTCAAACGCCCTGGACATTCGTCGCGCGGGACCCTGTGGATCAATCCGCTATCGACGAGGCCCTTGCAGCCGCCGCTGCCGAACCAACGGGGTTCGAAGGGTTCTTTACTGAAATCGGCAAGGCGCTGCGGTCCGAGGCAAATTCGGCCGTTACGCTGAAGGATGGCGCTGCGTCCATCGGCCTTGTGACGGCGATTTATCACGCGGCGCGCACCGGGCATCGCGTTGCCCTTCCCATCAGGCCCGATCACCCGCTGTATGAAGGATGGCTGCCATGAAACAATGTTGGCGTTGGTTCGGACCCGATGATCCGATCGCCCTGGCCGATCTCCATCAGGTCGGGGTTCAGGGCATCGTCACCGCGCTGCATCACATCCCTCCGGGACAGCCCTGGGACGAACCAAGCATAGCCGACCGGCAAGCCGTTCTGGCCGCTGCCGGGTACAGTTGGGACGTTGTCGAAAGCCTACCCGTCTCCGAGGCGATCAAGACGCAGTCGGCGGACATGGCCGAGCATCTGAAGGCGTACAAATCCAGCCTCCGGGCCCTGTCCGCCCGTGGCGTCAAAGCCGTTTGCTACAACTTCATGCCGATCCTGGATTGGACGCGCACCGCCCTTCGCGCCCCGCAGCCGCATGGCGGAACGGCCATGCTGTTCGACCTGACCGACTTTGCTGTATTTGACATACATATTCTCGAACGTCCGGGCGCGTCCGAAGACTATTCCAGCGCCGTCCAGCAAACGGCCAAGGATCGCTTCTTGCACATGTCGGATGAATCCAAAGCCCATTTGCAGCACAATGTCACTGCGGGATTGCCCGGCGCCAACGATCAGTGGAGCGTGCAGGACGTGCGCGCTTTGTTGCAGACATATGCGCATATCGACCGTGACCGGTTGCGCGCAAACCTTGTCGACTTCCTGTCCGAGGTCGCCCCATTCGCCCAAGAACTGGGGCTGCGCTTGTGCTGCCATCCTGATGACCCGCCATTCTCGTTGCTTGGCCTGCCGCGGATCATGTCCAGCTCCGATGACTACGGCGCCGTTTTGGATGCCGTTGACATACCGTCGAATGGCGCAACGTTGTGTACCGGGTCTCTGGGTGTTTCCCCGGAATTCGATGGGCCGGATTTCGTGCGCCGGCATGGCGACCGGATTCACTTTGTTCACTTGCGAAACACCCGACGCATTGCGGGGTCGGACAGACAGAAGCCGGATTTCTATGAGGCTCCGCATCTGGAGGGCGACACCGACATGGTCGGCACCATTCGCGAGCTGATGAACGAACAACGCCGCCGCAAATCCCAAGGACGCAGCGACTGGCAAATTCCGATGCGGCCTGACCACGGACAAGAACTGCTGAGCGATCTGGGCGGACACAGCACTCCGGGCTATCCGCTGATCGGGCGTATGCGCGGGCTGGCGGAACTGCGCGGCATTATGGCCGCGTTCTCATAACGCGTCCGGTCAGGCGGTTTCTTCCCGCCCGGAACACTTCTTTGCTTGCCTGAACGCCGCATTCTTCGTTTACTTACGGCACGTAAACGGGCAGCGGGGTGTCTTCCGGACTCGCCCGACGTCTGTTCAAGACGCGTGAAACTCCCGCGAAAACCGATGCGATTGGGCATCATTTTTCGAAACGTCTGCCGTACGGAAATGGCGGAAAAACGGGAGGACTCCAAATGAAAACTGCAGGCGTAATCGGTCTTGGCGACATGGGCAGCGGCCTTGCCAAGAACCTGATCAAGAATGGCTTTGAAACATCAGGTTTCGACCTGAGCGAGACACGCATGACGGCATTTGCCGACATGGGCGGCCTGCCCAAGAACAGCGTTGGACAGGTTGGTCGTCACGCCGACAGCGTATTTGTCATGGTGATGAACGGAGATCAGGCCCGCGATGTCATTCTGGGTGAAGACGGGCTGGTTGCGAATATGGCCAAAGGCGGAACGGTCATCCTGTCGGCGACCATTACCCCCGCCGAAGCCCACGCTATCGGGCAAGACATGGAGGGCTCGGGCATTCATCTGATCGACACGCCGGTCTCGGGTGGGTTTCCCGGCGCGCAAAACGGCACTTTGACGATGATGGCTGCCGCCGCAGCGGATGTGCTGGACCGAAACGCCGAAGTCATGCAGGCAGTGTCAGCAACCATTCATCGGGTCGGAGAAAACGCCGGCGACGGCCAAACCGTGAAAGCCTGCCTGCAGTCCCTTATCGGATCGATCTTTTCCGCGACGTTCGAGGCTGCGGCCCTGGCGGCCAAAGCCGGTGTCAGCGGTCAAGCATTGCTTGACGTGTTCTCATCCTCCAGCGCGGGGTGCGGTGTGGTGAATACCGCCCTTGAAAACATCATTGATCGCAAGTTCGAAGCTACCGGCAGCCACATCGCAACCATGCACAAGGACCTGACGATCTCTCTGGCACTGGCCGGTACGTTGGGCGTTCCGATGCATACAGCCTCGTCCGCAATGCAGATCTTTCACGCCGGAAAAACCAAATACCCGAACGGCGACAATTGGGTGTGTACCCGCGTCATCGAAGAGATCGTTGGCGCAGAATTGCATCGCTGAGGGGGCTGAACATGAAACTAGGTGTGATTTGCGACGGCATTTCCCGCGATTTGCGGCATGCCGTTGACGTGATGGACGAATTCGGTCTGGACTATGCAGAGCTTCAGTTCGTTGATGATACGGAGGTTGGGGACCATTCCCCGCAGCAAATTGCCGAGATCGACGCGCTCTTGCGTGACCGGGGCAAGCCTGTGTCCTGTCTGTCGCGCCATATCTTTGCCGGAATGACAGCTGCAAACAGGCCCGGTGACGGCCTGCACACCGAACACATGGACGCCTTGAAGCGCGTAATCGACATGGCGCATGTTGTTGGGTCTCCGCTGGTTCGGATCATGACCCAACGAAAAGAGCAAATACTGTGGGGAAAAAACGGCGCCGAAAAGTGGAACGTAGCACATGGGGTATGGGACTCGATGCCTCCGTTAATCGCGCCAGCGGTTGAACTGGCAAGAGCTGAGGGGGTGACGCTTGTCGTAGAAACCGGAAACGGCACCCTGGTCAACTCCAACTATACAGCCCGCAAGCTGATTGACGATTTGGATGCGAAGGATGCGTTGAAAGTTCTTTGGGACCCCGGAAACAACTGCTGGTGCCATGAACTGGCATACCCGGACGGTTATGAAGAACTGCGCGGCGGCTATCTGGGGCACATTCACATCAAGGACGTGAAGGTCGACACGCCACGGGCAACACTGGAAGTGCGCCGCATGGGGGAAGGTCAGCTTGCGCCTCTGTTCCAACCCATCGCCGACGCGCTCCGATCCGACGGCTATGATGGCGTGATTTCATTCGAAAGCGTTTATCATCCCGGCAACGGAAATTTCGAAGATGGGTTTCGTCTGTGCATAGACAGGTTCAAAAGCCTGTTTGCATGAAAGAAAGCTATAGAGTGTAATTAATCAGATACTTAAGCCTCAAAGTTGAATGCCGTATGGGGTGCGGAAAGCTGGGCGCATTCCCGCAAGATCAAGGAAAGGATCTGATGGATGAAGCAAGAGCTTTTTGAGTTGTCCATTGAAACGCCCGGCAAATCCCTGACCGACATCAGCGGGATTGTTCAGCGTGCGGTTTCCGAACATGAGTTTGTCTCGGGCCTGCTGACCCTTTGGTGCGTCCACACAGGTGCCGCGCTGTTGGTGCAAGCCAATGCCGATCCCGAAGTGGTCAAGGATATCGAGACGTTCTTCGAGAAACTCGTACCCAAGTCACCAGGCAAGTATCACCACCGCCCGACCGAAGACGACAACGCCCCGTCGCATCTGCGGGCGCTGTTGACACAAACTCAGGTATCGATCCCGGTCGAACAGGGGCAGCTTCCGCTGGGCCGCGTGCAAAGCCTGTACCTGTTCGAACATCGCGAGGCACCTAAAACCCGCCGATTGAAGGTGCACTACATCGGGGATTGATGCCTTGGGTCCCATGGAGGGTTGACGGTGCTACCGCCCCATCCAGCCCCCGTCGACAACAAGGATTTCACCGTTGACGTAGTCCGACGCTGCAGAAGCCAAAAAGACTACAGGTCCGGCAAAATCACCAGGCGTACCCCAGCGGCCCTGAGGTGTTCGTTCCAGGATCGACTTCGACCGGACCGGATCGTCCTGCAGGGCTTGGGTATTGTCGGTCGCGATGTAACCAGGGGCGATCGCATTCACGTTCACGCCCTGCCCGGCCCATTCGTTGGCCAAAGCTTTGGTAAGCTGTCCAATCCCGCCTTTCGAGGCCGCGTAGCCCGGCACAGTGATGCCCCCCTGAAATGTCAGCAGCGATGCGGTGAAGATGATCTTCCCCGAGCCGCGTGCCAGCATGTCCTTGCCGATCTCTCGGGACAGAACGAACTGCGAGGACAGGTTCACCTCGATCACTTCGTCCCACCAGTCGTCCGGGTGTTCGGCGACGGGTTTGCGTTTGATCGTGCCGGCATTGTTGACAAGGATATCAATAGTTTGTCCGTCTGCCCTCAACTGATCAATAAACGCATGCAGCGCAGCGCGATCCGAGAAGTCGCATTGGTAAGCCCGGAAATTGCGTCCCATCGCCGTCACGGCTTTTTCGACATCAGACCCGGACAGCTCGAGCGAGGCCGACACTCCGATGATATCAGCTCCGGCCGATGCCAATGCCTCGGCCATGCCGCGCCCGATGCCGCGTTTGCACCCGGTCACAAGCGCAGTCTTTCCCGTCAGGTCGAAACTTTGCAAAACACTCATGAACGCGGTCCAACTTCGATCAGGCTTTTCATTGCGGTTGGGCTGCGATCCAGTGCTTCGAACGCAGCCTGAATGTCTGACAGAGGGCTGACGTCGGTAATCACAACATCCGCGTCCACTCCGCCCGAAGCGACAACTGCGATCGCCTTCTCGTAATCCTCAGGCTCATAGACCCGAGCACCGATCAGTTGCAGCTCTCTCCAGAAGAATTGGAACAGGTCGATCTGGGGCTTTTGGGCATGGATCGCGACCATCACGATCCGGGCCCGCGTCGCGGCAACGGCGGTCATCGCATCAACACCAGGCTGCGTTCCCGATACCTCAAAAACCACATCCGCCCCTTTGTCGCCCGTGCGCGCGTTGATCGTCGTCACCAGATCGGTTTCGATTGGGTTGATCGTGTCAAAACCAAGCTTTTCAGCAATCGCCAGACGGTTCGGATTCACTTCGGAGATCACGACATTGCCACCCGCGTCCCGCGCGACCATGGCAACCAGTATGCCGATCGGGCCGCCGCCGATGACGACAACGTCCTCGCCAGGTTGCAGGCCGGATAGCCGCACATCGTGGCAGGCAACGGCGACCGGCTCGATCAGCGCCGCGTGATCCATACGCAATTCATCCGGCAGAACGTGCAACGTGTGGGCTGGAACGGTCCAGATCTCTTGCATGGCGCCATCAGTGTCGAGGCCCAGGAACTTGAGATTCTGACAAATATGCTGATGCCCCCGTTTGCAGGCTGGGCATTCTCCGCAGTGATCAAGCGGTCGGACAACGACCTTCTGGCCGGGCGTTATCGTATCGACGCCCTCGCCCACCGCTTCGACGACACCGGACATCTCGTGCCCGATTACCCGGTTCAGACCGACACGGGCATCCATGTTACCGTGGTAGACGTGCATATCTGTCCCGCAAATCCCGCAATAGGCAACGCGAATGGCGACCTCGCCGGGGCCCGGAGCTGCCGCCGCGGCCTGTTCTACGGCAAAGCTCTTATTGCCCCGATAATACGCCGCAGAGATCGTCTGGGTCGTCATGTATGCATCTCCTTGTGTTCCTCATTCAGTTTGTCCCAGTCGAATTCCACTCCGGTCCCCGGCGTATCCGGGGCCACGGCCAGGCAGTTTTCCACAACCAGCGGACGGGTCGTGTACTGGTCTATCGGGAATGAGTGTACTTCCAGCCACCCCGCGTTGGGTTGCGCCGAAACGAGGCTGACGTGCAATTCCTGCATGCCATGGCTGCAAACCGGAATGCCATGCTGAGCGCTCAGCGCGGCCACGCGCAACCAGCCGGTGATCCCGCCGCAATTTGAGGCATCGGGCTGGATGAAACTCAGCTTCGCGTCATCAAAGGCGTACTCGAATTCGTGAATGGTGTGCAGGTTTTCACCCATGGCAAGGGGAACGCCCGTGGCTTCGGCAATTCGGCCATAACCTTTGTAGTCGTCTGGAATAGTCGGTTCCTCGAACCACAGGATATCGCAGTCGGCGAACCCTCGGGCGGCCTCGATGGCCTGTTCGACGCTCATGGAGTAATTCGCATCGACCATGAAGAACCGGTCCGGTCCCAGCATCTCGCGCACCGCCCGGGCGCGCGCCAGATCATCGGCCAGATCCGGTTGCCCAACCTTGATCTTGACCGCGTTGAACCCACGCGCAAGGTAGCCTTCGGTCTGCCGCAGCAGTTTCTCTAACGAGAAATTCAGGTCGATCCCGCCAGCATAGGCCTTGCACTGTTTGGACGCTCCGCCGGCCATTTGCCACAGCGGTGCATTCTGCGTTCTGCCGCGAATGTCCCAAAGTGCAATATCCACTGCCGAAATAGCGAACGAGGCGATCCCGCCCCGTGCAACGTAGTGCACGTGCCACTGCATGGCATCGTACAGGCTTTCGATCTGTTCGGCGTCTTGTCCAACCAGGAACGGCGCAAGGTCATGCTGGATCATCGCCAGAATGGCATGACCGCCCTTGCCGCCCGTATAGGTGTACCCAACCCCCTCAACCCCATCCGACGTTTGAATGGTGACGGTGATCAATTGAAAGAACGTGTGATCCCCATGTTTGGCATCAACCAGGACTTCGGCGAGCGGGACGTTGAACAGCCGCGCTGAAACACTTTCTATGCGATTCACGAACCCAAGACCTTCTGCTGCCTGGCAATAACCCGAGACTGTAAAAGGATGACCGCAAAAAGAAAGCCTCCACGTATGACCATCTGCCAATAGGCACTGAAACTGATGGTCCCCTGACCGTTTTCAAAGTTCAGAACGTTGAAGACCAGCCCCAGCAGCAGCGCGCCGGCCACCGTCGCGGGGATCGACCCCATTCCACCCGTCAACAGAGTGCCGCCCACAACGACGGATGCGATGGCCGACAATTCCCATCCTATGCCCTCAAGGGGTTGTCCGGCTCCAAAGCCCGAGGCCAGAAAGACGCCAGCCAGCCCAGCACAGCCACCCGATAGCAGGTAAACGAAAGCCTTGGCCCGGTTGACTTTCAGGCCCATGAGGTTCGAGGCATCCTCGCTGCCCCCGATCGCCAACACGGTCCGCCCGATGGTTGTTCTTTCCAGCACCAGCCAAAGTGCCAGCGTCAGTCCGGCCACGATGACGATTGCCCATGGAAACAGGCCGAACGCCTGCCCCATGCCAAGCTTAGTAAAGTTCGACCCCCAATCGACTGAAATTGTCTGGGCGCCCGAAATCACCAATGCGCCGCCTTTTGCGGCAAGCATCGTCGCCAGAGTGGCGATGAAGGGCGGAATCCGAAGGATGATAATGCAAAAGGCGTTGATCGCTCCGAAGCCCACCCCGGCAAGTACGGCCCCCGGCAGCGCAACCTGAATCCCGTATGGGCTGAGATAGGCCGCAACAACCGAGGTAAAGGCCGCCACGGATCCGACCGACAGATCAATCCCGCCGGTCATGATCACAAAACACATGCCAAGCGCAATCGCGATGAACATCGCGTTGTAATTCAGGAAAGACGAGAAATTGTAGGCGCTGCCAAAGTTGTCATAGCGCATCAGCCCGAACAGGATCAAAGCCAGCAGTGCGATCCACACCGTCACCGAGGCCGAATTACGTCGAAGGTATTTTCGCAGGTCAAAAGCCGTTTCATCCAACATCGATCAAGCCCTCCGAAACTGCTGGACCCAAACGGCCAGGATAATGATGACGGCCTTGGCTATTAGCGCAACTTCGTCCTCTACCCCGTTGGCCAGCAACGTATATTTGACCAACTGGATGATCACGGCTCCCAGAATGGCGCCAAAGATCGGCGCCCGCCCGCCTTGTAAAAGCGCCCCGCCCACAACCGCGGCCGCGATGGCATCAAGTTCCATCAGATTGCCGTTGCGCGCAGCGTCCGAGGCCGAGTTGATCGCAACCACGATCAGACCCGCCAGGCCCGCAAGCACCGCGCAGATGACATAAGCCCCGATCTTGACCCGCCAGACGGGACCGCCCGACAGATATGCCGCGCGTTCATTGCCGCCTATTGCCAGCAGGTAACGGCCCCATGTGGTTCTGGTGATCACCCAGAACAGCACACAGGCAATGGCCAGCGCCAGCCAGCCTTGAAACGGCAAGCCAAGCACTTTTCCGGTTCCAAGATAACTGAATGAAGGGTTTGAAAATGTCTGTAGGTTCCCGTTCGTCAAAACCTGGGCAATACCGCGACCAGAGATGAAGAGAATGAGCGTTGCCACAATGGGCTGAACGTTCAATATGGCAACCATCACTCCGTTGAACACCCCGCATAACCCTGCGATGAACAGCGGCAGGATAATGGCCAAAGTGACGCCGAGCATTGGATTAGCGACTCCCAGATCCGACAGAAATATCAGCGGGGCCAGCGCCCCCGCCAGAGCCATGACCGCGCCAACCGACAGATCAATCCCACCCGTGGCGATGACCAGCGTCATACCCATGGCCACGATGGCGATCGTGGCAACCTGGCTGATATTTACGAACAAAGTTTGCAGTTGCAGGAAATTGGGGGTGAAAAACGCGTTGAACACCAGCAGGGCGACCAACGCGGCGATGCCGCCGTGAAAGCGGAAGGGCATCGATGCGACCCGTTGCGGCAACTTCATTGCGCGGTCCATGAACCAGTTCCTTCTTCATGATGCGCAAGCGCGCGCACCAGTATGTTCTCGGTAATCCCGGGGTTTGTCAGCTCCTTGACCGAACGCCCCTCGTGCATGACAACGATGCGGTCGGCACCTTCTACCAGTTCTTCGAATTCCGAACTGATGAGGACAACGCCGAACCCCTTTTCGACATAAGACCGAATGAACGACTGGATCTCTCGCTTGGCACCGACATCCACGCCTCGGGTCGGCTCGTCCAGTATCAAGATGTCGGGCTGCGTCGCCAGCCAGCGAGCAAGCAACACCTTTTGCTGGTTGCCGCCGGACAATTCGCGAATGGGCTGGTCCATATGCGCCGCCTTGATGCCCAGATCGTCGATAAAGGCCTGAACGATCTCGCGCTCGCGGGCAAAGTCGATTTGACCACGGCTGGCCAGTTTCGGCAGCAGGGCCAGCGTCATGTTCTCGCGCACGGACATGTCTGGAATGATCCCTTCGGCCTTGCGATCTTCGGTCAGAAAGCCGACGCCGTTTGCGATCGCGTCACCCGGTCCGGACGGTTGACCGACCGTGCCATGCAACTCGATTGCGCCGCTGCGTTTCCCGTCCACTCCGAACAAAGCGCGCGCCGCCTCGGTCCGGCCAGAGCCCAGCAATCCGCCCAACCCGACGATTTCCCCACGGTGGAGCGTGAGGTCGAAATGCGTCAGCCGCGGGCCTGTTGAAACAGAGTCCGCCCGTAAAACGATATCGCCTTTCTTGGCCTTGGCACCTGCGAAGTCCGTCAAACCGTCTGCCGCGATCTCATCCTTGTTGCGGCCCAGCATGTCCGCGATCATTTCCAGTTTGGTCGTGTCCTGGACGTTACGCGTGCTGACGGTGCGCCCATCTCGCATCGTTGTGACTCGATCGCATATTTGGAACAGCTCATCGAGGAAATGCGAAACATAAAGAACAGACACGCCCTGTTTCTTCAACTCGCGCACAACACCGAACAGCACCTCGACTTCGCTGGCATCCAGCGACGACGTGGGTTCGTCCATGATGACAAGTTTCGCATCCAGCGAAACAGCCCGCGCAATTGCAACCAACTGCTGGATCGCTGTCGAGAAATTTCCTAACGGCTCGGTCACGTCGATATCTATGCCAAAGCGCGTAAGCACCTCGCGTGCGCGCCTGTTGCCCTTGCGCCAGTCGACCAGAAAGCCGAGACGTTTGGGCTCGTACCCCATGATGATGTTCTCGGTCACTGACCGCAGAGGCACCAGGTTGAGCTCTTGATAGATTGTGGCAATTCCGGATTCCTGTGCTTCGCGCGGGGTGGAAATGCGGCTTGGCACACCGGCCAGATGGACGTCACCGACATCCCGGTCGTACACTCCGGTCAGAACCTTGATCATCGTCGATTTACCGGCACCGTTCTGGCCGATCAGCGCATGAACCTCGCCGGGTGCGATCTCAAGGCTGGCCTGGCTGAGTGCCGGTACACCGGCAAAGGACTTTTCAATTCCCGACATCGAGACGAGCGCATTCATGAGATGTCTTCCTCCGATTGCTTGCAGGCGGCGCCGACCACAGGCCAGCACCACCCACCAGGGAGAATCAATAGGCTTCGTCGATGTGATCGGCCGCATTGTCCTTGGTAAAGATGCGATCTTCGACCTTCACCCATTCCGGGATCGTCTCGCCAGCCGCGTATTTCTTCATGACTTCACAGGCCAATGGGCCAAAGAAGGGCGAGCTTTCCACCGTTACCCCCATCTTGCCATCGATAATGGCCTGAAGCGCGTCGCGTGTCCCGTCGATCGAAACGATGGTCACGTCCTCGCCGGGCTTGCGCCCAGCCAGTTCCAAGGCCTGAATCGCGCCGATCGCCATCTCGTCATTATGGGCGTAAACCACGTTCACGTCTGGATGCGCCTGAAGCAGGGTTTCCATCACTTGTCGACCCAGGTCGCGTGCAAAATCACCGGTCTGAGAGGCCACGATCTCAAAACGGTCATCCGCTGCAATCGCGTCGTCGAAACCTTTTTTGCGGTCATTTGCAGGTGAAGACCCTGTCGTGCCTTCCAACTGTACAATGATGCCTTTGTCGCCGTCGAAATTCTCCATCAGCCATTGTGCGGCCCGGCTGCCCTGATCAATGAAGTCGGACCCAAGGAATGCCACGAAATGCTCGCCCGGCTTGGCAACGGCCGGATCAACCGAGCGGTCCACCAGAAAGGTTGGGATTCCCGCAGCACGGGCCTTCATAACGGCAGGGATTAGCGGCTTTTCTTCCCGCGGGGGCAGGAACAGAACGTCGATACCTTGCGCGATCATGCTGTCCACATCCGCAACCTGCTTGGCAGCAGATCCAGCCGCATCCGTCGCGATCAGATCCCAGCCACAGGCCTCGGCCGTGTCATGGAACGATTTCGTCTCAGCAATGCGCCACGGGTTGTTCGACTCCATCTGCGCAAAGCCGACCTTGTAGCGATCCTTCTGCTCAAGCGGTGGTAGATCCTGTGCCATCGCCGTAGTGCCCAAGAGCGCACCCGCGACAACAGTCGAGATCAAAAGAGTTCTGCGTTTCATGGTTATTCCTCCTCCATTGGTGCGGTCGCCTCCATTTTGACCGCAAGTTTTCAGGTCATGCCCAATTCATGTAAGTCGTCTGTTTCCTCAGATAGCCATCGAAGCCATAAGCGCCGTCTTCACCCCCAACACCGGACAGCCCCCAACCGGTGTGAAATCCCTGCACGGCTTCGCCATTCGAGCGGTTCAGGTACAATTCGCCGAACTTCAATCGGCTCGGGGCCTCCATCAATCGGCGGTGCGATGCCGTAAAGAGATAGGCAGACAGCCCGAATGAAGTGTCATTCGCAAAACTTATCGCCTGATCAAAACCCTCGACTCGCATGGCTGTCGCGACGGGGCCAAAGACCTCCTCTTGCATCGCGGCATTGCCGTTGTCGGAGACCTCGAGAACGGTCGGGGACATCCAGTGCCCCTTGCGATGCGCGCCGTCCGTCAAGGGCCCACCTTCGAGATGGACCGTGGCACCTTCGGCGATGCTGCGTTGGATGATATTAGCGACCTTGGTCACCTCGACTTTACTGACTTTGGGACCCAGATCGCAGTCTTCCATGGGATCCCCGATCGACAAAGCGCGGGCTGCGGACACGAATTTTTCAAGGAACTGATCCGCAATGTCGTGATGCAGATACATCCGCTCGTTGCAGGTACAAATCTGGCCGCAATTGGCAAACCGGGCGCCAATGGCGGCCGAGACTGCGGCATCAATATCCGCATCCTCCATCACTATGAACGGAGCCTTACCGCCAAGCTCGAGCCGGACGACCTTGATTCGGTCGGCCGCGGCGCGAAATATCTCTTTCCCGGCGCGTGTGCTGCCGGTCATCGTGATCAGTGATGTATCGGGGTGTTCGACCAGCCGCTGCCCCACCACCGGCCCCTTCCCCGTCAGAACATTCAGAACACCGGGCGGAAACCCGACCTTGTCGGCAAGCTCGGCGACCGCAAGACCGGACAACGGCGTGATTTCATGCCCCAACAGAACAACGGTGTTGCCCGCGACCAGCGCGGGTCCGACCTTCCTGGCGGCCAATGCCAAGGGGTAGTTCCAGGCCGTCAAAGCAACAACAACGCCATAAGGATGACGCCGGATCTGGATTTCCTCGGACTTGTTGTCCGATGCCACTATGTCACCCGAAATCCTCCGGGCCTCTTCAGCTGCATGGCAAAGAAAAGTGACGGCGGCATCTACTTCACCTCGGGCTTGCGAGATCGGCTTGCCCTGCTCGGCCGTGATCAGAGCTGCCAGACGACCGGCGTCGGCCCGGATAGCCTCGGCGAGCTTCAGAACCAATCGCGCCCGCTCGATCGCCGGGCGCGAAGACCACGCGCCAAAAGCGCGGCGGGCCGCCTCGACCGCTGCATCCGCATGAGCGGCAGTGCCATCTGGAACTTGCGCAACGATCTCTTCATTTGCAGGGTTCTCGACATCAACCGTGCCCGCGCCAAAGTCGGCAAAGCGGCCATCGACAAACATCGAATGGCGAATGACTTGACCCAACTCCCCCACTACAGATCGCAATTTCGCCTCCCGCGCTTGCTCGGCCAAACCACAGTGGCGACCGCACCGTCGATCAAAACACTAATAATATTATTTCGTCAACACTAATATTAATTATTAGTCACTAATATTAGTTGCGCACCTTCTGCATAGTCGATAAAAAGGATGCGAACAAAAAGGTTGAGCGATGAACAATCAAGCGAACAAAGCCGGGCAGCACAGGGGTGTGGGACGAGTCGCGGGCCGGCAGCGCGTAACGATGCACGACATTGCACGCGTCGCCGGATGCTCGCAGACGACAGTATCGCTGGTCCTCAACAAAAACGATTCCGTCAAAATCTCCGAGGACACCAAGCAACGAGTCCTGGATGCCGCCAACACGCTTGGATACGCCATGCCCTCTCAACTCAGGAAACCCCAGGACAGCGCGCGCCGGCCCGCGGCGTTGGACAGAACCATCGCTTTTGTCGTGGATGATCTGGCGTCGAGCCCCGAAATGGTAAACGCGTTCAATGGCGTGAAACAGGCCGTTCGGGACACCGGAAATCTTGTATTGCTGGCAGAAACCCAAAACGACCCCGAGGTCGAGCCCAGAACGCTTAGTTATTTCCTCGACCAACAGGTTGCGGGCATCATTTACGCAACCGTTTTCACCCGGCGGGTGGTTGTTCCGGAAATCCTCAGGCAGACCGCTACCCCGGTTCTGCTGCTGAACTGTTTTTGTGACGACCTCTCTTTTCCTGCTGTGATCCCCGGCGAAGTCGCTGCTGGACATACGGCGACCAACGCCCTGATCAAGGCTGGGCACAAGCGAATCGCCACCATCACCGGCGAGCCGTTCATGGAATGCGCCGCAGGACGTACGACCGGGTATAGAAACGCTTTGGCTTCTGCCGACATTCCATTTGACGAGGACTTGGTCATCGAGGGCAACTGGCTGCCCAGCGCAGGCTATGCTGCCACGCGTGAATTGATGGACCTGCACTCTCCGCCAACCGCCATTTTCTGCCAAAATGACCGCATGGCGATCGGCTGCTATGAAGCGCTCAAGGAACTTGGCCTGTCCATCCCCGAGGACATCTCGGTCATCGGATTTGACGATGACGAAACCGCGCGACACCTGTCGCCGCCCCTGACCTCGATGATCCTTCCTACTCGGGCGATGGGACGCTGGGTCGTCGAACAACTGTTCCACGGACCAACTGATGGTCAGCGGCACCCTCTCGTGAAGCTTGAATGCGAACTGGTCGAGCGCGACTCGATCAGCGAACCCAAACGCCGGACCTGAAGGCGAAATCATGACGGAAACCTTTGATCACATCGTCATCGGCGGCGGCTCTGCCGGCGCCGCAGCCGCAGCGCGACTGGTCAACCAGGGCAAGTGCAGGGTTCTGGTGTTAGAGGCCGGTCATTCGCATCGCCATCCGTTGCTGGACATGCCGCCGGGCATCTTCAAGATGATCAACGGGTCAAAGTTCATGACCTATCACAAAACTGAACCGCAAGACCATCTGGACGGTCGTGTGCATGACATTCCGCAGGCCAATGTGTTGGGCGGCGGGTCTTCCGTTAATGCGCAGGTCTATATGCGTGGTCGCCCTTCTGATTATGACGCGTGGGACGACCTGCTACGACAGACCAACGACGGGGTCGGCTGGGGATGGGACGATGTACTGCCCTATTTCCGCAGGATGGAAGACAATAACAGGCTTCACAATGACCTGCATGGCAGCGACGGTCCGGTGCAGGTTTCGGATCCGGGGCATATCGATGACATGTCCCGTTGGTTCGTCCAGTCGGTTCAGGCCCTTGGCGAACCATTCAACACGGACTTCAACGGCGCAACGCAGCGTGGTGTCGGGTTCTATCAGTTCACCAATCGCGCTGGAAAGCGCAGCTCGTCGGCCTATGCTTTCCTCGCCCCTCTAGAGATGAACCCGAACTTGACCATCCGGCTTGGCGCAACGGTCAGCAAAGTCATCATTGAGAACGACAGGGCGGTCGGGGTGCAGTACCGGGACAAACGCGGAGCAAACACCGTCCGGTGCGATGGTGAGGTTGTCCTTGCTGCGGGCGCTCTGGTCACGCCGAAAATCCTAATGCTGTCAGGTATCGGACCGGATGCACAACTTGCAGAACACGGTATTCCCGTCATCTGCCCATTGCCCGGGGTCGGACAGAACCTAATCGACCACCCCGAAGTTCCCATCACCGCCTTTGCCAATGGTCCTTACGGATATTTCAAACAAGGTGAGGGCTGGCGGATGCTGCGCAACGGCATCCAGTTCAAACTGTTCGGCAGCGGCCCGGTGACTTCCGCGGGGGTCGAAGCCGGCGCCTTTGTCAATCCGTCAAATCCCGACGGAGAACCGACCATTCAGGCCTTTTGCGTGCCCATCGTCTATCTGGATCGCGACGCGCTGGACGAGGTGCAGGATGACTTTGGCCTGACCGTTACGACCGTGGTGGTCAAACCGAAATCACGCGGAGAGGTTCGGCTTCGCTCGGCCGATCCTCACGCCATGCCGGTGGTCTCGCCCAACCTTCTGAAGCATGAAGACGACATGCAGGAGATGATCCGGGGGCAGCAGTTCTTTCGCCGGGCATTCACGTCCGGCCCGCTTGCGCGAAGGATCCGCGAAATCGTCATTCCAACAGCGGATGACGATCAGACGTTGCGAGCACATTGCAAGCGGTTTGTGAAAACCAACTATCACCCGGCGGGCACCGCGAAAATGGGCCGGGACGGCGACGGAATGGCCGTGCTGGACGCCAGAATGCGCGTGCGCGGGATCGAGAGCTTGCGGGTGTGCGACATGTCCGCCGTGCCGGACATCAACGCCGGCAACACAAACGCACCTGCCATGATGCTGGGTGAACGATGCGCCGACCTGATCCTTGGCATCGGTTCGGCCCGCGAGATACGCAATTCCTGACCTGAGCTGCGACGTCACCATTGGTTGATCCAACTTCTGACGCAATGAAATGGCCCCCGCCCTGCCCGTTGCACCGAAAACAGAATACCCTCCTGCCACAAGCCGTCAGGACGTTCCCCGCCAAAGGTGCAGGAGCGTGTGGCATACGCCCTACAGAAAGTTGTCCCGCCTGGGCGTGAAACAATCGATCAACTCTCCGGCAGTAAGGCAAACACACCCATGGCTTGCACCGGACGGAATGATCAGGCTGTCAACAAGTCCCACCCAAAGCGACCCTGCCAAAACGCGACAATGAGCCCGGGGCCTGTCTCGTGCGCCGAGGGTACGGTCTGCTTCGCCTCTGATGGATAGCGCATGCGTCAAATCGCTGGAATTGCGCCTCAATTCCGGATCAGAAAACACAACTGAAGTGAAACGGGTATGAGTGGCGGGGAGACAGGGATTCGAACCCTGGGGACGCTCTCACGCCCAACGGTTTTCAAGACCGCCGCATTCGACCACTCTGCCACCTCCCCGTCGAAAGCAGGGTCTAAGGCGAAGTTCGCGCAGAGGCAAGTCGAAATCGGGAAATCTTGCCGAAGCCCATGCAGCGGTCTTTCCATGACACTTCAGCCACGTTATGATCCGTACGAAAGACCGCAACAGGCTGGCACACAGAACCAGCAGATCGGCAGTGGGGTTCGGAAAACGAAACCCCTTCAGGCAAGGGAAAAGCAGATGAAGCGAGCGATCGAGACACGCCCGGGGCCTAAACGGCTGGCGTATCTGGCGTTGACTTTGACGATACTGGCCGGATGCGAAGAAGTTTTGTCAACTTCTGAATCGACTGAAAAACCGGAAGACAATTCGGGAAAAACAGAACTCCTGCCCGAGGTGACTTCCGGCTCTCAGCGTGATGTCGAGGCCCCTGAGGTTTTTCAGACAACCGAAGCAGGGCTTTGGGATGGCCGGCCTTCTCTTGGCGGGATATGGGTTGCGCACCCGGATGCGTCCCAACCTGAACGTGTCGTGATCAAAAACACGTCCAACAACAAATCGGTGACCGGTGCCTTGTTCCGGCGCGAGCGCAATTTGCCCGGACCCGCGCTTCAGGTGTCGTCCGCTGCCGCGAAAGAACTGGGAATGCTTGCGGGCGCGCCGACAAAAGTCAGCGTCGTCGCACTGCGCCGTGAAAAGATCGAAGAACCATCGTCGGAGGATACTCCAGAGGCAGAAGAATCGGCCGCTGAAACCACGGCCGCGGTTGCTGATGGAGCTTCCGACACGCAAGCGTCCGCAGAGCCGGAAAAACCGGTCAAACGGAAGTGGTGGCAGAAAAAGGAACCAGCCGCCGCGGCTGGTACGGCTGCGGTTGCAGCCGGTGCGGCCAGTTCATCCGATGAAACGGCTGATGACGTCGAGCCCGCAAGCGAAGATGCCGAGACTACCACATCAACCGTCGATCAGGCCGATGCACCTGCCGAAAAACCTGCAAAGCGGAAATGGTGGCAGAAGAAAGCCCCCGCCGCTGCGGCTGCGGGAACGGCCGTGGCCGCGGCAGACACAGCAACCGAAAGCGCAGAGGTAGCCGCCGAAGCCGCTGCGGCCGTGGCATCGCCCTCTTTGTCGGATGCAACGGTCACGCCCCCTGCCGAAAAACCTGCCAAGCGGAAATGGTGGCAAAAGAAAGACCCCGCCGCGATCACCGAAACACCGCTGGACCCGGCAGAGGGGGCCGCAGCAGCAATTGATGCGTCAGACGCCACGCCTGTTGCAGCAGCCACAACGTCGGCGACATCTTTGAGCAAACCGTATGTTCAGATTGGAACTTTCAGCGTTGAGGCAAACGCCAAGTCAGCAGCCCAAAAGGTGCGTCGCAACGGATTGCCCACAGTTGTTCGGGAACTGAAAACAGCGAATAGTACAGTCTGGCGCGTGCTGGTCGGCCCCGCCACAACCCGGGCCGAGCGCAAAGCCTTTCAAAAGGACGTGAAAGACCTTGGCTTCAAAGATGCGTTCACGGTAACCGACTAATTCAGGGAGGCGTAACATGCTGTCCTCAATACGAACATCTGTTCTGGCTCTTGGGCTTGCCGTTCTGGCGATACCAGCCCAGGCTTTTGATACATCCGCCCGCGCGGCTTACGTGATCGACCAAACCACCGGTACCGTTCTGCTGTCGAAAGAAGCCGACCAACCGTTGCCGCCTGCGTCGATGTCCAAGCTCATGACGCTTTATGTTGCGTTCGAAGCATTGCGGGACGGACGCTTGACGCTGGACGAAACTCTGCCTGTTTCGGAACACGCGATGAGCTATGGCGGCTCGACGATGTTCCTGAATACGCAGGATCGCGTTCGTGTCGAAGATCTGCTGCGCGGCATTATCGTTTTGTCGGGCAATGACGCCTGCGTCGTCATTGCCGAGGCGCTCAGCCCGGATGGAACCGAAGCGGGATTTGCGCGATACATGACCCAGCGGGCCAAGCAGATGGGTATGAACAATTCGAACTTCGCAAATTCGAACGGCTGGCCCGCCGCCGGGCATATGATGTCGGCTCATGATCTGGCCGTTCTTGCAGACCGGCTGATCACCGACTTTCCGGAATACTATCCCCTTTTCGCCGAAGAAGTTTTCGAATTCGATGGCCGCGCGCCGTCAAACGCCCGCAACCGCAACCCGCTGCTGCGGCTGGATATCGGCGCAGATGGCCTGAAAACCGGCCATACACAAGAAGCGGGCTATGGCCTTGTCGGGTCCGCCAAACAAGGCGACAGGCGTGTGATCTTTGTGCTGACGGGTCTCGACAGCACCGGCCAACGGGCAGAGGAGGCTGAGGCCGTGGTTAACTGGTCGTTTCGAAATTTTGTCGAGAGGACAGTTGCCACCGCGGAAACGCCGATAGCCGAAGCCAAACTGTGGATGGGCGAGAAAAAGACCGTGGGGCTTGTTCCCGAAGGTGATCTGAATGTGCTGTTCCCGGTTCTGGGCACTCAGAATGTCGAGGCCGAAGTGGTCTATGAGGGCCCGATCAACGCGCCCGTCAAAAAAGGTCAGCAACTGGCCGAACTGGTGATCAAGCCCGAAGGGTTGCCGGAAATCCGGCGCCCGCTGGTGGCAGCCGAAGATGTTGCGATTGGCGGGTTTATGGTGCGCATGCTGACCGTCGGCGGTATCGTGTTGAAAGACGTGATCAACAACCCGCTGGAGTCGATGTGACGAAAGCGGGGTTATTTCTGACCTTCGAAGGCATTGACGGTTCAGGAAAGTCAACACAGGCGCGGATGCTGGCGGAACATCTGCGCGCGCAGGGTCACGAGGTGGTACTGACGCGCGAACCCGGCGGTTCTGCGGGGGCCGAGGAAATTCGCAGCCTGGTTTTGGAGGGCGACCCGGATCGCTGGTCGGCCGAGACCGAGATTTTGCTGTTCACAGCAGCCCGCCGCGACCATCTGGAGCGTACAATCGAGCCCGCGCTGGCGGCAGGGAAGGTGGTGATCTGCGACCGCTTTGCTGACAGCACACGTATGTATCAGGGCTTGTCCCGGGGTGACCTGCGAAATCTGGTGGATCAGTTGCACAGCCTGATGATCGGGCGCGAACCGGACATGACGCTGCTGATCGATATGGACCCTGAAACGGGCCTGGCACGCGCCAAGGGGCGACAAGGCACCGAAGAACGGTTCGAGGATTTTGGCCCGGAATTGCAGAAGAAGATGCGCGCCGGCTTTCTGGCGCTGGCCGATGAGTTCTCCGACAGGTTTCACATCGTGGATGGCAACAGGGACATGGACAGCGTTGCGCAGGATGTGACAGAAATCGTCCAGGCAGCACTGCGGTAGACGATGAGCGACGATATCCCTTCTCCGGATCAGGTGCCGGGCGCACCACATCCGCGCGAAACCGTTCGGCTTTTTGGCCAGGATGCGGCTGAACAGGCATTCCTGACCGCCTACACGTCGGACCGTTTGCATCACGGTTGGCTGCTGACAGGGCCACGCGGTGTCGGCAAGGCGACCCTTGCCTGGCGAATTGCAAGGTTTCTGCTTGCCACGCCGCCGGTCGAGGATGGCGGGTTGTTCGGCGCGCCGCCTCTGCCCGAGACGCTCGATATCGATCCCGATCACCCGGTGGCCCATCGCATTCAGGCCGGGGCAGAACCGGGTTTGGCGGCGATAACCCGGTCGCTGAACGATCAGGGACGGCTGCGCGGTGAGATCGTCGTGGATGACATCCGCAAGCTCGGGAAATTTTTTGGCCTGTCCTCTGCGGACGGCGGCCGCCGCGTCGTGATCGTGGATTCAGCAGACGAAATGAACGTCAGCGCCGCCAACGCGTTGCTGAAAATGCTGGAAGAGCCGCCTGCCCGCACCACCCTTTTGCTGGTATCGCATCAACCCTCACGCCTTTTGCCAACCATCCGTTCGCGCTGTCGCACGCTGCGCCTCGGTCCGCTGAACGCGCAAAACATGCAAGCCGCCCTGTCACAAACGGAAACCGAAATTCCCGCGCAGACAGAACACCTTGCCGCGCTTGCCGCAGGTTCAGTCGGAGACGCCGTGCGTTTGATCAATCTGGGTGGTCTGGACATCTATGCCGAACTGATCGCCATTCTGGGCACCCTGCCCCGCATGGACCGCCAGCGCGCGCTGGCCCTAGCCGAAGCGGCAGCACAGCGCGGCGCGGCGGACCGGTTCGAACTTTTGCTTACCCTGATCGACATCGCTCTGTCACGGCTGGCCCTGACCGGGGCAACGGGCACGCCCCCGCTTCCTGAAGCCGCCCCCAACGAGGGTGAAACACTGGCGCGTCTGTCAGCATCGCCAAATCAAGCCCGTCGCTGGGCCGAGGTCGCCGCAACGATCACAGCCCGAGCGCGACATGGTCAGGCAGTCAACCTTGACCCTGCCGCTCTGGTCCTAGATACGGTGTTCAAGATACAGGAAACTGCCGGTCAGAACAGATGAGCGACACCCCCCAGATTACCGACAGCCATTGCCATCTGGACTTCCCGGATTTCGAAGGCCAGTTGGACGACATCATCGCGCGTGCTGCCCAGGCTGGCGTGACCCGGATGGTGACGATCTGCACCAAACTGCGCAACGAACCGGCCGTCCGTGCGATTGCCGAAGCCCACGCGCCGGTCTTCTATGCCGCCGGCACACACCCGATGAGCGCCGCGGACGAGCCATTGGCCTCGGTCGATGATCTGGTCGCCCTGACACGGCATCCTAAATTCGTCGGTATCGGTGAAACCGGCTTGGACTACCACTATACCGCCGACAGTGCCGAAGTGCAGAAACAGTCACTGCGCATTCATATCGAAGCGGCCCAGCGCACCGGGTTGCCCCTGATCATTCACGCCCGCGCAGCTGATGAAGATATGGCCCGCATTCTGGCCGAAGAATATCGCAACGCACCCTATTCCTGCGTCATGCACTGCTTCTCATCGTCTGCTCAATTGGCCAAGGCCGCGCTGGAGCTGGGGTTTTATCTGTCCATGTCCGGCATCGCAGCCTTTCCGAAAAGCCAGGAGTTGCGCGATATCTTCGCAAACGCCCCGGTGGACAGGATTCTGGTGGAAACTGACGCGCCCTATCTGGCCCCGCCGCCCTATCGCGGCAAACGAAACGAGCCGGCCTATACTGTGCACACGGCCCAAAAGGGGGCCGAAATCTTTGGCATGGACTATGCCGCCTTTGCTGATCAGACACAGACGAACTTCGACCGGCTGTTTACCAAAGCGGCATCATACAAGGCCGCCGCATGACCGGCTTCCGATTTACAATTCTGGGCTGCGGGTCCTCTGGCGGCGTGCCGCGGCTGGGCGGTCAGTGGGGCCATTGTGATCCTGCGAACCCCAAGAACATCCGGCGCCGCTGTTCGATGCTGGTCGAACGCGACGGGCCAGATGGGACAACCTCGGTTCTGATCGACACCACGCCGGATATGCGCAGCCAGTTGCTGGATACGGGTACAGGGCGGTTGGATGGGGTCGTCTATACGCACTCCCACGCAGACCATGTGCATGGAATCGATGATTTGCGCATGATCGTGTTCAACATGAAAACCCGCGTTCCCGTTTGGGCGGATGGAGACACCCAGAACGCCTTGTTGGGGCGGTTTGGATACGCGTTCATTCAGCCGGAAGGCTCTCCTTATCCTCCGATACTCGAGCTCAAGTCCATCAACGGTCCATTTGAAATCAACGGCCCCGGCGGCCCGATTCCGTTTCGTCCTTTTAAAGTGAATCACGGTTCGATCGATTCCCTTGGATTCCGCATAGGGCAACTCGCCTATCTTCCGGATGTCGCCGAGATCTACGACGATGCCTGGCCCGAAATGAAAGGGCTGGACTGCCTTGTCATCGACGCCCTGCGCCGCTCACCTCATCCAACGCATGCGCATCTGGAAAAGACGCTTGGGTGGATCGAAAAACTCCAACCGAAGCGCGCGGTTCTGACCAACATGCATATCGATCTCGACTATGCCACCGTCGATGCTGAAACCCCCGACCACATCACCCCCGCCTTCGACGGGATGGTGATCCATCAGTCGCAGTAGGCCGCTGCCCGTCGCCCGCATGATATCGCAGCAGGCCCGTCGCACGGGGGCCACATGCTGCAAAGCCTGATCGACGTCATTCTTCCGGTTTTCCTTGTAATCGGGGCCGGGTATACGGCAACCCGCACGGGGTACTTCAAAGAAGCGCATGTCGATGGGCTGATGAAGTTCACCCAAGGCTTTGCGATTCCCTGCCTTTTGTTCCTGGCCATTGCGCATCTGGACCTCAGCGCCAGTTTCGACCCCCGGCTTTTGGCCAGTTTCTATTCCGCTGCCGCCCTGTGTTTCACAGCAGGCCTGTTCGGCGCACGCATCATTTTCGGGCGCGATTGGGAAGATTGCGTCGCCATCGGGTTTTGTTGCCTGTTCTCGAACTCTGTCCTCTTGGGCCTGCCGATTACCGAACGCGCATATGGGCCCGAGAACCTGACGGGCAACTACGCGATCATCGCCTTCCATTCTCCGTTTTGTTACGGCGTCGGGATCACGGTGATGGAGGTCGTGCGAAATCGCGGTCATGGAGGCATCCGCATGGCACGGTCTGTTTTGTCCGCAATGTTCAAGAACGCGCTGATCCTTGGTATCGCCCTTGGGTTTCTGGTCAACCTATCCGGTCTGGCGATCCCTGCCGTGGTCGACGAAGCGCTGGGGTTGATCACCCGTGCTGCCCTGCCCGGGGCGTTGTTTGCCTTGGGCGGAGTGCTGGTCAAATACAAGCCCGAAGGCGACCTGCGCACCATCGCATATGTTTGCTGTATCTCGTTGATGCTGCATCCCAGCCTGGTGTGGATGTTCGGCAAATCCGTGGGCCTGCCGCAGGATCTGTTTCGGTCGGGCGTATTGAATGCCGCCATGGCTCCGGGTTTCAACGCCTATATTTTCGCCAATATGTATGGTCGCGCAAAACGGGTCGCAGCGTCGGCCGTGCTTATCGGAACAGCCTCGTCCATTCTGACCGTCTGGCTATGGCTGACACTTCTGGGCTAACTGTGGTGTTGACTTCAGGTCGACGTGAAACACCTATCGCGCAACGCAGCAGGAGATCCGAATGTCACATGCAATTATCGTCGCTCATGGCCAACCGTCTGACCCGGAACCGGCCGAAGCTGCACTTGCTGCATTCGCAGCCAAGGTCAACGCGCTGACCCAGCATGTGGCGGTGCATTCGGCCACTCTGGCCGCGCCGGGCGCGTTGGAGGCGAAGCTGGACCGCGCGCCCGACAATTCGGTCATCTATCCACTTTTCATGGCAAAGGGGTGGTTTGTCACCAGCGCGTTACCCAAACGGCTTGGGCACCATCCGGCAAAGATTTTGGACCCGCTTGGAATTGACCCGGACCTGCCGGCCCTGACCGCAGAGGCCCTGCAATCGGAATTGTCCGACAAACACTGGGCCGCTCGGTCCACCGATCTGGTCATTGCCGCGCATGGTTCCGGGCGCAGCCGGAACCCGTCGTCCGTGGCGTTGCAGTTTGCGAAACAGCTTGCGGGATTGGTGGCTTTCAAATCTGTTCGCGTCGGTTTCGTCGAAGAGCCACCTTCCATATCTGACGCTGCCAACGGCACCGAAGATCAGGCGCTGTGCCTTCCGTTCTTTGCCTGTGCCGGAGGGCACGTGCAGGAAGACGTCCCGCAAGAGCTGGATCGCGCGGGGTTTTCAGGCGTGGTCCTGCCGGTGGTGGGAGAGTTGCCTCCGATCCGGCAACAGATAGCCAAGAAGATAAATGAGGCATTCGATTCAGCCTGAAGCCCCGATGCGTTGCCCATCGTGTTTCCCGGGCGAATTCAGGTTTGCGCCTTGCTCAACGCTGAATACATGCGATGGCATGACCGGCCGTCACGTTTGGCCTGATAAAGGGCCAAATCTGCTGCGTGAAGAATGTCGGCGGCGTTGGGGCAGTCGAACTGCGTGGACAAGGCGGTGCCAATACTGGCCGAGATCGTACAGCTTTGATTCTGAAACGTCATCGGTTCATTCAACCTTGATATCAGGCGCCCAGCAATGCAGGCCAGAGTATCTTCCCGCGTCAGATCTTTGAAAACAATAACGAATTCATCCCCGCCGACCCGGGCCACAGTGTCGTTGCTTCGTGTTTCCTCCTGCATGATGCGGGCGGCCTGCTGCAAGACGAAATCACCAGCCGCATGACCCAGCTTGTCATTCACGGCTTTGAAAAAATCCAGATCCAGATGCATGAGCGCGAAGGTGGAATTTCCCGAGATCAAATGCTCGAGCAAGTGATCCATTGCCCTGCGGTTCTTCAGTCCGGTCAACGTGTCGGTATAGGCCTGCTCTTCGGCGGCAAGCATCGCACCCTGAAGCCGAAGGTTGAGAGAGCGGGATGCCTCCATCGCGGCGGATTTGGCTTCGACCAGATACAACAGCTCGATCGCCAGATCCGTGCCCGAGAAATCAGCACTAGTCAGCGCATAGTCCCGTACCGCATCCAAAATCGAGATACCAAATGACAGATTGATGACCGCACCACCTGAATGCGGCAAAGGAGCGACCAAGCCTTTGAGGATTGTACGGGGTTCATCATGGAACCTCAGATGCAGCTTCGCCCCCGCCATTGACATCAGGGCGGGAACGGTTGTGATCGTTCTGGGGCGGATAAGTTCAAATACATCCAGAAAACCCTGCCCCACCAGCGGCAATTCTGGTCGCAACTTTTGCAGGGTCGGACCTGCTTGTTGAATATGCCCGTTTTGGTCCACCAACAGGAACATCGGGCAAAGCGTTTCCAGCAGACCAGCCAGTTCTTGGGTATCTGTCATCCGTTCCGAGCCCCCAGATCAAAATGCCGCCCCTCAGCAAATGCGCTTTCAACCAACATGATGGAAATGACGTCACTCCCTTGCTGCTGCCCCTCGTGTGACAGCATCACCAGCGCACCATAGTCATCCGCCATTGCGCGCAGGACCCCAACCATGACATTGGAGTACCCGGGCAGGCCCGGGGAACAACTCAGTTGAAATTCCGTGGCTGACAGCTCTCTCAGTTCCAAGGTCGGCAGGGTCAAATCAGACACCGCCAGCCGTACGCGGTCCGCCAGATCGTCGAGCGAATGAAGAAACTCGACATAGCTGACGCCGCCAAACCTGAGAAGGCGGCGCAGCCCTTCCATATTCGGGTGAGACACGAGATACGTTCCCAAGTCCTCAAAGACTTCGGCTTGCGGCCGGTCGAGGTCGGCGCTCAGCGCCTCCATTACCTTGGACGTCATGTCATCGTCATAGACGAGCATGGCTTCAAACTCGACAAACCCCAGCCGCGCGGCGTCGGTCACGCGCAACCAGCAGGATCGCCCGTAGGTCGCACAGACAAAGGACTGTATCGCCCGATTGATCAGACCATGCATCAGATGCCCCAGATTTGTGTCCTGTGCACTGTGGCCGGAAAAACCTTAACAAATAGCCAAAATCCACCCTGAGTTGTAGCGAATTCAACCGAGTATCAACTCGATACCACCCGTCCGGTCAGAAATCCGTGGGCGCGCCGCCTTCCGCTTTGCGGCGTTCGACAAAAGCGGCCAGTTCCTCGCGAATACCTTCATCCATCGGGGGGGCTTCAAAGCTTGAGATGATCTCCTTGAACATGTGATGCGCGCGTTCTGCGGTCCAGATACCGCCGGCGACCTCCCATCCTTCATAGTTTTTCCAGTCACTCAGGAAGGGTTGATAGAACGCCGTGGTATAGCGATCCTGCGTATGCTGAATGCCGAAGAAATGGCCGTCATTGCCGACTGCCCTGATCGCATCCAGGGCAATCTCGTCCGGCCCTGTGGCGGTCAACTCGGGGTTCATATAGCGTTGAATTTGCTGTAGGATTTCGCAGTCCATGATGAACTTTTCCGGGCTGGCGATCAGACCGCCCTCAAGCCAACCGGCTGCGTGGTAGACCATATTGGTGCCCGATTGCACGGCGGCCCAAAGCGAGTTCGAAGTCTCCCACACCGACTGCCCGTCCGGCACATTTGCCGCACAAACACCCGAAGACCGCATGGGCAAACCATAGAACCGCGCCATCTGGCCGGTCATCTGGGTCGAACGCATATATTCCGGTGTTCCAAAGGCCGGCGCGCCGGATTTCATATCCACATTCGACGTGAATGTACCGATCACACAGGGAATACCGGGGCGCACGTATTGGAACAGCGCAATGGCACACAGCGCCTCGGCCAAGGACTGCGCCACGGCACCCGCCATGGTAACGGGGGCCATCGCACCCGCCAGCGTAAAGGGCGTGACAACAATCGCCTGACCACGCCGCGCCAGGCGCAGACACCCGTCGATCATCGGGTGATCGTGTTTCAGCGGCGAGGTCGAGTTGATATTGGTATACATCCGCGGCGCGGCTTCGAACTCCTCGTGACTCAAACCGCCTGCGATGCGCACCATCTCCATGACATCTTCGACGCGTTCCTTGCCCAGCGAATAGGCGTGCATCGCCTTGTCGGTCAGGGTCAGCTTGTCGTACAGCACGTCCAGATGGCGCACGCTGGCGTGGATATCGACCGGCTCGACCGGGTATCCGCCGGCGAAATGGATGCAGTTGAAGTATTGCGTCAGCTTCAGAAGGTTCCGGCACATCTCACGATTGCCCGGTACTTTTTTCCCGATCTCCATGTCCCAGTAATTCGGTGGGGAAGAGACGTTGCCGAACAGGATGTTCTTCCCGCCGATTTCGATCTTGCGATCCGGATTGCGAGGGGTGATCGAAAAACGGCTGGGAGCCTTGGCGATCATCTCCATGACAAAGTCCCGCCCCATGCGGACATTGTCGCCGTCGATGGTGCAACCCGCCTCGCGCAGGATGCCTATTGCCTCTTCGTTGTAAAACTCGATCCCGATCTCTTCGAGGATGCGCATCGCCCCTTCATGGATCGCTTCGATGCCGGCCTGATCCAAAGGTTCTGTGGGTCGATCGATGTTGACCGGCGGATCCCAAGGCATCTGGTCAATCGCTGCACTGCCCCTGCGCGCAGCCGCCCCTGCGCGCCCTCCTCCGCGGCGCTTGCGTGTCTTGGTCTCGGCCATCGGTGCCTCCTGTTCTTGCTTTCGTAAAGCAAGCCCTGAAGAGACGCCTATGGCCGCTCCGTCTGCGACAGAATATGTCGGTTTTTCATCCCGTTTTGTCGAATCTCGGATTTGAAAATCAGATTTTGGCCAACCATTCGGGAATATGTCCGATATCCGGCAAAATCACATCCGCCATCGGAGCCAATGCATCCGCCTCGGCCAAACCGGTCAAAACACCGATCGTGGTCATCCCCGCCGCACGCCCGGCCTGCAAGTCATGAAGACTGTCACCCACCATCGCTATACGAGATGGCTCGACCCCGATATGGGCGGCAAAGGCCAGCAACTGGCCCGGTCCCGGCTTGAACCCGTGACCACTGTCATACCCGGCGACGAAATCGAAATGCCCCCTTATTCCGACAGATTCGAGATGCTGCAAAGCGGGATGTTCACTGTCATTCGTCGCAACGCCCAGCTTGATTCCGGAATTTTGCAGACCTTCCAGGAAAGGAACCAATGGCACGGCGGGCACCTGCGGGGCCGAGGCGGCCTCGGAGTTCATCAAATCAATGATCTCCTGCAAGGTTACGCCATCGACATGGGCAATCAGAACTTCTGCGATTTCCTCGACCGTGGCGGCGATTACAATACTGTCTTCGGTATATTTCCCTTGCTCGAAATCATATCCGATGACACGGCCAAGCTTGGTCGCGCGATCTTCGTCCCCGTTGGACAGGCGCAACAGCATCGAGCGTCCGAACCCTCCCCACGTATTGGCAAAGTCAAACAGCGTGCCATCTTTGTCAAAGATGATCGCATCTATCGGCATCCGGTGCTCCTGCGGAAAATATGGTTATGTCCAGTGTATCTCAGCGCCGCCGGACAATACCGCCCTTGCCTGGGCGGGAAGATCATAGGCGAGTGAATTGGCGTCACAAAACGCCATGACCCACGAATCGTCAAGCACCAGAAAATCAAGAACCGATGCCAGAAACTCGGTATCGCTTGCCCGATCGCGCACATCCTCGATCGATGCGCCCGTAGAGCCCAGAAAAACAGGCAAAAGCTCGTCATTTCTGACCAGCCAGGCCAGGGCCGTCAGCGCAAGAGTTTCGGCGGAATCAGAGGATATCGGCATAAACTTGGGTCAGATCCGGTCTTGGAAAGGGTTTGTTAACCAGAGTCATAAACACTTTGTTCACGCATGCAATCAACGGTGAACAACTATGTCTGTGCAGGGAACCATCCTTGTCCTCGACGGGGTATCGACCAATCGCATCATGCTGAAGGTACAGCTGACGGCGGCCTGGTATCACGTGGTGCAGGGCGAAAAGCTTGAAGGGTTGCCCGGACTCGTGCGGCGTACGCAACCGGATCTGGTTCTGACGGCCCAGACGTTGCCGGACGGAACGGCTGCGGATGTGAAGAAGGCGATCGCGAAGGAACCCGGCCTTGACGACGTTCCGGTCGTGGTGATTGCCGCGCAAAATGACCGGGACGCCCGGCTGCGGGCGTTGAAGGACGGGCTGGATGATGTTCTGACGCACCCGTTCAAAGACACTTTGTTGTTGGCGCGGATTCGCAGCCTTCTGCGTGCCCGTGCGGCCACTCAGGATTTGCAGGTCAGCAACGGATCGCAACCGATTGGCTTCGCAGAGCCGGCCCAACCGGTAATCAGACCGTTCAAAGCGGCGCGGGTTGATATTCTGACCCACACGGCCCGAAACGGCACGCTTTGGCAAAAGGCCCTGGAAGATCAACGTCAATTTGATTTGAACTGGCATCTTCAGTCAAACCTGCGAGGTGTTTTGTCCGGCTCTGTTCCTGATGCGATCGTGGTTGAACTGGGCTCGAACCCGGCAGGTCTGAATATCCTTGCCGACCTGAGATCACGCGGCGTGACCCGGCACACAGTTTTGATCGGGGTGCTGAAAGACGAAGACGCCGGACAAGCTTCGGAAGCTCTGGACCGAGGGGCCGATGCCGTCTGTCTCGGCGGGTTCTGCGCGCAGGAGATCCTGCTGCGGCTTGAAAACCAGATTGCCCGCAAGGCGCGGCTGGATCAGATGCGGGTCTCTCTCAAAAGGGGTATCGCGGAATCCTGGATCGACCCGTTGACCGGGCTGCACAATCGCCGCTACGCCATGCGCGCGCTGGATCAGATCGCGCGCCAATCCGCCAGAACGGGGCGCAGTTTTGCCATCATGCTGGCCGATCTGGATCACTTCAAGGCAATCAATGATGGCCATGGCCATGCAAGCGGCGATTACGTTTTGACGCAAGCGGCGGAACGAATGCAAAATGCCTTGGGATCCCGTGGCTTTGTCGCTCGCATCGGCGGTGAAGAGTTCATGATCGGGGTACCGGATGTGTCGCCCAAACAGGCGTTGAACCTAGCCGAAACCGTTTGTGACAGCATCTGTCAGTCCCCGTTCCTGTTGCCGGACCATGGGGCACAAGTTGATGTGACGGTCAGTATCGGGTTGAAGTTGTCTCAGGTCGGTTTCGCCCGGCAAGACTGTGCGGCTGAAAGCGTGGAAAACCTTATCAAATCCGCGGACAAAGCGCTGTATGCTGCGAAGAAGGCAGGGCGCAATCAGGTGAGTATCAGGCAAAGTGCCGCCTGATCTGTTCAGTCTCTTTTCTTGTGCCCATGCGGCCCGCGTTTGACGACCTCCTGCAATCGGTCTGCATAGGCCTGCCGCTCATCATCACTCATGGCGGTCACACGTGCCAGCCATTGCGTTTGCAAGGCCTGCTGCAAATCGGCGGTGGCCTGTGCTTGTTGTTGCAACAGAACCTGAACGGCCACCGGGTCAAAGGGCGTTGCACGCAACGCCTGACTGAGCGCTTCAAAATCCTGAGCACGACCCTTGGATCCCTTTTTGTGCAGGCCCGTCAGCTCGCCTCGCATCGCCTTTCGATCATCCTTGGGCAGGGCCCGGTACAACGTGGGGCCGAAGCCGGGCGGTGATTTGGCATGATCCCCACCTCTCAGGCGCAATACGGTGCCCACAGCGACACCGACAACCAGCAGGTTCAGCGCCAGTGACAGGGCCAGGACGACAGGCACCCACCTGCGTTTGGGCTTGGGATCAGCGTTCATTCCGTGCTCTCCAGAAAACTCGAGTCAAATCCAAGGTCCGCGACGAGGAAGGGTGTCTCCTCTGACGTCAACAGGTTGGCCGGGTCCGGCAGAAAGCCCGGTGCGGAAAACCCGATCCAGACCCCGGCAGCGCTTGCGGCGACAAGCCCGCCAAGGCCCTGCCATCCTCCTACATTGCTTATCAACCTGTTCCATATCGAAGGCATCGGCTGCGGTGCGGGCGCAAGGCGACCGAGGCGAACAGTTTCAGCATCCGTCTGGATGCGCACGGCAAGATCGTCTGGCAGTGCTGGTCGCTGCCGCTGTGCCTGTGCAAACAAGTGATCCAGTTCCAGGTCTTCATCCGCCATTGTCATACCCCAGTTCTTCGCGTCGTCCGGCCAAGATCGCGGTCAGGCTGCGCTTGCCTCTTGCGGTCAGGCTTTCAACTGCTTCTACCGAAATGCCCATTATCCCGGCAATCTCGGGGTTGGGCAGCTCTTCAATATGGCGCAGCACGACCGCTTGTCGCTGCCGCTCGGGCAGCTCAGCCAAAGCCGACTGCAGGGCATCCTTGCGCGCCTCGTCCTGCATGCGGTCAACAACGCTGGCCTTGCCATCTTCGGGTTCGGGAACGTCCGACAACCTGTCGGGTGTCTTCTTGCGCCTGATGTCCACGCACAGGTTCAGCGTCACCCGATACAGCCAGGTCGATACCTTGGCCTGACCCGAAACCCAATTCGGCGCCATCTGCCACAACCGCATCATCGCATCCTGCGTCACGTCTTCCGCCTCGGCCCGATTGCCCAACATGCGCAAAGCAACCGAGTAACAGCGAGGCCCCAAACGATCGGTCAGGATCCGTGCCGCCCCCGCCTCGCCGTCGGCGAATTGCCTCAGCAACGCATCGTCGCTGAGTGTGTTCGCGGTGCAACCCGCACCGCGAACATCTTGTGGGTGGGAGGTCAGGTCCTCCATCCTGCATCAGTTATCGCTTGCATTCGATTTTTGATGCTTTTTCTTATGGTGCCGTCCCATCCGATCTTTGGCATCGGCAAATTCCTGTTCCGAGATTCCGCCACTGTTGTCCGCATCCATCCGATCAAACATCTTGTCAGCCCGGCGCGGTTTCGGCAACTCATCCTGGCTGAGGAAGCCATCTTTGTTCGCGTCGTTGTTTTCGAACATCCTGGCAACCCGATCGCTGGCTTTCTTCTGGGCGGCAGCCTGCATTTCTTCCTGGCTCAGCATTCCATCCCCATTGGTGTCCGCCTCGGTGAAACGAGCGGTGCGATGCGCCTCCATCTCTTGTTGCGTCACCTGACCATCGCCATCGGCGTCCAGTTCCTGAAAGGACACCGGCTCGCGGCCACCCGGGCCAGCGGCCAGAACAGAAGTACCGGTAATCGCAACAGCCGACATAACAATGGCCGAGATGAATGTAACGTTTTTCATTTCCGTTTCCTTTTGTTGACGCGGCCCGAGTGCCGCCGCTCATACCCATTCAAACGGGCGGCGCCAGGATATCCGTCGCTGAAATCGAATTTATTTTTGAAAGGTTCGGGGTCGCCCCATGCCGACGTGTCGGGCAGACGTTGCAAAGCGACGCACCCCCCTTTTAAATTTTCACGATCAGGCCCATTATCCGCAAAAGATTACTGCGCGAGTTACATTATGACGGATCAGACGATCGAAACGACCTCTGAAGATGAGCGTGAGACATGGCCCGCCCTGGTCAAGGGGTTTCGCTGCAAATGCCCCAACTGCGGGGAAGGCAAGCTGTTGCACAGCTATCTCAAGGTCAATGACTCCTGCTCGAACTGCGGGCAGGAGTTGTTTCACCATCGCGCAGATGATGGGCCCGCCTACCTGACAATCCTACTGGTCGGCCACCTGCTGGCGCCAGCTCTGCACGTGTCCTATGTGCATTGGCGGCCCGATCCGTGGACCATGGCCATCGGCTTTTCCGTCGCCTGCGTTGCCCTGTCCCTGTACCTGTTGCCACGCCTGAAAGGTGCGGTGGTGGCGTATCAGTGGGCACGCCGCATGCATGGCTTTGGAAAAACCGCGTGACCCGACCCAGTTGACCAGTTTGGACATGACACCCGACAAAACAGCCATCCGGGACGCAGCGACGGTTATCGTGCTGCGGGACAGATGGACAAACCCCTCGATCCTTATGGGGCAGCGCGGGTCCAAAGCGGCCTTCATGCCGAACAAGTTCGTCTTTCCCGGTGGCGCGGTTGATCCGGCTGACGCGGATGTTCCATTGGCAACGGATTTGCCGGATCTGTGCTTTGAACGTTTGGGCGAACAGGCCGAGCCGGGGACTCAACGCGCCCTCGCCGCGGCCGCCATACGCGAGCTTTGGGAAGAAACCGGTCTTGTTCTTGGCCAGCCGGGCACATGGCCCGGTCATGTATCTGACGATTGGCAGAGCTTTGCCGCGTTGGGTTACCTGCCAACTGCCGCTGCGCTTCAGTTCGTCTTTCGCGCGGTAACTCCGCCTGGCCGGCCCCGCCGGTTTGATGCGCGGTTCTTTCTGGTCGACGCCGACGCTCTGCAAGGTGATGTGGATGATTTCAGTCACGCCTCGGATGAGCTGTCGCACCTGCAATGGGTGCCACTGGATCGGGCACGGGATCTGGATCTGCCGTTTATCACCGAGGTCGTTCTGGCGGAAATAGCGGCCCGGGTTACGTCCCCCGAGCCGCCATCGTCGGTTCCATTCTACAAAAACAACGAAGAAGCCAACCTGTTCCTGCGTCTCAGGGGCTATCCGATGCCAACCCACGACTGACGGATCGGTTTCACCGCATCCGGCTGACCACCACCGTCACTTCGGGCTTTTTGCCAATTTCGGCTTTGGCTGTCTGCCGCACGATGCGGCGCATTTCTTCTTCCAGCTTGTCGTCATCGCGCAGGGTCTTGGCGGCGGCCCGCATCAGGAACTGGTTCAGGTCCTCTTCCAGAACTTCGACCAACGCGGCACGGGACGTGCCGGTTTCGGGCAGCCCCATGGTATCGCACCACGGCTCGCCCAGCGGTTCGTCTTCTTCGTCCAGAACCACCGTCACCGTAACATGGCCGTTCAAAGCCATGCGGATACGATCCCGCACCACGCCGTCAAGGGCGCCGATCTTAACGGTGCCGTCCAGATATGTGCGACCGGTTTCAACATAATCAACGACAACAGGCGCATTGCCGCTGAGATCCAGCATGGTGCCGTTCACTGCCAGCACTCCGGTTCTGCCGCCCTGCTCTGCCAGTTTGACATGCTCGCGCAGGTGCCGGTGTTCGCCATGCATCGGGATCACGAATTGCGGATCGGTCAGTGCGTGCACTTTCTCGAGGTCCGGCCGGTTCGCATGGCCCGAGACATGATAGAGGCCCGAACTGTCATCGACGACATCCACGCCCTTTTCGCTGAGCTGGTTCATGATAAAGATCACGCCCCGCTCGTTCCCGGGAATGGTTTTCGAGGAAAACAGGAACAGATCGCCCTCGGCCAGCTCCAGACCACGGTACTTGCCACGGGCCAGTTGGGCGCTTGCGGCCCGTCGTTCCCCCTGGCTGCCGGTCACGATCAGCATCAGGTTCTGGCGCGGAAGGTCCAGAGCCTCTTCGGCGCTGATCACCTTGGGAAAATCCGCAAGAATACCGGTTTCGGTCGCGGCTTCGATCATCCGACGCATCGCGCGCCCCAGCAGGACGACGGAACGCCCGGCCCGCGCACCCGCCTCGGCCAGCGTTTTGACCCGCGCGACGTTTGACGCAAAAGTGGTCGCCACGACCATACCTTCCGCGCCTTCGACCAGCTTGACAATCTCGGGGCCAACTTCGGATTCCGAACGCCCCGGATGGGTCGAAAACACATTCGTACTGTCACAGACCAGCGCCTTGATGCCGGGCTTGGCGACCTCGGCCCACAGGTCAGGGTCAAAAGCCTCTCCAACGACCGGAGCAGCATCCAGCTTGAAGTCGCCCGAATGCACGACACGCCCTGCGGGGGTGTCGATGACCAATGCGGCACTTTCGGGAATCGAGTGCGAAACCGGAAGGAAACCAACCGTGAACGGCCCGACGGACACCTGTTCAGGCCAGGCGGAAACGGTCGTGACCGCCTCGGTCGGGTGTGCGTGTTCTTCCATCTTGCGGCGCGCGATATTGGCCGTGAAGGCGCGCGCATAGACCGGCGCGCCCAAAGCTTCATAACAATGGGCCACGGCACCGACATGGTCTTCATGGGCGTGCGTGATGAAAACACCATCCAGTCGGTCGGCACGCTCTTTCAGCCATGAGATATCGGCAAAGATAAGGTCAACGCCCGGCGTTGTGTCCATATCGGGAAAAGTGACGCCCAGATCCACAAGGATCAGGCGTTCCTTTCCCGGTTCACCGTAGCCGTACACATAGGCGTTCATGCCAATTTCGCCCGCGCCACCCAGCGGCAGGTAGATCAATCTTTCACTGCTCATACGGAGCCATTATCCTTGTTGTAGCGATGGATCACGGTCAGGCCGTGCATCGTCAGATCATCCTCGATTGCGTCGAACCCCACGTCGGCCTGATCGAACAAGGGGGCCAGCCCTCCGGTTCCAACGACTTTCATCGGCATTCCATATTCAGCCTTGATCCGGGCGATCAGCCCCTCGATCAAACCGGAATATCCCCAATACACGCCCGATTGAATACAACCAACCGTATTCGTACCGATCACCTTGTCAGGTCGGGAGACATCGATATGCGGCAGCGCCGCGGCGCCCTGATGCAGGGCCTCAAGGCTCAGGTTCACACCGGGGGCGATAATGCCCCCCACATATGCGCCGTCGGCGGCGACAACGTCGAAATTCGTTGCGGTTCCGAAATCCACGACAACCACATTGCCACCATGGCGGTCAAAAGCGCCCACGGCATTGGCCAGTCGATCCGGGCCAGGCACCGTGCCTTCATCCACACGCGGCGGGACAGGCAACAGGCAATCGGGCTTGCCCACAACCAATGGTCTGCAACCAAAAAAACGATCGGCGAAGATACGCAGGTTGAACACGACGCGCGGAACGGTCGAGGCGATGATCACATCGGTGATGTCCGCCTCGATCCCGTAATGCTTCACCAGCGTCGAATACCAGGTGAAATAAGCGTCTGCCGTGCGCGCATGGTGGGTCGAGGTGCGCAGGGTACACAAAAACTCCTCACCGTCCCAGATCGAAAAGACGGTATTGGTATTGCCGCAATCGATGGCCAGAAGCATCCGCGCCCCTCTCAGAAATAGACATCCGCCGCAGGAATGCTCACGCGGCCTTTGGCGGTGTTTAAGACAAGGTTACCGCTTGCGTCCACCGTTTCGAAGGTTCCAACCGTTTCTGACGTACCGGTCCGCGCGGTGATGACCTCGCCCAACCGGGCCGCGCGGGACAGCCAGGCGGTGCGGATCGGTTCGAACCCATAGGTGACGAACTGGGTTTCATACGCGGCGTAGGCCGCGGCCAGTTCGGTCAGAAAATCCTCGGGCGAGACATGTGCCCCGGTTTCCGAAAGAAGTGAGACGGGACGAACCGCACCGGGCTCTACCGCGTCGGCATCCGGGGCATTGGCCAGATTCACTCCGATGCCGATGGACAGATGCCCCACGCCATGCCCCTGCCCCGTGCTTTCCAGCAGGATACCGGCAAGCTTGCCGCCGTTCAGCAGCACGTCATTGGGCCATTTCAGCGACAGTCCGGCAGCCCGCCCGGTAACGGCGACGCACGCGTCAAAAAGGGCCAGCGCCGCCACGAAACTGCGCAAAGCCGCCTGTTCCGGCGCGCCCTGAGGACGCATCAGCAAGGTCGCCGCCAGGTTGCCCATCGGGTTGGCCCAGCTTCGTCCGCGCCGCCCGCGCGCCGCCGTCTGGTGATGCGCCATGATCCAGACGGGACCACGCGCATTCGGAGCAATCCGCGCCGCTTCATTCAGCGTGCTGTCGACTTCCTGCACCTCGTGCAGGCCATAGCCTTGGGGCCATTTTGTCATATCAAAAAGGCTCGGTCGCGCAACCGAGCCCCTCTTTCCGGTTGTGCAAAACGATCAGTTGACAAGCGTGGCCGCCGCGGCTGCTGCCGCGCCCTCGACGCCGAACTGATAGAAGATACCGACCAGCATCAGGGCCGCAGACCCCATCAATGCCACCCACAGAACAGGGGTCGACCGGGTTTCGATCGGCTCTTCGTTCTCGGCCCCGAAATACATGTAGAACACGATCCGCAGGTAATAGAAGGCACCGATGACCGAAGCGATGGCCGAGACGACGACCAGACCGGTCAGACCCGCACTGACGCCCGCCTGCCAGACGCCGAATTTCGCAAAGAAACCAAGCATCGGAGGCACGCCCGCAAGGCTGAACATCAGGATCAGCACCGCCAGCGCCTTGCCCGGATCACGCTTGGAGTATTGCCGCAGAGCGTCAATGTCGGTGATGGGTTTGCCGTCACGCTCCATCATCAGAATGAAGGCGAAGGTGCCGATATTCATGGTCACGTAGATGGCCAGATACATCAGCATCGCCTTGATACCCAGCTCGGTACCGGCGGCAAGGCCAATCAGCGCATAGCCCATATGGGCAATCGACGAAAACGCCATCAGACGCTTGATGTCGCGCTGCCCGATCGCGGCCACGGCCCCCAGCAACATCGACAATACGGACAGCAGGACAATCACTTGCTGCCAGTCTTCGACAACACCGCCGAACGCGTCATGCAACAGGCGCGCGAACAACGCCATCGCCGCAACCTTGGGCGCGGTCGCAAAGAAGGCCGTAATCGGCGTGGGAGACCCCTCGTAAACGTCCGGCGTCCACATATGGAACGGAACGGCCGAGACCTTGAAGGCCAGACCCGAGATCAGGAAGATCAGACCAAACAGCAGCCCCAACGAAACATCGCCATGGTGAACTGTCTGGATGATGCCCGAGAACAACGTTGTGCCGGTGAAGCCATAGACCAGCGAGGCGCCATAAAGCAGCAGCCCCGAGCTCAGCGCACCCAGCACGAAATACTTCAGACCTGCCTCGGTCGATTTCGCGCTGTCACGACGCAGAGCAGCCACGACATAGAGCGACAGCGATTGCAGCTCGAGCCCCATGTAAAGCGACATCAGATCGCCTGCGCTGACCATCATCATCATCCCCACGGCGGCCAGTGCCACCAGCAAAGGATATTCAAATCGCAGCAGATCACGGCGCGCCATGTATTCCTGGCTCATGACCAGAACGGCACCCGCCGACAGCAGGATGGCAACCTTGGCAAAGCGGGCAAAGCCGTCATCGACGAACATGCCGTTGAAGGCGACGTTTGTACCCTCACCCTGAGTTGCAATCCAGATTGCCAGAAGGGCCATAAGACCTGCCGTGGTCCAGACCAGCAGAGGCGCCAGCCCGTCCTTTGTCGTATAGACAGCCCCCAGCAGCGCCGCCATCGCATAAAGCGCCAGAACGATTTCCGGCAGGATAATTGTCAGATCAGCCTGGATCATGTCTCCAAAGCTCCCTTAATGCGAAGCGGCTGTCTGAGTCGCAGCCTCAGCCGCGGCCAGAGCCGTGTCATAGTTCGAAATCAGCGCCGCTGTGGATTGCCCGATCACATCGGTCACCAGCGACGGGTAGACACCCAGCAGGATGGTCATCACGATCAGCGGGGCGAAGATCAACCGCTCGCGCGTGCTCATGTCGGTCATCGCCTTGAGGCTTTCCTTGATCAGATCGCCAAACACGACCCGGCGGTAGAGCCACAGCGCATAAGCCGCCGAGAAGATCACACCGGTCGCGGCCACCGCCGTTACCCAGGTGTTGACCTGGAACGCGCCCATCAGGGTCAGGAATTCGCCGATGAACCCGGATGTACCCGGCAGGCCGACATTGGCCATGGTAAACAGCATGAAGACCAGCGCGTATGCAGGCATCCGGATCACCAGACCGCCATAAGCCTCGATGTCGCGGGTGTGCATCCGGTCATAGATCACGCCGACACAGAGGAAGAGCGCGGCCGAGATGAACCCGTGGCTGAGCATCTGGAAGATCGCTCCGTCAATGCCCTGCTGGTTCGCAGCAAAGATGCCCATGGTCACAAAGCCCATATGCGCGACCGAGGAATACGCGATCAGCTTTTTCATATCCTCCTGCACCAGCGCCACCAGCGAGGTGTAGACAACCGCGATGGCAGACATCCACAGCACCAGATCGGTCATCACGGCCGAACCCACCGGGAACATCGGCAGGCTGAACCGCAGGAAACCATAGCCGCCCATTTTCAAAAGGATCGCCGCCAGTACGACCGAGCCCGCCGTGGGCGCCTGAACGTGGGCGTCCGGCAACCAGGTATGCACCGGCCACATCGGCATTTTCACCGCGAAAGAAGCAAAGAAGGCCAGGAACATCAGGGTCTGCATGCCGCCGACAACATAGATGCCCAGCACGCTGAAGCCCTCGGACGAGAACTGGTGCGTCATCAGCGCGGCAATGTCCGTGGTGCCTGCGTCCGCATACATTGCAACCATGGCCACCAGCATTAGGACCGAGCCAAGGAAGGTGTAGAGGAAGAACTTGAAGCTGGCGTAGATCCGATCCTTGCCACCCCAGATCCCGATGATCAGGAACATCGGGATCAGGCCCGCTTCGAAGAACAGGTAGAACAGCACCAGATCAAGCGCCATGAAGACGCCCAGCATCAGCGTTTCCAGCAGCAGGAAGGCAACCATATATTCCTTGACGCGATCCGTGACATTCCAGCTGGCCAGGATGGTAAGCGGCATGATGAAGGTGGTCAGCAGGACGAACAGAACACTGATGCCATCAACACCCATCTTGTACTTGAGGCCCATCAGCCACTCACCCTCTTCCACCATCTGGAAGCCGGGGTTCGACGGGTCAAAGCCTGTATAGATGCCGATGGAAACCAGGAAGGTCACAGTGGTGGCCAGCAGAGCAGTCCACTTAGCGTTCCGCTGTGCCGCTGCATCGTCACCCTGTAGGAACAAGGCCAGAATGCCTGCGGCGAAGGCGGGGATAAACGTGACGATCGAAAGGATATAGTCCATTAGTGGGCCCCTCCGCCGATCGACATCCAGGTCACAAGGGCCGCGATGCCCAGCACCATCCAGAAGGCATAGGTAAAGATGTACCCGGTCTGCGCCTTGCCGGCGAGGCGGGTGAAGAAGGGAACGACGCCCATTGCTACTCCGTTCAGGAAGCCATCGATTGTATTGCCGTCACCGCGTTTCCACAGGAAGCGGCCAAGCGCGACGGTGGGTTTGACGAAGATCGCATCGTAAATCTCGTCAAAGTACCATTTGTTCAGCAGGAACAGGTACAGAGGACGCTGGTTGGCGGCCAGACGTGCCGGTAGCGACGTATTCACGATGTAGAACCAGTACGCGACCACAAAGCCAAGCAACATGGCAGCGAACGGCGAAAACTTGACCCATTTCGGCGCGGCGTGCGCGTCGTCCAGAACATGGTTGTCTGGTGCCATATAGAGAGCACCCTCACCCGGCTTGCCCGCGAACACATAATGATGGTCACCGCCATGCGTGTCTTTCTCGCCATGTTCTGCATTGTCGGCATGGCTGTCAGCCGCGTGGCTTTCATCGGCATGGCTGTCTTCACCGTGCGAAGCATCCGCCGCAGCATGATCACCGGCCTCGGCATGTTCTGACGCTTCTGCCACCGGAATACCGTAGAACTTGCCGACCTTGTCCGCATGGCCGAAGAAATTGCCATACCAGATCATTCCGGCAAACACCGCACCCAGTGACAACACGCCCAAAGGCACCAACATGGTCATCGGGCTTTCATGTGCGTGGTCGTGGGTGTGCTTGTCCCCACGCGGTTTGCCGTAGAAGGTCAGGAAGATCAGACGCCAGCTGTAGAACGAGGTGAACATCGCCGCGATCACCAGCATCCAGAAAGCATAGCCAGTGCCGCCCGCATAGGCGCTTTCGATAATCGCGTCTTTCGACAGGAACCCAGCAAAACCGATCGTGGTAAGCGGAATGCCGACACCTGTGATGGCCAGCGTACCGATCATCATCGCCCAGAAGGTATAGGGGATCTTTTTGCGCAGACCGCCGTACTCCGTCATCTCTTGCTCGTGATGCATGGCGTGGATCACCGACCCCGCGCCAAGGAACAACAGCGCCTTGAAGAAAGCGTGCGTGAACAGGTGGAACATGGCCGCCGAGTACATGCCGACGCCCGCGGCCACGAACATGTATCCCAGCTGGGAACAGGTCGAATACGCAATGACGCGCTTGATGTCGGTCTGTACCAGACCCACGGTCGCCGCGAAGAACGCAGTCGAGGCCCCAAGGAAGGTGATGAACCCGGTCGCGCCCGGCGCGAACTCCATCAGCGGCGACATGCGGCAGACCAGGAACACGCCCGCTGTCACCATGGTGGCCGCGTGGATCAGGGCCGACACAGGCGTCGGGCCTTCCATCGCGTCCGGCAACCAGGTGTGCAGGATCAGCTGCGCGGATTTACCCATCGCACCGATGAACAGCAGAACACAGATCACCTCGACCGCGGTCCATTCGCCCCACAGGAAATGCAGCTTTTCTTCTGCAAGCGCGGGTGCCGATGCGAAAATGTCCGAGAAGTTGATGCTGTCGGTCAGGAAGAACAGCGCAAAGATGCCCAGAGCAAAGCCGAAATCGCCCACACGGTTGACGATGAACGCTTTCATCGCCGCCGCATTTGCCGAAGGCTTGCGATAGTAGAAGCCGATCAGCAGGTAGGATGCGACCCCCACGCCTTCCCAGCCAAAGAACATCTGCACAAGGTTGTCCGCCGTCACCAGCATCAGCATGGCGAAGGTAAAAAAGGACAGATAGGCGAAGAAACGCGGCTTATAGCTTTCGCCTTCGCGCCATTGCGGGTCGTGATCCATGTAGCCAAAGCTGTAGAGATGCACGAGCGCCGAAACCGTGGTGACCACGATCAGCATGATGGCGGTCAGCCGGTCCAGACGAATGGCCCACGAGGTCGAGAGCGACCCGCTTTCGATCCAGCGCATGATCTCGATCTGCTGGGTCTGTCCGTCAAAGCTGAAGAAGACGATCCACGAAAGCAGACAGGCCAGGAACAACAGGCCCGTGGCCGTCCACAGCGCGGCCTTTTCACCGATGAACTTCCAGCCAAAGCCGCAGATCAGCGCGCCCACCAGCGGGGCAAAGAGGATTGTGGTTTCCATGATCCCTTACCCCTTCATCATATTGACGTCTTCAACCGCGATGGTGCCGCGGTTGCGGAAGAAGCAGACCAGAATGGCCAACCCGATCGCCGCCTCGGCCGCCGCCACCGTCAGAACGAACAGCGTGAAGACCTGCCCGACCAGATCGCCGAGGAAACTGGAAAACGCCACGAGGTTGATATTCACCGCCAGCAGCATCAGTTCGATGCTCATCAGCAGGATGATGACGTTCTTGCGGTTCAGGAAGAGACCGAAGATGCCGATGACGAACAGCGTCGCCGCGACCGTAAGATAGTGTTCAAGTCCGATCATGGTCTCAAAGTCCCTGCCCCGGTTTCACGTCCTTCAAATCCATTGCCTTGGCCGGGTCGCGCATCATCTGGCCGACGATGTCCTGACGCTTGATGTCCTGACGGTGGCGCAGCGTCAGCACGATGGCACCGATCATGGCCACCAGCAGGATCAGGCCCGCCAGCTGGAACAGAAGGAAGTATTGATCGTAAAGAATGACGCCAAGCGCCTCGGTGTTGTGACGGTCCGCCGGGACCGGCTGCGCCAAATTGGCCGCTGCGCCCTGCGCGCTGTCCCAGGCCCCGAAGGCCATGACGAACTGCATCAGGATGACCAGACCGATCAGCAGGGCCAACGGCATATAGCGCGCCATCTCGGCCTTGAGTTCGGCAAAGTCCACGTCCAGCATCATAACGACGAACAGGAACAGAACCGCGACCGCGCCCACGTAAACGATGATCAGCAACATCGCCACGAACTCGGCCCCCAGTAGCACAAACAGCCCCGCCGAGGATAGAAACGCCAGGATCAGCCACAGCACCGAGTGCACCGGCTGGCGGCTGATCACCGTGAACAGCCCGCCGGTGATGGCGCTGATGGCAAACAGATAGAAGGCAAAGACGGTCATTGATCCTCATCCTCGTTGTCGCCCATGACCTCTTGCGCCAGATCCAGCGCGCGGGTCATGGCCGGGATGCCGGCAAAGACCGACATCTGACCGATCGTTTCCACGATCTCTTGTTTCTTTGCGCCTGCCTCCAGTGCATGGCGCACAGTCTGGCGTACGGCCGAGTCCGCCTGAGCGCCCTGACAGGTCAGCCCGGCCAGCGTCAGCAACAGGCGAGTCTTGGCATCCAGCCCGTCCTTGTTGACGGTGTTGCCGAACATCATCTCCATGACCTCTTTCGGCATGGTCGGCCACAGCGCCTCGAACCCCTTGGGCGAGAAGCTTTCCATCGCCGGGTTCATCGCCTTGGCCATGTCCTGAGCCTGCTTCATCATCAGCTCGAACGGATTTGTCGGGCTGTCAGTCATCGGTAAGGCGCGTCCAGTTCCAGATTGCGGGCGATCTCGGCTTCCCAGCGTTCGCCGTTGTCCAGCAGTTTTTGCTTGTCATAGAACAGCTCTTCGCGGGTTTCCGTTGCGAATTCGAAATTCGGGCCTTCGACGATGGCATCGACCGGGCAGGCCTCCTGACAGAAACCGCAATAGATGCACTTGGTCATGTCGATGTCGTACCGCGTAGTACGGCGGCTGCCGTCTTCGCGCGGTTCGGCGTCGATGGTGATGGCTTGCGCCGGGCAGATCGCCTCGCAGAGTTTGCAGGCGATGCAGCGTTCTTCACCATTCGGATAGCGGCGCAGAGCGTGTTCGCCGCGGAAACGTGGGGACAGAGGCCCCTTTTCGTGCGGATAGTTCACCGTGGCCTTGGGCGCGAAGAAATACTTCAGCCCCAGCTTCATGCCGACCCAGAAGTCTTGCAGAAGGAAGTATTTGGCAGCGCGGGTATAGTCAATTTGAGTCATATCAGCCTCCTACGCTCCAACGGGCAAATGCGCCCCAGAACCAGTCGAATTTCGCCGCGAAGGCCACGAAAACCACCCAAGCCAGCGAGAATGGCAGGAACACTTTCCAACCCAGCCGCATCAGCTGGTCATAGCGGTAGCGGGGCGTGATCGCCTTGACCATCGCGAAGATGAAGAAGAAGAACGCCATCTTGGCGACCATCCACAGCACGCCATCGGGCAGGCCCGGGATCGGCGAAAGCCAGCCGCCGAAGAACAGCAGAGAGGTCAGCGCGCACATCAGGAAGATCGCGATGTATTCGCCTGCCATGAACAGCAGGAAAGGCGTGGCCGAGTATTCGACCTGATAACCGGCGACCAGTTCAGATTCCGCCTCGGGCAGGTCGAAGGGCGGGCGGTTGGTTTCGGCCAGGGCCGAGATGAAGAACAGGAACACCATCGGGAAATGCGGCAGCCAGTACCAGCTGAAGAACCCGAACGAGCCGTCCTGAGCACGCACGATGTCACCAAAATTCATCGAGCCGGTCGAGATGATCACACCGATGATGATCAGGCCGATCGAAACCTCGTAGGAAATCATCTGCGCGGCCGAGCGCAGCGAGCCCAGGAACGGGTACTTTGAGTTCGACGCCCAACCGCCCATGATCACGCCATAAACCTCGAGCGAGGACACGGCGAATACATAGAGGATGGCCACGTTGATATCCGACAGAACCCATCCATCGTTGAACGGGATCACCGCCCAGGCGATCATGGCCAGAACGAAGGATGTCAGCGGTGCGAGGATAAAGACCGTCCGGTCGGCGCCCGCAGGAATGACGACCTCTTTCACCACATATTTCAGGGCATCCGCCACCGATTGCAGCAGGCCATAGACGCCCACCACGTTGGGGCCGCGGCGCATCTGGACAGCAGCCCAGATCTTGCGGTCCCCGTAAACAAGGAACAACAGTGAAATCATCACAAAGGCAACAACGGCAAGCACTTGCGCCAGAATGATGATGGCTATTCCGCCTGGGGTGTTAAAGAATTCAGCCATTGGTCCTCACACCGTGGGTATTCCGTTTTCCGCGCGCGATGCAAAGGCCAGAAGCCTGCGCAAATTGCGGCTGGGTCGGCGCGTTGGTGTAAACAGCATCTGCCGCCATTGCGCCACCCTTAATATTCGGTTTCACATGCAAATCTGGCGCGGCGAACTGCCACCCGGCAGCCGCTTTTGCCTGCGATATGAAACAGGTCTGGGTCATTCCGCCGCGATCTTCTCGGATTTGCGGGCCTGCGCCTGTGCCGACAACTCGGCCATCAGCTGTGACGCCCGTGCGATCGGGTTGGTCAGGTAGAAATCCTTGATCGCATAGCGGAAAGTTGCGTTGCCCAGAGCACCGGCGTCGAGAGCTTTCACTTCGTTCTCGATCACTTCGTCGATGCGGGCCAGATGCGGAACCGCCTCGATCAAGGCCGTGCGCAACTGTGCCAGAGAGTCGAAGGGCAGTGTTGCGCCCAGTTCGGCCGACAAGGCGCGCAGGATGGCCCAGTTCTCCTTCGCCTCACCCGGCGCAAAACCGGCCCGCATCGCCAGCTGAGGACGACCTTCGGTGTTTACGAACACGCCGTTTTCCTCGGTATAGGCCGCGCCTGGCAGTATCACATCGGCGCGGTGTGCGCCCCGGTCACCATGGCTGCCCTGATAGATCACAAAGGCGCCTTCGCCGATCTCGACCTCATCCGCACCAAGGTTGTAGATCACGTCGGCGGCGCTGATCGCGTCCATTCCGCCTTCGTTCGTGGCACCCACATCCATCGCACCGACGCGCGACGCCGCAGTGTGCAAAACGATCAGACCACTTTCCGTATTGGCCGCGATGGCTTGCGCAGCAGCCAGCACGGCGGCGCCGTCCGCTTCCTGCAAAGCGCCCTGCCCGATGATGACCAACGAACGTTTGCCCTTGATCTCATCATCTCCGCCCATGTCGACAACTTTTTGCAGCGCTGTTCGATCATCGCCAACATGGTGATACTCATATGTCAGATCCACCGCAGGACCGACCAAAGCGACTTCGGCCCCATGCGCCCACGCCTTGCGAATGCGCGCGTTCAGGACAGGCGCTTCGTCACGTGGGTTGGTTCCGATCAGCAGGATGCGTTCCGTGGTGTCGATGTCTTCAATCGCGGAGGTACCAGCGTAAGCGCCGCGATTGCCCGCCGGAAGCTTTGCGCCATCGGTACGGCATTCGACAACACCACCCTGCCCTTCGATCATCTGTTTCAGCGCAAACGCCGCCTCGACCGGAGCCAGATCGCCCACGATACCGGCAGGTTTCTCGGCGCCCTTCAGCGCCTCTGCTGCCCTGGTAAGCGCCTCGGACCATGAGGCCGGGCGCAGCTTGCCATTTTCACGGACATAGGGCTTGTCCAAACGCTGACGGCGCAGGCCATCCCAGACGAAACGTGTCTTGTCGCTGATCCATTCCTCGTTCACGCCGTCATGGTTGCGCGGCAGGAAACGCATGACTTCACGGCCTTTGGTATCGACGCGTATGTTCGATCCCAACGCATCCATCACATCGATGCTTTCGGTTTTGGTCAATTCCCACGGACGCGCGGTAAAGGCGTAGGGCTTGGAAGTCAGCGCCCCAACCGGGCACAGATCGATGATGTTGCCCTGCAAATTCGAATCCAGCGTCTGGTTGAGATACGAGGTGATCTCGGCATCCTCACCGCGACCGGTCTGACCCATCTGAGTTATCCCGGCAACTTCGGTGGTGAAGCGCACGCAGCGTGTGCAGCTGATGCAGCGGGTCATCGCCGTGCCCACAAGCGGGCCAAGATCCAGGTCATCGACTGCCCGCTTTGCTTCCTTGAAACGGGATCCGGACATGCCATAAGCCATCGCCTGATCCTGAAGGTCGCATTCACCACCCTGATCGCAGATCGGGCAATCCAGAGGGTGGTTGATCAGCAGGAACTCCATCACGCCTTCGCGGGCCTTTTTGACCATGGGCGAGTTCGTCTTGACCTCCGGGGGTTGCCCTTCAGGCCCCGGACGCAGGTCACGCACCTGCATCGCGCAGGAGGCCGCAGGTTTCGGCGGCCCGCCGACGACCTCGACCAGGCACATCCGGCAATTGCCAGCAATCGACAGACGCTCGTGATAACAAAAGCGCGGCACTTCGACCCCGGCTTGTTCACAAGCCTGGATCAGGGTCATCGCGCCATCGACTTCGATTTCCTGTCCGTCGATATTGATCTTGCGGAGGTCAGACATGGCTTTCAATTCGCCCTCAAATAAACGCCAATGGCGCTGTTTCTTTGGATTTCCTTCTGCCCCAGAGTGCAGAATGTGTTGGGGTTGTCATAGGTCACGCCATTCGAAGCCAGATACGCCTCGCCCTTGGCGCGCATCCGGTCCTTTTCAGCATCCGATTCGACGTAAGAGCGGATTTCGGTATCCGAATACCCCAGCTTGTTCGCCTTGGACCGCAGCCCCCACATCACACTGATCGCTTTCAATCGACGCCCGCTGATCGAGGGGCAATATTCCGAAATTTCATTTGCGATGGCGATGTAATAGAGTTCGTCGTCGATCTCTTTGACATCCCTCAAGGGCGGCTTCGCATTTGCGACGGCAGGCAATGTGATCAAGACAGCCAGGGTGAGTGTTTTGGCAAAAGACATGGATCTTCCCTTCGTTTTGGACGCACCAAAACGAACCGGTCCGGTCTTGCTAGGCAATAGCGGCCGGCAATCCGTGTCGTGATATGCAAAACCGCGCGTCATGGCCGTTGGCATTTTCCCGCAAAGGTCAATTGATCATCACTGATGCGCAGGTTCTGCGGTTCAGTGTCCGGCCCCACTTTCCAGTCGATCCGCGAAGACCCGAAATTCTGCACGCAAAACTTGGTTCCTTCGTGTCGGCCGGCCTCACGCGCGCCGTCCAGCGATGCGGACGCACCCTTTACCACAACGGTAAAGTCCGTTGGCGATGCTTTCTTGTCGACCGCCTTCGCCTTTGCCTTGAACGCCTTTCCATCGAACAGAATACGATCTTCCGACGGCTTGATGATGCCGCAGGCGGACACGCTTGCCAGTGCCAGCAGGACTACAAGGGTTTTTCGGGCCTTCATACTATCCCTCTTCGTGTTCTCATCTGCCGGGACGTCATCACAACGCCGCCACCAATGCCATAAGCCCAATCACAAACATGCAGGCCCAGCCCAATACATACAGCACGGACCGAAGGCCACTGTTCGGTTTGCCTATGCCTTTGATGTGCACCACCAGCATCACCAACCGCGCGACCAAAGCGACAGACGCCAGCAGATTGACCCAGAACGGGCTGGCGCCCAGCAATACCGCCGCGGTCACAACAGCCACAAACGCCGGAAGCGTTTCCGTTCCGTTCAGATAGGCCCGGTTCAGTCGATAGGCCTGGTCGGAATAGTCCTGCTCAGGGGTTGCCCCCGGCGCGAGGCCCTTGCCCTGCTTGGCCAGTGCTGAAAACGGGGCCAGGAACAGAACCACCAGCGTGAAAAGCACAACCGATGAAATCGCGTGGCTGTATTCTGCAAACATGTCCATCCCGATCACTCCGCCGCCATCGCACCCATACGGCCCGATTTCTGAGCCTTGATGCGATCTTCGATTTCTTCGCGGAAATTCCGGATCAGGCCCTGGATCGGCCAGGCGGCCGCATCGCCAAGGGCGCAGATCGTGTGACCTTCCACCTGTTTGGTCACATCAAACAGCATGTCGATCTCTTCCAGCTCGGCCTCGCCGCGCACCAAGCGGTCCATGACCCGCATCATCCAGCCGGTGCCTTCGCGGCAGGGCGTGCACTGGCCGCAGCTTTCGTGTTTGTAGAATTTCGACAAGCGCCAGATCGCCTTAATGATGTCGGTGGACTTGTCCATCACGATCACCGCCGCCGTTCCAAGCCCCGAGCCCAGATCGTTGCGCAGATAATCGAAATCCATGATCGCGTCGCGCATGTTCTCACCGCGCACACACGGAACGGAGGATCCACCGGGGATCACGGCCAGCAGATTGTCCCAGCCGCCGCGAATGCCGCCGCAATGGGTCTCGATCAGCTCCTCGAAGGAAATCGACATCGCCTCTTCGACCACGCAGGGGTTGTTGACGTGACCCGAGATTGCAAACAGCTTGGTGCCCGCGTTGTTCTGGCGGCCGAAACCTGCGAACCAATCCGCCCCACGACGCAGAATCGTAGGCACGACAGCGATGGATTCGACGTTGTTCACGGTCGTCGGGCAGCCATACAAGCCCGCACCTGCGGGGAACGGCGGCTTCATCCGCGGCATGCCCTTTTTACCTTCGAGGCTTTCAATCAGCGCGGTTTCCTCGCCACAGATATAGGCGCCTGCCCCGTGGTGTAGAAACAGGTCGAAATCCCAGCCCGAGCCGGCGGCATTCTTGCCCAGAAGACCCGCGTCATAGGCCTCGTCGATCGCGGCCTGCAACGCCTCGCGTTCGCGGATGTACTCACCACGCAGATAGATGTAGCAGGTGTGAGCGTTCATGGCGAAAGACGCGATCAGGCAGCCCTCGATCAGCGTATGCGGATCATGGCGCATGATCTCGCGGTCTTTGCAGGTGCCGGGTTCGGATTCGTCCGCGTTGACCACCAGATAGGACGGGCGCCCGTCGCTTTCCTTGGGCATGAACGACCATTTGAGACCAGTCGGGAAACCCGCACCGCCGCGTCCGCGCAGCCCGGAATCCTTCATCGTCTGGATGATCCAGTCGCGCCCTTTTTCAATCAGGCCAGCAGTGCCGTCCCAATGCCCGCGAGCCTGCGCACCTTTCAGCGTGCGTTCATGCATCCCGTAGATGTTGGTAAAGATCCGGTCCTGATCCTTCAGCATCGCGTGTTACCTTCAGCTGTCCTGACGCATGCGCCAGAGTTGAAAAATGTTGACACCCGCATAGATGAAACCCGCCAGAGCGGCGAAATCAAACAGCAGCGCATGCCGGGTTGTCAAACCCAGCGCGGGGCCAATGAACAGGTTCATCGCAAGCCAGATCAGCATGGTCACGGCGATGACCACCCCGATATGTCGGCCCTTGCGGGCTATGGCTTGTTCCTTGTCCTTGTCCATCTTCCCCCGAAGCCCGGAACGGGCATCCGTCTAGTCTTCGTATGTGCCCTCGGATTTGGCACGTTTGGCGAATTCGGTTTCCTCACCCGCAGCAAGCTTGGCCGCCTGCTCGATCCAGCCATCGCGTTCGATCCGGCCTTTGAATTTCAAACGCGCATCGACCCAGGCCACATGTTCGGGCGTCCAGGCCGCTATCTGGTCGTAGTGATAGAAACCAAGCTGGTTCAGCGTTTCTTCCAGCTTGGGGCCGACGCCTTTCAACAATTTAAGGTCATCCGCCTTGCCGTCACGTGCCGCGGTTAGAGTGTTAGGCTGGGTCTCCTGAACTTCCGGGCTATCCGACTTTGCTGCAGCGCCCTCGGGAGATGCCGGTTCGGTATGGGTCGATTTTTTGGTTCCACTCTGTTGTGCCGCCGTCTTGCCGGGCTCCGGCTTTTTCGGCGGTTGAGGAGCGGAACCGGAAGCTTCGGCTTTGCCATCCTTGCCAAGCCACGGTGTCAGTATCGGAACTTCGGTTCCGTCGATACGCTTGACCGTGTCCCCAAGCTCTGTCGCCAGCTCAACACTTGCGTTGTATTTCGGCTTGCCAGCTTCATATTCGGACAGGCTGGAAAGTCCTTTCAACGGCTCGGCCGCGTAACGCCCGTTCTGAGGACCGGGCGTCGGCACCTTGCCCGCCACCAGATCGTCGAGGATCTTGCCAAAGCTCTCGGCGGTCAGATCCTCGTAGTAATCCTTGCCGATCTGCGCCATTGGCGCGTTGGTGCAGGAACCGAGGCATTCGACCTCTTCCCAGCTCAGCTTGCCATCGGCAGAAAGTTCATGCGGTTTCGCGGCGATCTTTTCCTTGCAGACCGCGATCAGATCTTCGGCCCCGCAGATCATGCAGGATGTCGTTCCGCACACCTGAATATGCGCCACAGATCCAACCGGTTGCAGCTGGAACATGAAGTAGAAGGACGCCACCTCGAGCACGCGGATATAGGCCATGCCCAGCATGTCGGCGATGGATTCAATCGCCGGGCGGCTCAGCCAGCCCTCCTGTTCTTGCGCGCGCCACAGCAGCGGAATGACCGCGCTGGCCTGGCGGCCTTCGGGGTATTTGGTGATCTGCGCTTCGGCCCATTGCTGGTTGGCAGCGGTGAAGGCAAAGCTTTCGGGTTGTTCGGGATGAAGACGGCGGAGCATTAGCGGTCAATCTCTCCAAATACGACATCCATGGTGCCGATGATGGCGGCGACGTCGGCCAGCTGGTGGCCTTTGGCGACGTGGTCCATGGCTTGCAGGTGCAGGAAACCGGGCGCGCGCAGCTTGGCGCGGTAGGGCTTGTTGGTGCCGTCGGCGACCAGATAGACGCCGAACTCGCCCTTGGGGGCTTCGACCGCGGCATAGACCTCGCCTGCGGGAACGTGGAAGCCTTCGGTATACAGCTTGAAGTGGTGGATCAGGCTTTCCATGGAGGTCTTCATGTCCGAGCGTTTCGGCGGGGTGATCTTGCCGCGCGCCAGAACGTCGCCGGGGCAGTCGCGGATTTTGACGATGGCCTGCTGGATGATCGACAGCGACTGGCGCATCTCTTCCATGCGGACAAGATAGCGGTCATAGCAGTCGCCGTTTTTGCCGACGGGGATTTGGAATTCAAACTCGTCATAGCATTCATAGGGCTGCGCGCGGCGCAAATCCCATGCCAGCCCGGATCCGCGCACCATCACGCCCGAGAAACCGTATTTCTGAATGTCATCTTCGGTCACGACACCAATATCGGCGTTGCGCTGTTTGAAGATGCGGTTTTCGGTCAGCAGACCGTCAATGTCGTCCAAAACGGCGGGGAATTCGTGGCTCCAGGCCTCGATATCGTCCAGCAGTTCCGGCGGCAGGTCCTGATGCACACCACCGGGACGGAAATAGGCCGCGTGCAGACGGGCGCCGCAGGCACGCTCGTAGAACACCATCAGCTTTTCACGCTCTTCAAAACCCCAGAGCGGCGGGGTCAGCGCGCCCACATCCATAGCCTGCGTGGTCACGTTCAGCAGGTGGTTCAGGATGCGGCCGATCTCGGAATACAGAACCCGGATCAGCGAACCCCGACGCGGCACTTCAACCCCGGTCAGCTTTTCGATGGCCAGACACCAGGCATGTTCCTGGTTCATCGGCGCCACGTAATCCAGACGATCGAAATACGGCAGGTTTTGCAGATAGGTCCGGCTTTCCATCAGCTTTTCGGTGCCGCGGTGCAGCAGGCCGATATGCGGGTCGCACCGTTCGACGATCTCACCGTCGAGTTCCAGCACAAGGCGCAGAACCCCGTGCGCCGCAGGGTGTTGCGGGCCGAAGTTAATGTTGAAATTGCGGATCTTCTGTTCTCCGCTCAGCGCGTCCGTGCTGCCGTCATCGTATCTTGAGCCGTCCATCAACGCCCTCGTTTCTTTTTCGCATCGGCCCGAACCCGAACCTTTTCCGCCTCGGCCGCTTTGACTGCGGCCCCGGCCAGAAGAACCCCCAACGCGCCCAGAATGATCAACTCACCCATCATCTCAGCGGCGCTCCAACTCTTGCAGTTTCAGCCCGACCCACCACAGCAAGGCGATCGTGCCAAAGGGAACCAGACACAGCAGGCACCAGTATTTGTTGATCCCGAAGAACGGCAATATCTTCACCATCGGAATGATGGTCAGCGCAGACAGGATCAGCCACCAGATGCCACCCATTATTCAGTCTCCTGTTTTTCATCCCCCGGCAGAATGTAGTTCGCACCCTCCCACGGGGACATGAAATCAAACTGACGGTATTCCTGCACCAGGCTGACCGGCTCGTAGACCACGCGCTTTTGCGCCTCGTCATAGCGCACTTCGGTATAGCCGGTGGTCGGGAAATCCTTGCGCAGTGGGTAACCACGGAACCCATAGTCGGTCAGGATGCGCCGCAGGTCCGGATGGCCCGAGAACAGGATGCCGAACATGTCGAACACCTCACGCTCGAACCAATTGGCCGAGGGGTGCACGTCAACGATCGACGGCACCATGTCGTCTTCACGGATCGAGACCCGCAGCCGGATACGCTGGTTCTGGTACATCGACAGGAAATGGTACACCACGTCGAACCGTTTGGCGCGCTCGGGGTAATCCACGCCAGTGATGTCCACAAGGGTCGAAAACTGGCAGCTGCGATCAGATTTCAGGAACTCAATGAATTCCACGAGATTCGACGGTGCCACGTCCACGTTCAGTTCGCCATGGGTCACATCCCACGACAGAACACAATCAGACCGTTTCAGCTCCAGCTGTGCGCCGAGTTCTTTGAGTGCTTCACTCATTGCGGCCCTCCTGCAAAACTTCGTCATAGAACGTAGCTTCTGCGTCGTAAGATTTGAAAAACTTCGCCATAAAGTCGGGCATAACCGTCTTTGCGACGTTCTCGCCCGCATAATTCGCAACAGCGGCCATGTCACGCCATTTGGTCAGTACCATGACTTGGCAGGGATCCTGATCGCGCCGGACGAGGAAGGACACGCTTTCAAACCCATCCACGGCGCGCATGCCGGGGAGCGCACGTGTCCGAAAAGTACCGACCCACTCGGCAACATCGTCTCGGGCAACCACAGCCTCCCAGCGCCTGACAACCGGATCACTCATCGCACAATCGTTCCCGTGCGGCGGATTTTGCGCTGCAGCTGCATCAGACCGTAAAGCAATGCCTCAGCAGTCGGAGGGCAGCCGGGCACGTAGATGTCCACCGGAACAACCCGGTCACAGCCACGCACGACGGAATAGGAATAGTGGTAATACCCCCCGCCATTCGCGCAGGAGCCCATCGAGATCACATAGCGCGGCTCGGGCATCTGGTCATAGACCTTGCGCAGCGCGGGCGCCATCTTGTTGGTCAGCGTACCGGCCACGATCATCACATCAGACTGACGTGGCGACGCCCGGGGCGCGATACCAAACCGTTCCGCGTCATAACGTGGCATCGAGGTGTGCATCATCTCGACCGCGCAGCAGGCCAGACCAAAGGTCATCCAATGCAGCGAGCCAGTACGCGCCCAGTTGATGATGTCTTCGGTCGAGGTCAGCAGAAAACCTTTGTCCTGCAACTCGGCGTTCAGGGCCTGAGTGGCGACTTCCTTGTCCACACCGGCAGTGTTGGCACCTGTCATCACTCCCATTCCAGCGCCCCTTTCTTCCATTCATAGGCAAAGCCGATGGTCAGAACGCCCAGGAACACCATCATGGACCAGAACCCGACATCGCTGATGTCTCTGAAGCCCACGGCCCAGGGAAACAGGAAAGCAATTTCCAGATCGAAGATGATGAACAGAATCGAGACCAGATAGAATCGGACGTCGAATTTCATCCGCGCGTCGTCGAAGGCATTGAAACCACATTCATATGCGCTGACCTTTTCGGGGTCGGGATTGCGGACGGCCAGTACTACGGCGGCCAGAATCAAGACGATCCCAAGGCCCACGGCAACGGCCAGAAACACCAGAATCGGGAGGTACTCCCGCAGCAGGTCTTCCACGAATAGCTCCTTTCCTGCGCACATGTCTTGTCGGGTGCGCCGTCAATTGGCGTGTTGACTGGACATTCTCTATCTCTGCGGGGTCAGAGGGTCAACCGAACACAGCCCCCTTCGCGATCAAACCTGCGTTTGACAGCGCGGCATAGAATCGCAGCACCGGCGTTTGACTTTGGCTTGGCGGAACCTAGTAAAACCTACTTATTCCATGCAGGTTTTCGTTTTTCAAAAAACGCCGCGATCCCTTCGCGTGCCTCTTGTGTTTCCCAGCGCTCGACCAACTCGCCTATGGTCTGATCGATCACGGCATCGTCGATGCGCGGACCCAGAGCGCGTACCAGCGCCTTGGCAGAGGCAACCGCCCCGGGCGCGCAAGACAAATAGGGGCGAATTTCGTCCTCAACCGCGTCCGAAAGCCGATCTGCCGAAACAGTTTTCGCCAGCAGGCCCAGATCAACGGCCTCGGACGCATCGAACAAACGAGCTGACATGAACACCCGGCGCGCGCGGGCTTCGCCCATACGGGCGATGACATAGGGGCCAATTGTTGCGGGGATCAGCCCCAGGCGCGTTTCGGTCAGCCCCATCTTCAGACTGTCGACCCCGATCGCGACATCACACACGGCCGCCATGCCCACCCCGCCCCCAAAGGCATTGCCCTGCAACGCCCCGATCAGAGGCTTTGGCATTGTGTTCAGAGCCTGCAACATCTCGGCCAGCTTGCGCGCCTCGACAAAACGCGTCTTTTTGTCAGCCGCCATCTGGTCCTGCATCCATACCAGATCACCACCGGCACAAAACGTCTTGCCCGCCGCGGCCAGAACGACCGCCCGGACCGCGTCATCCTGACCAAGTTGCGATGCCGCCTCGGTCAATTCCGTGATCATCTGCCCCGACATGGCATTGTGTTTTTCAGGCCGGTTCAGGGTAAGCGTCGCGACACCACGCATATCCGTCGAGATCGTGATCGTTTCAAACATGTCAGCCCCTCAAAGCCCTGGCCATCTGCGCGGCCTTTTCAATGACGTCGATATCCAGGCCAGTTTCATACCCCAGCCGCTGCAAATGCGCCGCAACTTCCTCGGTGGCCACGTTACCGGCCGCACCCGGGGCGTAAGGGCAACCGCCCAACCCACCCACGGCTGCATCGAACACCCGCACGCCCAGCGCCAATGCCGCATCGATGTTGTCGATCGCGCGCCCGTTGGTGTCATGGAAATGCCCCGCCAGCCGCGTCACCGGAACCCTCTCGCGCACTGCCAAAAGCATATGTGCAACCTTGTCCGGAGTTCCCTGCCCAATCGTGTCGCCCAGCGAAACCTCGTAACAGCCCAGCGCGAAAAGCCGATCAGCAACCTCAGCCACTTTTTCGGGCGGCGTCGGACCGTCATACGGGCAATCCGTCACGCATGAGACATAGCCACGAACCGGCAGGTCGATATGGCGCGCCGCCTCCAGAATCGGCGTGAACCGCTCGATCGACTCGGCGATGGAGGCATTGATATTGGCCTTCGAGAATCCTTCGGAGGCCGAGGCGAACACGGCGATCTCGTCCGCCTTGGCCGCCAGCGCGTCGCCATAGCCATGCATGTTCGGCGTCAGCGCGGCATAGCGCACCCCACTCGCACGCGTAATCCCCCCCAGTACCTGAGCGGAACCCGCCATCTGCGGCACCCATTTCGGGGACACGAAGCTTGCAACTTCGATCCGGCGAAACCCCGCACGGCTGAGACAGTCGATCAAGGCGATCTTGTCCGCGACCGGTATTTCGCGCTTTTCGTTTTGCAGCCCGTCGCGCGGCCCGACCTCATAGACTTCGACCAGCTCACCCATGTCCGCCCCCCTTCTGGATTGTCGTCGTTTCAAGCAATTATTGTCTGACCTTGGCACGCCGCGTTGCGCGGGTACAGATCAAGCTTCGTCCTCCAACCTCACCAGAGCAGCCCCGGCTTCGACCTGCGAACCATCCTCGACCAGCACTTCGGCAACGATCCCGTCCCGCGCCGCAAGCAGCGAATGCTCCATCTTCATCGCTTCCAAAATGGCCAGACGATCGCCTTTCTGTACGGTTTGTCCCGCTGTGGCAAAGACGGCTTTGACCAGACCGGGCATAGGCGCCTCGATCACATTGGTGTCGCCGGTCGCGCTGGTATCCCGGTCCAGCGGATCGATGACGTCGAAGCTCTGACCGTAATCGGTGAAAACCGTCAGGGTCCCGTTATGTGCGGCAACGCGAGGCATCGGCGTGCCGTTCAACATCCAGCGCCCGGCGGTGCGTTCCGCAACGACACGGTTTTCGCCAATCTGCCAAATCTGGCGATCCGGCCCATCGACCTGCACGTCCAGATCCAGCACGTCGTCGCGACGGGACAATTGTACGGCGCGATGCAGCGGCGCCCACAGCGAAAACCCGGTTTCCGGATCGACATCCACCAGATCCAATGCCGTCATCGCAGCCGCGACCGCGGTAACATCCGACGGCTCGGGTTCCTGCACCAACGTTTCAAGGTCTCGCCCGATCAGCCCCGTATCGACATCGCCCGAGGCAAATCCTTCGTGACGCGTCAACGCGCCCAGAAAGGCCAGATTGGTAACAGTACCCGCAACTTCGGTCTGTTGCAGCACCCGGTTCAACGTCTCAAGTGCAATGGCACGCGTCGATCCATGCACCACCACCTTGGCGACCATCGGGTCATACCACGGGCTGATCGTGTCCCCGACGCGAACGCCGCTATCGGCGCGACAGTTGCCGGGGAAAACTAGATGAGTCAGCGTTCCCGTCGCGGGCAGGAACCCTTTCGGCACATCCTCGGCATAAAGACGGGCCTCGAAGGCATGGCCAGAGATCGCAAGATCATCCTGTTTCTTGGGAAGGTTCTCGCCTGCGGCCACGCGAAGCTGCCACTCGACCAGATCGATCCCCGTGATGGCCTCTGTCACCGGGTGCTCCACCTGAAGGCGCGTGTTCATTTCCATGAACCAGAATCTGTCGGGGCGCAGCCCGTCCGAGGCATCGACGATGAATTCGACCGTGCCCGCGCCTTTATAGCCGATCGCCTCGGCGGCGCGCACGCCGGCCTGCCCCATAGCCTCGCGCATTTCAGACGTCATGCCCGGGGCGGGGGCTTCTTCGATCACCTTCTGATGGCGGCGCTGCAACGAGCAGTCCCTTTCAAACAGATGAACTGCATGGGTACCATCGCCGAACACCTGCACTTCGATATGGCGAGGTTTGGCCACGAATTTTTCGACCAGCACGGCATCATTGCCAAAGGCGGTCCGGGCCTCACCCCGCGCGCTGTCGAGCGCGGTCGCGAAATCCTCGGGGCGTTCGACAAGGCGCATCCCCTTGCCGCCGCCGCCCGCAACGGCTTTGATCAGAACCGGATAGCCGATGGCATCCGCTGCACCTGCCAGATGCTCGGGGTCCTGATTGTCGCCGTGATAACCTGGCACGACCGGAACGCCGGCCTTCTCCATCAGAACCTTGGCCGCGTCCTTGAGGCCCATCTTGCGGATCGCATCAGCCGAGGGGCCGATGAACGTCAGCCCCGCCGCCTGTACGGCATCCACGAAATCGGGGTTCTCGGACAGAAAGCCATACCCCGGATGGATCGCCTGTGCGCCGGTGTTCAGCGCGGCCTGAATGATCACATCACCCTTCAAATAGCTGTCCGCCGGGGCGGGGCCGCCAATATGAACCGCCTCATCCGCCATCTGAACATGTTTTGCGGCTGCATCCGCATCGGAATAAACAGCAACGCAGGACACGCCCAGGGACTGGGCCGTTTCCATGACGCGGCAGGCGATCTCACCCCGGTTGGCAATCAGAATTTTGTTGAACATGGCCTTCACCCTTCCAATGCCAGATCTTCGACAAGACGGAACCGTTCGCACACGAGTTTCATCTCAGGATCAAAGCCGCCGTTTCGCTGGAAATATCGACGATGATCTTCCCGCCATCCTTCAAGCGTTTCATTTTCACCTTCCGCCAAGGCGAATTCCTCGGTCACATCGCAGTAACGCTGGATCGAAACATCAACGGTTTCAATGACCAACGCCGGAGTGTCATCCCAGTTCAGCGCAATATCGCGGCGACCGGACTTGGGCATCTCAAGGCTGTCATCAGGATAGTTTCTGAGCGCGTCGCAGGTCGCTGTTTTACGGCCAGAACGGACCAAGGCCAGAAGCTCTGAACTCAGCACGGGGTTGTCGCCGAATTTGAAGGTTTGTGCACCCGGATAGCGGGCTATTATGTCTTTCAAACTCTCGCTCATCTCACATCCTGAACACGCCGAAACGTGTCTCCTCGATCGGGGCATTCAAAGCGGCGCTGAGCGACAGGGCCAGCACATCGCGGCTTTTGCGCGGGTTGATGATGCCGTCATCCCACAGACGGGCCGAGGCATAGAGCGGATGCGACTGTTCCTCGAACATATCCAGCGTTGGGCGTTTGAACTCGGCCTCTTCTTCGGCGGACCACGTGCCACCCTGCCGTACTATCCCGTCGCGTTTGACGGTGGCCAGAACGCCAGCGGCCTGCTCGCCGCCCATCACCGAAATGCGCGAATTCGGCCAGGTCCACAGGAACCGGGGCTGATAGGCACGACCGGCCATGCCATAGTTCCCGGCCCCGAACGAGCCGCCGACCAGCATGGTGATCTTGGGCACCGACGTCGTGGCCACCGCCGTCACCATCTTGGCCCCATGCCGCGCGATGCCTTCGTTTTCGTATTTGCGACCGACCATGAAACCGGTGATGTTTTGCAGGAACACAAGCGGGATTTTGCGTTGTGAACACAGTTCGACGAAATGGGCGCCCTTTTGCGCGGCCTCGGAAAACAGCACGCCGTTGTTGGCGATGATCCCCACCGGGCAGCCTTTGACATGGGCAAACCCCGTGACCAGCGTTTCGCCGAAGCGCGGTTTGAATTCGTCGAACCGAGACCCATCGACCAGACGCGCAATCACTTCACGGATGTCATAGGGCGTGCGCAGATCAGCAGGGACAACGCCCAGGATTTCCTCGGGGTCATAGGCCGGATCTTCGGGGCTGGCCCAGTCCACCGTCTGCGGCTTGTGGCGGTTCAGCGACCCAACCGCCCGGCGGGCCAAAGCCAGTGCGTGGGCATCATCCTCGGCCAGATAATCGGCCACGCCGGACAGGCGCGTGTGTACATCGCCGCCGCCCAGATCTTCGGCGCTGACGACCTCGCCCGTTGCTGCCTTGACCAGCGGCGGACCGGCCAGAAAGATCGTGCCTTGTTCTTTGACGATAATCGTCACATCCGACATGGCCGGCACATAGGCGCCACCGGCCGTGCATGACCCCATCACCACAGCGATCTGAGCGATCCCCTTCGCGCTCATCCGCGCCTGGTTGTAGAAGATGCGGCCAAAGTGATCGCGGTCGGGAAAGACCTCATCCTGATTGGGCAGGTTCGCGCCACCGCTGTCGACCAGATAGATGCAGGGCAGATGGTTTTCCTCGGCAATCTCCTGCGCCCGCAGGTGTTTTTTGACCGTCATCGGGTAATAGGTGCCGCCCTTCACGGTGGCGTCGTTGCAGACGACCATAACCTGCTGCCCCTGCACAAGGCCGATGCCCGCAATCACCCCGGCACAGGGCGCGGCACCGCCATACATCCCATGAGCCGCCGTCGCGCCGATTTCGAGGAACGGAGACCCTGGGTCCAGCAGGTTCGCCACCCGCCGGCGCGGCAACATCTTGCCCCGCGACACATGGCGGTCGCGCGATTTCTCACCCCCGCCCATGCGCGCGGCCTCGGCGGCCTCAGAGATCTGCGCCAACGCTTCGAGATGAGCAGTACGGTTTGCTTTGAAGCCCTCGGATGTGGGCATGGCTTTGGTTGTGAGTTTCATTTTCGTTCTTAAAACCTCGCATTCCCCAAATATTCTAACATGTTGACTCGTGTTGACGGAGCATACGCCAAATGTGCATTGCTCATTGCCACGAACATGGCCCATGGGCGCTGCGAGAAGTAAGAACACCAGTTGTATCCCAGACGAGGAATTATACTTACTTCCTCGGGCAACTTGTCATTAACTGACTTGTCCGGGTGGTCGACTGTCTTTGCCGCAACTCGCGTGTTTCCATCCAATGAAAAAATGGCTTCGATCAGCGCTCCAGTCGCTGGCTGCGCCTCAAGTGCATCTCGGGTCGCATTATAGAAATTTTCTTTGGTGCCTGTTTCTACAGCCAGAACAAAAAAGAAAGGGTGCCAAAGAGAACTTATTTCGACCCCTTTAAATCTAACAGGTTGAGCAAAGTAATTCGGGTGCAGTTGTGCTGATCTATCTAAGTTCTTAAAGGACGCACATTTAACGAACGCGTCAAGAACCTCCGTTTTGTTCAATTTCGTTTTTATCTCGCCAGCCGCATAAACGCATTCCGATGGCAAAACAGAGATTCCTTTTGAGAATATCGGCAACGTCGCGAATTTGTCGTATAGAATAATATCAAGTTGCTTAGATATCGATCCTTTGGAATCTTGAACGAAACCTGAGCAAACTCCAACTCTATCTGGAAGTGCGTCAGCAAGTGCCGCATGAAAGACCCGCTCAACTTCTGATCCGATTTCACCGGAATGCGGAAGTAGGCCACGAATACTCTTTATTTGGTTTTGTATATTTTTCTCCGCTGTATCCAAACCCAATAAGTATCCAGAGTCTTTTGTACCGTTGTCATTCATCATTTGCCACCAAACATGCGAGTTTCCCCCGCCGCACGGGCCTTCAACTCCTTGCGGATCACCTTCCCCGTCACGGTCATCGGCAGTTCCTCCAGAAACGTCACCTCACGCGGGTACGAATAATGCGCCAGACGGTCCTTGACCCAATCCTGCAACTCTTGTTCCGAAGCCTCGGCCCCCGGTTTCAACACCACATAGGCCTTCACGATCTCGGTCCGCAGCGGGTCGGGCTTGCCGACCACGCCCAAGGTGGCCACCGCCGGATGGGTCAGCAGGCAATCCTCGATCTCGGCCGGGCCAATGCGGTAACCGGCGGATGTAATCACATCATCATCGCGGCCCACAAAGCGCAGATAGTCGCCTTCCCACACGCCGCGGTCTCCGGTGATCAGCCAATCACCCCGGAATTTCTCGGCCGTCGCTTGCGGATTGTTCCAGTATTCCAGCAGCATCGAGGCCGAACCCCGCCGGATGGCGACATCGCCTTCCTCGCTGGTCGGGATGCCGTCATCGTCGATCACCGCGACTTCATGCCCGGGCACCGGCTTGCCGATACAGCCGGGTTGAACGGGGAAATCCTCGGCGCAGGAGGATACGACCATGTTGCACTCGGTCTGGCCGTAGAATTCGTTGATCGTCAGACCAAACGCACCTTGGCCCCAGGCCAGCATCTCGGCCCCCAGCGGCTCACCCCCGGACGCGACCGAGCGCAAACCGGGGATCGCCTGATCCGCCGCCTTGAGCATCCGCAGCGCGGTCGGCGGAAAGAACACATTCCGCACCCCGCCCCGCGCAATGATCTCGGCGCAGGCTTCCGGGGTGAACTTCTCAAGCCGTGCCGCGACAACCGGAATGCCCAGCGCAAGGCCCGGCATCAGCACATCGAACAACCCGCCGATCCACGCCCAATCCGCCGGGGTCCACAGGCAGTCTCCTTCGCGCAGGTGATTGTGGCTGATCGAGACACCCGGCACATGCCCGGTCAGAACCCGATGCCCGTGCAGTGCGCCTTTCGGGCTGCCGGTTGTACCAGAGGTGTAGATCAATACGGCAGGATCCTCGGGCCCGGTCGCGGCATAGGGCAGCGCAGGACCGGTCACGCCAATTTCGGATGCGATAAGAGGTTCAGCCAGATCGCCCAGCAGATCCGCTCCTTCAGCATCGGTCAGCACGATCTGAACGCCTGCATCGCGCGCTCGCGACCGCAGCGCATCCTGCTTGAACAACTTGAACAAGGGCACCGAAATCGCGCCGATCTTCCAGATCGCCAAATGAGCTGCCGCACACCAGGGTGACTGGCTCAGCAGCACTCCGACCCGATCACCGGGCCAGACGCGGGCCAGCAGGGCGCGGGCGATCCCATCAGCCATTTGCGACAGCTGCCCATAGGTTATCAGCCGCCGCCCTGATCCGGTCAGATCGATAAGCGCCACCTGATCAGCCGGATGGTTCAGACATTGCTGCGCCATGTTCAGCCGGTCCGGTATGTCCCAGCCTCCTCCTGAGCGCAAACCCGGTATGCGCTCAGCGTGCAACAACGCGAATTCCCCTTGTTTTCCTGATGCTTCGCGACCTGACCTTGGGCGGACACATCACGCAAACTTGATGCAGATCAGAGTGGCCGGACACCGCCTTTGCGAAACCAAGAGCATCAACATAACCAAAGGCAAGAATATGACAAAGAAACTCGCCGCTTTGACACTGTCTACCGCGTTGGCCGCCCTGGCGGCTCCGGCTTTGGCCCAGTCGCAAGGGGACTGGACGCTGGGTATCGGTGTTGGCTATCTGGACCCGAAATCCGACAACGGCACGCTGGCCGGTGCGGCAGCGACGATCGACGCGGACACCCGCCCGATTTTCACCGCCGAGTACTTTATTCGCGACAACCTGGGCATTGAGCTTCTGGCTGCGACCCCGTTCAAACACACCGTGGCCCTTGGCGGTACGGACGCGGCCACGGTCAAGCACCTGCCGCCCACCTTGTCGCTGAACTATCACTTCCCGACCAACAGCGCCTGGAAACCCTATGTCGGCGCCGGTCTCAACTATACGATCTTCTTCGACGAGCAATCGCCCCTGGGTAACATCAAGGTCGATGACTCCTTCGGCGTCTCGTTGCAGGCCGGTCTGGATTACATGGTCACCGACAACGGGGCGATCCGCCTGAACGTGCGCTGGTTCGATATTGACTCGGACGTCTCGCTCAACGGCGCGCCCATCGGCACCGCGGAAATCGATCCCTGGCTGGTCGGTGTTTCCTACGTCCATCGGTTCTGATCCCGTTTCCAAAGCGCCCTGCGGTTACCTCGTCCGCAGGGCGTTCTTTCTTTCAGAGCATTTCATTCATCATTTCGCGGCCGATCAGCATCCGACGAATCTCGCTGGTGCCTGCGCCGATTTCCATCAGCTTGGCATCCCGGAAAATCCGGCTGACTGGCGCATCCGACAGGAAGCCCGCCCCGCCCAGCGCCTGAACCGCCTGATGGGCCTGAACCATCGCCTGTTCCGACGCGTAAAGGCAGCACGCTGCCGCATCCTGTCGGGTCACGTCACCGCGGTCACACGCCTTGGCGACTTCATAGACATAGGCCCGCGCCGAGTTCATCGCGGTGTACATGTCGGCAATCTTGCCCTGCATCAACTGAAAGCTGCCGATAGGTTTGCCGAACTGCTTGCGTTCCGCCAGATAAGGCATCACTTCGTCCAGACAGGCGGCCATGATGCCGGTCCCGATGCCTGCCAGCACGACCCGTTCATAATCCAGCCCCGACATGAGCACGGCAACACCCTTGCCCTCTTCGCCCAACACGTTCTCGAACGGCACCTCGACGTCTTCAAAGATCAGCTCAGCCGTGTTCGACCCGCGCATACCCAGCTTGTCGAAATGGGGCGAGGTTGAAAAACCCTTCATCTCTTTTTCGATCAGAAATGCGGTTATACCCTTCGATCCAGCATCGGGGTCCGTCTTGGCATAAACCACCAGAGTATCCGCATCCGGCCCGTTGGTGATCCAGTATTTGTTACCGTTCAGACGGTAATGGTCGTTCCGCTTTTCCGCGCGCAGCTTCATCGACACCACATCCGACCCGGCCGAAGGTTCCGACATGGCCAGCGCCCCCACATGCTCGCCCGAGATCAGCCGCGGCAGGTATTTCTGCTTCTGTTCTTCATTGCCGTTCAGCTTGATCTGGTTCACGCACAGGTTCGAATGCGCCCCGTATGACAAAGAAACCGAAGCTGAAGCGCGCGCGACCTCTTCGACGGCGATCGTATGCGCCAGATAAGACATGCCTGCACCGCCGTACTCTTCCGGCACTGTAACACCCAGCAGACCAAGCTCTCCCATCTCTTTCCACAGCTCGTTCGGAAAGGCATTGGTGGCGTCGATCTCGGCCGCCATCGGCTTGACACGCTCCTGCGCCCAGCGATGCACCATCTCGCGCAGGGCATTCACATCCTCACCCAGATCGAACTTCATCGTGGCCATGAACATCTGCGTCTTCCCTCCGCTTTAATGAACAAGTGTTCAATAAATCTCTAGCAGCGAATCTTCTGCCGGTCAATCTTTGTGACAGCGCGTCCGAAACGGAAAACGCCGCCCCGAAAAGGGCGGCGTTTCTAAAGATCGAGCGTGCGCCGCAGGCGCACTCCGATTGGTCAAGACTGATAAACCGCGCTCACTTCGGCCCGGATGATCCGGGCGATCAATCGACAATCCTCCAGGGAAAACGTCAAAGGCACGCGCATATCCATAACGCCGGCCAGAACGCGGTCGCTTTCCGGCATCCGCTCGCTATCGAAATATCGCCAACTGTCATAGCGCGACGTGAATCCTGTCGGTTCGGCACCGCCGAACCACTTCAGCTCAACCCCACGCGCCCCGCAACGGCTGATCACTTCGGCTATCCGTTCAGGCGCCCAATCCAGCAGCAGGAACTGAATCGAAGACCCGACATAGGTTTCCTCTTCGGGCCGTTCGACGATCGTCAGGCCCGGCGTACCCCGCAACCCGGTTTCGATCTCGTGATAACGTTCGTTCCACCGGGCCACCTGCCGGTCCAGATCCCGCAATTGCGGGCGCAGGATCGCCGCGCGCAAATTGTCCATCCGGCCCGAGACGTTGGGCGTGGTGTATTTGATCCGCTCGAACACGTCCGGCCCCGGGGCGGCCAAGTGGCGTTCGTACAACATGTAGGACCCCGACAACATGGTGGCCTTGGCGGCCAGTTCCTCGTCATCGGTGACCAGCAAGCCCCCTTCGCCCGAATTGACATGCTTGTAGGTCTGACAGGAATAACACCCGATCGCGCCCTGCCGTCCAGACAACTGACCGCGCCAGGCTGCACCCATCGTGTGTGCGCAATCCTCGATTACGATCACCCCGGCCGCATCACACATCCGCATCAGCCGGTCCATATCGCACAGATGCCCGCGCATATGGCTGAGCATCAGAACACGGGCTTGATCCAGCTTGCCCTCAAGATCATCCAGATCGATGGTCAGGTCTTCCGTCACTCCGACAAAAACTGCCCGTCCTCCGACCGAGGCAATCGACCCCGGGACCGGGGCCAGCGTAAACGCATTGGTTAAAACCGGATCGCCCGACTGCACGCCGACCGCGCGCAGGGCCGTGGCCAGAGCGTAACCGCCAGACGAAACCGCAAGACAGTATTTGGCCCCCATCTGCGCCGCAAATTCCTGCTCCAGCAGGGCCGTTTCCCCCAACTCTCCGGGGACGACATTGTATCGATGCAGACGCCCATGGCGCAGAACGGCCAGTGCCGCCTCGATTGCATCTTCCGGAAGGGGTTCTTGCTGCGTAAAGCTGCCAGAGAATACGTCGGTCATGGTCTTGTTCTGAGGCTCCGAAAGGGTCCGGTCAAGGTTTCAGGCTGCCGCACCGATCAGATCAGGCACGAGGCCGGGCAAGTCGTCAAAATGATGCAGAAGGGCTTCGGGTTCCAGCGCCGCCATGTCATCCCCCGATGGCCCGAAGGTAACCAGCACCGAAGGAACGCCCGCCGCTCTGGCGGTGTTGCGGTCGGTATCCGAGTCACCGACCAGCACGCACAAGTCCGGATCGCCCCCGGCACGGCGCGCGGCTTCACGCAAAGGCGCCGGGTCCGGTTTGCGGACCGGCAGCGTATCGGCCCCGACCAAAGATGCAAAACGGTCCCGTACCCCCATGCGCGTCAGCAACAATTCGGCCAGATGTTCCGGTTTGTTCGTGCAAATGCCCACACCGTAACCCGCGTCACTCAGCATCTCGACCGCCTGTAGGGCACCCGGGTAGAAACTGGTGTGGGTGTCGATGTCCTGCGCGTAGGCCTCAAGAAGAACCGGGTAATAGGCCTGCACCGTATCCTCGTCATAGACCCCGACTCGTTTCAGCCCGTGAGTCAGCATCATGCGTCCACCTCGCAGGGCCACACCGGAATCCGGCCCGTGGACCAGTACATCCCCGTGCCCCATCTTGCGGAAACAATGGTTCGCGGCCGCCAGCAAATCGCCGGATGTGTCCGCCAAAGTGCCGTCCAGATCGAAGATGACGGTGCGCATTTCGCCCCCTTGCTCGGCAGGTTTTCGCCGTATCCTGTTTCAATCGGCAATCTTGTTTGATGGCCGAACGGCTTGCGCCTTTGACCTCAGCGGATAAAACGGAAGGCAACAAAACACAAAGAGAAAACGAATTCATGACCACTGCCCTCGTCATCCTTGCCGCCGGAAAAGGCACCAGGATGAATTCGGACCTTCCCAAAGTTCTGCATCCCATCGCTCAGGTTCCGATGCTGATCCATGCGATGCGCGCCGGATCTGTCCTGTCGCCCGAACATACCGTGATCGTCACCGGCCACGGGTCCGAAGCTGTGGCAAAGGTTGCACGGGCCGAGGATGAAGGGGCGCAGATCACCGTGCAGGAAGACCAGTTGGGTACGGCCCATGCGGTCGCCCAGGCCCGAAGCGCATTGAGCGGGTTCGAAGGTGATGTGGTCGTTCTTTACGGCGACACCCCGTTCTTGCAGCCCGACACGCTGGAAAGGATGATCGAGGCACGGTCAGGGAATGACCTTGTTATTCTTGGCTTTGAAGCAGCCGATCCCGCCCGTTATGGCCGGCTGGTTATGAATGGCGACGTGCTGGAACGCATTGTCGAATTCAAGGATGCGTCGGATGAAGAACGATCCATAACATTCTGCAATTCAGGGCTTTTGGCCTGCAATGCGCAGCTGCTGTTTTCGCTGATCGATGAGGTCGGAAACGACAACGCTTCGGGCGAATACTATCTGACCGACGTGGTTGAAATTGCGCGCCGTCGGGGGCTTAACGTGACCGCAGTCGCGTGCGACGAGGCGCAGACGCTGGGCGTGAACTCTCGCGCTGATCTGGCGGCCGCCGATGCCGTATTTCAGGCGCGCGCCCGTGCCGAGCTGCTTGACCTGGGCGTCACCTTGATGGCGCCTGACACGGTGTATCTGGCCGCAGATACGGTGGTCGGGCGCGATACGGTGATCGAACCGAATGTGGTGTTCGGCCCGGGCGTCACGGTCGAAAGCGGCGCAACGATCCGCGCCTTTTCTCATCTTGAGGGCTGCCATGTCAGCCGGGGCGCTGTCGTCGGCCCCTACGCTCGCCTGCGCCCCGGTGCCGAACTGGCCGAAAACACGCGGGTCGGCAATTTTGTCGAGATCAAGAATGCCGAAATCGCCGAAGGCGCGAAGGTCAATCACCTCAGCTATATCGGGGACGCTTCGGTTGGCGCTGCGACCAACATCGGCGCAGGCACGATCACCTGCAACTACGATGGCGTGATGAAGCACAAGACCACGATTGGTGAGAATGTCTTTGTCGGCTCGAACACCATGCTGGTAGCGCCGGTCACAGTGGGCGACGGCGCGATGACCGCGACGGGCACTGTCGTGACCAGGGATGTGGACCCTGATGCGCTGGCTGTTGCGCGGGCCAAGCAGGAAAACAAGCCCGGATATGCGCGCAAATTGTTTGATATGTTGAAGGCGAAAAAGGCTCGCCGCGATAAAAAGGCCTGAGATATGTGTGGAATAGTAGGTGTTTTGGGGCAGCACGAGGCCGCCCCTATTCTGGTAGAAGCCCTGAAACGGCTGGAATATCGCGGCTATGACAGCGCCGGGATTGCAACCGTCAACGACGGCGCATTGGGCCGGCGGCGCGCGGTTGGCAAGCTGGTCAACCTCAGCGACCTTCTGGTGCATGATCCTCTTCCCGGAAAATCCGGCATAGGCCATACCCGCTGGGCCACGCATGGCGCCCCGTCGGTCAACAATGCACATCCGCACAAGGCGGGCCCTGTGGCCGTCGTTCACAACGGCATCGTCGAAAACTATCGCGACCTGAGGGCCGAACTGGCCGAACATGGCGTTGATTTCCAAACCGAAACCGACACGGAAACGGTTGCCCTCATGACGGAACACCACCTGAACTCGGGCCTGTCCCCGGTTGAGGCCGCGTTCAAGACGATCGACCAGTTGGAAGGCGCCTTTGCGCTGGCCTTTCTGTTCGACGGAGAGGACGACCTTATCGTGGCGGCCCGCAAGGGATCACCACTGGCCATCGGCCATGGGGATGGCGAGATGTATGTGGGCTCTGACGCCATCGCCCTGGCGCCTCTGACCAACCAGATCACATATCTGGAAGAAGGCGACCGCGCGGTTCTGACGCGAACGTCGCTTGAAATCCGCAACGAAGCCGGTGAGCTGGCCAACCGGGAAAAGCGCAAGATCAAGCTGGATCATACGCGTGCGGACAAGGGCGAGCACAAGCATTTCATGGCCAAGGAAATCGCTGAACAGCCCATCGTTGTAGCAGAGGCGATCCGGTCCTACCTGCCCACGGGTGGTGACCGCGTGGCACTGCCCGATGCCGATCTGGATTTTAGCAAGCTAGACCGTCTGACCATGGTGGCCTGCGGCACCGCGTTTTACGCCTGCCTGACCGCGAAATACTGGTTCGAGCAACTGGCCAAGATGCCGGTCGAGGTCGATATCGCCAGCGAGTTCCGCTATCGCGAACCTCCGATCACGGATCGAACACTGGCGCTTTTCGTCAGCCAGTCGGGCGAAACCGCCGACACGCTGGCCGCGTTGCGGTATTGTGAGGGCAAGGCAGACAAGATCGTTTCGGTCGTCAACGTGCCCGAAAGCTCGATTGCACGCGAAAGCGATATCGCCTTGCCGATCCATGCCGGTGTCGAAATCGGAGTGGCGTCGACAAAAGCCTTCACCTGCCAGTTGAGCGTGCTGCTGATGCTGGCGCTCAAGGCCGCAGCAGACCGGGGCACGATGACGGATGAGGACATCGCCGATCATGCCGCCGCGCTGCGCGGGTTGCCGACCGTATTGAACGCCGCACTCGATCAGAACCGGGCAATCCGCAAAGCCGCCCAACGCCTGTCCGAGGCACGCGACGTCCTGTTTCTGGGCCGTGGCCTGATGTATCCGCTGGCAATGGAAGGCGCGCTGAAGCTGAAGGAAATCAGCTATATCCACGCCGAAGGTTATGCGTCAGGAGAGTTGAAACACGGCCCCATCGCCCTGATCGACAAGCATATGCCCGTGGTTGTCATGGCACCCCGTGACACCGTGTTCGACAAGACCGTGTCGAATATGCAGGAAGTGATGGCGCGTAAGGGCAAGGTGATCCTGGTTTCTGATGATGACGGCATTGACGAGGCCGGCGACGGCGTCTGGAGCACCATCCGCATGCCGCATGTTCACACCAGCCTTGCACCGATCCTGTATTCGGTTCCCGCGCAATTGCTGGCCTATCACACGGCGGTTGCCAAGGGCACGGATGTGGATCAGCCGCGCAATCTGGCCAAGTCGGTCACGGTGGAGTGAATTATGGCCAAGCAGTTCCCGCAGCTTGAGGAAGCGCATCAAAAGTTCATCGAAGATCAGCATATGTTCTTCGTCGGCACCGCTGGGGCCGAAGGTCGGGTCAATATTTCCCCCAAGGGAATGGATTCGCTGCGGGTATTGGGGCCGAACCGCATCGTCTGGATGAACCTGACCGGCAGTGGCAATGAAACGGCGGGGCATCTTTTGCAGATCAACAGGATGACGCTGATGTGGTGTTCCTTCACCACACGTCCGATGATCCTGCGCACCTATGGCACGGCACGTTGCCTGCATGTCGGGGATGATGGATGGGACGACCTTGCCGGCCTATTCCCAAATCACCGAAGCGCACGGCAGATCTATGACCAGTCGATCGACATGGTACAGACCTCTTGCGGCTATGCCGTGCCTTTCATGGAATTCCAATCCGACCGCGATACGATGCAGAATTGGGTGGATGGAAAATCAGACGAGGACATCCGCTCGTATTGGGTGGAGAGGAACAGCCAAACGATTGATGGAAAGCCAACCGGCGTACCAAAGTGAGCCCGATGCTGAGTGGATATCTCGATCAGATCAAAGCGCATGGTGACCCCGAGCGGGCGACCCAGATGGCCAGTTACCACAAGGCGGATCGCATCTATCTGGGCGTCGCGAACCCGGTTCTCAACGACCTGACCAAGGCGTGGCGGAAAGAACTGGACGTGCCGGCGCGGGTCGCATTGGCGGACGGGCTATGGCAAAGCAACATCCACGAGGGGCGACTTGCCGCATCCAAACTCTTGACTCAGGCACGCATCCGACCGGATGCGGCGGTTTGGAATTTGCTTCAAAGCTGGCTGCCGGATTTCGATGCCTGGGCCGTTGCGGACCACGCGTGCATGGCGATGCAAAAACGGCTTTCAGCAGATCCCGAACGGTTGGACGAGGTCGAACTGTGGACCCGGTCCGATCACATGTGGACCCGGCGCGCGGCCTTGGTCGCAACCCTGCCCTGGACCAAACAGAACCACCCCAAGCCTGACGATCTGCACCGCCGTGACCGCATCCTTGGCTGGGCTGCGGGATATGTTTCGGACCGCAACTGGTTCATCCAGAAATCCATCGCCTGGTGGCTGCGCGAACTGTCCAAACATGACCCGGAACGCGTGATCGCCTTTCTGAAACAACACGGTGATGCCATGAAGCCGTTTGCCCGCCGCGAAGCAGGCAAATACCTGAAGAATCAGTTCACATAGACCTCAAGCTCGACAAGTTCGTCGAAGGGCACCAGCAGGGCCCTCATGGCGTCCAGCGACAAGCGGCTGCCGCTGCTGTCCGGACCGGAAACCGGGACCAACGTAATATAGGCCTGCGCCCCGGTCCGTGGCACGACGACACGCGCCGTAACTTCGCTGTCCACCAGCGGCGTCTGCATCCAGCGCCCCGGAGTGGTCGGATCCCCAAGCCCGGCGATGGTGGTTTTCGCGCCAACCCAGTTCGGGCGCGCGGAAACCGGTTCGGGTTGCAACACCTCTTCGGCAACTGCGGTGCCCGTTTCCGTGTCAGACACCGTCTGGGCGGGCGCGTCGCCGCCGCCGAACACTCGATCAGTCGTTGACTGCACGGCGTCGCATCCGGCCGTCATTACGCATGTCAAAACAAGTATTTTCTTCATGCCAGAAACCTACAACCCTGCGCCCACCTGTTCCAGCGCAAAGCGCAGTTCGCCCTTGTCGCGGCCATGTTCCAGCTTTACCTATATGGCATGACAGCTCCGCTAATCGACCCGTTTGCCCGCGCCATCACGTATCTCCGCGTCTCCGTCACGGATCGCTGCGATTTCCGCTGCGTGTATTGCATGTCCGAGAACATGACCTTTCTGCCCAAGAAAGACCTGCTGACATTGGAGGAACTGGACCGGATGTGTTCGACCTTCGTCAGAATGGGGGTCGAAAAGCTGCGCATTACGGGTGGTGAGCCTTTGGTGCGTCGCAACATCATGACGTTCTTCAATTCGATGACACGTCATCTGGACAGCGGTGCATTGAAGGAGTTGACGCTGACAACCAACGGTTCGCAACTGCACCGATTTTCCGAAGACCTGTATGCGGCCGGTGTGCGTCGGGTGAATGTCTCGCTGGACACTCTGGATGATGACAAGTTCGCCAAGGTGACGCGCTGGGGTCGCCTGAAACAGGTTTTGAACGGAATCGACGCCGCGCAAAAAGCTGGCCTGCGGATCAAGATAAACGCCGTTGCCCTGAAAGGGTTCAACGAGCCCGAACTTCCTAAAATCACGGAATGGTGCGCCCAGCGGGATATGGATCTGACCTGGATCGAAGTCATGCCCATGGGCGATATCGGCAACGAAGACCGCCTGGATCAGTACTGGTCGCTCAAGGACGTGCGGAAAGAATACGAAAACCACTATTCGGTCACCGATCTGGCCGAACGCAGCGGTGGCCCGGCCCGTTACGTGCGCCTCGAGGAAACCGGCCAGAAAATCGGCTTTATTACGCCGCTGTCGCACAATTTCTGTGAAAGCTGCAACAGGGTCCGCCTGACCTGCACGGGCGAACTCTACATGTGCCTGGGTCAGGAAGACATGGCCGACCTGCGCGGCGCCCTGCGCGATCATCCTGATACCGAACAGCCACTTGAGGACGCGATCCGATCTGCGATCAATCTCAAGCCCAAAGGGCATGACTTCGACTATTCCCGTCAAGCCGTCGATGGCCGGATGAGCCGTCACATGAGCCATACAGGCGGCTGATATGCCGGATCACGACGGCCGCCCCACGGCGTTGTACCATGTGTACTGCGCCCTCACATCTCTGGCAGCGCCTCTGATTTGGCGGGTCGTTCGGAACAAGCTGCGTGCAGCAAACGTACCTGATAAGCGTCAACAAGAACGCCTTGGCCATGCCAGCCTGCCCAGACCGAATGGGCGTTTGGTCTGGTTCCACGCCGCCAGCGTCGGCGAAAGCCTTTCGGTTCTCAGCCTGATCAGACGGCTGGCAGATCGCCTGCCTGAGGCCGAGTTTCTGATCACCTCGGGCACCCCGACCTCAGCGGCTCTGATCGAAAAACGCCTGCCGCCCCGCACACGGCATCAATTCCCGCCGCTGGACACGGCAGGCCCGGTCCGGCGCTTTCTGAACCATTGGCAACCAGAGGGCGGAGTTTTCGTCGAAAGTGAGATATGGCCGCGTTTGATCGTCGAAAGCGCCAGACACGGCGTTCCGCTGGCTCTTCTGAATGCACGACTGTCGGACAAGTCCGTTGCCGGTTGGAAAAAACGCCCCAGAACAGCGCGGTTCGTTTTGAACAAGTTCAACCTGTTCCTGACGCAAAACGACAAAACCGCAGCCAACCTGGCAGCCATGGGTGCCCCTGCCGGTCGCGTCCGGCCCGGCACCAATCTCAAGGCCATGTCAGACCCTCTTCCCATAGACCACGGCACGCTCGAAGACATCGGTTCTCAGATTTCTGGCAGACCTGTGTGGATCGCCAGTTCAACCCATGCCGGTGAAGAGGAAATCGTTCTGGCCGCGCATAAATCACTTCTGGAACGCTGGCCCGATCTGCTGCTGTTGCTGATCCCCCGCCACCCAGAGCGCCGCGGCGATATCGCAAAACTACTGGACGCCTCCGATCTCAACGCCGCGTTCCGATCAGAAAGTTCCCCGATCAAAACCGAAACCCAGGTATATGTCGCCGATACATTGGGCGAGACCGGCACATGGTACGCTCTGTCTCCCATCGTGTTCCTGGGCGGCTCCCTGAAAAACATCGGCGGCCACAACCCTTTCGAACCCGCCCAGGCCGGAGCCGCCGTGATAACCGGCCCCGGATACTTCAATTTTGCTGAAACTTTCGCGCCGTTGATCAAAACCGGTGGCGCCATCGAGGTTCGAACCGAAACAGATCTCTCTGCGGCGGTCGACCATTGGCTTTCAGACGACCAAGCCCTGACCCGGGCCCGCAGCGCCGCCCAATCCTGCGTCAAGACGCAAAGCAACGCACTGGACTCCGTCGTGGAAACGCTGTGCCGTTCGCTCGACCTGACGTAAGTAGGCGGGATCCTTCTTCATCTGGCCAAAAATATCCCGGGGTGTGGGGGCAGAGCCCCCACCCGCCCCATCAGGCCGCCGGCATCCGCTGCTCGACGATCTCTGCCCACCAGCTGCACCCGGCGGGAATCGCCTCATCGTTGAAGTTGTATTCCGGGTGGTGAACCATGGCCGTATCGCCGTTACCCACTAGAATATAGGCGCCTGGGCGCTCCTCCAGCATAAAGGCAAAATCCTCGCCGCCCATGACCAAAGGCGCATCATCACAATCACCAGATACCGACCGGGCAACAGCTGCTGCAAACTCTGTCTGCTCTTCACTGTTCACCATCACCGGATACCCGCGGATATAGGTCACATCGGCGGTGCCTCCGAACGTTGCCGCCACACCATTGCAGATCTCATTGATCCGCTTTTCGGCCAGATCCCGCATATCCTTGCTCATGGTGCGCACGGTACCCTTGATCTGAACAGTCTGCGGGATCACGTTGAACGCTTTCGACGAGGTCTCGAACGACGTCACCGACACCACGACCTGATCGATAGGGTCGGCATTGCGCGAGGAAATCGTCTGAAGCGCCAACACCGCCTGCGCGGCCAGTACCGTGGTATCTACTGTTTCATGCGGCTTGGCAGCATGACCGCCGCGCCCTTCGAAAGTGATGTCGAACTGATCGGTTGCGGCAAAGAAAGAGCCGGGACGGATGGCGAACTTGCCCACAGGTTGTCCCGGCCAATTGTGCATGCCGTAGACTTCCTGAATATTCCAGCGTTCCATCATGCCATCTTCACACATTTCGCGACCACCACCGCCGCCCTCTTCGGCAGGCTGGAAGATTACAACAACCGTGCCATCGAAATTTCGGGTTTCAGACAGATACTTCGCCGCACCAAGCAGCATCGCCGTGTGGCCATCATGGCCGCAGGCATGCATGGCGCCCGGCGTTTTCGACGCATAGTCCAACCCCGTCGCCTCATGGATCGGCAACGCATCCATATCCGCCCGCAAACCGATCACCTTGCCGCTGCGGTCCGAATTGCCCTTGATCACGCCAACAACGCCTGTACGCCCGATGCCGGTGACGACCTCGTCGCAACCAAACTCCTGCAACTTCTCGGCCACCATTGCGCTGGTGCGGTGCGTTTCGAACAGGATTTCAGGGTTTTGGTGCAGATCCCGTCGCCAGGCGGTGATCTCATCCTGCAATTCGGCAAAGCGGTTTTTGACTGGCATGTCTATTCTCTCCTAATTCAGTTCAAGCCGCCGGCATTCGGCGCTCGACCATTTCTGCGAACCACGAACATCCAATCGGGATGATCTCGTCGTTGAAATCGTATTCAGGGTGGTGCAACCCGGCGCTGTCACCGTTGCCCAGAACGATGAAAGCTCCGGGCCGTTCCTCCAGCATGAACGAGAAATCCTCGCCCCCCATCACCATCGGCGCCTCGATGCAGCTGCCCCCGACCGAGACTGCGGCCTCCGCCGCATATCCCGTCTGAGTTTCGGCATTGATCGTCACCGGAACGCCGCGCGAGTAATTGACGTTCACTGAACCACCGAATGTTGCTGCAATCCCTTCGGCGACCTCTTTGAGGCGCTGTTCGATCAGATCTCGCATCTGGTTGGAATGGGTCCGGACCGTGCCGCGTATCTGCGCCGATTGCGGGATCACGTTGAACGCTTTCGATGATGTCTCGACAGACGTCACCGACAGCACGGCTTGCAGGATCGGATCGGCATTGCGCGACACGATCGTCTGCAATGCTACGATCATTTGCGACAGCATCACCGTCGTATCGACCGTCTCATGGGGTTTTGCAGCGTGACCTCCGCGCCCTTCAAGATGGATATCAAATTCGTCCGCTGCGGCCAGCAAAGGGCCCGAACGGATCGCGAACTGCCCGGTTGGCAGGCCCGGTACGTTGTGCATCGCATAGACTTCCTGAATGCCGAACCGGTCCATCAGACCGTCCTTGCACATGGCCTCGGCGCCATTCCCGCCCTCTTCGGCAGGCTGAAAGATCACGATTGCAGTGCCATCGAAATTGCGCGTCTCAGAGAGGTACTTTGCCGCCCCCAAAACCATGGCGGTATGCCCGTCATGCCCGCAGGCATGCATCGCACCTGATGTCTTCGAGGCATAGTCCAGCCCGGTCTGTTCCTGCATCGGCAGCGCATCCATGTCGGCGCGCAGGCCAATCACCCGACCCTGCGTGTCGCTCTTTCCCCGAATGACCCCGACCACGCCGGTGCGACCGATGCCTGTAACGACCTCATCACAGCCGAATTCCTTCAGCTTTTCCGCCACCAGCGCGCTGGTGCGGTGCGTGTCGTACAGAATTTCCGGATGTTGGTGAATGTCACGCCGCCAGCCTGTGATCTCTTCGTGCATCTCTGCAAGGCGGTTTTTGATCGGCATGTCACTCTCCCTCAATTATGCCACGGGCAATCGTCGTTCCACGATCTCGGCAAACCAACTGCAACCGGCGGGAATCGCATTGTCGTCAAAATTGTATTCCGGGTGATGGCACATGGCCGTGTCCCCGTTCCCGATAAAGATGTAAGCTCCGGGCCGTTCTTCAAGCATGTAGGCAAAATCTTCCGACGGCATGATCGGATCAGTGCTGTCATTGACCTTGCCCGCCACGGCCTCGGCCGCCTCGGCAGCGTATGCCGTTTCGGCCTCGGAATTCACAGTCACAGGATAGCCGGGTGTCCAGACGACATCCGCCTTTGCGCCGAAGGCCGAGGCCGTATCCTCGGCGATCCTGCGCACGCGTTCTTCCGCAATGGCGCGGTATTCGGGGTCGAGCGTCCGGACGGTCCCCTGCAAGCGGACGGTATGAGCGATCACGTTCGACGCGACACTGTCCGTTTCAAACGTACCCACGGTCAGCACCACGCGTTTGATCGGATCGACGGTGCGCGCCACGACGGACTGCAACGACACGACGATATGCGAGGCCACCAGCGTGGTGTCTACCGCGTCATGCGGTGCAGCCGCGTGTCCGCCCTTGCCGGTGATCGTGATTTCGAATTCATCAGATGAGGCCAGCAAGGCGCCGGGTCGGATCGCGAATTCTCCCACCGGCAACCCCGGCATATTGTGCATGCCATAGACCTCATCAATGCCCCAGCGATCCATCAGGCCGTCCTGACACATGGCCAAACCGCCTGCGCCACCTTCTTCGGCGGGCTGAAAAATCAGAACTACGGTGCCATCGAAGTTTCGGGTTTCAGCCAGGTACTGGGCGGCCCCAAGCAGCATCGAGGTATGCCCGTCATGCCCGCAGGCGTGCATCTTTCCCGATACGGTCGAGGCATAATCCAACCCCGTCGCTTCTTCGATCGGCAATGCGTCCATGTCAGCACGCAACCCGATCACGCGCCCGGTCGTATCCTGCCGCCCCCGGATCACGGCCACGACACCCGTCCGGCCAATTCCCGGCGTGATCTCATCCACACCAAATTCCCTGAGACGCTCGACAACGAAAGCAGCGGTTTCGTGCACGTCATACATCAATTCAGGATGTGCGTGCAGGTGGCGGCGCCACTTGGTAATATCGCCATGCATCTCTGCAAGTCTGTTTTTGACAGGCATCTCAAGACCCTCCCCTGAACAATTGATGCTGTGTTGAATGCTACTCTGCGCCGAGCTTTTCAACCAGTCGTTGCATAAACTTGTGCCCCGCATCGAACTGCGCGATTGATATGAACTCGTTCGGCTGATGCGCCTGCGCGATATCGCCGGGACCGCAGATCACGGCTGAATACCCGGCCTCCTGAAACTGCCCCGCCTCGGTCCCGTAGCTGACGACGTGGCTTGCGTTGTCCCCGGTCAGGGCGCGCACCAAAGCTTCGGCTTCTCCGTCCTGTTCAGGCACCAGCCCCGGGATCGCGAAATGTTCAGACAGTTCGATGCGGGCATCGGGGTGAACGGCCTGCATCCGTGCTTCGACCTGGCGAACCTGTTCGATATAGACCTCGCGCCATTCAGCCTGCGTTTCGTCCGGCACCGTGCGGAAATCCATCATGAACTTGCAGTCTTTGGCAGTGATGTTGTGGGCTGTCCCGCCTTCAATCATGCCGACATGACAGGTGGTCCACGGCGGGTCAAAAACAGCCGCGATTTCGCTCGGCTCAGCGGCCATGCTCTCGGCGTTTCTGTGATTTGCCCAATCGATCAAAGGCGCCGCCGCCATGATGGCGTTCACGCCAGTATGCATGATCGAGCTGTGCACTTCGAACCCGACGATATGTGTATCAATGCCGAACCCGCCCTTGTGCCCCGTCACCGCCTGCATCATCGACGGCTCACCCACTATCACTGCCGATCCCTTGGGCAGAACCTGTTGCATTGCTTCAATCATGGGCGGCGCACCGGTGCATCCGACCTCTTCATCAAAGCTGAGCGCCAGCTGAAGCGGCCGGCTGATATTGGCATGGTGTGCTTCGACCAGGGCCCAGATGGCCAGGGCGTCAAACCCCTTCATGTCGCAGGTGCCGCGACCGAAGTACTTGCCGTCTTTCTCGGTCACCGTGAAAGGATCAGTGTCCCACGGCTGACCGTCCACCGGCACGACATCCGTGTGACCGGACAGAACCACCGCACCTTCTTCGGATGGACCAACATGCGCAAAGATCGCGGCCTTGTGCGGTTGGTCCGGATCTGGCCAGCGGTGGCTTTCGATTCCGTGGCCCTGCAAGTAGTCCTGAACCCAATCCACCAGCGGCAGATTGGTATTACGGCTTACGGTCGGAAATGAGATCAGCTGTGTCATGATCTCAAGCGGGGTCAGGCGTTTCGCCATTGGGGTCAATACCCGCTGTCCGTGGTCAGAATGAAGTGCCCTGCCTCAACCTCTTGATATTGCGAAGGTTCCGGCGTGTAGTTGGTGGGGTGAATAGGAGAAGGGATCGGTTTGAAATTCAGATCCTTTTCCGATTTCCGCTTGTTCGGGTCCGCGATCGGAACCGCCTTCATCAGCGCCTGTGTATAGGGATGCTGCGGGTTCTCGAACACCCGCGCCCGGGGCCCAAGCTCGACAATGCGCCCCAGATACATGACCCCGACATAGTGGCTGACCCGTTCGACAACGGCCATGTCGTGGCTGATGAACAGGTATGACAGGCCCAGCTCGGACTGCAATTCCATCATCAGGTTCAGAACCTGCGCCTGAACCGACACGTCAAGGGCCGAGACCGCCTCATCCGCAATGATCAGCTTGGGGTTCAGGGCCAAAGCGCGGGCAATTGCAATCCGCTGACGCTGACCGCCGGACATTTCATGCGGGAAGCGACGCATGAAGCTGCGCGGCAATTGCACCTTGTCGAACAATTGTGCCACGCGATCCTGAAGTTCGGATCCCGACGCCACATCATAATTGCGCATCGGCTCGGCCACTTGGTCGACCAGCTGCATCTGCGGGTTCAGCGAGGCGAACGGGTCCTGAAAAATCATCTGCATGTCCAACCGCGCCTTGCGCAAACCAGACGGATCAAGCTTCATGATATCGACACCGTCCAGATCAATCTCGCCCGCCAACGGCTCAACCAGCCGCAGGATCGAGCGCCCTGCTGAAGACTTGCCGCACCCGGATTCCCCGACAAGACTGAGCGTCTGACCTTTGTTCAGAGTGAACGAGACATCCTCGACCGCATGAACGTTCGAAATCGTGCGCCGCAAAAGCCCGCCTTTGACCGGGAACCGTGTTGTCAGGTTCTTGACGGTCAGCAGAACCTCTTCCGTACCCGGAATTGGCGCAATATTCTGCCCTTCGACCCCCAGCAGCTTCATTGGCTCGGGCGCAGATTTACCCTGCATCTCGCCCAGTTTCGGCACCGCGGCCAGCAACGCCTTGGTATAGTCGTGCTGTGGGTTTTCAAAGATTTCCTTGACCGTGCCTTCTTCGACCTTGTTGCCGCGGAACATCACAACAACGCGGTCAGCCATCTGGGCAACCACGGCCATGTCGTGGGTGATGAACATCACCGCAGTTCCGGTTTCCCGCTTGAGGCGGTCCATCAAGGCCAGGATCTCGGCCTGAATGGTCACATCCAGCGCCGTGGTGGGTTCGTCGGCGATCAACAGGCGCGGCTCACAGGCCATCGCCATCGCAATGACAACACGTTGGCGCATCCCGCCCGACAACTCGTGAGGGTATTGTTTCAGACGGCGCTCGGGCTCTGGGATACGGACCTGACGCAGCAATTCCAGCGCCCGTTCCTCGGCCTGCGCTTTCGTCATGTCCTTATGGATGCGCAGACCTTCGGTCAACTGGCGGCCCACGGTGAAAACGGGGTTCAGCGCGGTCATCGGCTCTTGAAAGATCATCCCGATCTCGTTGCCGCGAATCTGCTTCATCAGATCCTGATCGGCCTTCGCCAGGTTCATTTCTTCGCCATCACGACGATCAAACAGCAATTCACCGCCCGCGATTTCGCCGCCACCGAACTCGACCAGACGCATCAAGGACAAAGATGAAACCGACTTCCCCGAGCCCGATTCGCCAACGATACAAACGGTTTCGCCTGGTTTGACCTCGAACGAGACGTCCTCAACACCAACAACGGGACCGTCCTTTGTCTGAAACTCCACCCGCAGTTTTTTGATTTGAGCAATAGGCTGATCCAGCACGTGCGCGCTCCCTTGACGAGGTTATTCTTGTTCTGAATGCCGAACGCTACGGCGGGCCACCGGGAAAAGTCAAACCCATTACACATTTTCGCGACGGCACCACTTGCATTTTTCTCAAGTTCTGTTTCGATACCCAACGTAACCGCCTTGGGGAGGCAGCGCCGATTTATGTCGTTAGCGCTATTATCTTTGTTGATCAAAAACTTACCCCGAAGCGGCAACGCCAAACCCGCAGGCCTTGCGGAGATAATCGAGACACGAACGTGTCCAATTCGGGAGTGACTTATGAAAATCAAAACCCTTTTGCTTGGTGCGATCGCAAGCACGGCAATGGCCCCGATGGCCTTTGCCGAGCGCGGTTCGGACGGCAATGTCAGCATCATCTATTGGCAGGCTCCGTCGATCCTGAACCCGTTCCTGTCCGGCGGTACGAAAGACGTGGAATCAGCCTCGCTGGTGATCGAACCACTTGCCCGCTACGACCAGGACGGCAACATGGTGCCATATCTGGCGTCTGAAATCCCGACCGTGGAAAATGGCGGTGTCAGCGAAGACCTGACGTCGATCACATGGAAAATTGCACCGGGAATCACATGGTCTGACGGCTCTCCGTTCACCGCTGCTGACGTGAAGTTCACCGCCGATTACTGTATGCACCCGGAAGGTGGCTGCGCGCAGGTGACCAAGTTCGAAGGCGTCACCTCGGTCGAAGCTGTTGATGACCTGACCGTCAAGGTCACTTTCGACGCACCGACCCCCTTCCCCTATGGCCCGTTCGTCGGCGGTGAAAGCCCGATCCTTCAAAAGGCCCAGTTCGAAAACTGCATGGGCGCAAAAGCCCCGGAATGCACCGAACAGAACTTCAACCCGATCGGCACCGGCCCCTTTGTCGTCACCGAGTTCAAACCGAACGACGTGATTACCTTCAAGGCCAACGACAACTATCGTGATCCGGCGAAACCTGCCTTCGCGACCGTGACCTTCAAAGGCGGCGGTGACGCGACGGCTGCAGGTCGTGCCGTCATGGAAACCGGTGAATTTGACTATGCGTGGAACCTGCAACTGGCTCCGGAAGTGATCGCACAGATGCAGGAAGGTGGCAAAGGTACGCCGGTTGCAGGCTTCGGCCCGCTGGTCGAGCGCATCATGCTGAACCAGACCAACCCGTCGCCCGAGTTGCCGGAAGGCGAGCGTTCGACGGCCAAGCATCCGCACCCATTCCTGAAGGACCCGGCCGTTTACAAAGCCATGTCGATGGCCATCGACCGTCCGCTGCTGGTGGAAATCGGCTATGGTCAGGCTGGTAAAGTGACCTGCAACTGGGTTCCGGCCCCTGCGGCGTTCAACTCGACCTCGATGACCTGCGACACCCAGGATATCGAAGGCGCCAAGAAACTGCTGGATGATGCCGGTATCGTCGACACCGATGGCGACGGCGTCCGCGAGAAGGATGGCGTTCCGCTGAAGATCGTCTATCAGACCTCGACCAACGCTGTCCGTCAGGACTTCCAGGCACTGATCAAGGAGTGGTGGAGCCAGATCGGCATTGAAACCGAACTGCGCAACATCAACGCATCGGTCTTCTTCGGTGGTGACCCGGGCTCGCCCGACACGTTCCAGAAGTTCTATGCCGACGTTGAAATGTACGCCAACACCTTCAACGGCACCGACCCGCAGTCCTATCTGGGCAACGGTCTGTGCGACAAGGCACCGCGTCCCGAGACGCAGTGGCAGGGCGAAAACATCAGCCGCTTCTGCAACGAAGAGTTCGACAAGCTGCACGCTCAATTGGCCGAAACCGCTGGTCTGGAAGCGCGTGCGGAAATCGCCAAGCAGCTGAATGACATCATGGTTCAGAATGGTGGTATGATCCCGCTGGTTCACCGTGGTCGCCTGTCGGCACATGCAAACACACTGGGTGGCGTTGTCCTGAACGTTTGGGACAGCGAGCTGTGGAACATTGCGGACTGGTACCGCAAAACCGGTTCCTAAGCACTGACCTTGCAAAACCGCGCCCCGATCGTTATCGGGGCGCGGTCATTTGCATCCCACCCCAACAAGAAGACGCATATAAAGGCGCCTCTTAATGCTTAATTTCACAATCAGACGACTGGTGCTGGCCGTTCCAACGCTGCTGTTCATCAGCCTCGTCATCTTCCTGCTCCTCGAACTCGCACCCGGCGATCCGATGGCACAGGTTCCGCTCACCGTTCCCCCCGAAGTCAAGGAAAAGATGCGCGAGGCGCTCGGCCTTGGCCAGCCGATGCATATCCGGTTCTGGAAATGGATCGTGCAATTCTTCTGGATCGAACCGCAGGTTCTGATCGACCACATCTTCGGCACCAATTTTTCCGCAGGCGACCTGCGCGTGATATCCTGGCAGACCCGCTCGCCCGTCATGGACATCGTCGTTCAGCGTATCCCGCAGACCCTGTGGGTTGTCGGCACCGCCTATGTTGTCGCCATTCTGATCGCCCTGCCCATCGGCATCTATTCGGCCTATCGCCAGTATTCCTGGTTCGACCAGATGGGCACCTTCGTGTCGATGGTCGGCTTCTCGGTCCCTCCGTTTTTCTCGGGCGTTCTGGTGATCGTGATCTTCTCGGTCCAATTGGGCTGGTTCCCGTCGATCTATGACACGACCCATGTCGTCAACAGCTGGGACAGCTTCGTCGTGCAGCTGAAGCAGATGATCATGCCGGTCATGGTGCTGGCGTTGCAGATCACTGCACAGCTCAGCCGTTTCATGCGCGCCTCGATGCTGGACAATCTCAACCAGGATTACGTCCGCACCGCGCGCGCCAAGGGGCTCAGCGAATACACCGTGGTCATGGTCCACGTTCTGCGGAACTCGATGATCCCCGTGGTCACGGTCATTGCACTGGGCATTCCGGCCATCTTCGGCGGCGCCATCATCACCGAGCAGGTTTTCAAGGTGAATGGTATCGGCCAGTTGCTGATCGGAGCCATTCAGGCCAACGACCTGCCGATGGTGCAAACCCTGACCTTCATCTTTGCCGTGCTGATCGTGCTGTTCAACCTGATCGCCGACGTCCTGTATGGCATTCTGGACCCGAGGATTCGCTATGACTGATCACGACAAATCAGACACGCTGATCCCCGACGAAGGTCTGGCCCCGGCATCCACCGCGCTGCCAACCGCTGATGTGATGGAGGAACTCACGACCCCGCCGCGCAGCCAATGGCGCGACGTCTGGGATCAGTTCAAGACGCACAAGGGCGCCATGGTGGGTGCGGTGCTGTTTATCCTGATCGTGGCGGGCGTCTATCTGGGCCCCTATCTCTGGAGCATTGATCCAACGCAGATCGATATCCGGGCCCGCAATCAGGGGCCAAGCTGGGCGCATCCTTTCGGCACCGATCAACTGGGCCGGGATATTCTGGCGCGCATGATGTCGGGCGGTCAAACCTCGGTATCGGTGGGCATCACCGCGATGCTGCTGGCACTGTTCCTGGGATCCTTCATCGGCGTTCTGGCCGGGTTCTTCAAACGGCTGGATGGTCCGCTTATGCGTCTGACAGACCTGTTTCTGGCCCTGCCCCTGCTGCCCTTGCTGCTGGTCATGATGCTGCTGTTCCGTGAACCCCTGTCCGCCGCGTTCGGGCTGGAGCGCGGGATCTTCATCCTGATCGTCTGCGCCATCGGTATCACCTCGTGGATGCCTACGGCGCGGATCGTACGGGGTGACGTGCTGGCCATCAAAGAGCGTGAATTCGTTCTGGCGGCCCGGTCCATCGGCACCAGCAACACTCAGATCATCACGCGGCATATCCTGCCGAACGTGTTGTCTCCGATCATGGTATCGGCGACGCTGGGGATTGCGACGGCGATCATTACCGAAAGCGCGCTTTCCTTCCTGGGTCTGGGCTTTCCGCCCGACTTCCCGACATGGGGCCGCCTGCTGTTCGACGGAGTCGATTATCTACAGCAATACCCCGAGCGTGTGTTCTGGCCTGGTCTGGCAATCTCGCTGACCGTCCTGAGCGTCAACTATCTGGGTGACGGTCTGCGCGATGCGCTGGATCCCCGCATTCGCGGTCGTTGAACACTCTCAGCCGGCGCGCTTCATCGCGCCGGCCAACAACACGATCAGAACGGCCAATGGCAGCAGCACGGCGAATGCCAGACGCAGGCCGAACACTTCCGCCAAAAAGCCAATCAACGGCGGACCGATCAACAGCCCCCCATACCCCAATGTTGCAACACTTGCGATGGCTTGCCCCGGCGGCACATTCGGATCGCTGGCCGCGCGGCTGAATGCCAGCGGCATGATCACGGCATAACCTATTCCCATCAAGGCAAAGCCGGCCAGCACGGGCAGGATCGTTGCTGTCGAAACCACCGTGAAAACGCCCAAAGCCGCGCAAATTCCTCCGAACCGGGCGGAAACGACCGGACCGAACCGGGTGATGACAAGCGCGCCTGCAAGTCGAAACGCCACCATGGTCACTGAAAACACCGCATAGCCCAAGGCAGCAACGCTTTCGGACGCCCCTGTAATGTCACGCAGATATATCGCGCTCCAGTCCGCGACGGCCCCTTCGCCCAATGCCCCGCACAAGGCGGCTATGCCAACCAGTATCAACGCCCCGGATGGCAAGGCGAAAACCGTACTCTGAGGCCCTTGGGATTGGCGCGAGGTCCAGCTTACCCAGGATGACGCAAGCGCAAGGCCAACAACCACGCCACCCGCCAACAGGAAGTGCACAAGAACCGTCAGCCCCATCTGAACCGCGGCATAACCGCTGAGCGCGCCAAGGCCAGCACCAAGGCTCCACATTGCGTGGAACGAGGACATAACGGGTTTGTCATAGGCCTGCTCTACCTCGGCGGCCCATGCATTCATCGCAACATCCATCGACCCGTGAAAGGCGCCAAAGACAAACAGAAACACTGCCAGCCCCCAAAGCCCATCAGCCATGGAAAGCAGGATCAGTGACCCCGTGTACAGAACCGCAATGATCCGGGTGATTGCAACCGCGCCGAAACGATCCGTAAGCCGCCCGGTTATCGGGAAAGAGCAGACAGCCCCCGCAGCCATGAACAACAGGCCATATCCAAGCGCCTCATGGGACAGTTCCAAGCGGTCACGTATGGCGGGAATGCGCGACGCCCAGATTCCGAACAGGGCACCATTCAGAATGAACATGGCGGCGACAGCGCGCCATGCTGCAACTATGCTTATCATCCCAAGTCCTCGCTCTGCTTGCCCAATGCCCCTGTTCTACAGGTCAGACGAACACTGGCAATTGCTGCTCAACCGAGCCGTTTGCGAATGCGTCGCACCGAGTACCACACCCCGGCGACAACCGGGATCGTAACCGCTGCCGTCAGCATGCCCTTGCTGATGCCAGAGGCCGTCAGCGGATACAAAAGATAGCTGACCAGCGAAACCGCGTAATAGCTGATGGCAACCACGGAAAGCCCCTCGACCGTATGTTGCAAGCGCAGTGCCAGATCAGCGCGACGGTCCATGCTTTCCAGCAACGCCTGGTTTTGCGCGCTGCGTTCCACATCCACTCTTGTCCGCAGCAACTCACCCGCGCGGATCGCCCGATCCGACAAGGCCTGAAGCCGGCGTTCCGTGGATTTCACGGTGCGAATTGCAGGGTCATATCGGCGCATCATGAAGTCAGCGAAATTCTGACCACCCTCGAAACGTTCTTCTCGCAACACTTCGATCCGCTGGTTGACGATGGCCTCATACGCCCCCGTAGCTCCGAAACGGAAAGAACACCGGGCCGACAATGTCTCGAGCTCGATCGACGTTGCCAGCAAATCCTGTAACAGCGCGTCAGGCTGCGCCGAGTTGCCGGTCATCTGCCCCATCAATCGGGTGAGTTGCCCGTCCAGCTCTCCGATACGCGGCATCAGCTGCTTGACGCGCGCAAAACCCAGCATCGACATCGCCTTATACGTTTCTATTTCGCAAAGACGCTGAATAATCCGTCCCGTCCGGCGCCGTCCGGTGCCCTCGGCCACGAACAAGGCAAAGCGCATGTGACCTGCCGGATCGATCCGAAAATCACTGGCACAAACCGCGGCATCGTCCAACACCCTGGACACGGCCAGGCTTTCCGGCTCGAACCAATCCAGCAGTTTCGACTTCACCAAGTCGTCACTGTCGCGTTCAACGACGCGCATCAATACTGACGTAACCCTTTGGCCAGGACTGGCCATCAACCAATCGGGCGGAAAGACCTCAAAGTCAGCCGGATCAAAGGCGCGATCACTCACATTCTGCGCGATCGCCGTGTAAGTCACGAATTCGGTATGCTGCTCCCACTTCAACCAATGGCGGCCAATCTGACCCGCGTAATGCGTGGCGTCCGGCCGAGGGTGCTGCGCACCGTGGCGATCCAGCAGGTCGATCAAATGAGCCAAATCCTCACGTCGATCGCGCGCCACGGCGGCCTCGGGCTTTTTGATCGCAAGAAAGACCACCGTACAGGGCATTGACGCGACCGGGAACGGTCGCGCATGCAGTTCATTTGCCAGCGCATAGCGAAGGGGATGGTCGTCTATCGGTGTCATGTATGGCTCCGCCTCGTCACGCGCACTATACGGTACATAATTGATACATCAATTCTCTTTTTATTTCATATACTTACAGGGATACAACGGTATACAACCCTGCTATCTCATTGATTTGGCTGCCACAGCTCGATGGGGTTGCCTTCGGGATCATGGATGCGGGCAAATTTTCCAACTTCGCTGTCCCAGTCAGGATTGGTTTCCACCGTGATTCCAGCCTGCTCAAGCTGCGCCGTCAGCGCGGCCAGGTCATCAACACGAAAATTGATCATCCACTGTTGATCGGTCCGTCCGAAATATTCAGTGTCCTCCTCAAATGGCGCAAAGACCGTATAGCCTTCTCGCTGCTTCCAGGGCACGGGGTCATAATAATTGACGCCCAGGTGCTTCTCATACCAGGCGCTCAGCGCTTTAGGGTCGCGGGCGCGAAAGAACACTCCGCCAATACCATTCACTTTCTCCATCCTCGACCTCCTGCCATCTGTGCCGCCACCCCAGACTACCACACTCCGCCTGCTTCATCTGGCTGGAAATATCCTGGGGGTTTGGGGGCAACGCCCTCATGCACACTCAAAAAGAAAAGGGCGCCCAAAGGCGCCCTTTGCAATCTGATCAAACGCGACGATCAATCGATCATCGGCAGCAGCTTGTCCAGCGACTCCTTGGCGTCGCCGTAGAACATCCGGGTGTTCTCTTTGAAGAACAGCGGGTTTTCGATGCCGGAATACCCGGTGCCCTGACCACGTTTCGAGACAAACACCTGCTTGGCTTTCCAGCATTCCAGAACCGGCATTCCGGCGATGGGGCTGTTGGGATCTTCCTGCGCCGCCGGGTTCACGATGTCGTTCGAACCGATGACGATGGCCACATCGGTGTCCGGAAAGTCGTCGTTGATCTCGTCCATTTCCAGAACGATATCATACGGCACCTTCGCTTCGGCCAGCAGAACATTCATGTGGCCCGGCAAGCGGCCCGCCACAGGGTGGATTGCGAAACGAACGTTCTTGCCCTTGGCCCGCAGCTTGCGCACCAGTTCGGAAACCGATTGCTGCGCCTGTGCCACGGCCATCCCATAGCCCGGAATGATGATCACGCTGTCCGCGTCGTTCAAAGCCGCAGCAACGCCATCAGCCTCGATAGCGATCTGTTCGCCTTCAACGGCCATCTGTTCGCCCTGCGGGCCACCAAAACCGCCAAGGATCACGCTGACAAAATGGCGGTTCATCGCCTTGCACATGATGTAGGACAGGATCGCACCCGACGAGCCCACCAGCGCACCGACCACGATCAACAGGTCGTTGCCCAGCGAGAAACCGATCGCCGCAGCCGCCCAACCCGAATAGCTGTTCAGCATCGACACCACCACCGGCATGTCAGCGCCGCCGATGCCCATGATCAGGTGATAGCCGATGAATAACGCCGCCAGCGTCATCAGGATCAGCGGGAACAGACCACCTGTCGATGTGTACCAGATCAGGCAGATCAGCGAGAGACCCGCCGCCGCCGCGTTCAACGCATGGCCACCGGGCAGCTTGGTCGCTGCCGAGGTCACCTTGCCCGCCAGCTTGCCATAGGCGACAACCGACCCGGTAAAGGTGATCGCACCGATGAAGATGCCCAGGAACAGTTCCACGTGCAGGATTGCCAGTTCAGCCGGGGTTTTCTTGGCAATCAGCTTGGCAAAAGACCCAAGGTCGGACAGGTCCGCCTGGCTGGCGCTGTCAGCAATGGCCATGACCTGCGCCACGTTGCCGATCTCGAAATGCGCGTTGAAACCGACGAACACGGCCGCAAGACCGACCAGCGAGTGCATCGCCGCAACAAGCTGCGGCATCTCGGTCATCTGCACGCGCTGCGCAACATACTGGCCGATGAAACCACCGCCCGCGATCAGCAGCAGTGACAGCAACCACAGGCCCGAGCCCGGGCCAACCAGCGTGGCGAATACCGCCAGCGCCATACCGACGATGCCATACCAGACCGCGCGCTTGGCGCTTTCCTGGTTCGACAAACCGCCGAGCGAAAGGATGAAAAGGACAGCCGCAACAACATAGGCGGCAGTGGTGAAGCCATAATCCATGTGCCCGGCCTCCTTAAGATTTCTGGAACATGGCGAGCATGCGCCGGGTTACGAGGAAGCCGCCGAAGATGTTGATCCCGGCCATGAAAACGGACAGTGCCGCCAACAGAATGACCAGGAACGACCCCGATCCGATCTGCATCAAAGCCCCGACGATGATGATCGACGAAATCGCGTTGGTGATCGCCATCAGCGGAGTGTGCAGGCTGTGCGCGACGTTCCAGATCACCTGGAAGCCCACAAAGATGGCCAGCACGAAGACGATGAAGTGCTGCATGAAACTGGCCGGAGCGATCAGCCCCACCAGCAGCATCAGCGCGCCCCCGACACCCAACAGGGTGAACTGCTGCTTGGTCTGCGCCTTGAAGGCCGCGATTTCCTGCGCCTTCTTTTCTTCCGGGGTCAGCTCCTTGACCTCGGGCTTTTTCTGCGCCGCGATCGCCTGCACCTTGGGTGGCGGCGGCGGGAAGGTGATCTCACCCTCATAGGTCACGGTCGCGCCGCGGATCACGTCATCTTCCATGTCGTGGTCGATCTGACCGTCCTTTTCAGGCGTCAGATCGGTCATCATGTGACGGATGTTTGTCGCGTACAAAGACGAAGACTGCGCCGCCATCCGGCTGGGGAAGTCGGTATAGCCGATGATGGTCACGCCGTTGGGCGTCACGACCTTTTCGTCCGGCACGGTGCCCTCGACGTTCCCGCCGCGCTCGGCCGCAAGGTCAACGATGACCGAGCCCGGCTTCATTGCCTTGACCATGTCTTCCAGCCACAGCTTTGGCGCCGGACGATTGGGGATCAGCGCCGTCGTGATGACGATATCCATTTCCGGGGCCAGCTCTCGGAACTTGGCCAGCTGCGCATTGCGGAACTCTTCTGACTGGACCGACGCATACCCACCGGTGGCCGCACCATCCTGCTGTTCTTCTTCGAAGTCCAGATAGACGAACTCTGCCCCCATCGATTCGACCTGCTCGGCCACCTCGGGGCGCACATCGAACGCGTAGGTGATTGCACCCAGCGAGGTCGACGTGCCGATCGCGGCAAGCCCGGCAACACCGGCCCCGACGATCAGAACCTTCGCAGGCGGCACCTTACCGGCGGCTGTCACCTGACCGGTGAAGAAACGGCCAAAGTTGTTGCCGGCTTCGATAACGGCGCGGTAGCCGGCAATGTTGGCCATCGACGACAATGCGTCCATCTTCTGCGCGCGAGAAATACGCGGCACCATTTCCATGGCGATCACGTTTGCGCCCTTGGACTTGGCAAGTTCCATTCCTTCTTCGTTTCCGGCAGGATTGAAGAAGGAAATCAGCGTCTTGCCCTTGGTCAGACGCTTCAGTTCCGTCTCGGTCGGGATACGAACCTTGGCGATGATATCTGCGGCCTTCCACAGCGATGCCGCGGTTTTGACAACCTCAACGCCCACAGCCTCATACGCCGCGTCCGAAAAACCGGCGGCAGCACCTGCGCCTTTTTCGACCAGGCACTCATAGCCCAGTTTTTGCAGTTGCACGGCCGAGTCCGGTGTCATCGCGACCCGGTTCTCGCCGTCCAGTATTTCCTTTGGCGTGCCTATCTTCACTGGCAGTCCCCCTAATTCTTACTCGGTCTGAGCGGGTGATCGGTATTCTTTGTTAAGCAAAGATGTATCCTGCGCAACATTATTTCGCAAGCGCAGCATTCCTGACGTGATGTCATTGCAGAATTCACCCTAGATCCAGCGCCGTGTCTTGCGTTCATAACGCGCGAAGTCGGCGCGAAAGGTTCGACGCAGGCGATCTTCTTCCGGCAGGATGAACCGACGCTCCAACACCCAGACGAAGACTGGCACAAGAACCAGGGACAATACGGCGTCAAAACGAAGAATAAGACCTGCAAGGATCAGAACGTCGCCCACATAGATCGGATTGCGACTGCGCTTGTAGATGCCGGATTGCACCATCGACGATGGTGTTTCATGCGGAACAACAGTTGTCTTGTGACGGCGGAATTCGACCACCGCCAGGACAGCTATCAGGATTCCACCTCCGATCAACAGCCCGCTCAGAAGGTCCGTCAAACCGCCCTCAAGCGACAGGCTGAATTTCAGATACTTGCCCTGCAACCAAGCAAGCGCAGCAAAAGCAATCAGCCAAACCGGCGGCACGTCTATCCAGCGCATGCAGAGCCCTCATTGAGTGACGACAAGATCGAGTACATGTCGCATCTGAGCGATGTCCTACCGCTTTTGGGTCAAAATGGCAAAAGACCAGTATGTCGCATCGCATGGACTCACATTTGAGGATCGACTACCTCAAAAGCAATCACCGACGTTCACACAAGTTAGCGAGCCCTCATGACTGATTTTGCAGCAACCAAAGCCATGTTCGACCTGCCCGAGGGCGTCATCTATCTGGACGGCAATTCTCTGGGCTCGCTGCCGAAATCGGCAGGCGCGCGAGTACAAAGGATGCTGACCGAAGAATGGGGCCAGATGCTGATCACCGGATGGAACAAGGCAGGTTGGATGGGCCTGCCCACCGGGCTTGGTGACCGGATTGGCCGCCTGATCGGAGCAGAGCCCGGCAGCGTGGTGACCGGAGACACCTTGTCGATCAAGGTCTATCAGGCCCTGGCCTCGGCCCTTGAACTGAATCCGGATCGCAAAGTGGTTCTGTCGGATAACGGCAACTTTCCTTCGGACCTGTACATGGCGGATGGCCTGTTGCGGTCACTCGGCGACGACTACGAATTGCGGATTGTCGATCCGGAATCCGTGGCCGACGCAATCACCGAAGAGGTCGCCGTTCTTATGCTGACCGAGGTGGATTACCGCTCGGGCCGGATGCACGACATGAGGGCGCTGACCGAACTGGCGCATGCCGCCGGTGTAGTGACGGTATGGGATCTGGCCCATTCCGCAGGGGCCATCCCCGTAGACCTTTCAGGGTGCAACGCCGATTTCGCGGTCGGGTGTACGTACAAATACCTCAACGGGGGACCCGGCGCACCGGCCTTCATCTATGTCGCACCCAGATTGGCAGACAACACACGCCCTGCCCTGTCCGGTTGGCTGGGGCACGAAGCACCCTTTGCCTTCGATCTCGACTACCGCCCCGGCAGCGGCATTGAACGGATGCGGGTGGGAACGCCGCCCATCATCCAGATGACGGCCTTGTCGGCTGCGATGGACATCTGGGATCTGGCGGACATGACCGACGTCCGGGCCAAATCGATTGAACTGACCGAGCTTTTCATAGAACGCGTCGAGGCAACCTGCCCGGATCTGCAACTGGCCAGCCCCCGTGATCCGCAGCAGCGCGGCAGCCAGATCTCGTTCCGTTTCAAGGAAGGGTATGCCGCCATGCAGGCCCTGATCGCCCGCGGCGTGATCGGAGATTTTCGTGCACCCGACATCATGAGGTTCGGCTTTACACCTTTGTATATCGACGAAGGCGATGTTGAACGCGCCGTCGGGATTATGGCCGATATCATGCAGAACCGCCTGTGGGACACGCCCGAATACAAGATCCGTCAGCGCGTTACCTGACTTCGAGTCCAGCGCCGAAAAGGGCCGCGACCTGTGCGACCTGCCGTTCATAGACCTCGGCGCCGGCACCAATCAGCTTCAGCCCCTTGAGCGTGGCCGTGATCGTCCGACCGGTCTCTGCCGCGTCAGCCAGCAGGCGAACCCGGCCCGCCTTTTCCTGTTGCACCAGCCAGTCCGCATAAAGCGCGGCCAGCTTGGCCTCACCCGCCGCGATGATTTCCGCAGACAGGGACTTTGTGTTGTCGAGTATCTCAAGCCCGTGGGGCGAGGCCAGAATTTTTGCCATCCCCTCGGTCTGCGCCTGGATCGCGCGGCTCAGAACCTCGGGCACCGAACCCTGGGTGGCCAGCGCTTCGGCCACCGCAACGCTCTTTTCGGCATAGTACAGCTCGGTCAGTTTGCTGACGATCGCCTCTTTGTTCTTGTAATGCAGATACACCGCCGGCCGAGACATCCCCGCGCCGCGCGCGATGTCGTCCATCGAGGTCTTTCGGTATCCATAAGTGGAAAACGCCTGAAACGCCGAGTTCAGGATCGCCTGTTGCCGTGAGCCGTCACCATTGTCTTTCATATCCGAAGCCCTGACATTTTTTGTCCAATTTGTCAATTGACATCCTGACACTTTCGTCCAATTATGTCAGAAACCAGCCACAGCAACACGAGGTGCGCCATGGCGACGACCCTGAAGATCAACGGCAAGCAACATCAGGTGGATCTGCCTGATGACGTCCCCCTTCTTTGGGTTCTGCGGGACGAGGTCGGGCTGACCGGCACCAAGTTCGGCTGCGGCGTGGCCGCATGCGGGGCCTGCACCGTGCATATCGATGGCGAGGCCGTGCGCTCGTGCCAGGTGGCGCTGTCGGATGTCTGGGGTGACGTGACCACGATCGAAGGGCTCGGCTCGCCGGACGCGCTGGCCACGATCCAACAGGCCTGGATCGATCATCAGGTCGCGCAGTGCGGATACTGCCAGTCCGGCCAGATCATGCAGGCCGCGGCATTGCTGGCGGAAAACCCGGACCCCACTGACGCAGACATCGACGAAGCGATGCAGGGCAACCTGTGCCGCTGCGGCACCTATCCCCTTATCCGCGCAGCAATCCATGACGCGGCATCCAAGCTGAAGGAGGCGTAAGCAATGGCTTCCGTTGGAAAAATCCTCCGCCGTACGTTCCTGATCGGCTCTGCCGCGATCGTTGGCGGCGTGGCCTTCGGGGCCTATTACGTGACCCGCCCCGCGGCCAACCCCTTGAAACCCCGCGAAGGCGAGGCAGCGCTGAACCCGTTTGTGCTGATTGACCAGAATGGTGTCACATTGTTCGCGCCCCGCGCGGAAATGGGTCAGGGCGTCCGAACCACATGGGCCGCGCTGATCGCCGAGGAACTGGATGTCGATCTGGATCAAATCACCGTTCTGCATGGTCCCGCTGCGGCGGCCTATTACAACTCGGCCCTTGTGGGCGAAGGGTTGCCGAACAAGGGGTACGATATCTCGAATTTCCAGCACAATCTGGGCGAGGCGCTGGGCATTCTGGGCAAGACGCTCAGCCTGCAAGTCACGGGTGGCTCGACCTCGATGAAAGATGGGTTCGACCGGATGCGGCAAGCCGGTGCTTCGGCCCGTGAAACACTCAAACGCGCTGCCGCAGACCGGTTGGGCGTCGACCCCTCGGATCTGAAAACGGCGTCAGGCCATGTCATTGCACCCAACGGCGACAAGATCGCCTATTCAATGCTTGCCGAGGATGCCGCCGGGCTGGAACCCGTTGAGGTACCGTTGCGAGACCCGTCTGAATGGCGCTATCTGGGCCGAAGCCAACCGCGTCTCGACATGGTGGGCAAGGCGACGGGCACCGCTGAATTCGGCGTCGATGTCCGCCTGCCGGGCATGAAATTCGCCAGCGTCCGAATGAATCCCAAACTGGGCGGCGCGATGAACGGCTTTGACGACAGCGCCGCAAGATCCATGCCCGGGGTTGAGCAGGTCGTCGATCTGGGCACAGGCGTGGCCGTGATCGCAAACAACACATGGTTGGCCAATCAGGCAGTCGAGGCCATTGTTGTCGATTGGGGCGACGCGCCCTATCCGCCGGAGACCGAAGACATCTTCGCCAGGATCGCCGAGGCGTTTGACGACGCACCGAACTCGACCATGCGCGACGACGGCGATGTCAGCGCGAGCCCGGAAAACGCCACTGAAATCACCGCCGAGTATCGCGTGCCCTATCTGGCCCATGCAACGATGGAGCCAATGAATGCCACCGCGCTCTACACGGGAAATGCGTTGGAACTCTGGTGCGGCAACCAGGCCCCCACACTGATTCAGTTCCGCGTCGCCAACACTGCCGGTCTGGATACCGAAGCCGTCCAAATCCACACCACCTATCTGGGTGGCGGGTTTGGTCGCAGGGGCGAACTGGATTTCGGCGAAATCGCAACCAAGGTTGCCATGGCCATGCCCGGCACACCGGTTCAGACGACCTGGAGCCGCGAAGAGGACATGCGTCACGACTATTTCCGCCCCGGCGCCATCGCCCGGATGCGCGGCGCGGTTCAGGACGGCAAAGCCGTGCTCATTGACGGGAAGGTCGCGGCCCAATCTCCGACCCAACAGGCGGTCGAGCGCTACACCGGGTTCCCCGGCGGCGGCCCTGACAAGGTGCTGGTCGAAGGTTTCTTCAACCAGCCCTACGCGGTACCGAATTACCGCATGAGCGGCCACATTGCTGATTTGGCTGTTCCCGTGGGGTTTTGGCGCTCGGTCGGCAACAGCCATAACGGCTTTTTTCACGAGACATTCATGGATGAGATGGCTCATGCCGCAGGCCGTGACCCGCTGGAGTTCCGGCTGGACCTGATGAAGAACGAACACGCGCCGTCGGCGGGATGTTTGGAAGCGGTGAAGGAAATGTCAGGCTGGACGGGTCAGACGACCGAAGGCGTCGGCCGGGGCGTGGCTTTCACATACAGCTTCGGCACCCCGGTGGCCCAGGTCATCGAAGTGGTCGACGAAGACGGCACCATCCGCATCAGCAAGGCCTGGATTGCCTGCGACATGGGGCTGGCGCTGGACCCGGAAAACGTCAAGGCACAGATGTTCGGCGGCATGATGTACGGCCTGTCTGCCGCATGTTTCGGCGAGATCACCTTTGCGGAAGGCGAAGTCGAGCAGTTCAACTTCCCCGACTATGACGCGATGCGGATACACACAGCCCCGCAGGTCGAGGTGCGCGTGCTGGAAACCAATCGGCATATGGGCGGTGCGGGCGAGCCCGGAACACCGCCTTCGATGCCGGCACTTGGCAATGCGCTTTTCGACCTGACGGGCAAGCGCGCACGTTCACTTCCGCTGATCAATCAGTTCAACCTATTGATCTGATCGTCTTGGCGCCGCCTTTTGACTTGAGGCGGCGCTTTCCTTTTTCGCCCCTTGAGGATCAGAAGCTGACAGAAAGAAAAATGGACGCTTCGGTCGTATCCAGATCATCTTCGAACAAACTCAGATATCCCAGTGTCGCCTCGACAAAAACGGCCTCACTCGCACACACACACCCACGCGCGAGGCCCAAGTCAAGTCGGCCTGCGATCCAGCGCCTAATCCAACATTTTCACGGTCGAACCAGTAGGTCGCGCTCAGCGTCGCAAACGGAGACACGATCGATCGCGAAGTGACAAATGGCCTGCTGATTTCCAACTCAGGTGTTAAGGCGCTGTAACTCACTGAAGCAACTTCGCCAACTATGTTGACCGGAACACCTGCCACAGTGCCGCTCAGATCATAGTCTTCTGCGCTGTAGTTGTAATAGTCATAGGCAATCGACGGACGTAACAGGAAATTCCCGGCCTCGTACTGACCGATCGCCTCCAGATTGGCTCGCCACCGGGTCCGGTCGAAATCGCCACTTAACCCCAGCACGTTCACATCCGTCGAAAACTCGCCAAAGGTCGCCAGTCCATTCAGCACCCATCTCTCGGACATGCGCCAGGCAAAATAGGGGCCCGCAGCAAGCCCTTTAGTGTCTTGTCTGAATTGACCCTGAAACCCTTCGACATCAAGGTTTTCATATTCAACCTGAAATCCAACGACCAAGTCCGGCCTGACAAGCCTGTCGAACCCCGCCGCAAAATAGTTGTCATTTATGTCGACTTCTCTGACCCCGCGCGTGTCTTCGATTTCGGTATAGGTGAAATCAGTCCATACATTCCATGTGGACGGCGGCGCGAGATCTCGGCCTTCGGTCAAAGGAGGGCCCAAAATAGGAGCGGTAACAGAGGGATCACATATTGCCGCGTCAAGGTTACCCGTCGCTGCGTCAACACACTCAACACCGACAGCGTATACCCCGTCAGCAGCACTTTGTGGTCGAGTACGAGGTACAGCGGCCGCAGTTCCACCTCCAGCAAAACCACCACCAGAGCCACCGGAACCGCCACCGGAGCCACCTGAACTGCCACCGCTGCCAAAGCCGCCGCCGGAGCCACCTGAGCCACCTCAACCGCCAAAGCCGCCGCCCGAGCCACCTGAACCGCCACCGGAGCCGCCTCCACCGCCACCTCCACCGGGCAAGCTCCAGTTTCTCTGTTGGTTTTGCGTATCGATCAGGCAATCCTTGCCATTTGGTGCTCCACCGATTTCGAACAATCGGTGAATTCCACCATTTCCGTTTGAGACAAAGGGTGAAAAACTTAGATGAACGCCTCTGCGAGACTTGTTCCACGTGTCCACCGTTGTGTTGCCTTGCGCGGCTTCCAAACGAAAACCGCCTTGCTCAGTCGCAGACAACCAAACGGAGGATGCTGAATCACGCGTGCGTCCGATGTAGAGCAGCTCACCTAAAGAACCACACTGCTGCGCATCACTTCAGCTGCGAAACCGGAAGTTGCTAAAAATGCCACTGCGAGAAACCTAACTGAACACAGTCGCCATTGGGTTGATCCTTGCATATCTCAATCTCGCACCGTTTCGTGGCATCGGGGGCAAGCATTCAGACCTGCTGGCGGATAAACAAAGGTATTGGGCTCGTCTCATAAACAATTATTCGAATGTTGCGTTCAGAGACGGGGAATCGAGGGCAGCCCACTGGCGCCGGTCAAGCAGATTGCCTTAGCCTTGCAGAACGATTTCTACAATTCCAGTTTCTAACCGCATCGCCGAAGGCTTCGAACAGGGGGCGCGAGACCGGGTCATTGATCGCATCCCATTCCGGGTGCCATTGAACCGACAAGGTAAAGCCGGGCGCATCCTTGATGTAGATCGCCTCGGGCGTCCCGTCCGGTGCATGGCCATCAATGACCACGCGCTGCCCAATCGTTTTGATGCCCTGACCGTGCAAGGTGTTGGTCATGACCTCGGTTGCGCCGAACAGTTTGTGGAAAACGCCGCCGTTTTCCAGTGCCACCACATGACGCAGAGCAAACTTTTCCTCCAAGGTTCCATCGGGCGGCATCCGGTGGTTCATCCGCCCCGGCAGATCGCGGATCTCGGGATAAAGCGTTCCGCCCATGGCAACGTTAACTTCCTGAAACCCCCGGCAGATGCCCAAAAACGGCTGTCCCTTTTCAACGCAGGCGCGAACCAACGGCAGAGTTATGGCGTCGCGTGCCCGGTCGAATTCGCCATGTGCATCGGTTGCAGGTTCCCCGTATTCTTCCGGGTGCACGTTCGGGCGACCGCCTGTCAGCAGAAAGCCGTCACAGACCTCCAGCAACTCATCTACCGACACGTAACGCGGATCTGCGGGTATTAACAACGGAAGACATCCTGACACGTTGGCCACGGCATCCGAATTCATCGTTCCCCCAGCATGTGTGGGGTATTGATCGTTCATGAGGTACGAGTTGCCGATGATACCGACGACAGGCCGAGACATTCCGCTTTCCCTGCTGTTGTTGTGCCTGTCAAGGAAGCTAGCGGCAGCGGATTTAACGTGCAAGAATACACGCCCTGCATGAAAGCGCAGGGACGTGTTCGAAGACGCACTGTACGTTCTGGTCTGCCCAGCTTAATTGGAAAAATTTTCCAACAAACAGCTACGCGGGGGAATAATTTCCCCACTCAGATGGAAAGACGTATAAATACAACGCTCTCGTTAAATCTCACCGATCAGGCCGGCTGCCTCAATTCCCGCCATTGCGGCCAGCGCATCATTGTCTGATGTATCTCCGGTAACCCCAACGGCGCCGATCACGGCCCCCTTGCGATCACGCAACAGCACGCCACCCGGAACAGGCACGACCTGACCACCATAGACGCCATTTACCGAGGCCATGAAATAGGCCTGTGTTTCAGCGCGTTGCATCTGCGCAGTGCCCGCCATTCCCAGCATGACCGACCCATAGGCCTTGCCCTGCGCAATCCCGAACCGGCCCGGTGCTGCACCATCCTCGCGCTCGAACGCAATGACATGCCCACCGGCGTCCAGAACCACGACGGAGAGCGGCTTCAACTCCATCTCTCGGCCCTTTTCCAGGGTTTTTCGGATGATGGTGCGGGCCTTGCGTAGGGAAACTGACATCTGAAGGTCCTCTCGTCAGATTGAAGTTCGACAAAGCCCACAAACGATCGGTCTGTGGGCTTTTTTCGGTGTTATCTTTGGCTGGCTTTCGATTCCAGACGGCGCGCATGCAGGACCGGCTCGGTATAGCCCGACGGCTGAACCCGGCCCTTGAACACCAGATCGCAGGCCGCCTGAAAGGCGATACCGTCAAATCCCGGCGCCATCGGTGTGTAATTCGGATCGTCTACATTCTGGCGATCCACGACGGCGGCCATCTTTTGCAGTGCGGCCATGACCTGAGCTTCATCCACGATGCTGTGATGCAGCCAATTGGCCAGTGCCTGCGACGAAATCCGGCACGTCGCGCGGTCTTCCATCAGGCCGACATCGTTGATGTCGGGCACCTTGGAACAGCCAACGCCCTGATCGACCCAACGCACGACATAGCCAAGGATACCCTGCGCATTGTTTTCAAGTTCACGCGTGATTTCCTCGTCACTCAGATTGCGCCCAGCCAGCAAGGGGATGGTCAACAGATCCTTCAACGTACCACGTGCGCCGCCTGCGGCCAACTCGTCCTGACGGGCCAGCACATCGACCTTGTGGTAATGCGTTGCGTGCAGGGTTGCGGCCGTGGGCGACGGCACCCAGGCACATGTCGCTCCGGCCATGGGGTGGCCGATCTTGACCTCAAGCATATCGCCCATGCGATCCGGCATGGCCCACATGCCCTTGCCGATCTGCGCCTTGCCCTTCAGGCCACAGGCCAGACCAATATCGACATTGCGATCTTCATAGGCCGCAATCCATGGCGTATTCTTGATGTCACCCTTGGGCAGCATCGGACCGGCCTCCATCGAGGTATGAATTTCATCGCCTGTCCGGTCCAGGAAACCCGTATTGATAAAGGCGACCCGTGATTTTGCGGCGCGAATGCACTCTTTGAGGTTGACCGAGGTGCGGCGTTCCTCATCCATGATACCCAGTTTCACCGTGTTGCGCGGCAGACCCAAAATGTCTTCGACCATGTCGAATATCTCGACCGAGAACGCAACTTCCTCGGGTCCGTGCATCTTGGGCTTCACCACATAGACAGAGCCCTCGACAGAATTGCCCCCGTCTTGCTTCAGGTCGTGCATGGCGATCAGGGTGGTGCACAGAGCATCCATCAAGCCTTCGCCGATCTCGCGCCCTTCTGCGTCAAGCACGGCCGGGTTGGTCATCAGGTGACCCACGTTGCGCACGAGCATCAGCGACCGGCCTTTCAGCTTGGCCTGATCACCCGACGGAGTGGTAAAGCTCAGGTCCTCGGCCAGTTTTCGAGTGAACGTGGTGCCGCCCTTGGTGACCTCTTCGGTAAGGTCGCCTTTCATGAGGCCCAACCAGTTGCCATAGGCCACGACCTTGTCGGCAGCATCGACGCAAGCAACCGAGTCTTCACAATCCATGATGGTGGACAGCGCGGATTCCAGCCGGACATCTGCGATGCCCGCGGGATCGGTCGCGCCTATGTTGCTTGTGGGGTCGATCATGATCTGGATGTGCAGACCGTTGTTTTTCAACAGCACAAAGTCGGGCTTGTCTGCCGAACCGCCAAACCCGGCAAATTGGGCGGGATCGCCCAGCGCAGGGGTCAACGCACCGTCGGTGACACCCAATTCGCTGACATCCGCCCATGATCCCGACGCCAGAGGCACGGCATCATCCAGAAACGCCTTGGCCCACGCGATTACCCGCGCGCCGCGCGCCGCATCATAGCCACCGCTTGCCGGCAGATCCCCCATTGCATCCGTTCCGTACAGCGCATCATAAAGGCTGCCCCAGCGCGCGTTGGCCGCGTTCAGGGCAAAGCGTGCATTGGTAATCGGAACAACCAGTTGCGGGCCCGGGGTCAGGGCGATCTCGGGGTCGACATTGGCCGTTTCAATCTGGAACTCGTCGCCTTCTTCGACCAGATACCCGATCTCTTTCAGGAAAGCCTCATATTCAGCGGCATCGGTGTTCTGCCCCTTTCGGGACATGTGCCACCCATCGATGCGGCTTTGGATCTCGGCCCGTTTGGCTAGCAGCTCACGGTTTTTCGGCCCCAGTTCGTTCACCATCCGCGCCATGCCGGCCCAGAACTTCTGCGAAGAGACGCCCGTGCCCGGCAGCGCTTGCGTCTCGATGAACTCAGCCAAAACCGGATCGATCTGCAGTCCGCTCAGGGTCTGTCTGTCCGTCATATTCCTGCTCTCCTGCGATTGTGCGCCATTGTATGCACTGTGACTTAGGCGGAAAGTTTCCGATAGGCAACTTTCATCCCGTCATTTGGGGCATTCGCTTCGGCTTGAAGCTGTTTCAAAAACCTCAAGGCAATGGCAGGGCCGGTTGCAGCGCCGGAACGAAGCCCCTAACGTCGCGCCAGTCCCGAACAGATACGAGGCCCAAGATGCGCGACGCTGCCCCTACCACGATCTACCTGAAAGACTACACACCGTTTGGCTATCTGGTGGACAGCGTGCACCTGACCTTTGATCTGGACGCGCACGCCACGCGCGTCACCTCGCGCATTGCGTTCCGGCCCAATCCTGACGCCACTGACCGCACATTCTTTCTGCATGGGGAAGAACTGAAACTGATCCGCGCCGCCATTGACGGGGCCGAGATCACGCCGGACGTGACCGATAAAGGACTAACCGCAGATGTCCCGGACGCGCCGTTCCTGTGGGAAGCCGAGGTCGAAATCGACCCCGGAAACAACACCGCGCTGGAAGGTCTGTACATGTCGAACGGCATGTACTGCACCCAGTGCGAGGCCGAGGGGTTCCGCAAGATCACCTTCTATCCCGACCGTCCCGACGTGATGTCCACCTTCACCGTTCGGATCAACGGCGACCTGCCGGTTCTGCTGTCGAACGGCAACCCGTCGGGCAAGGGTGAAGGCTGGGCCGAATGGGTCGATCCATGGCCCAAACCCGCCTATCTGTTCGCTCTGGTCGCCGGAGACCTGATCGCACATCCCGGTCAGTTCACCACCAAGTCAGGTCGCACCGTCGAACTGAATCTCTGGGTCCGTCCCGGAGACGAGGGGAAATGCGCTTTCGGCATGGAGGCGTTGAAGAAGTCGATGAAATGGGACGAGGATGTCTATGGCCGTGAATACGATCTGGACGTCTTCAACATCGTCGCCGTCGATGACTTCAACATGGGCGCGATGGAGAACAAGGGGCTGAACATCTTCAACTCGTCGGCCGTTCTCGCCAGTCCCGAAACTTCGACCGACGCCAATTTCGAACGGATCGAGGCGATCATCGCGCATGAGTATTTCCACAACTGGACCGGCAACCGCATCACCTGCCGCGACTGGTTCCAACTTTGCCTCAAGGAAGGTCTGACAGTATTCCGGGATGCGCAATTCACCTCCGACATGCGCTCGGCCCCGGTGAAACGCATCCACGACGCGATAGACCTGCGTGCCCGGCAGTTCCCCGAGGACAACGGTCCGTTGTCGCATCCTGTGCGCCCCGAAAGCTTTCAGGAGATCAACAACTTCTACACCGCCACCGTCTATGAGAAGGGTGCCGAGGTGATCGGCATGCTGAAACGGTTGGTCGGGGATGCGGCCTATGCCAAGGCGCTTGATCTGTATTTTGAACGCCATGACGGTCAGGCCTGCACGATCGAGGACTGGCTGAAGGTTTTCGAAGACACCACTGGGCGCGATCTGACACGATTCAAACGTTGGTACAGCCAGTCGGGCACTCCGCGCATCAGGGTTGAGGAAAACTGGGCCGACGGCACCTATACACTTACGCTGAAACAGCGAACCGATCCCACGCCGGGACAGGAGGAGAAACTGCCTCAGGTCATCCCGGTTGCCGTTGGCCTGCTTGGGCCCAACGGCGATGAGGTTCGCGCGACCGAGGTGCTGGAACTGACGCAGGCTGAACAGAGCTTTGCGTTCACTGGTCTCGCGGCGAAACCCACAGCATCGATCCTGCGCGATTTCTCGGCACCTGTCATTCTGGAACATGACCAGTCCAACGCGGAACGCGCGTTTCTTCTGGCGCATGACACGGACCCGTTCAACCGTTGGCAGGCAGGGCGAGATCTGGCACAGGACACCCTGATGCGGATGATCCTTCAGGATGCGGCACCGGATACCGATTACCTTGACGGAGTGTTGGCCGTGCTGCGCAATGACGAACTGGACCCGGCCTATCGTGCGTTGATGCTGGGATTGCCGACACAGTCGGAATTGGCAGCGGCCCTGCATGACCGCGGTCACACGCCCGACCCCATGGCGATCTGGGCCGCGGTGGAAACGCTGCGGCAGGCAACGGCCCAGAACGTGCAGGATTTGCTGCCCCGCCTGCACAGTGAGGCCTTTGTGGACGGCCCCTACAGCCCGGACGCCGAGCAGTCCGGCAAACGGGCACTTGGCAGCGCTGCGCTGGCACTGACCTCTCGTCTGGATGGTGGGGCGATGGCGGCTGAGGCGTACGACACAGCCGACAACATGACGTTGCAACTGACTGCGCTGTCTTGCCTTTTACGCGCCCGCAAGGGTGAGGCGCAGTTGGACGCATTCTACGAACAGTGGCAGCATGACCGGCTGGTCATGGACAAATGGTTTGGCCTGCAAGTCGCGATGGCAGCACCCGAGGCGACACCCGCGATTGCCACGACCCTGACCGAGCATTCGGATTTCAACTGGAAAAACCCGAACAGGTTCCGCGCCGTCATGGGGGCCCTGGCGATGAACCACGCAGGGTTCCACCAGCCGGATGGCGCCGGATACGCCCTGCTGGCCGACTGGCTGATCCGTCTGGACCCGGTGAACCCACAGACCACGGCCCGAATGTGCTCGGCGTTCCAGACCTGGAAACGGTATGATCCGGATCGTCAGGCCCTGATGCGTGCGCAGCTTTCCCGCATCGCGGAAACACCGAACCTGTCGCGGGACACGACCGAAATGGTGTCCCGCATCCTCGGCGCATGACGCCTTACAGCTTTGCCCGCAGCAACCGGAATTTGCGAACGCTGGCCATCCTGGCCGGTGTTTATGCGGCGTTGCTGGCGCTGGTTGTCCTGTTTGACGCGGCCTGGTGGATCGCGGGGCTGCTGTCTTTGGCCACGCTGCCCGCAGTTTGGGACGTGGTTCAGAACACCAGCGCGGGCATGCAACTGGATCAGAATGCGCTAAGCTGGTTCACGGGGAACCGGCAGGCAGAGGTCGCGCTGCGCGACATCGACCATTTCCGGTTTGACACCCGTTGGGATTTCTCGGTTCGAGTGTCGATTGTTTTGCATTCCGGCAAACGAATCCGTCTGCCGGATGAGTCGCTTCCGGCGCATCTGGATTTGGAAACCCTTCTGAAACAAGCCGGATTTCGCGTAGAACGGCATCATTTCACTGTTTTCTGAAACACTGGACCTTTGAGGGGCGAATTGGACACAAAAGAAAGAAATTAATAGGCAATTTACTTGATTTGAACCCGATATCCCGCCAGACTTCGGTGTCAGTTATACGTTTTTACAGTTTTGAGTATCGCCATGTTTCGGTCGCTAAGGGCACTGTTCGCCCCATCCACAGCTACTCCTACAATTGCTTCAGCAGACCTGTGCGCGACGAAATCCGCGCTTGCGGCCGCCTTGCCCGAGCAGGGTCAGCTCAATATTCCCGTTGCAACATCCGATCGCGATGATCTGATCGGACATTCCGCGATCGAACATGGCCGCTACCTCGCCCGGCAAGACCGCTGGGCAGAGCTGTCGCAGGAAATGCGCGTGGCTGATCAGGATCGCGCCGCCGTTGCTGATGGTATGCCTGTGGCCGATCTGCTGGCCTTCGGTGCCAGATCGGACGTTGTACTGGCCGCTGAACATGCGCTCTCGGATGGCGCGGCCATTTCGGATTACGACCTGTTGGGTGGCATCTCGGAACTTGAAGGCGAGATGGCGGACAACCCCGATGACCCGATGATCGCCACCGTCGTTGCTCTTGCCCATATCGATCTGGCGTGGGCATGGCGTGGAACGGCCTCGGACGCGACGCTGCCACCTTTGCATCGGTCACGCTGCGCCGCGCATTTCGACCGGGCCGCAGCAATCCTGCCCAAATGCAGAAAGGATGCTCCCGACAGCCCCCTGATTGCAGCGACCGGATGTGCGCTGCTGGCTGGTCAGCGCAAATCCAACGCGCGGGTGGCCGAAGAATATGAACGGCTGATCACGCTGGATCCATGTAATCAGCGCCACATGCGCGCGATGGGCAGCCACCTTCTGCCCCGGTGGTTCGGCAGCTACGAAGAGCTGGAGCTGCAAGCCTTGCGTACAGCCGCCAGGACACAGGATATCTGGGGCGCGGGCGGATACACATGGGTTCAGTTCGACGCTATTGCATTGGACGAAGAGGCCTGTGCCCGCGTCGATATCGAATATTTCCTTGAAGGTCTGCGCGATATCCTGCGCCTGCGGCCCGATCAGCAGATGATCAACATGCTGTCATCCTACTGCGCGATCACTGTCCAGAACGGATTTGGCCTGAACGATCAGGCCGACCTTGTCCGTTCGCAGATGCGCGACACGGCAAACCGGCTTATCCGCGATCACCTGACGGAATTGCACCCGTTGATCTGGGCGCATGCGGCCAACGGTTTCAACAATTCCGTCCGCATAAACTCGCCCGAACGATTTGCAGCGCGCGGTCAGCGCGATGCCTTGCGCGCCATCTCGGATCTGTTCCGGGAAGAACTGCGCAGCGGAATGGATGTGACATTCACACCGTCGGGCCTGCGGTTTTCCCAGAACTGAACACGACAGGATTCCCCCTTGCCCCTAGGCCCTCCCGGGCCTAATACGCAGGCTTAGACTTCTGCGGAAATGAGGCGCGCCATGCTCGATCTGACATACGAAATGCCCAAACCCAAAACCATTGCCGGGGCCAAGCACGATTGGGAACTGGTGATCGGGATGGAGGTGCATGCTCAGGTCTCATCCAATGCCAAGCTGTTTTCGGGTGCATCCACCCAATTCGGGGCCGAGCCGAATTCAAACGTGGCCTTCGTGGACGCGGCGATGCCGGGGATGCTGCCGGTGATCAATGAATACTGCGTGGAACAGGCAGTGCGCACCGGACTGGGCCTGAAGGCGGATATCAATCTGAAATCGGCCTTTGACCGCAAGAATTATTTCTACCCCGACCTGCCGCAAGGGTATCAGATTTCCCAGCTCTACCACCCCATCGTGGGCGAAGGCGAAGTGCTGGTCGAACTGGGCGACGGTACCGCGCGAAAGGTGCGGATCGAGCGTATCCACATGGAGCAGGACGCGGGTAAGTCGATCCACGACATGGATCCGCATATGTCCTTCGTCGACCTGAACCGCACCGGTGTCTGCCTAATGGAGATCGTCAGCCGCCCCGACATCCGCGGGCCGGAAGAGGCCGCGGCCTATATCGCCAAGCTGCGCCAGATCATGCGTTATCTGGGTACCTGCGACGGCAACATGCAGAACGGCAACCTGCGGGCCGATGTGAACGTCTCGATCTGTTTGCCCGGCGCCTATGAGAAGTATCAGGAAACACAGGATTTTTCGCATCTGGGCACGCGCTGCGAGATCAAGAACATGAACTCGATGCGCTTCATCCAGCAAGCGATCGAGGTCGAAGCCCGTCGTCAGATCGCCATCGTCGAGGCCGGCGGCGAGGTCGAGCAGGAAACGCGTCTGTACGATCCGGACAAGGGTGAAACCCGTTCGATGCGTTCCAAGGAAGAAGCGCATGATTACCGCTATTTCCCCGACCCCGACCTGCTGCCTCTGGAAATCGAGCAGGCCTGGGTCGATGATATCGACGCCAGACTGCCCGAGCTGCCCGACGAGAAAAAGGCGCGTTTCATCAATGACTTCGGCCTGACCGACTATGACGCATCAGTGCTGACCGCCGAGGTCGAATCCGCCGCCTATTTCGAGGAAGTGGCCAAGGGCCGCAACGGAAAACTGGCGGCGAATTGGGTCATCAACGAGCTGTTCGGCCGCCTGAAGAAAGACGACCGCGACATCACCGGCTCGCCGGTTTCGCCCACGCAGCTGGGCGGGATCATCGACCTGATCGCCTCGGACGCGATTTCGGGCAAGATCGCCAAGGAGCTGTTCGAGATCGTCTATACCGAAGGCGGCGACCCGGCGCAGATCGTCGAGGAACGCGGCATGAAGCAGGTGACCGACACCGGCGCGATCGAGGCCGTGCTGGACGAGATCATCGCCGCCAACCCGGCGCAGGTCGAGAAGGCCAAGGTGAACCCGAAACTGGCGGGCTGGTTCGTGGGTCAGGTCATGAAAGCCACCGGCGGCAAGGCGAACCCGAAAGCCGTCAACGAACTGGTCAGCAAGAAGCTGGGCTCGTAAACCTTTCTTTTTGTAAAAGCCTGCCGGCAGTCTTTGGCGGGTTTGTACAATCCGGTTTCTCACGAAATCTCAAAACTTGGGGTCAAGCCATCGGCTTGACTTCCTGCTGTTCGCGCCCTTTCCTCCGCCACAGAGAGGTGAGGTATTATGCAAAGCAGATTTGATCAGGAACTCGAAGACCGGCTGGTGCGTTATGCCGCCATCGACAGTCAAAGTGACGAGACATCCCCGACGACCCCGAGCACTCAGATCCAGTTCGACATGCTGAACCTGTTGCGTGATGAGCTGATCCAGATCGGCGCGCAGGATGTTGAGATGACGGGCGACAGTGTTGTTGTCGCGACCATTCCCGGAACGGCGCCGGGGCCGACCGTGGGCTTTCTGGCCCATGTCGATACGGCCCCTCAGTTCAACGCAACCGGCGTCAAGCCGCGGGTGATCAAGGGGTACAAAGGTGGGGACATCACCTTTCCCGACAACTCGGATCTGGTTCTTTCTCCGGATGACAACCCCTATCTGGCCGAAAAGATCGGCCACGACCTGATCACCGCGTCGGGCACAACCCTGCTGGGCGCGGACGACAAGGCCGGTGTATCGATTCTGATGACGATGGCACGGCACCTGATCGAAAATCAGGATATTCCACATGGCCCTATTCGTATCGCGTTCACTCCGGATGAAGAGATCGGCCGGGGCGTCACGGAACAACTTCCCAAGGATCTGGGCGTGGATTTTGCCTATACGCTGGATGGGCAGCAAGTGGGTGAGATCGAGTATGAAAGTTTCTCGGCCGACCGCGCCGTGATCCGGATCGAGGGTGTTTCGATCCATCCCGGCCTGGCCAAGGAAAAGATGGTGAACGCCACGCATCTGGCGGCAAAGATCGTGCAGACATTGCCTCAGGCCACCATGACGCCGGAAACCACGGACGGGCGCGACGGCTTCATCCATGTCACTGACATGAACGGCGGATCATCCGAGATGGAGATCAAGCTGATCCTGCGTGATTTCGAGATGGACGGGCTGGAGGCGCAACGAAACATCGTGCGGCAGGTCTGCACCGCCGTGCAGGCCACGGAACCGCGCGCGACCATCACCTGCGACATCAACCACCAGTACCGCAACATGCGGTATTGGCTGGAAAACGACATGACTCCGGTCGAGCTGGCGCGCGATGCGTGTCGCGAACTGGGGGTTGAACCGTTGTCGGTGCCGATCAGGGGCGGCACGGACGGATCCCGCCTGACCGAATTCGGCACCCCCTGCCCCAACATCTTCACCGGTATGCAGTGCGTTCACGGCCCGTTGGAATGGATTTCAGTGCAGGACATGGCGCTGGCGACGGAACTGTGCCTGTCGGTTGTGGCCAAGGCGGCACAGGCCGAAACGAATGGTCAGAGGTGAATTCCGCCGGATGAGCAAGGGCCCTTTCACCCGGGGGGCAGCGTGTTAAGTTAGCGCGGAAACGCATTTAGGAACAGTAGATGAAGCGCTACGAATACAAGGTCATCCCCGCCCCGCAAAAAGGTGTCAAAGCCAAAGGCGTGAAAACGGCCGAGGGCCGCTTTGCCGTCTCGGTCGAGCAACTGCTGAATCAGATGGGTCAGGATGGCTGGGAATACCAGCGGGCCGAGCTGCTGCCCAGCGAGGAGCGCTCGGGTCTGACCGGATCGACCACAAACTGGCGCAATGTGCTGGTGTTCCGCCGCGTGGTGGAAGAGGAAGTCGATGCCTCGTGGGTCGGCGCAGTACCTGAGATGGATGACACCCCGTTGGCCCAGCCGATTCCGGGCCCCGACCAGGTACAGGCCCCGAAACCAATTGCCGCAGAGACGGACGAGCCGCCTTTGTCGTTGAAGCGGTCTGATGACGCCGTTGATGAAAGCGGCCCTTCGAAAACTTAGGCCTGAGGGCTGTTACGACCGCCAGACCGAATGCACCAGACCGAATGCAAATGCCCTGTGGCCGTGTGCAGGACATCCGTGTTCGCTCTGGCATACGTCAAGTCGATCCGGGACGGCCTGACCGCATTGGAAAGCAATAAAGGCTACACCCTTGGGAAATCTGTGGCATGTTAGCCGGATATTCTGGAGGGACATCGAAATGGCTATTCGGCAGACACAAGGGCGGACACGCCTGTATGACAGCATTCTCGACACGGTCGGTGACACGCCTTGCATTCGGGTCAATCGGATCGCGCCCGAGCATGTGACCGTCTATGTGAAATTCGAGGCCTTCAACCCGGCAGGCTCGGTCAAGGACAGACTGGCGCTGAACATCATCGAGGCGGCGGAACGTGACGGGCGGCTGAAGCCCGGACAAACCGTTGTCGAAGCGACATCCGGCAACACCGGGATCGGGCTGGCCATGGTGTGTGCGGCCAAGGGATATCCTCTGGTCGTGACAATGGCCGAGAGCTTCTCGGTCGAACGGCGAAAGCTGATGCGGTTTCTGGGCGCCAAGGTTGTTCTGACCCCCAAGGCGCAAAAAGGGTTCGGCATGTATACCAAGGCAAAGGAACTGGCCGAGGAAAACGGATGGTTCCTTGCCAGCCAATTCGAAACTTCTGCCAACGCCGATATTCACGAAAACACGACGGCGCGCGAAATTCTTGCCGATTTCGAAGGACGACGGCTGGATTATTGGGTGACGGGCTATGGGACCGGTGGCACCGTTTCGGGTGTTTCGCGTATCTTGCGGAAAGAGCGGCCCGAGACCAGAATCATCCTGACCGAACCGGCAAATGCCGCAATCGTATCATCAGGTTACGTCAATACGCGCAACGCTGACCATCAGCCGACCGAAAGCCACCCCGATTTCGAGCCCCACCCGATTCAGGGCTGGACACCGGATTTCATCCCCTGGGTTCTGCAGGAAGCCATCGACAATTCATACTATGATGAGCTGATCCCCATTCCCGGACCCGAAGGAATCGCATGGTCGCGCCGGCTTGCAGCCGAAGAAGGGATATTCACCGGGATTTCGGGCGGATCGACCTTTGCGGTGGCCATGAAGCTGGCCGAATCCGCGCCGGCAGGCTCTGTCATACTGGTCATGTTGCCGGACACCGGCGAGCGATACTTGTCGACCCCCCTGTTCGAGGGAATCGAAGAGGTCATGACACAAGAGGAATACGCCATCTCGGCATCTACGCCGTCCGCGCAGATGGAGGCTGGTTGACACGTAAAGGTCTTCAGACGCCGATATCCAGGGCCAGCGCGTGGATGCGCGGCACGATGTCGCCCAGCGCCTTGTGTACCGCACGGTGGCGGGCGACGCGGGATTTGCCTTCGAATGCGCTGGCGCGGATACGAACGTTGAAGTGGCTTTCACCACCTTCCTGATATCCTGCATGGCCCCTATGGCTTTCGCTGTCGTCGATCACTTCAAGCTCGCGCGGATCAAAGGCGGCTTGCAGGCGGGTTCGGATCTCGTCGGTCACACTCATTTTTTTGCTTAGCGGCAAAAATATTGCCGCACCCCTCTTCTACTTTCGGCTGCTTAGATTAAACTGCTGCCTCCGAGTCGAAAAGACGCGTTCTTGAGGATTAGAGCATGGCGAAATCAGACCCCTTCGGATTCGATATGTCCGTTTCCAGCGCCAAAAAGAAGAATCCGCGGGGACGCCGGGGCATGTCGGGAGCCTCTGAAACCTCGGTCCGGATCTGTGACCACGAGGGATGTGAAGAGCCGGGAAAGTTCCGCGCGCCAAAAGCACCGGATGTCCTGGATGATTATTTCTGGTTCTGCCAGCAACACGTGCGGGAATATAATCAGAAGTGGAATTTCTTTGACGGCACCACCGAAGCCGAGCTGAACGCACAGCGTTCGAAAGACAAGGTTTGGGAGCGCGAGACCAAGCCGATGGGCGACCCCGAAGCACGTGCCTGGGCCCGTTTGGGGATCGAGGATCCGCATCAGGTTCTTGGTGCTAACAGCACGCAGAACAAAGGCCGCACGACGGGTGGCGGCGGACGACGCCTGCCGCCGACCGAACGCCGTGCGATCGAGATTCTCGAGGCCAATGACAGCTGGACCAAGGCCGAGGTTCGCAAAGCGTACAAGAAGCTGATCAAAGTGCTGCATCCGGACATGAACGGCGGAGACCGCTCGCAGGAAGAGCAGTTGCAGGAAGTTGTCTGGGCCTGGGATCAGATCAAGGACAGCCGGAACTTCAAGTAAGGGGACGGCTTTCCCTGCTTTGCGTTCGCGGCGCGCTCTGCCTGAATGGTTGGGTGCCGCAGACGACACAACCTGAAAAAACTGCGCAAGTTCCGTATGGAATCCTGTTTCATTCCACACGAAAGTGATGGAGGATTTGGGACAGGAGTTTCCAGGGATCAGTTTCGTGCGCACATCCATTTGCCTGTTGCTCGTCTCGCTAAGCGGGCTCATCGCTGCCAGCTTCATTCCGACTGATGCGGATTGGCTGTTCCTTTTGGCGCTGATTTGCGTGATGGCCAGCGCAATCTTGTTCATACGGGCCTGGTTCAGGTGGCGCCGGGCAAATACATGGATCATCGTGGACGGCTCGAACGTCATGCACTGGAAAGATGGCACGCCGGATCTGGGTACGTTGAAGAAGGTCCTTGAGACTTTGAAGCGCGCAGGGTTCAAACCGGGCGTCATGTTCGATGCGAATGTCGGGTACAAAGTCGAAGGCCACTATATGGACGACCGGAAGCTGAGCCGCGTCCTGGGCCTACGATCCAAGCAGGTCATGGTGGCCCCCAAAGGGACACCTGCGGATCCGCTGATCTTGCGGGCGGCGCGGGATAGCAAGGCACGCATCGTCACAAATGACCGGTTTCGGGATTGGGTAGACGAGTTTCCGGATGTGTTGAACGCGGATCGTCTGGTAAAAGGTGGCTTTCGCAACAATGAGCTTTGGTTTTCGCTATAGTCAAGCAACAGTTGACCCAAGGCACAGATGTGTAAGGCCATCACAACGGTGCTGCACTGAGAAATTGCCTAAGGCAACTGATCCGAGAGAACACATTTGAAGGGGTTTGTTGAGGCCAGGGATCAAACCAGGGGCGGTTCGGATTACAACTATTCGCGCTTTAGTCCGGGTATGAGCTTCGCAATGCAATTGCTTCCCGGCGCTTCAAACAACTTAAGCGAGTTTGTTGCGACTCTGCAGTGCCGTCACGCAATTCGGGGAACAGTGCGAGCAGTTCTTCGACGTCTTCACGACAGAAAGACTTCAGCGCTGTGTCGCCCAGAAAAAGACTTTCACTGCGTAACCCCTGCGAGTGCAGTACTGCGTGTCGAGAGCAGGCAATGTGGTAATATGTGATGTCTTCACCTGTGTGCACCTGCTGAATTGTTCCGTCATTCACCAAGTGGATTGCCGCAACAAAGACCCGATCTTGTCCGAACAACAACTCGGCGCGCCAGCCTTCCAGCATGATCCGATGTTCCGGGGACACAAAAACATCCTGGTTGGGTTGACCCTTGCAAATCGCGTCGCGCCGAATGCGAACGGGTCTAAATTTTGGTTGCAAAGCCAGTGTTTGTGCACTCAGCACTTTTTTCCCGATCCACAAAATCGGCAGCGTTTTCCCACCTGACACGCAAACTCTGTCACCGATCATCAGGTTCTCGACCGGGCGTGGACCGGCCTCGGTCTCGATCAGGGTTCCAGCAACAAAACAGGGCGGATTGTTTGGATCAAGATCTCCGGTTGTGATTTGCCAGTTTCCGGTTGTCATTGGCCCGGTGGGGTTGTTGGTGTCCCAGGCATAGATTTCGGTCCCAACCTGAATAAACTCACCAGATTCGCCGGTACCTCTGTAGTTACCTTGTCCGAGGTACGTGTAGGGTACGAACGGACCACCGTTGATCGAAATCGTTTGACCCGAGACAGTGGCTGGATCGGTCTTGTTTTGGACGATCAAGTCGCCTTGCCCGCTTGTGTTGACCGAATGAAGTAAGACATCAAACGACATACGTTGTGTCCGCTAAGCAGGTTGGACCAAAAGGAAACTCGCAACGAACAAGCTCCCTCTGTGTGTTGACTGAACAGAACACCACAGACCTCACAAACTCACAAAGAACGCCAAAAACCACATTTAAAAGTCATGTTAACGCGCCGAAGAAGCATTTCAATGATAGTATGTTAATGTTTGCATTTGAACGAGGCGCGAAGGTTGTTGCCAACCTTTCACCGAGGACTTCTGGGTTATGCGCAATCGGCCTCAAAGCTTGTTAACGCGAGGTGCCAAATCGTAGTGTGGGTCATCATTCTGGAATGACACCCCATGCGCAACGATAGGGCCAGTTTGCAAGAAAAACATGCGCACCTTTGGGCGTCTTTCGCTTTCCCTTGCCCTTGCCCGCAATATGTTGCACCACACACGGGTTCATACCCGGTGAACGGGCCAAAGGATAAGGACTAGGCGCATGGCTGACGGATCGATCGATATCAACGCAAAACCTACCGAGGATATCTCGGTCCGTGACGTGTTCGGCATTGACAGCGACATGGCGGTCAAGGGTTTCGCCGAGCGCAGCGACCGAGTGCCGGTGATCGATCATACCTACAAGTTTGATCCGGAAACCACGCTGGCGATTCTGGCGGGCTTTTCCCATAACCGTCGTGTGATGATCCAAGGCTATCACGGTACGGGTAAATCGACACATATTGAACAGGTCGCTGCCCGTCTGAACTGGCCCGCCGTGCGTGTGAACCTCGACAGCCATATCAGCCGGATCGACCTGATCGGCAAGGACGCGATCAAACTGCGCGACGGCAAGCAGGTGACCGAGTTCCACGAAGGCATCCTGCCCTGGGCGTTGCGCAACCCGGTTGCCATCGTATTCGACGAATATGATGCGGGCCGCGCAGACGTGATGTTCGTGATCCAACGTGTGTTGGAGCATGACGGCAAGCTGACCCTGCTGGATCAGAACGAGATCATTACCCCGAATCCGAATTTCCGCCTGTTTGCCACCGCCAACACGGTCGGTCTGGGCGATACCACGGGCCTGTATCACGGCACGCAGCAGATCAACCAGGCGCAGATGGACCGCTGGTCGCTGGTGTCGACCCTGAACTATCTGAGCCACGACGCCGAGACGATGATCGTTCTGTCGAAGGCGCCGCATTACAACACCGCCGAGGGCCGCAAGACCGTCAGCCAGATGGTCACGGTCGCCGACCTGACCCGAACCGCCTTCATGAATGGCGATCTGTCCACCGTCATGAGCCCGCGGACCGTGATCAACTGGGCCCAGAACGCCGAGATTTTCCGCAACGTGGGCTATGCGTTCCGCCTGTCCTTCCTGAACAAATGCGATGAGCTGGAGCGCCAGACCGTGGCCGAGTTCTATCAGCGCTGCTTCGATGAGGAGTTGCCTGAAAGCGCCGCGAGTGCGAGCTTGGGGTAAGCACCCGAATTGCGCCCGGAGCGGGCGCAATGCCTCCGGCGGGGATACTTTTGGCCAGATGAAGACGGATCCGTTACTGTTTTCGACGCCGGGCAGGCCAGTACTATGAGGGCTTAAGGACATGGCACAGAAGAACGACAACCCCGCCGATCCGTTCAAGAAGGCCTTGGCCGAGGCCACCAAGGTCATGGCCGATGATCCCGAACTGTCGGTGACCTATACAGTGGACCCTTCGGGCATGACGGGCGAGTCGATGCGGCTGCCTCAGGTCTCGCGTCGGATGACGCGTGAAGAGGTGCTGTTGGCGCGTGGCACGGCGGACGCCTTGGCATTGCATCGCAAGTATCATGACGACGCGACCCATGCGCGCTATGCGCCCCCGGGCGATATGGCGCGGGATCTGTACGAGGCGATGGAGACCGCCCGCTGCGAGGCGATGGGCGCGCGGGACATGCCGGGCACCGCCAGCAATATTGACGTCAAGATCGGGCATGAAGCAATCCGGCGTGGGTATGATCAGTGCAAGCAACCCGCCGATGCACCTCTTTCGGTTGCGGCAGGCTACCTGATCCGGCATCTGGCCACCGGGCGTGATCTTCCGCCTGCTGCCGAAAACATAATGAACCTGTGGCGTGGATTCATCGAAGAGCAAGCGGGCGGGACGTTGGAGAATCTGGACGAGATTCTCTCGGATCAGGCGGAGTTTGCCAAATTCGCCCGTCAGGTGATCAAGGATCTGGGATATGGCGACCAGCTTGGGGATGACCCCGATGAGCTGGACGACGAGCAGGAAGACCAGGCCGAGGACGACGCCGAGGAACAGCCCGATCCGGACAGCACCGGTCAGGATGATCAGGACGAACAGGACGCCGACGCGACCCCTGAGCAGACGCAGGAAGAGCAGCAGGATCAGTCTCAGGCCCAGGTCTCGATGGACGAAATGGCCGAAGACGAGATGGGTGACGAGGCTGAGATGCCGGATGGCGAGGCGCCTCTGGAGCCGCCTGCCCCACCGCCGGCATCTGAAGCGGACCCGGATTACAAGGTCTATCTGGACACTCATGACGAAGAGATCGCCGCCGAGGACCTGGCCGAACCGGCCGAACTGGAACGTCTGCGGGCCTATCTGGATCAGCAGCTGGAGCCCTTGAAAGGCGCGGTGTCGCGTCTGGCCAACAAGCTGCAACGCCGATTACAGGCGCAGCAGAACCGCAGCTGGGAGTTCGACCGCGAGGAAGGCATTCTGGACGCGGGTCGATTGGCACGTGTGGTCGCGAACCCCACCACTCCGCTGAGTTTCAAGGTCGAGAAAGACACCGAGTTCCGCGACACGGTGGTGACGCTGCTGCTGGACAATTCGGGGTCGATGCGCGGACGTCCGATTTCGATCGCCGCCATCTGTGCCGATGTTCTGGCGCGGACGCTGGAGCGGTGCAATGTAAAGGTCGAAATTCTGGGCTTTACCACGCGGGCGTGGAAAGGCGGTCAGGCGCGCGAGGCGTGGCTGAATGATGGACGCCCGCAACAGCCGGGCCGTTTGAACGACCTGCGCCACATCATCTACAAGGGCGCGGACGCCCCTTGGCGTCGTGCGCGGCCCAATCTGGGTCTGATGATGAAAGAGGGCCTGCTGAAAGAAAACATCGACGGTGAAGCACTGGAATGGGCTCATCGCCGGATGCTGGCACGGCGCGAACAACGCAAGATCCTGATGGTGATCTCGGACGGTGCGCCGGTCGATGATTCGACGCTGAGCGTGAACCCGGCCAACTATCTGGAAAAACACCTGCGCGACGTGATCGCGATGGTCGAAAAACGCAAGATGGTCGAACTTTTGGCCATCGGGATCGGCCATGACGTGACCCGGTATTATGACCGGGCGGTGACGATTACCGATGTAGAGCAACTGGCCGGCGCGATGACCGAACAACTGGCGGCTCTGTTTGACAGTGACCCGCGGGCGCGGGCGCGGGTCATGGGGATGAGAAAGGCCGGCTGAGGCTGATCTTCTGCCCGGCGGGCGCATTTCCCCGAGGGCGACGTGTTTTTCGTTGCTGATCATCGGCTTGTTCAGGCGGGGTGTTCCCGTCTGGACATTTTTTGAAATGCGCCTCAGGGTCACGCTCAAATGCTGTGAATGAGGCCGCCCATGTTCCAATCCTTCGAAGTGACCGCCCGCCCGGAACAGGGGCCACCGCGGCTGGCCGCCTTGCGCGAACAGATGGTGCAAGAAGGGCTGGACGGGTTTCTGATCCCGCGGGCGGATGCGCATCAGGGAGAGTATGTCGCAGCGCGCGATGAACGTCTGGCCTGGCTGACCGGGTTCACGGGCTCGGCCGGGTTTTGCGCCGCCCTGCGCGACGTGGCCGGAGTTTTCATCGACGGGCGGTATCGCACCCAGGTCAAGGCACAAGTTGCCGCAGATTTCACCCCGGTCCCCTGGCCCGAGGTAAGCCTGAGCGCCTGGCTGAAACAGCAATTGCCCAACGGCGGCAAGATCGGATTTGACCCGTGGCTGCATGCGGCGGGGCAGATTTCCGGCACATTGAGTGATCTGGAAGGATCGGACATCGAACTGGTGAAATGCGAAAACCTTGTGGACCGGATCTGGGCCGATCAACCGGCACCGCCGATGAACCCGGTCAAGGCGCATCCGATCGAATTTGCAGGGGAAGGTGCGGACAGCAAGATCGCCCGTCTGGCCGTAGACCTTCGGCAGGCCGGGCACAAGGCAGCGGTGATCACCCTGCCGGATTCCATCATGTGGCTGTTGAATATCCGTGGGTCGGATATCGCCTATAACCCGGTGGCCCACGGCTTTGCCATTCTTCATGCAGGAGGTCAGGTCGATCTGTTCATGGCGGCAGAAAAACTGGCCGGGGTACGGGATCATCTGGGCTCTCAGGTGACCTTGCGCGCTGTGGGCGATTTTCTGGATGCGGTTGCGGCTCTGGCCGGTCCGGTGCAAGTGGATGCCGCTTCGGTACCTCAGATCGTGGCCGATGCGCTGGGCGACGCTATGACGGATGGCGGCGATCCCTGCGCCCTGCCCAAAGCCTGCAAGAATGCGGCTGAAATCGCGGGCAGCGCCGAGGCGCATTTGCGCGATGCGGTGGCGGTCATCGAGACGTTGTGCTGGCTGGACCAACAGGCCCCGGGCAGCGTGACCGAAACACAGGTTGTCACCCGGCTGGAAGAAAACCGGCGCAAGGACAATGCGCTTCAGGACGTCTCGTTCGATACCATTGCAGGCACGGGTCCGAACGGCGCGATCATGCATTACCGCGTGACCGAAGAGACCGACAGCCGCTTGGAAAACGGCCACATTCTGGTGCTGGACAGTGGCGGGCAGTATCTGGACGGCACCACCGACATCACCCGAACCATCGCCATCGGTGACGTCGGAACCGAGGAAAAAACCTGCTTCACCCGGGTGCTGAAGGGCATGATTGCCATGTCGATGCTGCGCTGGCCTGCGGGCCTTGCCGGGCGGGATATCGAATGTGTGGCCCGCGTGCCGCTGTGGTCTGCGGGACAGGATTTCAACCATGGGGTCGGACATGGGGTCGGCGCCTATCTGAGCGTGCATGAAGGGCCGCAGCGGCTGTCCAAAGTCAGCCATGTACCGCTGCAACCCGGCATGATCCTGTCAAACGAACCCGGGTATTACCGGGAAGGCGCCTTTGGCATCCGCATCGAAAACCTTGTGGTGGTGGAAGACGCTCCTCTGCTTCCCGATGGCGATGCCGAACGCGCGATGCTGAACTGGCGCACGCTGACCTATGTACCAATTGACCGCAGACTGATCATGGTCGATATGTTGACGACCGACGAACGCGACTGGCTGAATGCCTATCACCGCGACGTTGCGGAAAAAATCCGCCCAAGGCTGGGACATGACGCACAACTGTGGTTGGATGCCGCAACTGCCCCAATCTGACACTGGTCTGTTACATAAAACAGGCAGAGGGGTGGCCCTGATACGACGACGGAAGGAAGAGGAATGGCTGAGATCACGATCCGGAAAGCGCCGGGCAAATGGACTGTCCGCTCGGGCGGTGCGATCCTGGGCGAAACGAACAACGCGCTGGAACTGCTTGAAGGCGACAAGGATCCGGTGATCTATTTCCCGCGCAACGATGTTGCGATGGCGTTTCTGGATCGGACCGACAAGGTGACCCACTGCCCCGGCAAGGGCGACGCGACGCATTTTTCCATCGTCAACAAGTCATCCGTGACAGACAACGCGGTCTGGAGCTATGAGGATCCGATTCAGGCAGTGGCCGAGATCAAGGACCATCTGGCATTCTACCCGGCTGAATCGGTAAAGGTGGAGCAGATCTAACGCCAGCCCCCCCGCGCCCACCTCACGCAGCTGTGGCATGCACGTGAACGGCATTTGCGGCACACTTGCTCCGGGGTAACACCGGAGGCTTCCATGTCGATGTCACGTCGCGGTTTTGCTGGGATGATCGGGGCTGGTGCAATGGCACCCGGTGTGCTGTGGGCGCAGCAGGATCCGGTTCTGGACGCGTTGCGCAGCACGCTGAGCGGGCGTCGGACCGCGTTTGAGGCGCAGATGGCGTATCTGAAGGACCGTGGCCAGCCGGATGTCGTGGCCGGGTTGCTGACTGCGATGCGTTATGCCGACAGGCGACGGGATGAGATTGTCGAGGTGATGGAGGCCTTGACCGGGCAACGGCACGGCAATGACTGGTTCGAGTGGATGCTGTGGCAAGAACGAAACCCGCAGATTGTCCCTCATCCGTCGTTGATCCCGTTCAAGCGCGAGGTTCTTCTGGGGATCGACCCGAACTTCGATCTGTTCCTGCGGCCCGAATATCTGCAACGCGACAAGATGAAGATCCGCCTGGAAGAGATCGCCTGGGGCGGTGTGTACAAGGATGGCATTCCGTCTCTGGACAATCCCACCCTGATCTCTGCTTCGAATGCGGGGTATCTGAAGGGCGATGATCTGGTATTCGGCGTGGCCATCAACGGGGATGAACGCGCCTATCCCCTGCGGATCATGGGCTGGCACGAGATGTTCAACGAGGTGATCGGTGGCGTGCCCGTGGCGCTGGCCTATTGCACGCTTTGCGGGTCGGGCATCCTGTTTGAAACCCAGGTGGCGGGGCGGCGAAAGCCGTTCATTTTCGGGTCGTCAGGTTTCCTCTATCGTTCGAACAAGCTGATGTTTGACCGAGAGACGCATTCGCTGTGGAACCAGTATACCGGCAGGCCTGTTGTGGGGCCTTTGGCGAACAGCGGCATCACGTTGAAACAGCGCCCTGTGGTGATCACGACATGGGACAGCTGGAGGACCTCGCATCCCAAAACCCGTGTTCTGTCGCTGAACACCGGGCATCGGCGCAATTACGGATCAGGGGTGGTTTATCGCGACTATTTCGCCTCGAGCGAGCTGATGTTCCCGGCGGTTGTGGATCAGTCCCGGCATCGGCAGAAGGATTACATCTTTGCCGTGCGCCAGTTTGGTGAAGCCCGCGCCTGGCCTCTGGATGCGTTCAAGGGCAAACCGGTGATCAACGATGCAATCGGTCGGACACCTCTGGTTCTGATTGGCGATCCCAAAGAGCGCAGCGTGCGGGCCTATGAGCGAAAAACGCATGCGTTCCGGGCGACGCAAGGCGGGTTGCAGGATAGCGCGGGGAACGGTTGGACCGTCACGGAAGAGGCTTTGATCGGGCCGGATGGAACGCGTTTGCCACGAGTCGCCGGTCATGTTTCCTATTGGTTTGCGTGGGACAATTATCTGGGCGACGCAGCCAGCGTGTATGGTGAGTGAAACTCAGGAATGCTCTTCGGCAGCCGTGGCCGCAAGCGCCCTGTTATACGCCTTGAGCGCATCGACGTGATAGAGCGCGCCAACCGGTGTTTCGGATCCGTCTTTTTCCAGAATGATAACCGGAATGCAGGGGATGTCGTCACGATCAAAGTAGGGCATGGCGGCTTCCAGCGTGGCGCTGGCCTGAATGCACAGGCCCTGGTCGATCAGCCCCTGTGCCTCTTCCTTCGTGATCGACCGCGGATCCCCAAGCGGGCGCATCACGGCCCCGGCGCGAAGCATTGCCAGCAGATAAGCCTGCGGCCCCGCGGCCAGGTGGACATCACGCCGTTCCAGCTGCGTCAGGAAGAAAGACCGGTCCACAAGTCTCGAGGCCAAGGCCGTGGACATGGACACGCTGACCATCACGGCAAGGCCGATCTGCCAATCGCCGGTCAGTTCAAAAACGATCAAAGTGGTCGAGATGGGCGCACCCAGCACCGCCGCAGCCACGGCGCCCATTCCGGCAAAGGCATAAAGCGTATGCGTGCCCGACACATCCGGCAGCAACCCGGTGGCGATCAGACCGAAGGCCAGCCCGGTCAACGCCCCGACCATCAGAGACGGAGAGAACACTCCACCGCCCATGCGCCCGCCCATGGTAATCGCCACCGCAACCGTTTTGATCACCGCAAACAGGATGGCCGTGGTCAGCACCAGATCACCGGTCAGGGCGCGAATTGTCGTCTCGTACCCCACGCCGATGATATGCGGAAACCAGATCGCCATCAGCCCCAGCATCGCCCCGGACACCGCAGGGCGCAGCCAGGCCGGAATCGACAGGCGGTTCTGGATATGGCTGCCAATATCCTCGGCAAAGAAAATCGACCGCATCAGCAGCAGCGCGACAAGTCCGCAGATCAGGCCCAGGATCAGGAAGGCCGGAAGCTCGACATAGAATTGCAGCGATCCCGGCGTCTCCAGCGTGAACTCGGTAACGTCGCCATATTCCAGCCGGTTGATCACCGTTCCCGCGACCGAGGCGATGACGATCGGAGCAAATGCGTGAACGGCGAAATGGCGCAGCACGACCTCGAGCGCGAACAAGGCCCCCGCGATGGGGGCGTTGAAGCTGGCCGACACGGCCGCAGCGACGGCACATCCCAACAGGTCACGTCCCGTGATCCCATCCGCGTGTATGCGGTTGCTGACCCATGTGGAAATCACTCCGGCCATATGCACCACCGGACCCTCGCGGCCTGTTGACCCGCCCGAACTGAGCGTGATCAGCGAGGCGAAGAACGACGCGATGCCCGCCTTGACCTCGACCCGCCCGTCGGTGATGGCCGAACCTTCGATCACGTCGGCAACCGACCGGACGCGGCCGTCATTGGTGAACCGGTTCAGGATGATGCCGACGACCAGGCCACCGAAGAAGGGAATGATCAGAACCATGAACCATGGCAGTTTCTCGGCGTGGCTGTGCAGCAGCAGGATGTCATCGGTATCGTAAAGATAGGCTTGCAGCGCGCGGATGGCCTTGCGGAAGCCAAGCGCCATGAAACCGGCCGCGATCCCGATGGCCAGCGCAATGAACCAGAACTGGATCTGGCTTGGCCCCCGGCGCAGCATGACCTGCCACGCATCCTTGATCGCGGCCAGAGCCTGATTGAACTGGTTGCGCAGAACGGTGCGGGTCGATTGGGTCATTGGCCCTCGGGGATCATCACTTAATCCTTAGTAAGCCACGGAGCGCCCATATAAAAGTGAGATAGCGACAGTGTGAGCACCAATTCACGCCATCGCCGCGTCATGCCTGCAACAGAGCCCGTGCGGCGGCACGGGCTTCTTCGGTGATTGTATCGCCGGCCACCATGCGCGCGATCTCGTCCACCCGATCCGGTTCGGCCAAAGGAATGACGGTGGACAGGGTTTGTCCGTTGGTGACCTGTTTCTGCACCCGCCAGTGATGCGCCGCCCGTGCGGCGACTTGAGGGGAATGGGTGACAACCAGAACCTGCCCGCCCTGCGCCAGCGACGCCAGCCTGCGCCCGACGGCATCGGCTGTTGCCCCACCGACACCACGATCGATTTCGTCAAAGATCATCGTCCGGGCACTGTCGTCGCCAGACAGACAGACCTTGAGGGCCAGCAGGAAGCGGCTGAGCTCACCCCCCGAGGCGATCTTGTTCAGCGGCCCCGCCGGTGCACCGGGGTTGGTGGCCACGGTGAAGGCCACCGCGTCGGTGCCTTCGGGGCCGGCTTCAGCCGGGGTGATCTCGGTCTGGAACACGGCACGTTCCATCTTGAGCGGGGCCAGTTCCGCCATGACGGCCGCGTCAAGCCGCCCAGCGGCGGCCTTGCGCGCGGCGCTGAGGTCGGCTGCGGCGGCGTCATAGGCCTGTTGCGCCGCTTCTACGGCAGCTCGCCTGTCTGCCAGGTCGGCATCCCCTGCCTCCAACCGGTTCAACCGGTCACGCAGAGTGTCGGCAAACGAACCCAAATCATCCGGGGCCACGTCATGTTTGCGGGCCTGCGCACGGATGGCAAACAGGCGTTCCTCGGCCTGTTCCAATTCTGCCGGGTTGAAGTCCAGCGCTTGAAGGCAGGCATTCACGCCATCCTGCGCCTCGCCCAACTCGATCATCGCGCGCCCGAGCGCTGCTATCGGTTCTTCCAACTGGCCGCCCGCATTGTCCGAGACGCCTTCCAGCCAGCGGATGGCGTCGGACATGGCCCCTTCCGCCCCGTCCCCGGACAACAGGGCAAAGGCACGCGCAACATCGTCGCGAATCCGCTCGGCCCCTTGCATCATGCGGCGGCGGGCATCCAGTTCGGCATCCTCACCGGGTTGCGGGTCAAGCTGGTCAAGCTCGGCGACCGCGTGACGCAGGAATTCTTCCTCGCTGCGGACGGCAGCCAGAGCGGCCTCGGTCTCGGCCAGCGCCTTGCGGGTACGGGACATCGCGGCCCAGGCGGTTCGCAAGTTTGACAGCTGCTCCGAGACCTGTGCAAATTCGTCCAGCATCGCCCGATGACCACGCGGGTTCAGCAAACCGCGGTCATCATGCTGTCCGTGCAGTTCGATCAGGGTCTCGGACAGCGCCCGCAGAACTTCGCCCGAGCACCGGCGATCGTTGACCCAGGCGGTCTTGCGCCCCTCGGCAGTGTTTACCCGGCGCAGGATCAGTTCTTGCCCCCCCGGCAAACCGGCTTCGGCCAAAACCGCATGTGCGGGATGATCGGAAGAAAGCTCGAACTCGGCGACGACCTCACCCTGCGCGGCACCCTGCCGCACCAGTTCGGCCCGACCGCGCCAGCCAAGCACGAAGCCCAGTGAGTCCAATAAAATCGATTTGCCCGCACCGGTTTCGCCGGTCAAGGCGTTCAAGCCCGGCTGAAAGCTCAATTCCAGCCGGTCGATGATCAGCATATCGCGGATATCAAGGGCGCGCAGCATGTGGTCTTCAGCGTCCCGGACCAAAGGCCATCGCGATTACAACCATTCACCTTTGATGGTCTGACGATAAATCGTGCTGAGCCAGTTGTTACCGCGGCTCTTGAGATCAAGCCCGCGAGAGGTCAACAGTTTGTACGCATCGTCATACCATTCCGAGGACTGGTAGTTGTAGCCAAGAATGGCACCTGCGGTCTGCGCTTCGTCCAGCAGGCCAAGCGACAGATAGGCCTCGACCAGACGATACAGTGCTTCGGCGGTGTGGGATGTGGTCTGAAAGTCTTCGACCACAACTCGGAACCGGTTGATCGCCGCGATATAGTGATCCTGACGCAGGTAGTAGCGCCCGATCTCCATTTCCTTGCCCGCCAGATGGTCGAAGGCCAGATCGAACTTCAGAACCGCCGATGTGGCGTATTCGCTGTCCGGATAGACCTCGATCACGGTCCGCAGAGATTGCAGCGCCTGGAAGGTCAGGCCCTGGTCACGCCCGACTTCGTCGATCTGATCATAATAGCTGAGCGCCAGCAGATACTGCGCATAAGCAGCATCTTCATCCGTCGGATAGAAATCGATATAACGCTGCGCCGCCGCGCGGCTTTCTTCGTAATTCTGGTCCGAATGGAACGAAAACGCCTGCATGATCAGCGCGCGCTTGGCCCAGTCCGAATACGGATACAAACGTTCTACTTCCGAGAAATACCACGCCGCGTCGTCCGAGCGATTCTGCGACAGTTCGTATTCACCTCGGGTATAGATCTGTTCCGGCGTGAACCCTTCCAGGTTCTGTTCACGGTCCGCGCCCTTGTTGCCAAAAAGGCCGCCGGCGTTGCCGCATGCCGTCAAAACTGCTGCCAGAAGAATCGCACCCGCGAATCTGACTGCCGCTTTGCTGCCAACCATACCGCCCATCCTTGTCGTCTTGCTTAATGGGGTTTGCCCCGATTTGAGCCATGGTCTAGCACAGAAAATTCCGGTGCAAAACGCCTTATGCGACTTCTGGCGCAAATGTCGTCAGAGTTGATCTGATCAGGCCACTTCGGGGATTTCGTTGACAACAAGCCCCTGCCCCGGCAGGCGCGCGGCCTGTTCCGGTGTGCACAGCACCGGGCGCACGGCGCCTGGCGTTTCGAACAGGTTGCGCAGCAATGTGTTGGTCAGCGAATGACCCGACTTGTTTCCGGTGAAGTGACCCAAAATCGGCCCACCAGCCAGATAGAGATCACCCAGAGCATCCAGCATCTTGTGGCGCACCGCCTCGTCGACCCGGCGGAAACCGCCCGGTGTCAGAACTTCGACGCCCTGAACGACCACGGCATTTTCAAGCGTGCCGCCCAAAGCCAACCCGTTTTCGCGCATCGCCTCGACATCCGTGCGACGGCAGAACGTTCGACAATCGCTGAGTTCACGAGCGAAGGAACCGTTGCGCATGTCCAGCATTTTGCTCTGGCTGCCGATGGCACCGTCTTCGAAATCGATATGGAAGTCGATGATCAGCCCGTCAGCGGGCGCAATGCTGGCGCTGGCCCCTTCGCGGGATGCGGTGACGGTTTTCAGTACCTCATAGGCCAATACCGGGCTGGCCTGACGGCGCACGCCCCGGGCCATGATGCCACGCACGAAGTCAATCGAGGAGCCGTCCATGATCGGAACTTCGGGGCCGTCGATCTCGACAAGCGCGTTGTGCACGCCACATCCGGCCAATGCAGCCATGATATGTTCGACGGTGGAAACCGAAACACCGGCATCATTCACCAGACGCGTACAAAGCGGGGTCCGTTCAACCGCATAGTAGATCGCCGGGATCATCGCGTCGCCCAGTTGAATATCCGTCCGCTTGAACCAGATGCCATGACCAGCCGCCGCCGGTTTCAGGACCATGGTCGCCGGCTTGCCGCTGTGCAGCCCGACGCCTTTAAACGTGACCGGAGATTTGAGCGTATGTTGCAAAATGGGCCTCGGTGAGTAGTGTCCAGCCTGCTTGGGCCGTGTTGGACACTGAGTTAAGGAAGCCCGCGTCAAGGCTCAACTCACTCTTTGCAACCGATTGAAACATGTATGTAACAGATCGGCAAAACCCTGCTCACATAGTTGCAAGTTACTGTTAATAAACAATTAAGGGCCGCCAAATGGCAGCCCTTTGAGTGGATTTTGTTACCGCGATCAGTTGGCTTGACGGCGCAGGAAGGCCGGAATTTCGATACGGTCCTGATCCGGATCGGCCTCTTCCTGAAGCGGCGCGGTCGCCTCGGACTGTCGCAAAACGGGCTGCTGCCGCGGCGGTTGGGCCGGAGTATCCGAGGCATGGCCGGTCATCCGATCGATCAGACGATTGAAGCCAAAACGCGACCGCTCCTCGGGTTCCGGTTGCGAAACCGCTTCGGGTTGGCGAGGCGCTGCCGGTCGCTGTGGCGCCGACGGAACCTTCTGCACAGCGGCCTGCAAACGCTGCAATGCTTCGGGCGACGGGGTGCCAGCAGCATGTCCACGCGGTGCCACAAATGCCTCGGGCGCGGGCTCAACATGCTCGGGCTGCGGCTCGAATTCGGCCACACGCGGCTGATACGCGGGCGGCGGCAGGCCATCCTCGTCACGCTCGTCGCGCGGCTGGAATTGCGGCTGCGCCGGTTCTTCAGCGGCTTCGAACAGCGAAGGTTCGCGGTTTTCTTCCGGCTGCGGGGCAGGCTCTACTGCGTCGGCAACCACCCTGGCTTCTTCCTGAATATGCTCTTCAGCCGAAACCGTGCGGGTCAGCGGTTCGGACATCGAACGGCGCGCCACCGGGACTTCGGTCGTTTTTTCGCTGGCGTCGATGCCGGTCGCAACAACCGACACGCGCATTCCGCCTTCCATAGCGGTATCCAGCGTCGAGCCGACGATGATATTGGCCTCGGGGTCCACTTCCTCGCGGATGCGGTTGGCGGCTTCGTCCAGCTCGAACAGAGTCAGGTCGTGCGACCCGGTGATGTTGATTAGCACGCCCTTGGCGCCCTTGAGGCTGATTTCGTCCAACAGCGGGTTTGCAATAGCCTTTTCCGCCGCCTGGATGGCGCGATCTTCGCCTGTTGCCTCGCCGGTGCCCATCATTGCCTTGCCCATCTCGTCCATCACGGCGCGAACGTCGGCAAAGTCGAGATTGATCAGGCCGGGGCGCACCATCAGGTCGGTCACGCCTTTGACGCCCTGATACAGAACGTCGTCAGCCATCGAGAACGCCTCGGTAAAGGTGGTCTTTTCATTGGCCAGGCGGAACAGGTTCTGGTTGGGGATGATGATCAGCGTGTCGACAACCTGCTGCAGCGCCTCAACCCCATCTTCGGCTTGGCGCATCCGCTTGGCACCTTCGAACTGGAAGGGCTTGGTGACGACACCGACGGTCAGTACACCCAGCTCACGCGCGGCTTGCGCGATGATCGGAGCAGCCCCCGTTCCGGTACCGCCGCCCATACCGGCGGTGATGAAGCACATATGAGCGCCGGCAAGGTGGTCCACGATCTGTTCGATGCTTTCCTCGGCGGCGGCTGCGCCTACGGTCGGGCGGGCCCCTGCCCCCAGACCTTCGGTGACTTTCACGCCCAGCTGCACCCGCGCCGAGGACTGGCTTTGTTGCAGTGCCTGTGCGTCGGTGTTGGCGACCACGAAATCAACACCGTCCAACTGTTTTTCAATCATGTTGTTGACGGCGTTCCCGCCTGCGCCGCCAACGCCAAATACTGTAATCCGAGGCTTCAGTTCGTCGTGCCCGGGCATCGAAAGATTCAATGTCATGCTCTGTCCGCCTGTATTTATGTCCCGCCAAAGCGGTGTTTTTCTTACCTATCCTTGTACGATTCTAACGGCCTGATGCCAAAAGGTCACGTCAAAAATCGCGTTTTCCCACAAAATATGGAGGAAATAAGGCAGAAACCGGCGGCATTTCGCAGGCCATGCCAGATATAGCGGAAACAACGGCGACCATCACTAGACAACCGGCATGAACGCGAGGACACATTCGTTCATCGCGCTCTGATCGACTGCCATATACATTGCGGAAAACTGCTCAGGTCCTGCCGCGAGGCCTCTTTCGGGCCTTGTGGATATCTTGCGGGATAAATCGAAACGCTGCAACCGGTTTCTTCAGCTGAGCGGTGCATTTGGACAGTCCAGGCCGCGGTCCGTCATGGATCGCACTTCCTGTATTTCCCCATCGACGAATGAGGCAAGCCGCACCATCAAACGACCTTCATGCAAAAACGGCCACCAACAGACCGGAATGCCGTCCGGGTCATTGTCGTACAGAAAACACAACTGACCGTTTGGCGTCGTGATCTGCCCGTAGACACAGCCCTGCCCCTCTTCGCGCCAGACCGACATGCGGCGGTTCAGGAATTGTTCGGTTCCCACCAGGCCACCGCTGCGGATTTCGTAGAATGTCAGAGTTTTGCCGACCGCCGCGTCCAGAAACGCCTCGGGCGTGATCATGGTCTGGGCCGAGGCCCAGCCAGGCAGCAGCGCCGCGCACAGAGAACCCCCGCGCAGGACACTACCAGTTGTCACGGAACCACCGTACGGCGCGCTTGAACGGGCGCGCGGCATAGGTGTCGACCGGGATTTCAAAATCCCACCATTCATCCTGAGGATGGGCCGCAAACAGGCTGAGGCCGACAGCGGACGAGAACCCGGGCCCGGTGGCTGATTGCGGCAGGCCATGCACGCGCAAGGGGCGGCCCAAGCGAACGCGCTGACCGAGGATGCGCGTGGCCAACCCGTCCAGCCCCATGATCTGGCTGCCGCCGCCGGTCAGCACGATCTGCTGGCTTGGCATATGTTCAAACCCGGCGGCGTCCAGCCGGACGCGGACCTCTTCAAGAATTTCCTCGACACGCGGGCGCATGATGCCGATCAGTTCAGCGCGGCTGACGGTGCGGCGGTCGTGTTCCCAGTCGCCGGTATCACCACCGATATCAATCATATCCCTGTCGTCGGCCCCGGTGGCATGAACGCCACCATTGAATGTCTTGATCCGTTCCGCCACGGCGGCAGGCACACCCAGGCCCATCGAGATATCGGCGGTCACGTGATCGCCGCCCATGCGCACGCAATCGGCATAGATCATGTGCTTTTTCATGAAGATCGACACGCTTGTGGTGCCGCCGCCCATGTCGATACAGGCCGCGCCCAGTTCCTGCTCGTCTTCGACCAGCGCCGAGATGCCCGAGACATAGGCCGAGTTGGCAATACCCGCGAGTTCAAGATCGCAGCGCTTGATACAGCGCACGATGTTCTGGATCGCTGACGAATCCACGGTCAGCATATGCATGTCGACCGCAAGGCTCTGGCCCATCTGCCCGCGCGGGTCGATCAGGCCAGACCGGTTGTCGAGCGCAAAATTCACCGGTTGAGCATGCAGCACTTCGCGCCCGTCACCATAATCCGGCACGTCGCAAGCGTTCAGAACCCGGCCCACTTCAGCCTCGGTCACGATCTGACCGTCCAGATCGACTTGCGCATCCAGCCCGTAAGAGCGCGGGTTCGCGCCCGAGAAACAGGCGATCACATGGTCGACGCGGATGTCGGCCATCTTCTGTGCGGCCTGAAGCGCGGTGCGGATGGCACGTTCGGTTTCCTGCATGGCTGTGACTTCGCCGAACTGGACACCCCGCGACCGGGTGGTCGCGGCACCGATGACGCGAAAACCCGTCTGCCCCGCCATGGAACCGATGGTATTGTCCTCGCTCAGCCGACCTGTTCCGTCAAAGCGCAGCACAAGACAGGCGATTTTCGAGCTGCCCACATCCAGAATCGCAATCACACCGCGTTGCAAAGCCTGTCGCCGCATCTGACGCATGGCGCGTTGGGACTGATAAAGATCGGTCATCATGGTCGTTACTGCCCGTTACTCACTGTCACTTTTGTGTTCCACCAGTCTTCGCTGGCGGCTTTGGTCATTCGGATGGTCGGACGCTGCCCTAGGCGCATGTCGACCACGGCCACGTCACGTTCCAGAAGGTCCTGCACCTCGTTCACGGCAAGCACGCGTTCCAGCGCACGCACCGGGCGTTCGGTCGGCAGCATGATGCGCTGACCACGGTCCAGCACCAGATCCCAGCGCCGCTCTCCCACGCGCACCAAGCCGCGCACGCGATTGCCCAGGCTGCGCGAAGTCAGCAGAAGCTCCAGTGCTTCTCCGACGTGATCGTCGGCGCCCGTCCCTGCGATCAGCGGCAGATCGGCGTGATCCTTGCGAGAGGTGGCTTCCTTGACATGCGCGCCTGTCTCATCCAGCAGTTCAAGCCCCTCGCGCGTTCGCCAGACGATCACCGGCTGACGCTCGACGACATCGACCTGCAGGATGCCTCCGGGGCGGATTCTGACGGTTGCGGATTTCACCGGGTCCAGCCCGATGATCGTGTCGCGGATCTGTTCCACATCCAGATCCCAGGAACTGATCGGGAAATCCAGCGGCACGATTTCGCGGATGTCTTCGGACAGGTCGGTTCCGGCCCCGTCGATGGCCATCAGGTTGACCATGAATTCGGGGCGCTCCTGAATTGAAGTGCGCACATCGGAGATATAAGCGGCAAGTGCGTCGCGACGGTCCTGCGAGGCAAAGAAGATGCCAAGCGCGGCAGCGATGGCGCAGATCGGCAGGCCAACCTTGACACCAAGGCGAATGCCCGGCGTCAGCATCCAACGTTGCAGCCGATAGCTGAGACGGGACGGCGCAGGGTCACTGCGTCTTGCGGAGCGGGAAAACACACGCGCACCGCGCAGGCGCAAAAGCGGTTCGGCCTCGTGCGAGTCCGTGTCGGCGGAGGAGAAATCGGCATCCGGCCCCGCAAGTGGTTTGCTGCGGTGGATTTCCAGTGAACGGCTGGCGGTCAGCGGTCGCATGAGGCGTCCTCCACCATCCAGGCGCAGAGCTGGCCGAATGTCATTCCAAGATGAGCGGCCTGTTCCGGGACCAGAGAGGTTGGCGTCATGCCGGGCTGGGTATTGGTTTCCAGCAGGAACAACCCATCGGCACCCTTGCTGTCATCCCAGCGGTAATCCGTGCGGGACACACCCTTGCACCCCAGCACGTTATGCGCCCGCACGGCGTAGTCCATGCAGCGGTCGAAAATGTCCTGCGGGATGTCGGCGGGCAGGACATGCCACGAGCCGCCGGGCTTGTACTTAGCGTCGTAATCGTACCAGCCGCCGTCGGTCATGATCTCGGTCACGGTCAGGGCGCGGTCGCCCATCACGGTCACGGTCAACTCGCGGCCTGCCACGTATTTCTCGACCATCACCAGATCGGGCATCGCCTCGTCCAGCTGCGGCGGACCATTGGCATTTTCGTGGACGATGTAAATCCCAACGCTGGAGCCCTCATTGTTCGGCTTGGCCACATAGGGTGGCTCCATCACGTGAACTTCGACCACCTCGACCTTGGGCACGATCACGCTCGGTACGACGGGCAGCCCTTCGGTTTGGTAAATCTCTTTGCTGCGCTGCTTGTCCATTGCCAGCGCCGAGGCCAGAACACCGGAATGGGTGTAAGGGATACGCATCCATTCCAGCAGGCCCTGCACACACCCATCTTCGCCCCAGCGGCCATGCAGGGCGTTGAAAACCACATCCGGTTTGATGTCCACAAGGCGCGCGCAGAGGTCGGGACCTGCGTCCAGTTCGACCACTTCAAAGCCTTCTCCCACAAGGGCGGCCGCGCATTCGCGCCCAGAGCTGAGAGACACCTCGCGTTCCGCCGAGGGTCCACCCATCAATACCGCCACTTTGGGGTTTGTCCTGCTCGACATACCCAATGTGCGCCTCAATGTCCCCGGACCTTATGTGGTGGTCCGTACTGCGTTTATGCCTTTGATCCGTCGCCTGAATTTGCCTGTTATGGTCTGACGGTTGGGGCTTTATTCTGTCAGCGGATCACCGACCCGCATGATTTCCCACTCTAGCGTGATGCCGCTTGTTTCGTAAACCTTTTTTCGCACCTCTTCGCCAAGACCTTCAAGGTCGGCAGCGGTGGCCGCGCCGGTATTGATCAGGAAATTCGAGTGCTTCGGGCTCATCTGCGCACCGCCAAGCGTCGCGCCGCGCATTCCGGCGTCGTCGATCACCTTCCACGCCTTGAGGTCATGCACGTCATCCGCCTGCCCGGTCGAAGAAAACCCGGCTGGATTGCGAAAGGTCGACCCCGCACTGCGATCTTTGGTCGGCTGGGTTTCGTCGCGCTTTTTCAACTGCGCCGCCATACGGGCATGGAGATCTTGGGGATTGCCTGCAGGGGCCTCGAACACAGCCGAAATCAGCACTGCGCCTTCCGGCAGGTCGGTCCGGCGATAGCGAAAGTTCAAGTCTTCGGGTGTCAGGTCCACAAGCGCGCCTTGCCGGGTGACAATCGTGGCCTTGCGCAGAACATCCGCCGTATAGCTGCCGTAACAGCCCGCGTTCATCCGCACCGCGCCGCCGATCGAGCCCGGAATGGTGCGCAGAAAGGTCAGGTCGACACCGGCATCTGCCGCCTTGCGCGCAACATGCGCATCCAGCGCCGCAGCCCCTGCCGTAACCGTGTTGCCGTCAACCGAGATCGCGTTGAACCCGCGCCCCAGCCGGATCACCACGGCCCGCAGCCCCCCATCCCGAACGATCAGGTTCGAACCAACACCCATCGGAAAGATCGGGGTTTGTGCGGGCAGTTCCCGCAGGAAGGCTTGCAGGTCTTCGATATCGGCAGGCTGGAACAGGTAATCGGCCGGGCCGCCGACGCGAAGCCATGTGAGCTCAGAGAGAGGCCGCGCCCGAGACAGGCGACCTTTCGGAACGGGAAACGTTGTCATGCGTCTGCACGCACCGCCAGGCTGCGTCCGCCCACACCGCCCATGATTGCAGCGAACAGAAAGGGAAGAACGCCGGCGGTCAGCCAGACCAGCGGGCCGAACGCCTGTTCTTCTTCGCCGGTGCCAATACCGGCCAGCACCACGATCAACGCCAGCCCGACGGCCGAGGCCAGACCGATCAGCCACAACAAGCCGCGCAGGCCCAGCCAACGGCCCGCCGTGAAACCGGCGGCGGCACCTAGCAGGAAAGAAAGAATTGGCAGATAGGCAAATGTGGCGACGGACGCCATGGCGGACCTCCTGAAACTGGCCGGTTATTCGTCAGCCGCCTTCATGCCCTGCATTTTCATCTTTGTCCAACGGGTCAGATAAATCACGGGCCAGCGCAGCACGGACATACCCATGGCCAGCACCAGCAAGCCGATCCACGGGCCGTTCTGATAGGTGACATACCCCAGAATCGGAATGCCCACGGCGATCAGGATATAGGCGCGTGTCCAGTGGTTGTCTTTGCTTGGGATCATTGCCAGCAGATTCGCGGAAACGCCCCAAAGACCGGCAAGGACGATGGACCAGTTCATTCCATGACCTCCCCGCGCACCCATTTTCGCCAGTAATACCGGATGGGGTTGCGGAACATCGAAACGAATCCGCCGAAGGCGAAAACCGACCAGAACCAACCGTGATCATAACCCAGCCAGACGATCAGAACCGGAGCGCAGATCAGCAGGGTCACGCCCGGCGGAAACTGCATTCGCATCGGCAAGAACGCCACGATCGTGGCGCAGATCACCCAAAGGGCGGCAAGGATCATCGAATAGTCCATCTGTCCCCTCCGAGGACATGCGGCGGCTGCGGGCAACTTTTTACACTTTCAGGTTGTGCACCAAACAGAAGAGAAGTCAAACAGCTTGTTTTCGTTGCAATCTCTCAGGCAGACCATTGGCCCAGGTGCTGATCGTACCGGCCCCGAGGCAGACGACGATATCGCCCGGGCGGGCCTGCTCGCGCACAAGCCGCTCAAGATCGTTTTCGTCAAACAGCGCGCGGGCGTGGCGGTGGCCGTGACGGATCAGGCCCTGCACCAGATCGTCGCGCGATGCGCCTTCGATCGGGTCCTCTCCGGCGGCGAAGATATCGGCGATGGCCACGACGTCGGCGTCATTGAAGCAGGTGCAGAAATCGTCAAACAGGTTGGACAGGCGCGAATAGCGGTGCGGCTGGTGCACGGCGATCACGCGGCCTTCGGTCGCCTGTCGCGCGGCTTTCAGGACTGCAGTGATTTCAACGGGGTGGTGGCCATAGTCGTCGATGATGGTGACACCGTCGACCTCTCCGACCTTGGTAAAGCGGCGATTGACGCCACCGAAATTGGCCAGTGCCTCGCGAATTTCCGAGGCTTTCATTCCCAGATGGCGGGCAACAGCCACGGCGGACAAAGCGTTGGAAACGTTGTGGTCGCCGGGCATCGGCAGGGTGCAGCCTTCGATCACCTTGTCTTCGTATTGCAGGTGAATGTCGAAATGCGCGACGCCGCCCTTGTAGGTCAGGTTCTCGGCCCGCACATCGGCCTGCGCGTTGAAGCCATAGGTGCGCACGCGGCGGTCGGTGATGCGGCCGACAAGCGTCTGCACCTCGGCATGGTCGGTGCAACACACAGCCAGCCCGTAGAAGGGGATATTCGAGACGAATTCATGGAAACCCGCGCGCAGCTTGTCGAAATCGCCCCAATGCTCCATATGCTCGGGGTCGATATTGGTGACGATGGCGATGGTCGCGGGCAGGCGGTTGAACGAGCCGTCGGATTCGTCGGCCTCGACCACCATCCATTCGCCCTGTCCCATACGGGCGTTCGAGCCATAGGCATGGATGATGCCGCCATTGATCACGGTCGGGTCAAAATCCCCTGCCACCATCAGTTCGGCCATCATGGTGGTCGTGGTGGTCTTGCCGTGGGTCCCGGCAATGGCGATGTTGGATTTCAGCCGCATCAGTTCGGCCAGCATGTCAGCCCGGCGGACAACAGGCAGGCCCTGTGCCCGCGCTTCGTCCAGTTCCGGATTGCCCGGTTTGATCGCGGTCGAAACAACCACAACGGCCGCGTTTTCAAGGTTTTCGGCGCGTTGACCGACAAAGATCTCGGCCCCGAGACTTGCCAGCCGGTCGGTGATCTTCGATGCCTTGAGGTCCGAACCCTGCACCCGGTACCCCAGATTGAGCAGCACCTCGGCGATACCTGACATCCCGATCCCGCCGATCCCCACGAAGTGAATCGGCCCTACGTCCTGCGGCAGTTTGGTTGCTGGGTTCATGCGGTCTCCTTCTGCGCCAATTGCTCGACGAGGGCCGTCAGACGCTCGGTGGCGTCAGGTGCCCCGACGGACAAGGCGGCATGGGCCATTTTCTGTGCGGCTTCGGGGTTCGTGAGAACCGTGGTGATTTGCTGTGTCAGCGCAGGAACGTCAAGTGCCTTTTCCGGGATCATGATGGCCCCGCCCGCCTGTACCAACCCACGTGCGTTCGCCGTCTGATGATCTCCGGCGGCGGCGGCAAAGGGGATCAGAATCGACGGGCGCCCGATGACCGAGATATCGGCAACACTGGACGCGCCAGACCGCGAGATCACCAGTTGGGCATCCGACATGCGACGGGGGACATCATCAAAGAAGGGCTGCACGTCGGCGCGGATGCCGTGTTCGTTGTAGAAGGCTGTGACGCGCTCGCCATCCTCGTCCCGGGCCTGATGTGCCACGCGGATGTGAGTGCGGATTTCTTCGGGCAGTGCGGCGATGGCAGCGGGCACCACATCGCTGAGGATGCGTGCGCCTTGCGACCCGCCCATGACAAGGACCGACATCGGATAATCACCCGGCGGAATGTAACCGGCCGCAGCGCGGTCCAGAACGGCGGACCGGACCGGGTTGCCGGTGTGGATGCCATGTGCGCCCTCGGGCAGGTCCGTGGGCCACACACCGCAGGCCACCTGCGCGACGCGGGTGGCGAACAACTGGTTCACACGCCCCAGCACCCCGTTCTGTTCGTGGATCATGCGGGGGATTTTGAGCATGGTCGCAGCGCTCAGCGCCGGGATCGAGGGATACCCGCCGAAACCCACAACGACGTCGGGCTTGTCCCGCATCATCTGGAACACCATGGCAGCCACGCCACCGGCTATCTTGGGGCCGGCCATGGCCTTGGCCGCCAGACCGCCACGCGCGAATGTAGCCGATGATGCCTCGACGATCTCGGTCGAGTGCGGGAAACCACCGGTATAGCGGGCGCCGCGCGGGTCGGTAGACAGGCGCACGCGCCAGCCCTTGTTCAGCATCGCCTCGGCCAGCGCCTGAGCCGGGAACATGTGCCCCCCGGTCCCGCCAGCAGCAATCAACAGGTATGGAGTCCCCATTATCCTCGTCCGCGCAGAATTTCGCCAAGCTCGCCCTGTGGGCGGGTTCGGGTGAAGGCCAGCAGCATTCCGATCGCAATACCCCCTGCAATCAGGGATGAGCCGCCATAGCTGACAAAAGGCAGCGTCATGCCCTTCGCGGGCAACAGACGAACCGCAACACCCATGTTGATCATCGCCTGCACGCCGAACATGCAGGCCAGACCGGTGCCCGCCAGACGGATGAACATGTCGCGTTCCCGCATCAGGCGCAGCAACGAACGTACCACGACCAACGAATAAAGCGCGATGATGATCAGCACCAGGATCAGGCCGTATTCCTCGGCCGCGACCGCGATGATGAAATCGGTATGCGCGTCCGGCAGCGACCACTTGACCTGCCCCTCACCCACGCCGACGCCGAACAGCCCCCCTTCGCGGATGGCGTTGGTGGCATAGCCCAACTGGGTGGTCGGATCGACCTCTTGATTCAGAAAGCCATCGATACGGCGGGCAAAGTGTTCAGAATTGGAATAGGCGAACATACCGCCCAGAACAACAAACCCGGCCATTCCAACCAGCAGCAGCATCGGCGCCCCGGCGACAAAATACATCACCCCCCAGCCGAACAGGATCAGGCAGGCCTGACCGAAATCAGGTTGCATCACCAGCATACCGACAATCGCCATGCACAGGGCAAACGACCAGATCCGCCCCGGCGGGCCGTTGATCTCTTGTGAGGCCGCCAGCAGCCATGCAGCAACGACGATGAAGCCGGGCTTCAGAAACTCGGACGGTTGCAGTGAGGCGAACCCCAACGAATACCAGCGCACCGCGCCCTTGCCAAAGTCGGTCCCGAACACGGGCAGGAAAACCAGTGCCACGAAGGCCCCCAGGAAACCCAGCACCGCCAAACGACGCACCAGCGTCGGCGACATCATCGAGGTCAGAAGCATCGCAATCAGCGCCAATCCGCCGAAGATGGCCTGACGTTCGACATAGTGGAACGGATCGAACCCGTTTCGCCCGGCCAGCGGCGGCGAAGACGCCAGCCCCAGCAACAGACCGATGGCAAACAGGATCAGAACGCAGGACATCGTCCAGCGATCGATTGTGCGCCACCATTTCGGTAGAATCGGTTCTCCGCGCTGGTCCTGGACCGCGCCATACACCATCTCAGTCATGAGATACCGCCACTCTCTGCCTCGTCAACGCCCCGTTTTCGGGGTCTGGTTGAGACTCTACAGGGATTTTTGTGTTTGGGCTAGTAGGATGAAGCCACAAGGCATAAATCGACCTTCCAGGCCCAAAGCACCCCCGGCTGCACGTGGCGGCCCGTGGATGTTGCAGCTTTGGGCACTCCGCTTAGCGGAGCGGCGCGCGTTGATCCAAAAAGGCGGGTTGCTATGCATTATTCCTTGATCGGATATCGGTCGGGTTCCTCAAACACGTCAATGACGCGAGACCCCGCCTTGATGGTCCCTCCGTGCGCGACTCCGCTTGGGATCGAGTAGCTGTCGCCGGGGCGGTAGATGCGGGTCTGGCCACCGATCGTGAGTTCAATTTCACCCTCAACCACCGTCCCCCATTGGGCACCATGCGAATGCAGGGGAAGCTCCATGTCTTTGAGAAAAGTGAAGAAAGCGACCAGCCCTGCATCTGATCGAATGACGGCCGTCTGCACCACATCTTCAGGAAAAGGCACATCCAGTTTTGGAAATGACGAAATAAATTCGGGGAATTGCATTCAGAGTTCCTTTTGCCAGTTTGTCTTGTCAAAACATCTTTGCGGTATGGCCACAGCATGTCAGTGCGCTGGAACTCTGGCAATCGCCCTGTCAGCCGACCTGAGATTTGCGAGAACGCGGCGAGCGCGCGCCGCGCGACTTCGGCATGGGCTCTTGCCATCTTGTTTAATCCACGCCATCCCCCGCGCATGACCTACGACACGATCATCCTTGGGGCCGGGGCTGCCGGCATGATGTGTGCGGCCCATTGCAGTGGGCGCGTGCTGGTGATTGACCACGCCAAGGCACCCGGCGAAAAAATCCGCATCTCGGGCGGGGGGCGCTGCAATTTCACCAACATCCATGCCGGGCCGGGCAACTTCCTGTCGCGAAACCCGCATTTCTGCAAATCCGCCCTTGCACGGTACACGCAATGGGATTTCATCGATCTGGTCGGACGTCACAACATCGCCTGGCATGAAAAAACCCTGGGCCAGTTGTTCTGCGATGGCTCTTCGAAACAGATCATCCGGATGTTGCTGGATGAAATGAGCGGTGCAGGAGCAGAGCTGTGGATACAAACCTCGTTGCGCGATCTGCGCAAGACCGAAAGCGGCTTTGCACTGGAGGTGGAGTGTGACGGGCAAAGGCAGCATCTGACCTGCACCAATCTGGTGCTGGCAACGGGCGGGAAATCGATTCCCAAGATGGGCGCAACCGGGCTGGCCTATGACATCGCGCGCCAATTTGGGTTGCGGATGACCGAGACGCGGGCGGCGCTGGTGCCGTTCACCTTTTCGGATGGGCGGTTCAGGGACCTGTCCGGCGTTTCACTGCCCGTGCGACTGTCGAATGATCGCGCCAGCTTCGACGAGGCGCTGCTGTTCACCCATCGCGGTCTCAGCGGGCCGTCGGTGTTGCAGCTGTCGTCATACTGGCGCGAAGGTGAGGCAATCCGGGTGAACCTGATCCCCGACCTTCCGCTGCTGGATCTGTTGCGCGCACAGCGGCAAAGCGCGGGTCGCAAGGCGCTGACCACTGAACTGGCGCGGCATCTGCCGGCCCGGCTGGTCGATTATCTGTGCCGGGTCATTCCGATGTCCGGGAAGCTGGCGGATCAGTCGGACGCGAAACTGACCGAGCTGACCTCGGCCCTGTCTGCGTGGCAACTGGTGCCGTCGGGGACCGAGGGGTATCGTACCGCCGAAGTCACCTTGGGCGGGATCGACACGGATGACCTGTCCTCGAAAACGATGGAGGCCAAGGATGTCCCCGGCCTCTATGCAATCGGCGAAGCGGTGGATGTCACCGGCTGGTTGGGCGGCTACAACTTCCAGTGGGCATGGTCGTCAGGCCATGCCGCAGGTGTTGCAATTGCCGCCGGGCGTCAACCTACGACGTTGTAGCCGCGTCCGCGCATGCAGTTGCGCACGATCACTTCTTTGTTCTGGTTTTTGTTGATGACGTCTGCGCCAGCGCCTACCAGGGCACCTGCCACAGCCGCACGACCAAGATTGTCGCTGCTGTCCTGAACGATCCCGGTAACGGCCGCGGCACCAACTGCGCCAATTGCTGCGTTCCCCGCGGTAGAGCCATCAACGCTGCTCTGCGATGCCGCCAGTTGTTGGCATTGCTGCAAGTCCACGTTGTAGTTCGGACCGACCGGGCCGTCCACGATGGGCTGATAGTTGGCACCCGTGTTCGTACAGGCCCCCGCAACAAGAATGGCCGGCAGGATCAGAGAAAGTCTACGAAATGGCATAGTCATAACCTCGTGTTGAATCTGGAGGCAGGCAAAACCAATAGTGATGCCGCGTCAAGCTGATAGCATCCAAGCTTGGCCCAGCCGGCGGTCTATTGCAAATGGCTATTCTGCCAGCCTGCGCCTGACTTGCGTTGCAAAGTCATCGCCGCGCTGTTCGAAATTGTCATATTGGTCGAAACTGGCAGCAGCCGGGGCCAGCAGCACAGTGTCGCCTGCCTCGGCATCTTCCATGGCCTGCGCCACGGCCTCTGACATCGTCGTACAGACCTGCGTATCAGCCTCGAGCTGCATCGCAAAACCGGCCGCTTCGCGTCCGATCACATACGCCTTGATGACCTCGCCCGTCGCCGTGTTCAGGGCTGATATGCCACCCTCTTTCTCAAGACCGCCGCAAATCCATCGGATCTTTTTGAACGCCATAAGCGCTTTCAGGGCGCTGTCGACATTGGTCGCCTTGGAGTCGTTGACATAGGTAACCCCATCGGCCTCGGCGATGATCTGGCTGCGATGCGGCAGGCCCGGATAGGAATGCAGCGCATCCTCGATCACGCGCGGGGCAAGGCCCAGAGATCGGCAGGCGGCGTAGGCCGCGCAGGCATTCTGGTGGTTATGCGCACCGGGCAGGCCCTTGATCGCGCGCAGGTCGATAGACCCCGCCTGCCGCCCCTTGCGGTATTCCGACAGGAACCCCTTGCGCGCGAACACCTGCCAGCCCGGCCCGGTCAGCTTCCGCGCCACCGAGATACGGATCACCCGGTCATCCGATGGCCCTTCGGACATTTGCCCGGCCAAAAACGCACCTTCGGTTTCGTCGACACCAATGATCGCGCGATCCGGGCCGCCTTCGGCAAAGAGGCGCCGCTTGGCCGCGAAATATCCCCCCATGCCGCCGTGGCGGTCCAGATGATCGGGCGACAGATTGGTGAACACCGCCACATCGGGGGTCAGAGCGCGGGCCAGCTCGGTCTGATAGCTGGAAAGCTCCAGCACCACGACCGAACCATCACCGCCCGGATCGATATCCAGAACACCGCGCCCGATATTGCCCGCCAACTGCGCCTCGCGACCGGCCTCGGTCAGAATGTGGTGGATCAGAGCGGCGGTGGTCGATTTCCCGTTCGATCCCGTGACCGCGATCACGCGCGGCGGGGTGTCGTAGTTGTTCCATTCCGGTCCGGCAAAGGAGCGGAAGAACAGGCCGATGTCATTGTCCACCGGCACGCCTGCATCCAGGGCTGCCGCCACCACAGGGTTCGGTTCAGGATAGAGATGCGGAATGCCCGGTGAAACGATCAGCGAGGCGATGTCGTAAAATGCCCCATGCTTGCGCAGGTCGGCGCAGGTGAAACCCTCGCCTTTGGCGGTTTCACGGGCTGCCGGATTGTCATCCCAGCACACCGGTTCCGCCCCGCCCGTACGCAGCGCACGCGCAGTGGCCAGACCCGATCGGCCCAGCCCCAGAACGGCGACTTTCTGTCCTGAAAAGCCTTTGACCGGGATCATTCACTTCGGTCCTTTTTTGCCAAACACCCTGTCACCATCAACCAAATCATCAATGGGAACAGGAACAAACTTCCCCAGGCAATCAAGAAAGCCGCCTCTTTTGCGTTGAACAATTGTGAAAGGACGATGGGTAACACAACCAGTGAAAATCCGACAAAAAAAGCCAATATCCGTACTTGAGCCTTCCAGCCTAATTCCTCAACCTTTTCGTAACCTTCATCTTCTTTTATCTGCTGTAAGCCACGAAGTGAAACCAGAACGGCATGGGTCAACAGGCAGTAGAGTATTACCGCCAAAAAAAGCAGAGCAATAAAATAGGCTATCCACCATCGGGGGTTGTTAGCATCTGTAAAAACACTGGCTGAAAACCAAAGCCCCCATGCTAGCGCTAGGGCGCTGACCAATGCTTGGAATGCACTAGAAACCCACTCTAAATGTGGCCTTAGTCCTTCAAGAAACTTTGACACTTACCTTACCTTCAACGTCGCCAGACCGATCATCGCCAGGATCAGCGAGATGATCCAGAAGCGGATCACGATGGTCGGCTCGGCCCAGCCTTTTTTCTCATAGTGGTGATGGATCGGGGCCATCAGGAAGACCCGTTTGCCGGTGCGCTTGAAGTAGAGGACCTGAATGATCACGCTCAGCGCCTCGACCACGAACAGGCCGCCGACCACGGCCAGAACCAGCTCGTGCTTGGTGGCCACGGCGATGGCACCCAGCGCGCCGCCCAGGGCCAGCGATCCGGTGTCACCCATGAACACTGCCGCCGGAGGGGCGTTGTACCAGAGAAACCCGAGGCCGGCTCCGAACAACGCGGAGGTGAATATGAAGATCTCACCAGTGCCTGGCACGTAATGCACATCGAGATATTCGGTAAAGTCGACCCGACCCACCGCATAGGCGATCACGCCCAGGGTCGAGGCTGCGATCATCGCTGGCATGATGGCCAGCCCGTCCAGACCGTCGGTCAGGTTCACCGCATTGGCGGCCCCCACGATCACGACAATCGCAAAGGGGATATAGAAGATGCCCAGATTGACCAGCGTGTCCTTGAAGACGGGTACAGCCAGTTGGTTCTGCAAGGCTTCGGGATGGTGCAACGTCGCCCAAAGCGATGCCAGCACGGCGATGATCACGCCCAACGCCAGGCGCATCCGGCCCGAGACCCCTTGCGTATTCTGTTTTGAAACCTTGGCATAGTCGTCCGCAAATCCGATGGCCGCATAAGACAAGGTCACAAAAAGAACCATCCAGACATACGGGTTGTCCAGCCGCGCCCAGACAAGGGTTGACGTGACCAAAGCTCCGACAATCAGCAACCCGCCCATCGTCGGCGTGCCTGCCTTGGAAAAATGCCCTTCGGGGCCGTCGTCACGGATCGGCTGGCCTTTGCCCTGTTTCTTGCGCAGCACGTTGATCAGGGGTTTTCCGAAGATGAATCCAAAGATCAGCGCGGTCATGAAGGCGCCGCCTGCGCGGAAGGTGATATACCGGAAGAGGTTCCAGAAATCCCCTCCGTCCGACAGAGCGGTCAACCAGTACAGCATGACAATACCTTTCTCACACGAGGCGCGCGGGCAAGTTCACCCATCAAGCGCGCCCCCTTGCCCCATTTTGCGCAGACCGTCAACAATCGCGGCCAACGCCATGCTGAGCGAGCCCTTGGCGAGCACCGTGTCGCCATCCCGGATCAACGCAGGCAGATGTTCGGCCATTTCGGCGCTGGTTGCGAACCAGAGTCCACGTTTCTTTTCTGGCAGCGCGTGGTGCATCGCCTGCATCAACGGCCCGATGCAATGAACCTGATCCACATGCGCCATCGCCTTGATATCTGCCATGGCGGCATGCATGGCCTCTTCCTGGGCGCCCAGTTCCTTCATGTCACCCAGAAACGCTATGCGGCGGGTGCCTTTGGAGGCGGCCAAGACATCCAGCGCAGCCTCCATCGAGGTCGGGTTGGCGTTGTAGCTGTCATCCAAAAGCTCGATCTGCCCACCCCCTGACAATGGCAAGCTTTCGCGTACCCCACGCCCCTTGACGGGTGACCACGCTGGCAGGCCCGCGATGGCCTGATCCAGATCGACCCCCAATTCGACGCAGGCCGCCAAAGCGCCAAGCGCGTTCATCGCGAAATGCGTGCCGGCGGAGTTCACCTCGAATTGAATCACCTGATCACCGACCAGTGCCCTGGCCTTCACTGCGTTGGACTCGGGTTGAACATCGGTCAGCCGGTAATCCGCCGCGCTGCGCCCAAAATCAACAATCCCCGCCCCATGCGCCTGCGCTGTCTGGCGCAGGATGTCCGCGTGGTCGATATCTGCATTGACGATCGCAGCCCCGCCGGGTTCAAGCCCCTCAAAGATCGCCGCTTTTTCCCGGGCAATACCAGCCACCGACTCGAAAGCCTCCAGATGCACTGCCGCCACGGTCGTCACCAGCGCCACATGCGGGCGGGCCTGTTCGGCGAGCGGGGCAATTTCACCGGGGTGATTCATGCCGATCTCGATCACCGCAAATTCCGTATCGCGAGGCATCCGCGCGAGGGTCAGGGGCACGCCCCAATGGTTGTTGTAACTGGCGACGCTGGCGTGGGTTTTCCCTTCGGTTTCCAGAATTGTCGCCAGCATTTCCTTGGTCGATGTTTTACCCACACTGCCTGTCACGCCGACCACGCGCGCATCCGTTCGGGCCCGTGCCGCTTTCCCCAGGGCCTCTAGCCCCGCCTGCACGTCTTTGACGATCAGCAAGGGGGCGCCTTCCGGTACATTGTCCGGAACACGGGAAACCAGTGCGGCGCCTGCTCCTTTTTCCAGCGCCTGTGCCACGAAATCATGCCCGTCCCGCGCCGCTTTCAGCGCCACGAACAGATCGCCGGGCCGAAGGGTGCGGGTGTCGATGGATACGCCATTTGCGGTCCAGTCGGTCGTCGCCTGACCGCCCGTCGCCGCGGCCGCTTCGGATGCAGTCCAGAGCGTCATGCGACCCTCCCGTCCAGCGCTGCAACGGAAATGCTGGCCTGTTCCACATCGTCGAAGGGCAGAACCTGATCCCCCACGATCTGACCGGTTTCATGCCCCTTTCCGGCGATCAGCAGCGCATCACCGGGTTGCAGCGCATCGATGCCGCGCAGGATGGCCTCGGCGCGGTCGCCGACTTCGGTCACGCTGGCGTCACCTGCTGCCTCTGACGCGCCTGCCATTACGGCCGCGCGGATGACTGCGGGATCTTCGCTGCGCGGGTTGTCATCGGTGACAAAGACCACGTCTGCATGGTTGGCTGCCGCCCTACCCATCAAGGGGCGTTTGCTGGCGTCGCGATCCCCGCCCGCACCGATAACGGCAATCAGACGGCCCATCACATGCGGGCGCAGCGCCTTGAGTGCCGTGGCAACAGCATCAGGCGTGTGGGCATAATCCACAAACACCGCCGCTCCATTGTCACGCGTGGCTGCCAGTTGCATCCGCCCGCGAACCGTCGTCAGATGGGGCAGAGTTTCGAACACGCTTTCAGGGCTGTCCCCGGCAGCAATCACCAGCCCACAGGCCAGCAGGATGTTTTCGGCCTGGAACCCGCCGATCAGGTTCAGGCGGGTCTGGAACGTTCGGCCCCGCCACGCAAAGCGCAGGTCTTGCCCCGTGGCGTCGAACCGCTGGTTGATCAGACACAGGTCGGCATCGCCCAGCCCCACCGTCAGCACCGACTGGCCGCGCATCTCGGCGATCCGCCGGACCTGGGCCCCTTTCGGGTCGCTCAGGTTGACGACGGCCGTTCCATCCTGCGGCAAAACCCGGTCGAACAGACCGGCCTTTGCGTTGAAATAGGCCTCGAAGGTTTCGTGGTAATCCAGATGGTCCTGCGTGAAGTTGGAGAAACCGGCGGCAGTCAGGTGAACGCCATCAAGGCGGCGCTGTTCAAGGCCGTGGGACGAAGCCTCCATTGCGGCATGGGTCACGCCGTTCTCGGCCGCCTCGGCCAGACAGCGGTGCAAGGTGATTGGCTCGGGTGTGGTATGGGCCAGTGGCGCTGTCCACGCACCTTCAACCCCGGTGGTGCCGAGGTTGACGGCGGCGTGACCAAGCGCGGACCAGATCTGCCGGACGAAGGTGGAAACAGATGTTTTGCCGTTCGTTCCCGTTACGGCCACGATGGTTTGCGGCTGCGCGCCGAACCACAGCGCCGCGGCACCGGCCAGCGCCTGACGCGGGTCTTCCACCACGGCCAGCGCTGCGTCCGAAGCTGCCAGTTCGGCCTCGGCGATCTCTGCCCCTTCGGCATCGGTCAGGATCGCAGCGGCCCCCATGCGCAGGGCAAACTGGATGAACTCTGCGCCATGAACGCGGGACCCGGGCAGCGCGGCAAACAGGAAGCCCTCTTTCACCTCGCGGCTGTCAACGGCCAGACCAGTGATATCCGGGTTTGCGCCCTCTCTTGCGGTCAGGGCCAGCTGGCTGAGTTTCTTCGTCCTTGTGCCCATGACCCACCTCTTGCCGGACAGCCTAGTTTGAGGTCAGCGTTATAGCAGCGCCCGCCTCAGGCTCAAGCCGGGGACGCAACCCCAACAACGGTGCGACGCGTCCGATCAGTTCGGCGGCAACAGGCACGGCGGTCCAACCGGCCGTGCGGCGTTTTTCACCGTAGGCCACGATCGAAGGCTCGTCCAACGTCACGATCAGAACGTATTGCGGATCGTAGGCCGGGAAGATCGTCGCGAAGGTGGCAATGACCTTGTCATCATAGTACCCGCCGCGCGGTTTGGGCTTGTCGGCCGTACCGGTCTTGCCCGCCACGTCATAGCCCTTGACCTCGGCGAAACTGGCGGTGCCGTCCGTTACCACTTTGCGCAGCATCTTTTGCGCCTGCCGTGCAGTGTTCTGCGACATGACACGAGGCCCGTATTGCGGGCCGTTCTGGCGCAGAATGGTCGGGCTGACGTAATGCCCGCCATTGGCAATCGCCGCGTATCCCGCGGCCAGATGCATCGGGCTGGTCGACAGGCCATGGCCATAAGAAATTGTCACGGTACTGAGCTCGCCCCATTTCTTCGGCTTCAGCGGCACACCGCCCTTGGCCTCAACAATCTCGAATGGGGTCGGATCGAACATGCCAAGCGCGTCCAGAAACTCCTGCTGCCGTTTGGCACCGATTTGCAAGGCCAGACGCCCCGTGCCTCGGTTCGAGCTGTGGACGATCACATCCGCCACGCTGATCTTGCCATAATTCTTGCCGTTGAATTCGCCGATGGGAAAGCGGCCGATCTTCATCGGCCCGGACGTATCGATGATGGTGTTTGAATTCACCAACCCAAGTTCAACGGCCTGGGCCGCGGTGAAAATCTTGAAAACAGATCCCAGTTCATACACGCCTTGTACATAACGGTTGAACAGCGGGCTGTCCGAGGGGTCAAAGCCCGAGGTCGGCGGGCGCGGACGGTCATTCGGATCAAAAGAAGGCAGCGAAGCAGCCGAAATAACCTCGCCCGTATGCGCGTTCATCAGAACGGCCGAAGCCCCCTTGGCGTTCATGATCTTCATACCGCCGTAAAGAACCTGTTCAACTGCGGCTTGAATCGTCAGGTCCAGCGACAGTTGCAGCGGCTTGTTACCGTTGGCCGGATCGCGCAGATAATCGTCGAACTGCTTTTCCACACCAGCCACGCCGATCACTTCGGCGGCGCTGACGCCTTCACGACCAAAACCGGACCCGCCCAGGATATGAGCGGCCAGCCGCCCGTTGGGGTAAAGCCGCATTTCACGCGGACCGAACAGGATGCCGGGATCACCGATGTCGTGCACGGCCTGCTTCTGCTCGGGCGAAATGCGTTTCTTGATCCACAGGAATTTTCGGTTGCCGGTGAAGTCCTTGATAAGCCGCTCTTTTTCCAGATCAGGAAAAATCGCAACCAACTGCTCTGCAGCTGCGACGGGATCGATCATCAAAGGGGGCTGCGCGTAAACGGAATAGGTGTCCAGATTGGTGGCCAGTATGCGCCCTTCGCGATCGACGATGTTGGCGCGCTGCATGGCAATCGCCGCTCCCGGTGCGCTGGCCAGAGGCTCTTGTGCTTCCGAGGTCGCCAGCATGCCCATGCGGAAGCCGACAACGGAAAAAGCGCAGAAGAAGAACAGGCCCAGTACCAGCAGACGCCCTTCGGCACGGGCGCGGGCGCGATCTTTCATATCCTCGTGACGCTTGCGGATGTTCTCACGCTCGATTGCCTTGGGGTTTTCGCCCCGCGCGCGGGCATCCAGGATTCGGGCCAGGGGGCGCAGAGGGGTGCGTGTCATGGAATTTGCACCTCGCCCAAAGCCTGAATGTCGGTGATGGCCTGCAATTCAATCGGATCAACGACGGGCAGGTCCGGGTCTTCGGCATAGGCGATCTGATCCGCGCGCCCGAACTGCTCGGCCCGCAACGGCAGCAGGCCAAGGCGTTCAAAGTTCAGGTCGGCCAGTTCGCGCAGCCTGTCCGGGCGGTTCAGATAGGCCCATTCCGCGTTCAGAACGGCCAAGCGCACCTGTGCCATTCCGATCTCGCGCTGCAAAGACTGGGTTTCCTTTACCACTTGCTGGGTCCGGTAGTTTTCCTGATAGGCCCACAACGCCAACCCGAACACGGACAGAGCAGTCAACACATACAAAACACTCTTCATCTTGCCCTTCCCCCCAGTTGCGGCATCCCGATGGCCCGCGCTTCAATTTCCCCTGCCGGAGCATCGGTTCGGATCGCCACGCGCAGTTTGGCCGAGCGCGCGCGCGGGTTTTCCTGCAATTCCTGTTCGTCAGGCCCCACCGCCTTGCGGGTCTTCAGTGTGAATTGCGGCTGTTCCTGTTCAATCTCGGGCGCATAGCGGTTCGCGCGCCCCGTCTTGCCCGCGCGGGACTGGAAAAACCGTTTCACCATTCGGTCTTCAATGGAGTGGAAAGTGACAACGGCCAGTTGCCCGCCGGGCTTCAAAGCACGTTCAGCGGCCATCAGCCCCTGAAACAGCTCTTCATATTCTGCATTCACGGCGATCCGCAGCCCTTGAAAGCTGCGCGTGGCCGGGTGGGATTGACCCGGTTTAGGACGCGGCAGGCAGGATTCGATGATCTCGGCCAGACGCAGGGTCGTGGTGATCGGCTCTTCCGCGCGCGCTTTGACGATCGCCCTGGCAATCCGGCGGCTGGCGCGCTCTTCACCATAGTGAAACAGAATGTCGGCCAGTTGCGCCTCGGTCGCGGTATTGACCAGATCGGCGGCGCTTTCGCCATCCTGGCTCATGCGCATGTCCAAAGGGCCATCCTTCATGAAGGAAAATCCACGGTCGGCCTGGTCCAGTTGCATCGAGGAAACGCCAAGGTCTAGAACAACGCCGTCCAGGTTCTGCGCATATTCATCCATACGAGAAAACACGCCGGGCTGCATCACCAGCCGGTTGCCGTAGGTACCCGCCCAGTCTGTCACCATCTCAAAAGCCAGCGGGTCGCGATCCACGCCAATCACCTTGTCGGCCCCGGCCTCCAGCAATCCGCGGGTGTACCCGCCTGCGCCGAAGGTTCCGTCCAGCCAGACGCCCGTGACCGGCGCCACCGCCGCCAGGAGCGGGCGCAGCAAGACAGGGATGTGAGGAGCGTCCGGTTTTGGGTGATCCGCGGCCGCCATGCCGTCACCCGCCCTCGACATCATCGAGGAATTGCAAAGGATCAACATCGTCGCCAAGGCCGTCCAGCCATTCCTCGGTCGCCGCCAATTCTTCGGATTCGTAGGTCTCGGGCTTCCAGATCTGAAAAGTATCCCCGGCGGCGATAAAAAACGCCTCGCCCTCAAGGCCAATCTTCTTGCGCAGCTTTGCCGGCAGGACCAGCCGCCCGGTTTCGTCGACATTGGTCGGGAAGGACTGCCCGTGGAACAGGCGCTGCAACATCTTGCGCTTCATCGAACCGCGAGGCAGCGCGTCGATCTTGGCATCGACCTCGTCGATGGCCTGCATGGTATAGCATTCCAGGTATTTGCGACGATGATCCCCGTAGACGATCACAAGCTCTGGATTGTCGCCGGGTTGCCAGTTGGGATCGGAGGATTCAAGCACGCGGCGAAACGAGGCCGGGATCGACACCCTGCCTTTCGCATCCACTTTATGGTGGCTTTCACCTCTAAACCTGCGCGCCAAGACGACTGTCCCTTTCGCTTGCGCCCCACTTGAAATTCGCGTTCCCCCCGGATGAAAAACGGCGGGTTGATCTGCTGCCACTGATCAACCCGCCGCATTGACCCGCTTTGCGGGATGTCCAGCTGCACGCGCCACCTGGGGGGATGTCTGCTCGCCCGCGCGCCGGATCTCTTGATTGATGAAAGCGAGATGCCTGTATGAAACCTGATTATTTTTGGTCGGGGTCGTTTGGTGCCCCTGCTGCCTCGTCCTCATCGGATGTATTAGGGATGCCATGGGAATTCATGGAAATCAACAGGAATTTTGCGAACCGTGTTCCATGAATCACGCTTCAGGAACAATACTACCATGAAACTTGAACGCAAAAACACCAACTATAGGCCAGAGCAACACAACACCCCCTAGATATAGATGATTTGAGGCTGAAATTTTTTTCCCACGATTTCCCAAAAAATCTAAAGAATTGCCGTTTTGATTGGAAAAACCCAGCATCCTTGGGCAGCGATCTCGCAGAATCATTCGCTTTTCGCGCGCAATTCCGACGGGACTTCGCCCCCGACAACCACATCGGCCCATGAAATCCCGTGGCGTTCAGGCAGTACGCCCTACGACCTGCGAAACCGGTAAACTTGTCATCAGGGAATAGCTGAAGCGCCGCGCTTTGCCTGGCGCTTCGGTCACACGCACGTCTAAAATCGTTTTATTGCGCACAAATTCCAGCCAACACCGCTCAATTAGAGGGCAAGCCGTGGGAAGGCCATGTTTCCGCTGTCACCCGTGACCCAAGGGAAGGCCCTATGTTTCAAGGCGCATTTCGAGTTGAAGGAAAAAACTGAACCAATCTATGCGCTTGCTGCATAGCAGCATTGACGACGCGACCTATTGTGCAATCGCAGCATTTGCCTATTTTCAACCTCAAGCAAGGGCCGAGCGTAATCGGCAAAGCAGATAAATACGGATGATGAGCATGGCAGTCGCAAGCACACATACAGCCTCGAAGAGCGCACCGGCGTTCGGAATCGCAACTTTGATCGAAAACGCAAAGGCGCGTTTTGCCCGCTATCGTATGTATCGCCAGACCGTCAATGAGCTGGCAGGACTGTCGGACCGTGAACTGGCCGATCTGGGCCTGCATCGGTCCATGATCCGTCGAGTGGCCATGCAGGCCGCCAATGATCACATTGCGCAATAAGCGCGCCACGAATACCGAGATCAGGCCCTTCCTCCTCCCTTAGGGTCTGTTATCAGCGGCAACGTCTCTCCTCCTCCCTGACGTTGCCGCACCAAATACCGGCCTCAACCCGCCGGATCCTGATACATCGAGGCTCTCCTCCTCCCTGCCTTGATGTTGAAAGCGCGCGGCGACGCCTTCCTCCTCCCTGACGTCGCCGCGTCTTCTCCATACCGGGCTCAAACCCGGGTTCGAATACATCGGGGCTCTCCTCCTCCCTGCTCTGATGTTGACAAGACGGCGGTTCCCCTTCCTCCTCCCTGGGAACCGCCGTTTTTTTGTTTTTCTGACATAGGTGTAAGATGGCCCTCTGATTTCTGATCCGGAGGAAACAATGGCCGCCTATTTCATCGCGCAGATCGACATCCACGACCCGGATGGGTATCAGGATTATCTGGCGGGTTTCATGCCGATCTTCGACCGTCACAAAGGCCGCCTGCTCACGGTCTCATCGAAACCGGTCGAACGGATCGAAGGCGATTGGCCCGAAGGTGGCATTGTGCTGATGGAGTTTCCGGACCTTGCTGCGGCGAAAGCCTGGAAAGACGACCCTGATTACATCGAGCTGGCGAAGATCCGGCAAGCCACCGCCTCGACCAATCTGGTTCTGGTCGAAGGGATATGACGCCTCAGAACGGGACGTCATCCTTGTTGGTCAGAAAACGTGAGACCACTTTCTTTGTGCCTGCCTTGTCGAACTCGACTTCGACCTTGTCGCCCTCGATCCCGACAACCGCGCCATAGCCGAATTTCTGGTGGAACACCCGTTCCCCCAGCGTGAAACTGGCCACTGCGGTCGCGTCGATCACCGTGTTGCGGGATTCGCGCGGCTGCGACATGCCGTATTGCCCCTGCCGCGCCTGCATCCGCCTCCAGCCCGGCGAGTTGTAGACATTCGCTTCGGCCGCACGGGTTTCAATGCCCGCAGCGGGCTGGCCGCCACCATAGAGACCCGGAGGCGTAAGGACCTCAACGTGATCTTCCGGCAATTCGTCGATGAACCGGGACGGCATGGAGTTCTGCCACTGCCCGAACACCCGCCGGTTGGCGGCAAAAGAAATGGTACACACTTCTTCGGCACGGGTGATGCCGACATAGGCCAGGCGCCGTTCTTCCTCGAGCCCCTTGAGCCCGGATTCGTCCATTGACCGCTGCGAGGGGAACAGCCCGTCCTCCCAGCCCGGCAGGAAGACGGCGGGAAACTCCAGCCCCTTGGCCGCGTGAAGGGTCATGATCGAAACCTTGGCCCCGTCGCTGTCCTGTTCGTTGTCCATGACCAGACTGACATGTTCCAGAAACCCTTGCAGGTTCTCGAAATTGTCCAGCTGGTTCACCAGTTCCTTGAGGTTTTCAAGGCGCCCCGGCGCTTCGGGCGTCTTGTCGTTCTGCCAGTGGGCGGTATAGCCGGATTCGTCGAGAATGATCTGCGCAAGTTCGATATGCGTATGCTCGGGTGCGCCGAACCGCATGGGCGAACCGTCATCGATCACCGAATCGTCGTCCACCTCGATCCGTGGCCCACGCGTCATCGCATTCCAACGCGCCAGACCGTCGATCAGTTCGCGCAGCGCCTTGCCTCCCTTGCCCTTGATCAGCCCGTTGTCGACCGCAATCCGAGCCCCTTCGACCAGTGACACCCCATTTTCGCGCGCGGTCATCTGGATGGTTTGCTGCGCCTTGTCACCCAGGCCGCGTTTCGGCGTGTTTACGATTCTCTCAAACGCAAGATCATCCTCGGGGCTGACCACCAGCCGGAAATAGGCCATGGCATCGCGAATCTCCATCCGCTCATAAAAGCGCGGGCCGCCGATCACCTTGTAGGGTAGACCGATGGTCAGAAACCTGTCTTCGAAGGCGCGCATCTGGTGGCTGGCGCGCACGAGGATGGCGATCTCATCAAGGTTCATCGGGCGAATACCCCGCGTACCGCCCTGCATCGCGTCGATCTCCTCGCCGATCCAGCGGGCCTCTTCCTCGCCATCCCAATGGCCGATCAGATTGACCTTGTGGCCTTCCTCGGCTTCGGTCCACAGCTCTTTGCCCAGACGGTTTTCATTGCCGCGAATGACGTTCGACGCGGCCGCCAGTATATGCGGGGTCGAGCGGTAGTTCTGTTCCAGCCGCACCACATGGGCGCCGGGAAAGTCTTTCTCAAAACGCAGGATGTTGCCCACCTCGGCCCCGCGCCAGCCATAGATCGACTGATCGTCGTCGCCGACGCAGCAGATGTTCTTGTGCCCTCCGGCCAGCAGGCGCAGCCACAGATATTGGGCGATGTTGGTGTCCTGATACTCGTCCACCAGGATATAGCGGAACCAGCGCTGGTATTGCTCCAGAACATCCTGATGGGCCTGGAAGATCGTAACCATGTGCAGAAGCAGATCGCCGAAATCCACCGCATTCAATTCGCGCAGGCGGGTCTGATATTGGGCATACAACTCAATGCCCTTGCTGTCACAAGCCCCGGCATCGGCGGCTGGCACCTTGTCGGGCGTCAGCGCACGGTTCTTCCAATCGTCGATGATTCCCAGCAACATCCGCGCAGGCCAGCGTTTGTCGTCGATATTTGCGGCCTGCACCAACTGCTTGAGCAGGCGCAACTGGTCGTCGGTATCCAGAATGGTGAAGTTCGATTTCAAATCGACCAGTTCCGCATGGCGGCGCAGCAGTTTGACGCAGATCGAATGAAAGGTACCCAGCCATGGCATCCCCTCAGCAGGCTGCCTCAACAGGCGGCCCACCCGTTCCTTCATCTCGCGCGCGGCCTTGTTGGTGAAGGTTACCGACAGAATCTCATTCGGACGTGCGCGCGCAGTGTTGAGAAGATGCGCGATCCGGGTGGTCAGAGCCTTGGTCTTGCCCGTCCCGGCACCTGCCAGCATCAGAACCGGTCCGTCCAGACGCTCGACCGCGTCCCGTTGTGCCGGGTTCAGATCATCCAGATAGGGCGAAGGGCGCACGGCCATGGCCCGCGCCGACAGCGATGCGCCCTCGAAGGCGTCCATTTCGTCAAAACTGCTCATGGCCCCAAACTACGCCGGATAAGCGCGAAGGGAAAGGGTTTGTTCACGGCTTGTTCACAGACTTTTCGCACTTCTTTTTACATTCAATTCTAAACAAACACGCCACCGCCCTGCCCCCCCGTTAACTCTCTGTCAAATCCTGACTGGGATGTTTGGCACAGTGTAGTGGGAGCGGACAAATGAAACAGGCGGAACTGACGGGTCAGTCCTCGAGGCTTAAGATGATGGGCGTGGCCCTGATGCTGCTCGCGCTGACGGCAGCAGCGGGCTGGGGAATCTACGCCGCCCCGGCGCCAGTGGTTGATCGCATGCTGGAAGCAGACCTGCGAAAGAACGCGATGCGGATGAGCCGCCAGGTCGAAAGCCATCTGAACGATCTTGAACAGGCATTCCGTTTTCACGCATTGACCGATCATGACCGGGAGTTTCTGGAGCTACTGCCCGAAACCACAGACATTTACCGCTTCAAGCTGTTTGATGCTTCGGGGCAGGTGTTCTGGTCGACCCGAGCCAGCGACGTCGGGTTCGTGAATACGAAACCCTATTTCCAGTCGATCGTCGCCGCCGGAGGGCTTTTTTACAAACACGAAGAGAAGCCGGTTACCGAAGTTGAGTCCTTTGTTGTCGACAATTCCCGGGATACGGAACTGAGCAGCCGCCATGTGGCCGAGGTTTATACGCCGATCATCAAGGATGCGACGTTCATGGGCGCGATCGAGTTCTATTCCGACATAACCGACCTGCGGAACCTGTTCATCACGCGCGTTCGCCTGTCTCTGGCGTTGCTGAGCGGGGTCGCCCTGCTGGCGTTGACGACTGTCATCCTGATTGTCCATCGCACCAACCGTCGTCAGGTTCGCGACCTTCGCAAACGGGCACAGAAAGAGAGGGAGCTGATGGACGAGCAGCTGCGCCTGGCCCGAGAGGTCCGCCTGCTGGGTGAATTGAACGAATGGCTGCAATCAAGCCGATCGCTGGATGAACTGTTCGACATGGTGTCTCGCTTCATGACCCACATCCTGCCAGAGGCCGAAGGCAGCGTGTATGTCTATTCAAACTCACGCGATGTGCTGGATGGCTGCGCCAGCTGGAACGGTGGAACTCATAAATCCCACATACACCCCGAAGGTTGCTGGGGCTTGCGGCGCGGCCGGACTTACGAGTTCGGCGCATCCGAGATTGATTTTGTATGCGAACACGCCGAACCGCATGACGGGCGGCCCTATTTCTGCTTTCCCATTCTGGCCCATGGCGAAACCGTTGGTCTTTTGCATCTGCGGGCACTGGAGGGGCGCGAAGACTGCTTCAACAAGAGCCGCAAGCTGGCCCAATTGTGCGCCGAACAGATCAGTATGGCGATCGCTAACGTCCGCATGCGGGATCAGCTTCACGACCAATCGGTACGAGACCCCCTGACCGGGCTGTTCAATCGCCGCCATATGACCGAGACGCTGCGCAAGTCCATCAGCCGCAGTCATCAGACGGGCGCCGCGCTAAGCCTGATCGCCGTGGACGTGGATCACTTCAAGAAGTTCAACGATACTCATGGGCATGATGCGGGCGACATGGTGTTGCGCGCCGTCGGCGCCGCCCTGGAACAAGGGTGCGACCGGGACGAAGTCGCCTGCCGCATCGGTGGTGAAGAGTTCATGCTGATCCTGCCTGACAACAGCCCCGAAGATGCCGTGACCCGCGCCGAACAACTGCGCCAGGCGGTTGAAGCCGTAACCGTACGATATGGTGAGAAGGCCTTGCCGCGCATTACGATATCGGTCGGGGTCGCACATTACCCGGCCCACGGCACCATGCCGCAGGATCTGATGCGCGCGGCTGACGATGCGCTTTATGTCGCCAAGGACAAGGGGCGCAACCAGGTGCATGTTGCAAGCGGCACCAGGAACCAGACCAAAAATGCGCCGCCTGAACACCGGCAACCACCTAAGGATGCAGCTTAAAAAACTTGCCGAATCGCATGGCAGGTCGGATCAATCTGCATGGACTTGCACAGCACTTATCCCGGCATACCGGATCTGAAACACCGTGCGCGCCGTCGTCTGCCGCATTTCGTGTGGGAGTATATCGACAGTGGAACCGGGATTGAAACGACACTGCACCGGAACCGCCAGGCGCTGGATGAGGTGCGCCTCTGCCCCTCGATCCTGCATGGCGAGCTGAACTTTGATACGTCAAAGTCGTTTCTCGACGCTTCGTATCCGCTGCCGTTCGGAATCGCGCCGATCGGAATGTCCGGGCTGGTCTGGCCCCGCGCCGAGCAACTGCTTGCCAGCGCGGCCGCAGAGGCGGGTATTCCCTATACCCTGTCGACCGTAGCCAGCCAAAGCCCCGAAGACATGGCACCGCATCTTGGGGGCAATGCCTGGTTCCAGCTTTACCCGCCCCGGGATCCGGATATTCGAAAAGACCTGCTGAACCGGGTCCGCAAAGCCGGGTTCAAAACCCTGGTCCTCACCGCGGATGTTCCCGTCGCATCGCGCAGGGAAAGGCAGACACGATCGGGCCTGCGGCAACCGCCAAAGCTGACCCCGCGCATTCTGGCGCAGATCGCCCAAAGACCCGCGTGGGCGATTGGCATGCTGCGCAACGGTGTGCCGCACATGCGAACGCTGGACAAATATATCGAAAACCCCGGAAATCTGCCGCCCACGGCTCATATCGGTTACCTGCTTCGAACCTCGCCGGATCTGGACTATGTCAAATGGCTGCGCGACCATTGGGACGGTCCGCTTGTCCTGAAGGGTGTCCTGCGACCTGAGGATGCGAGCAGGCTGGAACAGGTCGGTGTCGATGCCTTGTGGGTGTCGAATCATGGCGGCCGTCAATTTGACGCGGCCCCGGCCAGCATCGAGGTTCTGCCCTCTGTCCGGGATGCAACCCGCCTGCCCCTGATCTTCGACAGTGGTGTCGAAGGCGGTCTGGATATTTTGCGGGCCATGTCGCTGGGCGCAGACTTCGTGATGCTCGGGCGGGCTTTTTTGTATGGTCTTGCGGCACTTGGCGCGCGGGGACCTGCACATGTCATCGAGATTCTCAGGCAGGACCTGCATGCAAATATGGGCCAGATGGGCCTGGCAAGCCTGTGTCAGATTGAGAGTTAACGTTAAACATTTGATGCTGCGGCGCAGCAAAAGTATAAGGGCGCTGCGATCATAGGGCGTTTGCGAGCGATAACATGCCGGTTCTACCCAGAAGAACGGATATACCTGCGCGTATTCTCCGCCCAATAAGACGCCCATACACAAAAGACCGGGACCTATCATGACAGACTTCAACAAGATCCTGATCGCCAACCGCGGCGAGATTGCCATCCGCGTCATGCGCGCAGCAAACGAGATGGGAAAACGAACCGTCGCCGTCTACGCTGAAGAAGACAAACTGGGCCTGCACCGGTTCAAGGCGGACGAGGCGTATCAGATCGGTGAAGGCATGGGGCCGGTTGCCGCGTATCTTTCGATCGACGAGATCATCCGTGTTGCCAAGCAATGTGGCGCCGACGCGATTCATCCGGGATATGGCCTGCTGTCCGAGAACCCGGATTTCGTCGATGCCTGCGTCAAGAACGGCATCACCTTCATCGGCCCCAAGGCGGAAACCATGCGCGCGCTTGGCGACAAGGCAAGCGCGCGACGCGTAGCCATTGAAGCAGGTGTTCCGGTCATTCCTGCCACCGAAGTTCTGGGCGATGACATGGACGCGATCCGCAAGGAGGCCGCCGAAATCGGCTATCCGCTGATGCTCAAGGCGTCCTGGGGCGGCGGCGGGCGCGGCATGCGCCCGATCCAGTCGGAAGAAGAGCTGGAAGAGAAAGTGCTGGAAGGCCGTCGCGAGGCCGAAGCCGCATTCGGCAACGGCGAGGGTTATCTGGAAAAGATGATCATTCGTGCGCGCCACGTCGAGGTGCAGATCCTGGGCGACAAGCACGGTGAAATCTATCACCTGTATGAACGCGACTGCTCGGTCCAGCGCCGGAACCAGAAGGTCGTGGAACGCGCCCCTGCCCCGTATCTGAGCGACGAACAGCGCGCCGAGATCTGCGAGCTTGGCCGCAGGATCTGTGCGCATGTCAATTACGAATGTGCCGGCACGGTCGAGTTCCTGATGGATATGGACACCGGCAAGTTCTACTTCATCGAAGTCAATCCGCGCGTACAGGTCGAACACACCGTGACCGAAGAAGTCACCGGTATCGACATCGTGCAGGCGCAGATCCTGATTGCCGAGGGCAAGACGCTGGCCGAGGCGACGGGCATGGCCAGCCAAAAGGATATCCAGCTCAACGGCCACGCGTTGCAGACACGGATCACCACCGAGGACCCACAGAACAACTTCATCCCCGACTATGGCCGGATCACCGCCTATCGCTCGGCCACCGGTATGGGCATCCGTCTGGATGGCGGCACGGCCTATGCGGGCGGGGTGATTACGCGCTATTACGACTCGCTGCTGACCAAGGTTACGGCCTGGGCCCCCACGCCCGAAAAGGCGATATCCCGGATGGACCGCGCCCTGCGCGAGTTCCGCATCCGCGGGGTTTCGACGAATATCGACTTCGTCATCAACCTGCTCAAGCATCCGACCTTCTTGTCGAACGAATACACCACCAAGTTCATCGACACGACGCCCGAACTGTTCACCTTCAAGAAGCGGCGCGACCGCGGCACCAAGGTTCTGACCTATATCGCGGACATCACCGTGAACGGGCATCCCGAAACCAAGGACCGCCCGCGCCCGCGCGCCGACCTGAAAGAGGCCAGGCCTCCGGCGCTGAAGGCCGAACCGCAGATGGGCACCCGCAACCTGCTGGAGCAGAAGGGCCCGCAGGCGGTGGCCGACTGGATGAAGGCACAGCGCCAACTGCTGATCACCGACACCACCATGCGCGACGGGCACCAGTCTCTGCTGGCGACCCGGATGCGCTCGATCGACATGATCACGGTGGCTCCCTCCTATGCGGCGAACTTGCCGCAGCTGTTCTCGGTCGAATGCTGGGGCGGCGCGACTTTCGACGTGGCGTATCGGTTCTTGCAGGAATGCCCGTGGCAGCGCCTGCGGGACCTGCGCGAGGCGATGCCGAACCTGATGACCCAGATGCTGCTGCGCGGCGCAAACGGCGTGGGCTATACGAACTATCCTGACAACGTGGTGCAGGAGTTCGTGCGTCAGGCGGCGACAGGAATTGACGTGTTCCGTGTCTTCGACTCGCTGAACTGGGTCGAAAACATGCGTGTAGCAATGGATGCGGTCGTCGATAGCGGCAAGATTTGCGAAGGTACCGTCTGTTACACTGGCGATATTCTTGACCCGGATCGCGCCAAGTATGACCTGAAATATTATGTCGGCATGGCGAAAGAGCTGCGCGACGCCGGCGCGCATATTCTGGGCCTCAAGGACATGGCGGGCCTGCTGAAACCGGCCGCGGCCAAGATCCTGATCCGTGCGCTGAAAGAAGAGGTCGGGCTGCCGATACACTTCCACACCCATGACACCGCCGGTATTGCCAGCGCGACCATTCTGGCCGCGTCCGAGGCGGGCGTGGATGCTGTTGACTGCGCGATGGACAGCTTCTCGGGCAACACCAGCCAGGCGACGCTGGGCACCGTGGTCGAGGCGCTGCGCCACACAGACCGCGACACCGGGCTGGACATCAAGGCCATCCGTGAAATCAGCGATTACTTCGAGGCTGTGCGTGGCCAGTATGCGGCCTTCGAATCCAGCCTTCAGGCCCCGGCGTCCGAAGTTTACCTGCACGAGATGCCCGGCGGACAGTTCACCAACCTCAAGGCACAGGCGCGCAGCCTGGGTCTGGAAGAACGCTGGCACGAAGTGGCCCAGATGTATGCTGACGTGAACCAGATGTTCGGTGATATCGTGAAGGTCACGCCGTCTTCCAAGGTCGTTGGTGACATGGCGCTGATGATGGTCAGCCAGAACATGACACGTGAACAGGTCGAGGACCCGAATACCGACGTGGCCTTCCCCGATTCGGTCGTGGACATGATGCGCGGCAATCTGGGTCAGCCTCCGGGCGGTTTCCCCGAGACCATCATCAAGAAGGTGCTGAAAGACGAGGTTCCCAACACGCAGCGACCCGGCAAGGACGTGCCCCCGGTCGATCTTGAAGCCACCCGCGCCGAGCTGTCCAAGCAGCTGGAAGGCAAAGAGGTCGATGACGAGGATCTGAACGGATACCTGATGTATCCCAAGGTGTTCCTGGACTACATGGGTCGCCACCGGATCTACGGCCCGGTCCGTACCCTGCCAACGCGTACCTTCTTCTACGGCATGGAGCCGGGCGAAGAGATCACCGCGGAAATCGACCCCGGCAAGACGCTGGAAATCCGGTGTCAGGCCATCGGCGAAACGGATGAAAAGGGCGAGGTCAAAGTGTTCTTTGAACTCAACGGCCAACCGCGCGTGATCCGGGTTCCGAACCGGTTGGTCACCTCGACCACGCAGGCGCGGCCCAAGGCCGAGGTCGGCAACCCGGATCATGTCGGTGCGCCGATGCCCGGTGTTGTTGCCACCGTCGCCGTAACAGCGGGCCAGCAGGTCAAGGAAGGCGACATGTTGCTGACCATCGAGGCGATGAAGATGGAAACCGGCATCCACGCCGAGCGCGATGCGACCGTCAAGGCCGTTCATGTGCAGCCCGGTGGCCAGATTGACGCAAAGGACCTTCTGGTCGAGCTGGAATAACCTGCCGAACCGATTACAGTTCAAAGGGCCGCGCGGGAAACCGCGCGGCCCTTTTTCTATGCTGGAACGGAGACCCACCATGCTTGCTATCACCCCGATCTATGCGGCCCTGATCGCTATTCTTTACGTGGCACTCAGCGTCAAAGTGATCCTTCAGCGCCGCAGCGACAAAATCTCGGTCGGGGATGGGGGCAGCAAATTGATGATCAAGGCGATACGGACACATTCCAATTGCGCCGAATACGCCCCTATCGCCCTTTTGCTGATCGCCATGGTGGAATTACAGGGCGCCGGAGGGTTGCTTGTGCATATACTGGGTTTGATGTTGCTGGCTGGGCGTCTGCTGCACGCTTACGGATTCGGGCGCACGCCCCAGATCGTCATCCTGCGGCAGGCTGGCATGAGCCTGACGTTCCTGGCCATTCTGGTTGCGGCCATCGCTAACCTGATTCTGGCGCTGTAGCTCGGTTGGCGGGTGTTATCCGGTCAGATCCGTCGTCATCACAAGGGGCGCTTTCAACAAAACGGGCGTGATCCGGTTGTGTTCGTGATCGTCCGATTTCGGCATCGCGGTGACCAGCAAGATCATTGCGGCCAGCGCCATTATCTTCATGTCTGCAACAGAAATCATGAAAGCCTCTCTGCCTGTGTCCTTTTTTGATCCGTGTTTGAGATTGAACGGGCCGGATGCCCAGTTCCGTCGAAATATTTTTCCTCTTTTTTGTGTTTTTCCGCTTGCAGCCCCGCGTGGGAATTTATAAATCCCTCCTCACTCAACGGCGCGGGCGTAGCTCAGGGGTAGAGCATAACCTTGCCAAGGTTAGGGTCGGGCGTTCGAATCGCCTCGCCCGCTCCATTGAGAGGTCCTCGGACCACATATGTATCTGATGCGGGCGTAGCTCAGGGGTAGAGCATAACCTTGCCAAGGTTAGGGTCGGGCGTTCGAATCGCCTCGCCCGCTCCAGATACAAAACTCTCTCAACATGCTGGTTCTTTGCGCCGCGGTGCGTCATTCTGATCGCATTGCGCAATGCAGGATTACCTTATGTCTGATTACACCATTCGCCCACTCACCGCCGCCGAAGTCCAGCACGCCGTGGATTGGGCCGGTCGCGAGGGGTGGAATCCCGGCATACACGACGCCGAGTGCTTTCGGCCAACAGACCCGGACGGGTTTCTGGGCGGTTTTCTGGAAGGAGAGATGATTTCTTCGGTCTCGGCGGTAAATTACAATGCCGATTTCTCGTTTCTGGGCTTTTACATCGTTAAACCCGAGTTCCGGTATCATGGTCATGGGCTTGAGATCGCGCAGCACGCGCTTGCTCATTGCAGCGGTCGCAACATGGGTCTAGATGGCGTTGTCGAGCAGCAGGACAATTACCGCAAGTCAGGTTTTACTTTTGCTAATAACAACTATCGCTTTTTCGGTACGAAGAAGCAGATGCTGGCGAAGCTGGATACGTCTTCGAATGATCGCATCGCGGACCTCAGCAGCGCGTCAGACGAATTGAAAGCCTATGACCGCGACATGTTTCCCGCTCCACGTGATCTGTTCCTTGAAAGCTGGCTCAGCGCATACAATCACGTATCAAAGGTCTATTCCGACAATGGCAGAATCCGAGGTTACGCGACGCTGCGCCCTTGCCTCACCGGGTACAAGGTTGGTCCGCTGTTTGCGGATAATGCCGACATTGCAAGGGCTTTGTTAGCAGCTCTGCTGACCACGATTCCCGAAGACCATAACGAGCATGAGGTTTTTGTGGACATGCCACAGCCCAACACATCAGCCTTCGCTTTGGCCGATGAACTTGGGTTGGGCAAAGTGTTCGAAACGGCCCGGATGTACTCCAGTCATCAGCCGGATATCGACCTTGACCGTGTTTTCGGCGTGACGACGTTTGAGTTGGGCTAAAACGCTTTGAACGTCATGGTGGTCAGCGATCGTTCAATATTGGGAATCACCAGCAGGTGTTCGTTGATGAAATGGCCCACATCCTCGGTCTCGGGGATATAGAGCTTGAGCAGCAGATCATATTCACCGCTGGTGGAATACAGTTCAGAATGGATTTCGCGCAGGGCGATTTCCTCGGCGACCTTGTAGGTGGTTCCGGGCTTGCAACGGATCTGGATGAAAACGCAGGTGGACATGGTGTGACCCTATCGGTTCGTGTTGTTGGCAAGCTGACATGGGGCCAAGCCGGGTGCAATCCCCTGCAACAGTTTGCAGCGATCACAACGCGCGGTCTGGAAAACCCCGACCTTCCCCGTCTATAAGCGCGCCTGTAGCAAAAGGAATTCGCCCATGCGCAGCGCTTCGATCAGCCGAAAGACCACCGAGACCGAGATCACGGTTCAGGTCAATCTGGATGGCACCGGCACCTATGACAACCAGACCGGTGTTGGCTTCTTTGACCATATGCTGGACCAGCTGGCGCGCCATTCGCTGATCGACATGACGATCAGCGCCAAGGGCGATTATCACATTGATGATCACCACACAGTCGAAGATACCGGCATCGCGCTGGGGCAGGCTTTGACGCAGGCCCTGGGCGACAAGAAAGGGATCCGGCGGTACGGAGAATGCCACCTACCGATGGACGACGCCCAGGTACGCTGTGCGCTGGACCTGTCGGGCCGCCCCTATCTGATCTGGAATGTGGATCTGCCGACGCAGAAAATCGGTGCGTTCGACACAGAACTTGTGCGCGAGTTCTTTCAGGCGCTCAGCACCCATGGCGGTATCACGCTGCATATCGACCAGCTGCACGGTTTCAACAGCCACCACATCGCCGAGGCCGCCTTCAAGGCCGTCGCGCGCGCGCTGCGCGACGCCGTTGAAACCGATCCGCGCAAGGCAGACGCGATTCCGTCGACCAAAGGCGCGTTGTAAATGCTGACCGCCATTATCGACTACGAAAGCGGCAACCTGCACTCGGCGGAAAAAGCGTTTCAGCGCATGGCGCAAGAGGTCGGCGCCGGTGAGGTTGTCGTCACCTCGGACGCGGATGTTGTGGCACGCGCCGATCGCTTGGTTCTGCCCGGCGACGGGGCGTTTCCGGCATGCGCTGCCGAATTGCGTGGGCACAAGGGCATCTATGACGCGATGGTCGAGGCGGTCGAACAGAAAGGCCGCCCGTTTCTGGGCATCTGTGTGGGCATGCAGTTGATGGCAACGAAAGGCCGTGAATACAGCGAAACGGATGGTCTGGGCTGGATTGCCGGCGATGTCGTCAGGATCGAGCCGTCAGACACATCGCTGAAAGTGCCGCATATGGGCTGGAACGATCTTGTTCTGGACAGCGATCACCCGGTGTTCAACGGGGTGAAATCCGGCGATCACACCTATTTCGTCCACTCGTACCACTTCCGGGTGTCCGACCCGGCACAGCGATTGGCTTATGTGGACTACGGGCAGGAGGTCACGGCCGTCATTGGCCGTGACACGATGGTTGGAATGCAGTTTCACCCCGAGAAAAGCCAGGACGTCGGCCTGCGCATGCTGGGAAACTTCCTGACCTGGAAACCCTGAGGCTTACTGAACACGCGTCCAGGTTTGACCGCGACAGATAAGACCGCCCGCCACGCATCCCTTGACGGTCAATTTGTTCTGGCCGTCCAGTGACATTTTCGAGTTGTATGTCTTGTCCCGGTCCGGTGCCCAGATCTTGCCGCTGTCATAGCTTCCGCCACCCTCGGGCACCATGTCCCAGATGATATTCTTACCAAGGTTTTCATATTCCAGCTGCTCGTTGCCATCCGCATCAAAGGCGCTGTCGATGGTTCCGCAGATCGCACTGCCGCATCCGGAAATCGTCACGTGCAGATAGCCGCCGGTATCACCGGGTGCAGTCTTCCACAGACCGTCGACGGGATCCGCAGCCATCGCGCTGGTCGCAAGAAACATCAAACCCGCTGCAAACGTAAATTTCTTCATGATTGTCTCCCTGTTTTGATGGCAGTCTGACCCGGCAGCCAGCTGCGGGCAAGAATGACCCAGCGTCGCGTTGCATCCCCTGCCCCGCCTGTGCGATATCCCGCGCGTGCAACACAGATATAGGGCCGCCCGACATGATCCTCTACCCCGCCATCGACCTCAAAGACGGCAATGCCGTGCGCCTGCTGCGTGGTGAAATGGACAAGGCCACCGTGTTCAACGAAGACCCCGCCGCACAGGCCCGCGCCTTTGTCGAGGCCGGGTGCGAGTGGCTGCATCTGGTCGATCTGAACGGCGCTTTTGCAGGTGAGCCGGTCAACGCCGCCCCGGTCGAGGCGATTCTGAAAGCCTGCGACGTGCCCGCGCAATTGGGTGGCGGCATCCGCGACATGGCCACCATCGAGACCTGGATCGACAAAGGTCTGGCCCGCGTGATTCTGGGCACGGTCGCGGTCGAGAATCCCGATCTGGTGCGCGAAGCGGCCAAAGCCTTTCCCGGCAAGGTCGCCGTGGGCATCGACGCGCGCAACGGTCTGGTTGCCACCAAGGGTTGGGCCGAAGAAACCGACGTTCAGGTAACCGATCTGGCCCGCAGCTTCGAAGACGCAGGCGTCGCTGCGATCATATACACCGACATCAACCGGGACGGGGCGATGCAGGGCCCCAATGTCGAGGCCACCGCAGAGCTTGCCAAATCGGTCGATATTCCGGTCATCGCATCTGGCGGCGTGTCCTCGATCGCCGATCTGATCGCCCTGCGCGATTGTGGCGCAGCTTTGAACGGTGCCATTTCCGGCCGCGCGCTTTATGATGGAGCGATTGATCTGAAAGAGGCTCTGACCACGCTCAGAGGATAGCTTTATGTTTCATTCGCCGGTAAAGCGTTCCGAACTGTCCGCGCACAGCCTGCTGAACGAACGGTTCAAAAACGGCGACTTTCTGGACTGCTTCAGTGTTGAATCCAATCTTCCGCCGCGCCGGGCCGCGGAAATCATTACCGCGTTCCCCGGATGGGCGATGGCACTGGTTCGGCTGCGCGGCCTGCTGGTGACACCCTTTGGCCTCAGCACGACAGGCCCGGATGCTGACGACAAGCTGGGGATCTTCCCGGTCGAACATGATGGCAGGACCGAGGTGATCGCAGGTTTCAACGATCGCCACCTGGATTTCCGGGTTTCCGTCCTGTCGGAAAACGGTCGCATCTCGCTGGCCACGTGGGTCCGACGCCATAACCTTGGCGGGCGCCTGTACCTGGCTGCGATCCTGCCATTTCACATCCTGATCGCGCGAAACGCGCTTGCGCGTGTGAAAAGCGCAAGCACATGACCCAAAAGGTCTTAACCCGCAGCCGCAGCGGTCAACTTGGCGAGCGCACCGCGCATCTTCTCGATTACAGGTGACTTTTCGACGTCATCCAGCTCGTCCATCGTTTCCTTGGGGTCTTCATAGGCCAACCAGACCTGACCGTTCCCATCCTCATACGCCTGCACCTTGAGCGGCAGGAACAACCCTGCACGCGGATCGATCTGCATGGCCGGCGTGCCCAGCGCAGGATTGCCGAAAATCAGCACTTGATTGGCCGGGATGGGCGTACCGACCTTTTCCGCCCCGGCCGCGTGGTCGATACGGGCGAAGACAGTGGCCCCTGCGTTGCCAACCGCCGCTTCCAGCGCATCCAGCGCCTCGGCTACGGATTTGTTCGTTTGAACTTTGATGATGTCGTCAGCCATGGCGGCCAAAGCCCCTCCGAGCGAAAAAATTGAAGCAAGTATCAAGCTACGCATGTCGGTATTCCTTCTGTAATATTCACTCCAATTCTCACAGGTTTTGGAAATCTGACAATCACAAGTCTGGCATCAGCAAAGCTTTGCCAGAATTGAAGGCGCCCATTTTACCGTTGCTTTCGAGAACAATCCGACCAGAAGCCAAACATTTTACTGTGTTGAGCCATAATTCGGGCGGAATCCCCGCTTACCCCTTCGTCAAACACAACAACCCGGGTGGCAAACGTGAGTATTTCCAACCTAGACGTTCCCAAGACGTCCAGATTCGGATCAGCAACCATTGCGATCTTCTGCGCGGCGATTTTCACAAGCGCCAGTCTGCTGTTCTTTGTCCAGCCGCTTTTTGCCAAACTGGTTCTTCCAAAAATCGGCGGCGCCCCGGCGGTCTGGACGACCGCAATGCTGTTTTTTCAAGTGATGCTGATACTCGGGTATGTGTACGCGCACCTGTTGACCAAGTTTCTGCCCTTGCGCTGGCAGATCATCACCCATTTCGCCTTTTGGGTGGCGGCGCTGACTTTCCTGCCGCTGTCCACCAGCGAAAGCTGGAGCTATGACGCCTCGACCTCGACCGCGCTGCAAACGCTTGGCCTGTTCGCCGTGGGTGTGGGTGTACCTTTTGCGGTATTGTCGGCAAATGCGCCCCTGTTGCAGGCCTGGTACGCCAGGTCGGGCGGGCCTTCGGCGGATGATCCGTATTTCCTTTACAGTGCCAGCAATGTCGGATCCTTGCTGGCGTTGTTGGCCTTCCCCCTGGTTGCAGATCCATTTTTTGGCGCGGCCGAGATCAGCCGTGCCTGGCTGGTCGGCTTCGTTCTGTTCGGCGCGCTTTTGCTTGGCAGTGGCATGATCGCCTTGCGGGGATCACGGCACACGAAGCCGTCGGCCCAAACGGCGCTCAAGGCCAGTTTCCCGACCCTGCGGCAGATCGCTGTCTGGGTGTTCGTCGCCTTCATCCCCTCTTCCTTGATGCTGTCCTTCACAACGCGGGTCAGCACGGATCTGGGTGCTCTCCCGTTGATCTGGGTTGTTCCGCTGGCGGTCTATATCCTGTCCTTCATCATCGCGTTTGCCAAATGGAAACACCTGACCCTTGACGCCTTGAACCTGCCCATGCTGGCGGCGCTGGCGGCGGGTGTCGTACTGGTGTCCAAGGTGGTCAGCGAGCATGACGCGCCGGTGGTTATTCTGCTCTATGTCCCGGTGCTGTTCATCATCGCCCTTTTTGCGCACCGCCTGCTGTACGACATGCGCCCATCCGCCGAGCAATTGACCGTGTTCTACATCGCCCTTTCCGTGGGCGGAGCAATTGGCGGGCTGTTCAACTCGATCGTTGCGCCGATTGCCTTCACACGTGAGTTGGAGGCGCCAATCACCATGATCCTGGCCGGAGGATTGTTTCTTGTCCGCGCGCCGGGATTTGCCCTTCGCCATGTCATCATGGGCATCGCGGCAAGTGTTTTCATCCTCGTCATCGCAGGTGCGACACGCGGCGTCGCGGCGCTGAGCGCGGACATCCCGCGTGCAGGTGCCCTGTTCGCGCTGATATTCGCGGTGCTGTACCTGTTCCGGGCACAGGCCATGCGTATCCCTGTGGTTCTTACCGTCGTTCTGCTGCCCGCATTTGCGGTAAAGAACAATCCGGTGTTCGAAGATCGCAGCTTTTTCGGCGTGCATTCGGTGTATTCAAGCGAGGGCTACCGTGTCTACAAGAACGGCACCACGGTGCATGGCTGGCAACGCGAATCCGAATATGGCACTCGACCCACACCGCTGTCCTATTATCACCCCGAAGGACCGATGGCGCAGGTCATCACGTCGGACTTCGGCAAGCAATCCAACAGCATCGGAATTGTCGGTCTTGGAACAGGTGCACTGGCCTGCTATCGGCAGCCTGCGCAAAACTGGGACTTCTTCGAGATCGACGCGACCGTTGACCAGATCGCACGCGACCCTTCGCTGTTCACCTATTTGTCGGAATGCACGCCCGATTCCGAGACCCATCTGGGTGACGCCCGAATCGTTCTGAAGCAAAAGCCTTTTGCCTTCGATATCCTGGTTTTGGATGCGTACAGCTCGGACGCGATTCCGCTTCACCTGATCACACGCGAGGCGGTAGAGATGTATACCAGCCGCCTGGCCGATGATGGGGTTTTGGTGTTCCACATCACAAACCGGTTCTACGATTTGGTCCAGCCTTTGGCCCGAATTGCCGACAGCCTGAACCTGACCGCTGCGCATCAGCGGCTGGCCGTGGGTGAAGAGCAGGTTGAAACCGGAGCCGCCACCAGCAGCGTTGTGATCCTGAGCCCGGACAAATCCCGAATTGAGAGTTTTGCGCAGGATGGAAACTGGCAAACCGTCGAAACCGACGGAGCGCTGCCATGGACCGATGACAAGGCAAACCTGCTTTCGGCACTGAAACTGCTGAAGAACCGGGATCACTAAGCCCCCCGCTCCGCCCATGGCCCGTGCTACCAGGGCCATGGGCGGCAAAACGTCTGTGGCATCGGCGGCGCTTTGTCGGTAAAGGTCCGGCAACGAAGGACAATCAGATGCTGAAGACCCGGATCATTCCCTGCCTTGATGTTGCCGATGGCCGCGTGGTCAAAGGCGTGAATTTCGTCGGTCTGCGCGATGCGGGCGATCCCGTGGAATCGGCCAAGGCGTATGACGCCGCAGGCGCGGACGAAATCTGTTTTCTGGATATCCACGCAACCCACGAAAACCGCGGCACCATGTTCGACGTGGTACAGCGCACGGCCGAGCAGTGCTTTGTACCTCTGACCGTCGGCGGCGGGGTTCGCACCAAGGATGATGTCCGCGCCCTGTTGCTGGCGGGGGCAGACAAGGTCAGCTTCAACTCGGCAGCCGTTGCCAATCCCGACGTGATCGCGGAATCGGCAGATCAATTCGGCAGCCAGTGCATCGTCTGTGCCATCGACGCCAAGACGGTCAGCCCCGGAAAGTGGGAGATTTTCACGCATGGCGGCCGCAAGCCAACAGGTATTGATGCGGTCGCGTTCGCAAAAACCGTTGTCGCCAAAGGCGCCGGAGAAATCCTGCTGACCTCGATGGACCGCGACGGCACCAAGGCTGGTTTCAACCTGCCCCTGACCCGTGCGATTTCCGATGCAGTGGACGTGCCCGTAATCGCAAGCGGCGGTGTCGGCAATCTGGATCATCTGGTCGAAGGCGTCACCCAAGGTGGCGCAAGTGCGGTGCTTGCAGCCTCGATCTTCCATTTCGGAGAATACACGATCCGCGAAGCCAAGGAACACATGGCCGCCGCAGGCATTCCGATGAGGCTGACATGAGCATTCTGCACGACCTTGCTGCCACGATTGAGGCGCGTAAAGGGGCTGACCCCGATTCAAGCTGGACAGCCAAGCTGCTTGCAAAGGGTCCCGAGAAATGCGCCGAGAAATTTGGTGAAGAAGCCATCGAAGCCATCATCGAAGCCACGAAGGGCGATCAGGCCAAGCTGACCGCCGAAGCCGCAGACGTGCTGTATCACCTGCTGGTCATGCTGGCCGCCCGAGACGTGGCGCTGGAGGATGTTCTGGCCGAACTTGCGCGCCGACAGGGCATCAGCGGCATAGCTGAAAAGGCCGCCCGCCCCAAAGGGTAACGGCCGGGTTCCGCGCCGCCGCAACGCCCGCTATACTCGGGCGTCAGAATGGCAGGCCGAGGGCGCGACATGATCCGAATTTTGATGCTTGTGGCAACTCTTGCCATCGTTGCGGCATGTGCGGCGCCTCCCCCCTCGACCGGGGATGAGGTACAACGCCTGACAGCCGAGATTCAGCGTCTTGGCCCGGATATCGATCCGGAAGAAGCCCGCCGGGCAGCGCAAGTCGCCTATTCCTATACCGCGCAACTGGTGGACGAATACCAGATCACCGACCCGCCGCTGATCCACAATGCGAAGGTCAACAAGGGATTGCGCCCGCGTGGTCTGTGCTGGCATTGGGCCGAGGATATCGAGCGTCGTCTGAAAGAGGAAAACTTCCAGACGCTGGAATTGCACCGCGCCATCGCCAACGCCGACAATCCGCTGAGGATCGACCACAGCACGGCGATTATCAGTCGCAAGGGTGAATCGCTGTATGAGGGCGTCGTGCTAGACCCGTGGCGCTATGGCGGGGTGTTGTTCTGGTCACCTCTGGTCAAGGATACCCGATATGACTGGGTCCCTCGGGACGTGGTGCTGGAAAAACGACGACAGGAACAGGTTGCCCGCCTGAAACCCTATCAGCCAGCAACGCCCTAAAGCTTGGACGAGATGATCCCGGTGGAAAACCCACCCATGCGCAGCTCGCCAAACAGGCGCTGATACTCGATCTTCGGACAGCGGTTCATCACGACGTCCACACCGCGGGCCTTGGCCTTGGCTGCCGCTTCAGGGTGTTCAACCCCGATTTGCATCCAGATCGTTCCGAGGGACGGGAACACCTCCAACGCTTCGTCCACAATGGGCGGCACGGAATCGGACCGTCGGAAGATGTCTACCATGTCCACGGGTTCGGATATCTCCGAAAGGCTGCCGCGTACCGTCTGGCCAAACAGGTCTTTCCCGGCATGGCCCGGATTGACCGGGATCACGTTGAACCCTTTCAACGACAGGTAGCGGGCAACGTAATAGCTGGGCCGTACCGGGTTCATGGACACCCCGACAACGGCAACGGACTTGGTGCGTTGCAGAATGGCTCTCAGCTGCTGATCGGAATAGTCTGGCATACCCTATCCTTAGCAGGGTTCCAAAAAGAAAAAAGCGCCCAAGAAGCCTTGGGCGCCAGTTGTTGGAACGAGGGACAGTGAAATGACCCGCGGCAGTTCCATTCCGCGGTCATTGTGACATTTAGGCATATATTTGGTAAAAAAAAGAGGGGCAGCGCATTTTTGTGATGACTCTTCACAATTAGCTGATTCCCGCTCATTCCTGATAGAGGATTACCGGCCAGTTTTCTTCAGCCAACTCAATGTATTCTGCCTGATCCTGCTGCCAGATTTCCTCGATCTCGATCGAGTGCGTCAGGTACAGACGACCATCCACGACCTTCCAGGCCTTGGGGTCCGAGCTCTTCAGAACTCCCATCGCCATCGCATATGAACAATACCCGCCGAACTGCGGTGCGAAAGCACGGGGATTGCTTTCGAACAGCTCGCGGTTTTCCTGCGAGGTGAAATGCCACCTCGCCCCTTTCCATACCACGGAATTCTCGGGCATGCCCATGATCGGCGTAGAACCGTCGAAAAAGGACACGGCATCATACCCGGCCAACGCCACCCCTTCGGTGGTGTAGTAAACGGGCCTTTCCTGCGCATACGTGGCAGGCGCCAGAAAAAAGGCGCACAGCGCGCCAAGTGTGGAACGTCGGGTCAGCATTGCCATGTCAGAATCTGAAATCACTGGGGTATCAAGATGCAATTTTTTGCTGCATGCGGAACCCCTGTTGACGTGGATGTGAACGATCTTCACCCAAAAACGGTCAATCGAAAATGTCTTCGATCACATCCCAGGCTTCATCGAACACGCGCGAGAACATGCTCTTTTTCTTCTTTTTTCGCTTGATCTTCCGCGGAGGGGCATGAGAAACCGCAGATCGCACCGTTTTGGCAGGCGCAGCCTTACGCTTGGGCAGCATCTTCAGATCGTGCAAAGGTGCGCCACAACTGGAACAGCTCAGCTCGTGGCGCTCTTTGCCCCTCAGGACCAGCGCAGCCCGGGTCCCGCAATAGCAGCAGGTCGCAATTTTGGATGGACCGGAAATAACGCTCTCCTTTTTTTGTCAGGGCCGGGATGCATATAAGGCGATTGCCGCCGCATTTGAGACATTCAGCGATCCGAATCCCCCGGCTGCGTCAATTTTCACCAATTGATCCACGGTTTCCTTCGTCTTTTGGCGCAATCCCGGGCCTTCCGCCCCCAGAACAAGTGCGACGGGGCGGTCCCGACCGTCGCTCAGCGCGCCTTCGATCGTCACGTCTGCTTCTCCGTCCAGCCCAAGGACCAGAAATCCCATATTCTGTAGTTCAACAATTGTGTCGGCAAGGTTGCGCATCCGCAGGTAAGGTTGACGCTCCAGCGCGCCGCTGGCGGTTTTTGCCAGTGCCCCGGTCTCGGGCGCGGAATGGTGGCGCGTGCCAATCACGGCACTGGCACCCAGAACCTCGGCCGAGCGCAGAATCGCACCGACATTGTGCGGGTCCGTGACGCGGTCCAGAAGAATGACGCGCGGGTTTTCCCGACCGATGCAGTTTTCGGCCAGACCGCCCCAGTCCAGTGGTTTCACCTCCAGCGCGGCCCCCTGGTGCACCGAGCCTGCATCAATGGGCGCCGTAAACTTGCGCGGATCAGCCATCTCGGGCTCGATACCAGAGAATTCAATCGCTTCCGCCAGTTTATCCCGCGCATTGCGCGTTACGATCAGGCGCAGTTTCTGCCGATTGGGGTTCATCAAAGCGTCGCGAACCGCATGCAGACCGAACAGCCAAACGGTTTCAGCAGCCGCGGCCTTGCGCGCCTGTTCCTTTTCAACGACCCATTTGGGTTTCTTCATTTTTCAGGCCTCCGGGCCAAGAGTTCGGTTTCCTGCGCCAAAGCGAAATTTTCCTGTTGACGCTTCTTTGGTGCGCTAGTAATCACGCCTCCACGTCAGGTGCAACGCCTGACAGTGGGCGACAGGCCGCAAGGTGTGGCAGGGGACTGTAACTCCCTCGCGGAGACGCACGCCTGGTTCGATTCCAGGGTCGCCCACCATCTTTCGAGCAGGTTTCAAAGATGGTCAGAATGCATTGCCCGCGCGTGCTTACGTGCATGCTTATGCGCAATGACGGCTACAAAGACTCGTAAAAGTTGCGAAACCGGGCATCGCCCGCTAGTCTGAACACGTTTTTGCGAGGGACTTGTTATGAGACTGCTTTTGGCGGCGCTTGCCGTTTGTATCGCGGGCGCAGCGAATGCGCTGACTATTACATTTGACAACAACTTTCCGAATGATCCGATCACAGCATCCGGCACTAGGCAAGGAATAAGCCAAGGTTTCACGTTCAATTACGCAGACGTTTACACCTTCGGAAACTATATTAATTTCCACGATGATAGTGGCGTACTGTCTACCACAATAAAGCCCGTGATCGGTGGCAAGTTCACAGTTCAGACGGTTGATCTGCAAGGCTGGTCCAGAGCATTCACAACAGGTTCCGGTCCAGCTCCCGCTTTCGGAACCGCTGCATACAATCAATGGTTATCCGCAGGGCCTTCGACCTTTCCGACGTTGACCTTTTCTGGGTTGCTGAATGGGTCAGTTGTGGCCAGCCAGACATTCGGTCCGATGGCTTTGACTACACTGTCATTTTCAAGCGCTTTCACGGCAATTGACGCTTTGCTGGTGACATACAACAGCCCGTCTCCACTAAGGAGCCAATTAATCACCACTCCAAACACGGCTTGGTGTATCGACTACTGCGGGGAAATGTGGGTAGACAACCTTGTCGTTGCACCGGTCCCCTTGCCCGCAAGCGGGCTGCTTTTGATCGGGGCCGTTCTGGGCCTGTTCGGGTACCGCAGGCTTAAGACAACCTAGTTGCACCCAACATTAAAAAAAGGCGGCGCTGATTGTTGATCAGCGCCGTTTTTTGTCTCTCAAACAAATTTGGAAGGTTCTACTCCGCCGCCGGGCGCAGTCCCGAGACCTTGTTGAACCACGCCTCGATTGCATCCAGATCCGCCGGGAGGGCTTCCGCGGAACCATCCGCGAAGGTCTGGAATTTCTCTTCGTTCAAACCGTTCACGCCGACCAGAACCGGAATATCCATCGCCAGCGCTTCGCCGATCACGGGGCGGAACCCTCGACCGTCGGATTCATGCTTGCCGAACTTGTTGATGATCAGCAGCTGTGGCGCATCCTCAAGCGAGGCAGTCACATATCCCACCGCCTGTTCCAGCGCTGCGGGGTCCAGACGGCAGCCGCGTGACTGGGTGCCCAGCGACTGCGAAATGCGGATGGTTTCACCGTCGGGCAGCACGCGCAAGTCCATATCGCATTTGCTGCTGTCGGCACATTCCGTGTTCGTTTGCACGACACCGGCCAGTTTCGCGCCGGACGCCAGCAGACGTTCCGCAACGGCGCTCAGCAGGCGGTCTGTCGCGCCGCGATCGGTGGTGGTGACATAGGCCAGATGCATCTTGGACCTCTTGTAATTCGTTTGTGACGTTTCAAATAGCACGCGAGGCAACGCCCGGCCACTCCCTCGTTTACGGAAGCGGGGACAGGCCAATCACAGGAGCGTGCAGGTGAAGCAGAACCGCATAGGCGGCAAGCGCGGCCAGCCACACCCCGGGACGTGGCCAGGGGCGCGGTGCGCGCAGTGAAAACCGCGCCGTGTTGCGGGACAAGCGGACCCATTCAAAGCCCATTTCCCGCGACTTGCGGCGGTCGACAAGGGCCATGCCCATGGCCGCGAAACCGGCAAACAGGCCGAACAGAATCACATGTGACAGGCTGCCATTGGCCAGCAGATGTGCCACCGCCCACAGTATCAGCGCGGCAAGGATCGGGTGTCGGGTGGTGCGCAGGATACCGGGCTGTTCTGGGTCAAAGGGCCGATTGCCAAGCCCTCCGAACGAAAACGGGTTCTGAATGATCAGCCCCGCGACAGCCAGCCAGCAGACCACCGGCATGATCAGAACCGGCGCCCAGCGCAAAACCGCAAATGGCGGGATGACCTCGACATAAGGAGCGTTGGCAGCGGCGATGATCAACCACGCCAGGACGGCCAGCGACAGAACCGAATAGGCCGTGAAATACCCCCGGCGTCCGAGTGTATAGATCAGCCATCCGCGTATGGTGGGCCGCACCGGAATCGCGTGGCTGAGAAGGAATGTGACGAGCGCTGCAAGGAATAGGACCCAACCGGTCATGGTGATCTCCGCTTTATTGGGATCGGTCTAGATCAGGACGGCACTGGTATCCTTGTCCAAAATCAAGTTCGGCGCAGGGGCGGTGCATCGCCCCTGCCCTGTTTACAATCCAAGCGCCGCGCGGCGTTCTTCGGCAAACCCTTGCACGATGCGGTCGGCAATCAGCGCCAGAATCGCCATCGCGGCCCCGGCGGAAATGCCAAGCCCCACATCCGCCTGACCCAGCGCCAGATAGATCGACTGTCCCAGACCCGTAGTGCCGATCAATGCGGCGATCACCAGCATCGCAAAGGCATAGAGGATGGTCTGGTTCAGTCCCAGCAGGATCGTGGGCGCGGCATAGGGCGCACGCACGTCGCGCATGATCTGCCACTCGGTCGCACCGCTTGAGATCGCGGCCTCCATCATCTCGTCCGGCGTGTTGACCAGCCCGTGCCGCGTGTAGCGGATCATGGGCACGATCGCATAGGCACAGATTGCCAGAAAGGCCGAGAACTCGCCGATCTGGAACACCATGAGGACCGGGATCAGGAACACGAACAGAGGGATTGTCTGCAACATGTCGCAGATCGGACGGACCACTTTCCACACCGGCTCCCAAATCGCGCTGGCAAGGCCGATCAGGCCGCCGACCACGGCACAGGAAAACACCGCCGAACCGCTCAGGTAAAGCGACAAGAGCGCTCTCTCCCACAGGCCCGAAACGAGGATGGTGCAAAGCAGCCCCACGCACAGCGCCGCCAGACGCCAGCCCCCCGCGACCCAGCCCAGAGCAGCGGCGCCGGTCAGGACAAAGGGCCACGGCAGGTTGGCAATGCCGGTTTCCAGCATTCCAATCAGGATCAGGACGATCAGACCACCTGTCAGCCGCCCACGCCATGCCATCAACAGCGCGATCCCGGCACCTGCGGCAAACAGGCCAAAGCTCATGCCCGCCGTCCACTGGAAGCCCCAGGTGAAGGGCAGCACCGCCTGATCCAGACCGATCCGCAAAGGCAGCAGCACATAGAACAGTGAGTTGTTCTTGAGCGCATCCAACCACGGGCCATTGGCCTGAGTGAACGCGGTCAGGCCGCTGTCCACGGCCTCGGCCATCGGATCCAGCAGGGTCAGTTCGGATGGGTTCGGCAACCACGCCCAGAAGGCAGCGGTGAAGACCACGGCGAAACCCAACATCGCCCAGACAACCCGGCTGTCATAACGTTTGGGCTCGGTCGCCAAGGTGCCGCTCATGCGATCTATGACGACGGCAAAGACCACGATGACCAGGCCCGCCATCAGAGACTCCCCGAACTGCGCCTTGCGCATGGTCAGCAGAACCTCCCAGCCGATATCGTTGAACCCACCGATGACGGCGGCAATGATGACCATCGACAAGGCCGCCATCAGACACTGGTTCACACCGACCATGATCTGCGTCGTAGCGGCGGGAATTTCGACCTGAAACAATTGCTGAAACCGCGTGCCACCGGACATGATCGCGGCCTCTTTGATCTCGGGCTCCACCCGTTCCAGCCCCAGCATCACGTTGCGAGCCATGGGCGGCGCGGCATAGATGGCCGAGGCGATCAGACCGACGACGGGGCCAAAGCCAAAAAGCAGCAACAGCGGTGTCAGATATGCGAAGGTCGGCACGGTCTGCATGACGTCCAGAACCGCCTGGACGAAGGATTTCACCCGCGGCACCTCGTTGGCGAGGATGCCGATGCCACCACCCAAAATCAACGCCACCGGAACGGATACTGCGACCAAGGCCAGAGTGTTCATGCTCTCAGCCCAGTAACCCGACGCCAGGACAAAGCTGAGGCCCAGAAAGCCCAGCGCCGCCATGGGCAAACCGCCCAAGTACCAGCCCAGCGCGGTCACGATCCCGATCAGGAGGGGCCATGGTGTGTTGCCAAGCACGAAATTCGCCCAGTTCATCGGATAGGTCATCATATCCGAGAACAACCGCATCGCCGGTTTGATCAGGTTCAGAAACCAATCCAGAAACGCGCCCACCCATTGGGTTGCAGGCAGCTCCCACGCGGCGGGCCATTTGACCAGCCATGGGGCGATGCCCTCGAGTGCAAGGCAAACCGCACCGACGACAACCGTAATCAGGGCGGCCTTGGCGCCCGCCGTCAGCCGCGCGCCGTGCTGCGTCGGAACCTCAGTTAAGGCGGTCATGTTTCGTCCACCTGAAGCGCGGCAGCCAGATCGGACGGGTGCACCGTGCCAACGACATTGCCATCGGCATCCCGCACCGGCACGGGTTCATATAGTTCCATGCAATGGGCCAGGGCCGCGTCCAGTGTCATCGACGTAGTCAGGCCGGGATCATCCGGGCCACACTCTGCCTCGTTTCGCATGACCGAGGCGACTTTGGCATGCTGCCCCTTGGCGACATCCTTCGAGAATTCGCGCACATAGTCATCGACGGGTCGCAGGACGATATCCGTGGGCGTGCCGATCTGCACGATCTTGCCATCCCGCATGATGGCGATGCGGTCTGCCAGCTTCAGCGCTTCCTGAATATCGTGCGTGATGAAGACGATGGATTTCTTCAACGTCGCTTGAATGCGCAGGAATTCATCCTGCAACTGGCGACGGATCAGTGGATCAAGCGCCGAGAACGGTTCGTCCAGAAACCAGATGTCAGGGTTTACGGCAAGACTGCGGGCGATACCCACCCGCTGCCGCTGCCCGCCGGAAAGCTGTCGCGGGAAGCTGTCTTCGCGCCCTTCCAGACCAACCAGCGAAATCACTTCCTGCGCACGATCAAGTCGTTCCTTTTTGCCAACGCCCTGAACGCGCAGAGGATATGCGACGTTTTCAGCTACGGTCATGTGGGGGAACAGGCCGAAATGCTGGAACACCATGCCCAGTTTTTTTCGGCGCAGCTCGGTCAGGGCCTTTTTCGAGGCGCCTATGACATTCTCACCATCCACCCGAATTTCACCACCGGTGCCGGGCAGCAGTTGCGAGATACAGCGGATCAGCGTGGATTTACCCGAGCCCGACAGGCCCATGATGACGAACAATTCGCCTTCCCTGACCTCGAAATTGGCATCTTGAACCGCCGGAATGAACCCGTTTTCCCGCAGGTCTGCGGCGGCCTTGTCAGCGTCATTCCCTGACCGAGACAGCGCGTCGGTCAGGGCTTTGTCAGCGCCCGGGCCAAAGACCTGCCAGAGATTCCGGCAGGCAATGGCTGGCATAGTCGTGTCAGTCACCTAAGTGGCTCACTTGGTCGCCGCGTCGACAACAGGACGCCATTTGTCTTCGTTCTCGGCCATCCATGCAGCGACAACTTCTTCGACCTGGCCGCCGTCAACATCGATCGCACCCATCATCGGCTGCTGGTCTTCGACCGCCAGTTGATAGTTGGACAGGATTTCATAGGCGGCGGGCCACTTTTCTTCCAGGCCGCTCCAGCCGGCTTTGAAGATGCGAGATGGTGAAAAGTCGCAATCGTTTACCGCGTTCGGGTTCGGACCCCACGCCGGATCGTTAAAGCATGCCTCTTCACCTGCGGGCAGTTCAACGAACTGCACGTCATAGGCAGACATCGCCCAGTGCGGCTGCCAGAATGTGATCAGCAGCGGCGATTTACGCTCGGTCGATGCGCGAAGTTCAGCGATCAAGGCGCCTTCGGAACCGGCGGGGACAGCCTTGAACGGCAGCTCAAGGCCGGCCATGCGATCCGCACCAGGTGTGCCCCAGTCGGCCGGATAGTCGACCAGACGGCCACCGGGCAGAGTTTCCGCCGTGGCGAACACCTGCGCGCAGTCTTTCAGCGCTTCCCACGCAGGCAAGCCAGGGCACAGATCAGCGACATGCGCCGGGTATGCGATACCTTCCTTGGCATCCAGGCCAAGATCGCCGATTTCGACAACAGTGCCTTCCTCGATCTTCTTTGCATATTCATCCGAAACATTGGACGACCAGATTTCAAGCGTCGCGTCGATGTCTCCATCGGCCAGCGCCTGGAACTGGTTCATCATGCCGGCGGTCACATATTCTACGTTATAACCAGCGGCCTTGAGCATTTCACCCGCCACATGCGTGGTTACGTGCTGACCAGTCCATTCGTTGATCGCCAGTTTGATCGGCTCGTCCACGGCCCCCATATCCGCCGCATGCGCCGCACCGGCAACGGTCAGGGCCATAAGGCTTACACTCAGTTTTTTCATGGATTTTCTCCCTGTCTTATTTGTTTTGCCCACCCCGGCAGGGGTTTCCCGCCGGTATCTTTGTCTGATGACAATACCATGCCGCAACATGCACAAATTTGGTCGGAAAAGGAAAGTGATCAGTTTGTAACAGCGCAGCTTTCTTGCCGCTGATGCGTTGATTTTCCCCTGCAGGCGCCGCAAGGGCCCCTGCCCGACCCGCCAATATCCCCTGCCCCGGGGCACGGAATGTTGACTGACGAGTCAATCACAAACCGTTTTGAGCCCGTTTGTCGAGGATTTCTTTGACAGTTCAGTGTTTTTTCTTGTTCGGGCTGAATTTCGATTCCGGTCGGGTGGCTTTCGAACACCGAAAATTACCATTGCAAAAGGAAGGCAAAACAAATCACTCTTGACATGACAGCTTTGAGGTTGGGTTCATGCGTTCATTTGACGAGATCTTTGATGTTGCCGCCTCTCGCCACGGTGGCGTCGAAGCCTTTGAAGCAAAGCTGACCAAGCCCAAAAGCCACGAAGAACTGGCGGCGATGCCCGACGACCGGTGGCTATCGATCATCACGAAATGCGTCTTTCAGGCCGGTTTCAACTGGAAGGTCATCGAAAACAAATGGGATGGATTCGAGGCCGCCTTTGACGGTTTCGATTTGGGCCGGTGTGCGTTCATGGATGATGAAAAGTTCGATTCCCTGCTGCAAGACACACGCATTGTCCGCAATGGAACCAAGATCGCAGCAGTGCGGGACAACGCGGCGTTCCTTTTGGAACTGCGCGACGAAGGCGGCGCGGGCCAGGTTCTGGGGGGCTGGCCCTCTGATGACTATGTCAGCCTTCTAGTCATGCTGGCCAAACGCGGGTCTCGTCTTGGCGGGGCTTCGGCGCAATATGCGATGCGTTTTGCGGGCCGCGACAGTTTCATTCTGTCGCGGGACGTCACCGCCCGTCTGATCGCCGAGGGCGTGATCGACAAACCCGCTACGTCAAAAAAAGCCATGGCCGCGGTGCAACGGGCCTTCAATTCCTGGATGGATCAATCCGGGCGGTCTTTGACGGAAATCAGCCGGGTTCTGGCCATGAGCCTGTGAAAACGGTTTGCGGATCGCAAGCAGAGGACTAGGATTCATCTCATGGTTCTGCGCGTATTCCTGTGTGCTCTTTTATTGCTGTCCTCTTGCGGCCGTCCATTGACAAAGCAAGAGCGCGACTTTGCGGATGCCATTCAGGGCGAAACCCTGAATCTTGACAGCGTGCGATTGGTCCAAGGTGCACCGGTTGCCAATGTGACGTATTTCCGCGAAGAGCGGCCACGTCTGGCCTGTCGCGAGCGCATCCTTCCTCCGGTAGAACCCGGGCCGGTGACAGGCAGGCCAGCCGCCGTGGCCCTGTTCAACAAGGTCTATTTTGCGCGCGACTGGTATCTGGAAGACTACATGTCCGATTTTCCGGATCAGATGAACCTGGTGGCTGCGATGCTGCTGGCCCATGAACTGACGCATGTCTGGCAGTGGCAGAATCGCCGGACCACCGGTTACCACCCGTTGCGAGCAGCGGCGGAACATGGTGGGCGCAGCGACCCGTATCTTTTTGACCTCGAAACCTCGCCGGACTTCCTGTCCTACGGGTTTGAACAGCAGGGCGCCATCGTCGAGGAATACGTTTGCTGCCGTGCGCTGGACCCTCAGGCCACCCGAACCAAACGGCTGCACAGGATGCTGAGCGCGCATTTTGATCTGTCCCCGCTTCCGCAAAAAGGGCGAGAGCGCGCAATCTTGCTTCCTTGGAGCGAGGCCGAGATCGACGGGATTTGCAGCGGAACCTAATTCTGCTGCAAGGTCTCCAGATAGGCCACCAGATCCACGATGGGCTGGCTCGTCAGAATTGGCTGACCATGCGGCGTTTTCATGGATGTGTCCTGCCCGTCAAAATAAGGACCATAAACCGGCATTGGGCTACCATGGCTGACCAGCGGATCCCGACCATCAATGCGGGAGACAACGCGGGCAGTCGGGAACACGCCCTCTTCGTTGGACAAAGCGGTCAGATCGCTCGGTTGAACCACCAGCACGGCTGCCATCGGGCCTTGGCCCATTGCATCGATTCCGTGGCAGGTCGCGCAATGGTGCATATAGAGTTCCTCTCCGGTCTTCGCGTCCTGAGCCAAGGCGGCCTGCGAGGCAGCAGCCGAAACCCCAAGAACCATTACACTGATTGTTGCCTTGAACATCGTATCCTCCTGCCTGGATTGGCATTTGCAGGGTTGCCCGATGACCGTCTTGGCGCAATGATCCAGATCAACGAAAAAGGTACAGAGGTTTCGGGCAATGACACAATACGCCGCCATCATGCTGGCCGCCGGATTTGGAATTCCGATCCTGGCCGCGCTCAACGCGGCGCTGGGAAAAGTCATCGGGTCGCCAACTGCGGCAGCCGTTGTGCTGTTTGCCATCGCCTTCGCCGCCTCCGCCTTGGTCATGGCGCTGTTTCCCGGATTTGCGGCCTTATCCAAGATTGCCAATGCGCCGAAACACCTGTTGCTTGCAGGTGTCCTGATTGCGTTCTATGTCCTGTCGATCACCCATGTCGCACCACATTTCGGGGTGGGCAATGCCGTGTTCTTTGTGCTGCTCGGGCAATTGATCAGCGCTGCGGCCATCGACCATTTCGGCCTGTTCGGCGCACAGGTCGAACCGCTTACGCTCATGCGGATGGGCGGGATCGCCGTCATGGCCATTGGCGTTGCGATCACGCAACTGGCCTGAGCGCCCCGCCCTCAAGCCGGACCATCCGGTCCATGCGCGCCGCAAGGTCAAGATTGTGCGTTGCTATCAACGCCGACAACCCTTCGTCCCGCACCAGCTTCATCAGTGTATCAAAGACCTGATCCGAGGTTTCGGGGTCCAGATTGCCCGTCGGTTCATCCGCCAACAAAACACGGGGCGCATTCGCCAAGGCCCGGCAAAAGGCCACCCGCTGCTGTTCCCCACCAGAGAGTGCAGCGGGGCGATGGCTGGCGCGTGCGGCCACACCGACACGGTCCAGCAGATCCAACGCTCGGGCCTGTGCGGCCTTGTCCGGCACACCATTGGCCAGTTGCGGCAGGGTGATGTTTTCCAATGCCGTGAATTCCGGCAGCAAGTGGTGGAATTGATACACGAACCCGACATCCTGCCGACGCAGTGCGGTTCTGGTCCGGTCGCCCTTGCCCGATACGTTCTGCCCGCCAATTTCAACGGTTCCTTCGTCGGGCATGTCCAGCAGACCGGCGATATGCAGAAGCGTTGATTTACCTGCCCCAGAAGGCGCGACCATCGCTACGGCCTCACCCGCGCGCAGATCCAGATCAACTCCGCGCAAGACCTGCACCTCGCCCGGTTTGCCTTTCAGATAGGTCTTGGTCAGACCTTTCAGACGCAATGTGACATCATTCATAGCGCAACGCCTCGACCGGGTTCAGCCGCGCCGCTCGACGGGCAGGGAAATAGGTGACGACAAAGGACAGGCCAAGCGACAGGCCGATCGCCTTGAGCACATCGCTCAGGTGCAGCTCGGCGGGCAAGGCATAGATGCCCCGGATCGACGGATCCCAGACGCCACCGCCCATCACGTAATTCACGAAGGAAAAGATCGGATCGATATAGATCGCAAAAAGGCACCCCAGGATGACCCCCATTGCCGTTCCGATCAGTCCGGTAAAAGCTCCGCAGATGAAAAAGACACGCAGAACCGATCCTTCGCTCAGGCCAATGGTACGCAGGATGCCGATATCGCGGCCCTTGTTCTTGACCAGCATGATCAGGCCCGAAACGATATTCATCGCGGCGATCAGAACGAGGATCGAAAGGATGATGAACATCACGTTGTCTTCAACTTCCAATGCCCGCAGGAACCCACCGGATGCATCCTGCCAGGTCCAGATCTGGCTGCGCTCGCCCGAGGCCTCGAGAATCGAAATCAGGATCGGGCCCAGGTCTTCGGGGTTGTCCACCATCACTTCGATTTCATCGGCCACACCTTCGCGATTGAAAAAGCCCTGCGCCTGCGAAAACGGCAAGTAGACGCGGGTGCGGTCGATGTCATAGCGCCCGGCCGAGAACACATAGACAACGCGATAGGCATTCACGCGGGGCGACGTACCAAAGGCGGTTTTGACGCCGTTGGGCGACGTCAACTTGACGACATCCCCGACCGTTGCCCCGATGCTGCGCGCCACGCCTGAACCAATTGCAATGACATCCTCACCCGTCTGGAATTCAGACAAGTCCCCCACAGCCTGCTCTGCCTGGGCAATTCCGGGCAGATCACGCAGATCGTCGGGTCGGATTCCAAACACTTCAACCCCGCTGCTGCGGTCGCGGTTGGTGATCAGCACCTGCCCCTTCACCAAAGGAGCCGCGCGTTGAACTCCGGGCACTTGTGCTATCCGGGCCGCGCGCTCTTCGTAGTCGGCGATTGTGCGATCCACCTGCCCCTGCGCGTCAATCTCGCCTGACGAATAGACCGTTACATGCGCGTTGGCGCCCAGGATGGTGCCGACGAATTCGGAACGGAAGCCGGACCGGACCGCCAGTGTCGCGATCAGGGCAAACACTGCCAATGTGATCCCGATCAGAGAAATCCAGGTCATCACACTGACGCCGCCCTCGGCCCTGCGGGCCCGCAGATAACGCCATGCGATTTTCCATTCAAAAGGGGCAAAGGGCGGGGGTGTGTTGGCCATGCCTGCTCCGGGGTGTTCATGTTCGCGGGGACAGTTTCGGCATTTCACCCGATGGTCAAGCCGGTTGTCGCTTTGAACCCGTTCCTCAGCCTGAACGAGCCGAATCAATCCGGTTGCCCAGCACGGCGGCTGGGCCAAACGGATGACTTGGAAATCTGGTGCTACACCATGAGTTGTGAAGCGCATCACAGACAAACCGGTATTGTTTCATGTATGAAGTTAATCATCGCGCTTTGTGAGCTCCTGAATCGAAAAAGCAACAATGGGCGCGAAATTTTATTACTCTTTTTGATTATTTTCAGAAACTTTGTCACCCTGTATGTGGGGGAACACATTTAAGGAGCGGGGGTCGCTCAATGAATTTTCAATTTTCAACCAACGGTGCGGGGGTTATTCCGTCTCGCCAAGCATCAAAAGATCTGGATTGTGAAACAGCGGCGCTGCTGCGTGCGGCCATTCGGCCGATCTTTGCCAGCGCGGCAAGCTGGGGCAATCTGACGGATATTCTGAAAGACAAAGGGTACCGTCTGGTTTTCCGGCAAGGGCGTCTGTGTATCACGGATCGCACTACGGACGCGCGGGTTTGCGGGTTGCGGTTTCTGGGTCTTGAGTTTCGTGACCTGGTCAACCGGCTGGGCCGTCCGATCGTGGTCGCACGCGGCGATGGCGCCAACGGAGATATCCTTGCAACGCGCCCGACGGTAGACCAAGACTGACGTCTCAACCGATCGAATTGGTCAGATCACATCTGGTGGCCAAAGCAATCGCATGGCCACCTTCGCTAAATGGATCTGTGTTGCGTGACAGCAAGACCAGTCACCGGTGACGGTGCTCAGGCAATCTGCTGGTAGATTTCAGCAACTTTGGTAACGGCCGCCTCGGGGCTCAGTTCCTCGCTTTCGCCGGTCCGGCGGCAAGTCAGTTCAACGACACCATTCTTCAGGCCACGCGGCCCGACCGTGATCCGCCAGGGCAGACCAATCAGATCCATGGTCGCAAACTTGCCCCCTGCCCGTTCATTACGGTCATCATAAAGCGGCTCCAGCCCCAAGGCTGTCAGAGCATTGTAGATTTTGTCACAGGCCGCATCCGCTTCTTCATCGCCCTGCTTCAGGTTCACGATGCCGCAATGGAACGGGGTCACGCCCTCGGGCCAGATAATGCCTTTGTCGTCATGGCTGGCCTCGATGATTGCGCCGACCAGACGGCTGACGCCGATCCCGTGGCTGCCCATATGCACCGGAACCGGTTTTCCATCCGGGCCCTGCACGGTGGCGCCCAGCGGCTCTGAATACTTCGTGCCGAAATAGAAGATCTGCCCAACTTCGATACCACGCGCCACGCGGCGGCGTTCTTCGGGGATCTGATTGAACAGCGCCTCGTCATGCGTTTCATCCGTGCGTGCGTATTTCGAGGTGAACTCTTCCAAGATCGCCTGACACTGTTCGCGGCTGTCATAGTCAATCTCACGATCACCAAAGGTAAGATCGGTGACGGCGCTGTCATAGAAGACCTCGGATTCACCAGTGTCAGCCAGCACGAGGAACTCATGGGTGTCATCGCCGCCGATGGGCCCCGAATCCGCGCGCATCGGGATCGCCTGAAGGCCCATACGCTCGTAGGTACGCAGATAGCTGACAAGATGGCGATTATAGGCGTGCAGCGCATCTTCCTTGGTGAGGTCGAAGTTGTAGCCGTCCTTCATATAGAACTCGCGGCCCCGCATCACGCCGAAACGCGGGCGGATTTCGTCGCGGAATTTCCACTGGATCTGATAGAGGGTCAGCGGAAGGTCTTTGTAGCTGTTCACGTGGCCGCGAAAAATATCGGTCACCAGTTCTTCGGCCGTGGGCGTGAACAGCATGTCCCGGTCATGCCGGTCCTTCATGCGCAGCATTTCCTGCCCGTAATCGTCATAGCGGCCGGATTCGCGCCACAAATCCGCCGATTGGATGATGGGCATCTGGATCGCGATGTGACCGGCCCGGGCCTGTTCTTCATGGACAATGTTTTCCAGCTTGCGCAGCACTTTGAAACCCAGCGGCAGCCAGGAATATATCCCGGCAGAAGCCTGCTTGATCATCCCGGCACGCAGCATCAGCCGGTGGCTAACGATCTGGGCCTCGGACGGGTTTTCCTTGAGAACGGGCAGAAAGTAACGGCTGAGGCGCATGAACGATCCTATTTGTCTAGCGAAAGCCCGAATGCTCTACGCGATCCACAAAGGCTAGGCAAGGCGGCGCATCATTCAGGCTTGCGCAGCAAATAGGTGTAATAGTTGCACGAACCAAAGAACGTGCCTTCCCGCGCGGCTACTTTCTGACCTTCGGCCCATTTCAAGGCGGTCTCGGCGTCGATCGCGCCTGCCTGAATGCACGGGCCGACATAGGCGTCGATCATGTTTCCGAAAAACGAGGTCTGGCCAGCCTCGGCCAGCAATTCCGGGATGAAACCGGCAACTTCCAGCCCCGCCTGCCGGGCCAGGAACGGAAGATGCCGCAGAACGAACGGATTGCCGACAACCGTCTGCAAGATTGCGTCCACCGCCATCGCGTTGGCGTCAGTGTCGCCAGCACCGATCGTCAACGACGCATAGTCGCCATCGAAAATGGCGATCGTGCCGCCGGGCCGCGTCAGCCGCGCGGCTTCCTCTAGCATCGCCGTCGGCTCCGCCACATGGCTGATCACCGTATGTGCGATGACGATATCAAAGCTGCCTTGGCCGTCACCGGTGTTTCGGGAATCCGCAACCTCGTACCGAATGCGCCCCGCCAACCCCGCGGCATCCGTCTTTTCCATTGCTACCTTGATCAGTTCCGCTGCCAGATCCGACCCGACAATCTCGCATTCCGGGCCGACCCGGTCAGCCAGCGCCCGTGTCACGACGCCCGTGCCACAGCCCAGATCGACAATGCGGTGGCACGAGGCCCAGTCGAGCCGGTCGAAATAGCGTTCGCGCATTTTCACGAAATCCGGCATTTCGCCGCGAAACTCCAGACGGTCCGCGACGACGCGAACCGTGTCTTCCCCCTGTTGATCCAGGCTCTGATAGATGTCGGGCATTGCTCCGTCCCCCAAGGCAGGGCGTCAGTATAGCACGTTTCGGCCCGGCACGTCGGCTCTCTGCGCTGGCGGGCTGTGAAAGCGACGCCGGACAATGGCGCATTTGCGACCCAAGGTCAGTCGGGTTTTTGATTGACCCGCCAATTGGGAATTTCAATTGTGGCGGGAACACAAACACTAGGAGGCGCTGTTGCAGACAATTCAGGAACCCGCCCGGCAGATACCTGTCATCCACCAGACCGATATTCTGGTCGTGGGCTCTGGCCCGGCCGGGTTGGCAGCAGCGCTGGCAGCGGCCCGCGCAGGCGCAGACGTGTCGCTAGTTGACCGGTTCGGCTGTATGGGCGGCAACATCACTGCCGTCGGCGTCGAAGGATTCGCCTGGTACCGGCACGAGCAAACCGTCGAGGCCGGCGGCATCGGGACGGAGTTCGAAACCCGCGCCAAAGAGATGGGCGCGGCGGTGCCCGAAAGCCAGTCGCTCAGCTATGAACTGGACAGCGAAGGGTTCAAGCTGGTGGCGGACAAGCTGATCGAAGAGGCGGGTGTTCATCCGATGCTGCACCGGCAATTCGTCGCCCCCATCATGGAAGGGGACCGGATCACTGGCATCATCACCGAATCCAAGGCCGGGCGCGAGGCGATACTGGCCAAGGTGGTAATCGATGCCACCGGCGACGCCGATGTGGCCCATCGCGCGGGGGCCCCGACGCATAAAACACCACGAGAGGACATGATGGCGGCCTCTGTCATGTTCCATCTGGCCGGGGTGGACAAGCGCGCCTTTATGGAAGGCGTCAAAGCCGATCCGCAGACCTACAAGGACTGGGGCGGCGGCGGTGAGTGGAACATCGAAACCAGCGGCAAAGAGGACGACATGTTCTCGCCCTTTGTGCACAAGCCCTTCCAGCAGGCCATCGATCAGGGGCTGATCCCGCCCCATCTGAATACCATTGCCGGCACCTGGGGCGCGATGCATGACACGGGCGAGCTGACCTACATGAACCTCATCCATCTGGCCGAGATTGATGGGACCGACCCCGACAGCCTGACACGTGGCGAGATCGAAGGCCGCCGTCAGACCATGCTGGCCATCGAGGCGCTGCGCCGGTTCATGCCGGGATGCGAGAACGCGCGGCTTCGGAATTTCGGGATGACCATCGGTATTCGCGACACCCGCAAGATCGATGCGGTCTACAACATGACCGAAAACGACGCCCGCCATCAGGGCCGGTTCGAGGACACGATCGGCATCTACCCCGAATTCATCGACGGCTATGGCATTCTGATCCTGCCGACCACGGGGCGGTATATGCAGGTCCCCTACCGCTCGATGCTGCCCAGGGGCGTCAAGGGCCTGCTGGTCGCTGGGCGGTCGCATGGTGCGGACCGGGTGGCCCATGCCGCCACGCGCAACATGGCCTGCTGCGCCGTCATGGGCCAGGGTGCGGGCATTGCGGCGGCCATGGCACTGAAAAGCAATCAGAGCCTGGACCAATTGAACCTGGCACCTGTTCACACGGAACTAGAGCGTCAGGGGGTCAGGATTCACTGATGGACAGGATTCCGACAATAGACATCTCGCCGCTGTCCGATCCCGGCAGCGCAGCCTTTGCCGCAACGGTACAAGGCATAATTGAGGCCTGCACAGGAATCGGGTTTCTGTCCATCACCGGGACAGGTGTGTCCCAGCAGACGGTGGATCAGGTCCGTCAGACCACACGAGAGATCTTTGCCATCAATGAAGCCCGCAAATGGGATCAGGCCATCACGCGCGAGAATTATCGCGGTTATATCCCGATGGGTTTTTTCACACCGAATGACGGATCCGGCAAAGCCGACAAATACGAGGGTTACAAGCTGCACCACGAGGTTGCCGCCACCGACCCCGTGCGCAGTGAATGTGCCCTGTACGGCCCAAATCTGTGGCCCGCCGAAGTTCCCCGCGCCAAAGAGGTCATCCTGGATTATTGGCGTCAATTGGATCAGGTCACTGATGTGTTGTTGGGCGCATTGGAATCCGGCCTGAACTTGACCTCTGGCATTTTGCGCGACGCGTTCCGCAACCCGATGACCAATATGACATTGCTGCACTATCCCCCGCAGGCCGCGGAAGAAGCGGGCTATGGCATCCATCCGCACAAGGATACGGACGCACTGACCATCATCGCGCCCGATCCGGTGGGCGGGCTCGAGGTGCAGACCCGCAGCGGCAAGTGGATTTCACCGGACTGCCCACTCGGTGGTTTCGTGGTGAATATCGGCGACATGCTGGAACTTTGGTCAGGCGGGCGATTGAAATCCACGCCACATCGGGTGGTCAACCGGTCGGGCAAGGAACGGTATTCTTTCCCTTATTTCGCCGTACCCCGCCATGACGTCATTGTTGAACCGTTGTTGCCCGCCCTGCCCGGTTTCGACCGCCCGGCGGTTCATTGTGGGCACTGGTCGGCAGAAATCTGGCGCACCAACTGGCCCGATGAAGCCGCAGAAGAAGACACCCCTGAACTGGGGACGTTGCACGATTGAAACGGGCAAAGCCCGTGCCCATGAAGCGCTTGCATCATGGGCTTTGATGCGCCAAGAACGCCTGCAAAGGCCTGAACAAGGGGATCACGATGGCTTTGCCGGTAAAGGATCAGCTGAGATACTGGGGCGTCGCCGCTGCGGTTTTTGTTTTGATCCTCTGGGCTTTGGGGGATGTCCTGCTGCCCTTCGTCATAGGCGGAGCAATTGCGTATTTCCTTGATCCCGTTGCGGATCGGCTGGAGAGGTTGGGCCTGTCGCGCATCGCAGCCACAGCCATCATCACCGTCATCGGGATTTTGGGGTTTATATTGGCGATCCTGATGGTCGTGCCCGCCCTGATTACTCAATTGCTGGATCTGATCGACGTTCTGCCTGACCTTTTCAAGCAATTGCGCGGGTTCATTGAAAAACAATTCCCGTCGCTGCTGGACCGGGAATCAAACACTCATCAGATGCTGGTGTCCTTCGGTGACATGCTGAAGTCCAAGACCGGGGATGTTCTGCAAACGGTTCTTGCCTCACTCGGGTCCGCGATAAACATTGTTGTCCTTCTGGTGATCGTGCCCGTCGTGGCTGTTTACCTGCTGCTGGACTGGGATCGCATGGTCGCTCGCATCGGAGAGCTCCTGCCGCGTGACCACGCCCCCACCATCAGGCGGCTGGCCGGTGAGATTGACGCCGTGCTGGCCTCTTTCGTGCGCGGGATGGGAACGGTCTGCCTGATCCTAGGTACTTACTATGCCGTCGCGCTGATGCTTGCCGGTCTGCAATTCGGCCTGATCGTAGGGTTCATCGCGGGGCTGGTCACGTTCATCCCCTATCTGGGCGCCCTGATCGGAGGCTCATTGGCCATCGGGCTGGCGCTATTTCAGTTTTGGGGTGATTGGGCACATGTCGGACTGATCGCGGGGATCTTTGCCATCGGGCAGGTCACCGAGGGGAATTTCCTGACACCCAAACTGGTAGGCAGCTCTGTCGGGCTGCACCCGGTCTGGCTGCTGCTGGCACTGTCGGTCTTTGGGGCCTTGTTCGGCTTTGTCGGCATGCTGATCGCCGTGCCCGTGGCCGCAGCATTGGGCGTGCTGGCCCGATTTGCCACATCGCTGTACTTGGACAGCCGACTTTATACCGGTCTTGAACGTCAGGATCAGGAAACCGAGTAAATGGCCCGACAACTCAGCTTTGATCTGCCCGCCAAAACTGCGCTCGGGCGAGAGGACTTTTTTGTGTCGCCTGCCAATGCCTTGGCCGTGGCGATGATCTCGGCCACATCCTGGCCGGGAAACAAGCTTGTTCTGACCGGCCCGGCTGGCGCGGGCAAAACCCATCTGGCGCATGTCTGGGCCGCGGAAACCGGCGGGCGCATCATTCAGGCTGCGGATTTGCGGTATGACGACGTGCCGGATCTGGCACGCAGGCCGATTGCCGTCGAAGACGTGCCCATGATCGCCGACGATCCCGACCAGCAGAAAACGCTGTTTCACCTGCATAATCTGGTTCTGGCCGAAGGGAACGCCCTGCTTATGACTGGTCGGCTGGCCCCGAAATTCTGGGAATTGCCACTGGCCGACCTGCAAAGCCGGGTCGAAGGCGCTCATCACGTGGCGCTGGATCCGCCCGACGATGCGTTGCTGGGTGCGGTTCTGGCCAAACTGTTCGTAGATCGGCAGCTGAACCCCGGCCCCGAGGTAATCGCCTATCTGGTCAAACACATGGATCGTCGATTTGAAACTGCGGCCGACGTAGTGGAGCAACTGGATCAATTGGCCCTTATGGAAAAGCGCGACATCACCCGTTCCCTGGCCGTGCGGGTTCTGAACATGAGCCCGGACGAGATCGAGACGGGTGATTGACCCGCACCCGCCAATTTCGCATCCTCACACAGCATTATCTGGAAGACACATGGATCAGACCGCTGCAACCGACATCCCTGACTGGGGACCTTTCGGAAAGCCACTGTTCGACGAGCCTGGAACCCGGGCATTGTCGCGTGTCGGAGTTGTCGATGTCGGATCCAACTCGGTCCGGATGGTCATCTTTGACGGTGCGGCCCGATCGCCGGCCTATTTCTACAATGAAAAGGTCATGTGCGAATTGGGCGCGGGCCTGTCCGAGACCGGGCGACTGAACCCGCGTGGGCGCGAACGGGCACTGGCGGCGCTGCGGCGGTTTCAGAATCTGGCGGTTGATCTGGAATTGCCGGGCCTGCATGTCGTGGCCACGGCAGCTGTGCGCGAGGCCAAGGACGGGCCGGATTTCTGCGATCAGGTCAAGGCAGAGACCGGGCTGCACGTGGAAGTCATCGACGGGGAAGAAGAAGCCCGTTTATCAGCTCAGGGAGTGCTGCTGGGATGGCCCGGAGCCTATGGCCTGATCTGCGACATCGGCGGGTCGTCGATGGAACTGGCCGAGATCGGAGACGGTCAGGTCGGCCGCCGCCTGACTTCGGCCCTCGGGCCGCTGAAACTGCGCGATATCAAGGGCGGACGGCGCGCACGCAAGGCCCATATCAAAAGCACGATGGAACAGCTGCGCGATCAAATGGGTCCGCAGCGGGATCGTCTGTTTCTGGTTGGCGGCAGCTGGCGGGCCTTTGCCCGGCTGGACATGCTGCGGCGGGGCTATCCGCTGAACGTGCTGCATGAATACCGGATGACGACAAAACAGGTTCGTGAAACGATCAAGTTCATTGAAAAGAACGATCATGAAAAGCTGCGCAGCCAGGCCGGTGTATCCAGCTCGCGGATGTCGCTCATCCCCTACGCGATGGATGTTCTGGCCCGGCTGATCCGAACGTTCAAACCGAAGGACATCGCCATATCCAGCTATGGGATCCGTGAGGGATTGCTGTATGAACAGATGTCGCAGGAGTTGCGCGACCGGGACCCGTTGATCGAAGCCAGCCTTTTTTCCGAATCCAAGGATGCCCGCCTGCCCGGATTTGGCAGAAACCTCTATGATTTCGTGATGCCGCTGTTCAAATCAGCGCCCCCCAGCAGCGTTCGACTGATCAAGGCTGCATGCCTACTGCACGATGTCAGCTGGCGTGCTCATCCCGATTACCGGGCCGAAGTCTGTTTCGACAACGTCACCCGCGCCAATCTGGGTGGCTTGAAGCATTCAGAACGTGTCTTTATCGGGCTTGCCTTGCAGCACCGGTATCGCAACAAACGCGAGGGAAACCGCTTTGCGCCCCTGTATGATCTGCTGGACGAAAAAGGCCAGAAAGACGCCGAGATTCTGGGCAAGGCCATGCGCTTTGGCGCGATGCTGTGGATGCACAATGACGCCAATATGGGGCGTCTGAAATTCTATCCCAAAAAGCGGGAGTTGGAGCTGTACCTGCCCGAAGCAGCAGCCCCCCTGTTCAGCGAAGTTGCCGAAGCGCGCCTTAATTCACTGGCGAACGCCCTGAAATCCGATACGCGCGTGATCATCAAGGGCTGACCCTCGATCCGATCAGATATCAGTTGCCCCTTCGGGCAATTCTTCACCTTCATTTTCAGGCTCTGCCGGATCCTCGGCCTGTTTCCTGCGGATGATGATATCGCCATTGGGCAAGATCTCGGGCGCTTCATAAGCGCTCCAATCCTTGATCTCGGCCCCCAGCTCGGCCAGTGCGGGGCCCATTTCCCGCAAGAACGACTGCATTGCCGGGCCAAACTCATCCGCAAGGCCCAGCAGATCATCCAGTGCCGGTTCCATTTCCTTGCGCAGACCTTCGAAAAACAGCTCGGCCCCCTGCTCCATCAGGGATTTGCTGTTGTCTTCCTGCGAAAGGGCGGGCGCGGCGATGCCGGCAGTGATCATGCTGATCAGCAAAACGTGTTTCATACCTAGAATATAGCGCCCCAGCCGCAGGCGTGAAAGGTCACAGGTCGATGTCCAGTGTGACCGGGAAATGATCCGACGCCGTCAGCAGCGCCTGTCGCAGGTCCGGTGCGGACCAACAGGCCGCGTCGCGAAACGGATGCCAAATGCGCCAGGCCGAGCGGTATGCACGCAGATCCTGGGTTATCATTATGTAATCCAGAAGAGCCTCGAGAAACCTGCCTTCTTCCGGGCGGGCAAAGCGCGCCGTGGAGGGTATCGATCCGGGGCGAAAACCATGAGCCGTCACCGCGTGCGGGTCGAACAAACCTGCCTCCAGCAAAATCTCGACCGAAGAGCGGCCGAACAGATGCTCGAACTCATCCAGCCCGGGGCCGTCGTTCAGGTCTCCCAGCAGAATGACGGGTTCCTGGCTGGCAACGTGCATCTCGACCCGCCTGGCCAGCCAGACCGCCTGCGCCAGTTGCTTGCGGCGGTTGGCAATCGAGATCCGGATCGCCTCATCCCGCGACCCGGCCCCATGCGGAGCCTTGGATTTCAAATGAGCTCCGATCAGCCGGACGTCGTGTCCCGACTGCGTCGTCACCGCCAATTCCATCGGTGGTTTGGAAAACCGCACGACATCCTCGGTCGCATCAATATCCAGATCGATTCTGAACGCACCATCGAACCGGGGGGCCAAGGGGTCGTCGATGTCACCCTTGGGATCATGGCGCACGGTGAGAATGGTCCTGTCGTAGAGCAGCGCCAGCTCTTGATGGGTGTCGTTGGCAAATCCCATCACCGCGTCAGAGATGCGCAGATCGAACGCCTCGGCAAAGGTTTGCAGGGCCCGCACCGTGTTCTGGCGTTTGCCGGTGTTCGGAGCCTCGACAATCAATACCGCATCCGCGTCAATCGCGATCAGCACTTTTGCAATCGCCTCGACCTGCTGCGCCTTGGTGACATCATGCCGACCGGACCAGGTGTCATCGACGATCAGATTGTCGTTTTGATCAAAAAGATTGGCAAACCATTCGATATTGTAGGTCGCCAGCCGCATCCTGTCAGGCCCGCGCGCCGTTGATCTCATCCCAGGCGCGGTTGATGTCGATCATCTTTTTCTCGGCCAGTCTGATCGCCTCTTCCGGGACACCGCGCGCCATCATGGCGTCCGGGTGCGTTTCGCGGACCAGCCTTCGCCAGACTTTGCGGATATCGGGCAAGGGCATGTCCTGCGGCACGCCCAGAACCGTGTAAGGATCTTTTGGCGCATCCGGCACAAATCGCGCCCGCAATGCTTTGAATTGAGCGTCGGACTGCCCGAAGATCTTGCTCACTTCCTCCAAGAACGCGTTCTCATTGGGATGGTAGAACCCATCGGCCATGGCGATGTGAAACAGCCCCTCCATCAGGTCGCAAAGCGTGGTGCTGTCTTCGGCGAACATCCGGGCGATCTTGCGGGCATAATCCTGATACCCCGCCACATCCGTGCGCGCCATGTTGAAGACCCGCGCGGCATCTTCTTCGTCTTCGCGCGCGATCTGGAACACATCGCGGAAGGCAGTGACTTCATCTCGTGTCACCTGACCGTCTGCCTTGGCCATTTTGGCGCCCAGGGCAATCACCGCAATCGTGAACGCCACCGATCGTTCCGGAGGTGTTCGCAGCTTTTCAAAAACTGCGGCCAGGCTTTCGCCTTGGGCCAGCGCGCTGAGCGCATCGGATATGCGGGTCCAGATCGACATGGGCGTACACTAGCGTCACAATTCGGGACTGTCAGGTGCGACAGATCATTCAGGTGAAAGAATTTTCTGCATCAGCACAAGATCCAGCCATTGACCCCATTTGAACCCTACTTCGGGCATGCGACCAACCTGTGAAAAGCCCAGCGCCGCGTGAAACGCCACGGCGCCCGGATTGGCCGAGGAAATGCCTGCAACCAAAACATGCACACCGTCGGTTCGTGCGGCCGCCTCAAGCGCTTGCATCAAAGCACGCCCAACGCCTTTTCCGCGCGCATCCGGTGACAGCTGGATCGAGTGTTCGCGCGTTTGCGCGTATCCGGGGCCCGCACGAAACCGGGCATAGGTGGCAAAACCAACAACTTGCCCATCATGTTCGGCGACCAGGAATCCGGTGCCCCGCGCCGTAATATCCTCGGTGATTTGCGTCGTGCTGCGCTCATCGGTCGTGAAGGTGATCAAGGACTCGCGGATGATCGCATTGGTGATCCTGGCGATTGCGGGCGCATCCGCCGCCATGGCCGGGCGAATGATCATTCCAGCACCCGGACCCCATGAGGCGTCTCGAACTCCGCCCTGAGCGCGGCCGGACCGGTGTCGAACACCACCTGATCCAATGCACCAAGATGTCTGGCCAGCGTCAACGCATCCGGGTGGTACACAACCAAACGCTGCAGCCGACAGCCGCTGTTTTGCAGCATGTCGGCCGGGTGAAGGTCGCCCTGCCATTCGATGAGTGCGGGAAACAAATTGTCGAACGGCAAGCGCCCGGTTGGTGGAACCGCCATGCGCCACCGCAGCGCGCCCCGGGTCAGGTCGATCGGTTGCCCGACACCATCGGGAAACACCGCAAGCGAAGCTTCGATATCCTCGACCCGGCAAATCCAGTTGGTCAGACGCGGGCTGCCCTCGAAACGGTCCAGATCGAACCACCGCGTTCTGCCAGGTCTTTGCGCCTGCGGGTCGATCGCAATCGCCTCCAGATAGAGCCCGCCCCTGAGGCCCAGCAACTTGTTGTATGTCCCGAACGTCTCGTGCTTGCCGCCGGGTTGCAGCGCAACGCCAAGCGCTTGTTCGATATGGGCAGATGCGTCTTCCAGCGTTTCACCCGCGACGGCCAGATGATCCAGTAACATGTGCCACCTCCTGCAAGTTTACGGCCAGACCCTTGCGGATCTGGCCGTATGTTTCCGCCAAAGAGGCGCGATCACAAGATGTTTCGACGAAAAACCCGACCTTCGTCAGCCGCGCGCTTCGCTGATCAGGCGCAGGATGTCCTGAGCGGCCTCGGGAATGTTGGTGCCCGGGCCAAAGATGGCCTTGACCCCATGATCATAAAGGAACTGGTAATCCTGCTGCGGGATCACCCCGCCGCAGATCACGATGATGTCATCGGCCCCGGCCTTTTTCAGCTCTTCCACCAGTTGCGGAGCCAGTGTCTTGTGCCCTGCCGCCTGCGAGGAAATACCGACCACATGCACGTCATTGTCCACCGCGTCCTGCGCAGCCTCGGCCGGGGTCTGGAACAAGGGGCCAACGTCTACGTCAAACCCGATATCGGCGAACGCGGTGGCAATCACCTTGGCCCCACGGTCATGACCGTCCTGCCCCATCTTGACCACCAGCAGACGGGGGCGACGGCCTTCGGCCTCGGCGAATTCCTCGATGGATTTCTGGATCGCGGCAAAGCCTTCGTCACCCTCATAGGCCGCGCCATAAACGCCGGCGAGGGTTTTCACTTCGGCGCGGTGGCGGCCGAATTCCTTTTCCATTGCCATGCTGATCTCTCCTACGGATGCGCGGGCGCGGGCGGCCTCGACCGCAGCAGCCAGCAGGTTTCCGCCCTCTTGGGCAGCCTTGGTCAAAGCGTCCAGCGCCTGTTGGCAAGCAGCCTCGTCACGGGTTGCACGGATAAGTTCTAATCGCGCGACCTGAGCTTCGCGCACGGCCACATTGTCGACGTCCAGAATATCGATCGGATCTTCCTGTTCCTTGCGATATTTGTTGACCCCGACGATCACCTCTTCGCCGCGGTCGATCATGGCCTGCCGGCGCGCGGCGCTTTCCTCGATGCGCAGCTTGGGCATACCACTGGCCACGGCCTTGGTCATGCCGCCCATTTCCTCTACCTCTTCCATCAGGGCCCAGGCTTTTTCGATCAGCTCATTGGTCAGGCTTTCGACGTAGTAGGACCCCGCCAGCGGGTCGACCACATCGGTCACGCCGGTCTCTTCCTGCAACACCAGCTGCGTGTTCCGGGCGATACGCGCCGAAAAGTCGGTGGGCAGCGCGATCGCCTCGTCCAGAGCGTTTGTGTGCAAGGATTGCGTCCCGCCCAGAACTGCGCTCATCGCCTCATAGGCGGTGCGGATCACGTTGTTGTAAGGGTCCTGTTCCTGCAACGAAACACCTGACGTCTGGCAGTGGGTGCGCAGCATTTTTGACCGTTCGGATTTCGCGCCGAACTCAGTCATGACCCGGTGCCAAAGCGTGCGCGCGGCGCGCAGTTTGGCGATCTCCATGAAAAAGTTCATGCCGATGGCAAAGAAGAACGACAGCCGGCCTGCGAACTTGTCCACGTCCATCCCGGCCTGTGTCGCTGCACGGACATATTCGCGCCCGTCGGCCAGGGTATAGGCCAGCTCCTGCACTAGGTTCGCGCCGGCCTCTTGCATGTGATAGCCCGAGATCGAGATTGAGTTGAATTTAGGCATCTCGTTCGACGTGAACTCGATAATGTCCGAGATGATCCGCATCGACGGTTCGGGCGGATAAATATAGGTGTTGCGCACCATGAACTCTTTCAGAATGTCATTCTGAATGGTGCCCGACAAAACAGATTTGTCGTGACCCTGCTCTTCACCCGCGACGATGAAACTCGCCAGAATCGGGATCACAGCACCGTTCATGGTCATCGAGACAGAAACCTTGTCCAGCGGGATGCCATCGAACAGGATCTTCATGTCCTCGACACTGTCGATGGCCACACCGGCCTTGCCCACGTCACCGACGACACGCGGGTGGTCGCTGTCATAGCCGCGGTGGGTGGCCAGATCGAAGGCAACTGAAACACCCTGCTGGCCCGCCGCCAGGTTGCGGCGATAGAAGGCGTTGGATTCTTCGGCGGTCGAAAAGCCCGCATATTGACGGATCGTCCACGGACGGCCCGCATACATCGTGGCCTTCACACCGCGTGTAAACGGACCAAAGCCCGGCAGCGAACCCATATGCGGCAAACCGGCGGTGTCTTCTTGCGTATAGAGCGGTTTGACCGCAATGCCTTCCAGCGTCTCTTTGGTCAGGTCGTCCAGCGGACGTCCGCGCAGCTCTTTCTCGGCCAGCGCTTTCCAATCCTTGGTGTCGGTCATTTCGGTTTCCTCTTGTCAATTCGGATGGCGGCAGTCGAAAGCTTCCGCATTGAGGTCTTGCGCTTGGCCGTTTCATTCAGCCGCAAGCGCGACATTTTGAGTGTTTGGTACAAATCGTCGGTCGCAATCGGTGGCACAGAGGCTATATTCGAAGGAACAGGAGGCCACATGACACGCACGCTTGCCTTTGTTTTCTTGGCACTAATCCCGATGTCTGTCTGGGCGGCGGATGGCACGGCGACGACGGATGACAGTTTTGTCCGCCCGGTAGGTGACAGCGAACTCAGCGAGTTTCTTTGGGTCAACCGACCTATCGTAGTCTTTGCCGACACGCCGGCGGACCCGCGGTTCCAGCAACAGATCGACATGCTGCTCGAAGGCGAAGCCGCAATGCGTGAGCGTGACGTGGTGGTTCTGACCGATACCGACCCATCGGCGCGGTCGCCGATCCGGTCACAGCTGCGCCCGCGTGGGTTCCAGATGGTATTCGTCGACAAGGACGGCGTGGTCAAACTGCGCAAACCTTCTCCGTGGAGTGTGCGCGAGATTGGCCGGTCCATCGACAAGACACCCCTGCGCGAACGCGAAATCCGCGAACGCCGCGAAGGCGGCTGAACGCTTTCGCCACCCCGAAAGACCCCGGCACGGAATGCCGGAGGCTTTGACTGGTATGGCAAAAGCGCAGTCATGATCACTCGAACTCGATGATCACTTCGTCCACGGCGAGGCTGTCGCCGGGGCCTGCATTGATCTTGGCAACGGTGCCCTTCCTCTCGGCGCGCAGGATGTTTTCCATCTTCATCGCCTCGATGGTGCACAGCGCCTGGCCTTCCTGCACCTCTTGCCCCACTTCGACGTCGATCTTCACGACCAGGCCGGGCATCGGGCACAGCAGCATTTTCGAAGTGTCCGGCGGCAGTTTTTCAGGCATCAGACGCGCCAGTTCGGCCTGGCGCGGAGTGCGTATCTGCACCTTGAGATCCGCGCCGCGGTTACGGATGCGGAACCCGCCCGAGATCTTGCCCACCTTCATGACCAGCGGCGCGTCATCGACCGTCATGACAGCAAGCTGATCACCCGGTGTCCAATCACCCGTCACCCGCATTTCCTGACCGTCGTCAAACCTGATCGTGGCCCCATCCTGGTCCGCGTCAACCTTGACGGGCCACTGGATCTCGCGCCCGAAGGAGACGACCCAATCGGTGCCGACCTTGCGTTCGTGATTGTCCATCCGGCCCGACACGCGGGACCGGCGAATTTCAGCGACGCGATGCATGGCCGCGCAGGACGCCGCAATCCGGCGCAGGTCTGCCTCGGCCAGTTCGACGCCCTCGAACCCGTCGGGGTATTCCTCGGCGATGAAGGCCGTGGTCATATCGCCGCTGATGAATTTCGGATGATCCATCACGGCGGACAGGAACGGCAGGTTGTGGCCAATGCCCTCAACCTCGAAACTGTCCAGCGCCACGCGCATCGCCTCGATCGCCTGATCACGGGTCGGAGCCCAGGTACACAGTTTGGCAATCATCGGGTCGTAATACATGCTGATCTCACCGCCTTCATAGACGCCGGTGTCATTTCGAACGGCAACATCGCCTTCGGGCGCATCCCCCTGCCATTTGCCGTTGGCCAGCATCGGTCCGGCTGCCGTCTCCTGAGGCGGGCGATACCGGGTCAGACGGCCAATCGAGGGCAGGAAGCCGCGATACGGATCCTCGGCGTACAGGCGGTTTTCGATCGCCCATCCGGTCAGTGACACGTCGTCCTGCGTGATCGACAGCTTTTCACCCGCTGCCACGCGGATCATCTGTTCGACCAGATCAACACCTGTGATCAGTTCGGTAACAGGGTGTTCCACCTGCAAGCGCGTGTTCATTTCAAGGAAATAGAAGTTCTTTTCACCGTCAACGATGAACTCGACTGTGCCTGCGCTGGAATAGCCCACGGCCTTGGCCAGCGCCACGGCCTGTTCCCCCATGGCCTTGCGCGTCGCTTCGTCCAGAAACGGCGACGGCGCCTCTTCCACGACTTTCTGGTTACGGCGCTGGATCGAGCATTCGCGCTCGCCCAGGTAGATACCGTTTCCATGACTGTCGCAAAGAACCTGAATTTCGATGTGACGCGGTTGGGTCACAAATTTCTCGATGAAGATCCGGTCATCCCCGAACGAGCTTGCGGCTTCGTTCTTTGACGACTGGAAGCCCTCGCGCGCTTCGTCATCATTCCACGCGATCCGCATACCCTTGCCACCGCCCCCGGCGCTGGCCTTGATCATGACAGGATAGCCGATCTGGTTCGAGATTTTGACCGCCTCTTCCGCGTCTTCGATCAGCCCCATGTATCCGGGAACTGTCGACACGTTTGCTTCCTGAGCGATTTTCTTCGAGGTAATCTTGTCGCCCATCGCCTCGATCGCGCCTTTCGGAGGACCGACAAACGCCACGCCTTCGGCTTCCAGCGCCTCGGCAAACTTGGCGTTTTCGGACAGGAAGCCATAACCGGGATGGACCGCCTGCGCGCCGCTCTGGCGGATGGCGTCCATGACCTTGTCGATCACGATGTAAGACTGGTTTGCAGGTGGCGGGCCGATATGAATGGCTTCGTCCGCCATCGACACATGCAGCGCGTTCTTGTCCGCGTCCGAGAAAATGGCGACGGTGCCGATACCCATCTTGCGGGCGGTCTTGATAACCCGGCAGGCGATCTCGCCCCGGTTGGCGATCAGGATCTTATTGAACATGGAACGTCCTTTGGCTTGGTGTTCTGGAAACGCAAAACGCCGCCGCAGGGAACAATCCCCACGACGGCGTGATGCGCGATGACGGGCGGGACGACATGCGCCCCGCAAAATATGCGTTAGTTACAGGTATTCTGCGTTTTGCAGTACAGCACGTTGCCCGCCGCACCGACTGCTGCGCCAAACAACGGGTCCGCGCTGAGGACCGCTGCCCCCACTGCCCCGGCACCTCCGCCGAGGATTGCCTGTTCGCCCGTGGTGTCTCCGCAGGCGGCCAGGCCCGCGCAGGTCGCCGCAGCAAGGATGAAGCGTGAGAATCGCATTGTATCTGCCCTTTTTGGTTTCTTGGTTCTTTAGAGGTCAGATGCGCGAAACACGCCCTGTTATTCAATATCAACGGACGCGCAGGCGAATTTTGTGCGGGATTTTGCCTTTTTTTGTCCGTTACTGGCAAAAAGAAAAACGCGGACAGGACTATGTGGGGAACACAAGCCTGCCCGCGCAAGGAAGGGGTACGGAATAGTAGGTGCATGTGCGGCGCAGGCAAAGTAGAGCCGCACGGCCTATCCAGTTTGCACAGCACAATATTGCCAGCAAACACAGGATTGTTTCCGATCGGGATTTCGGCTGGAATCTGCCCACACCGGGAAATGCCGCGCAACTTCGCGCCGATACCGGTTCGGTACTTCTCGGGCGTTTGAGGCCGCTTTGCCGTCACAGTTTCGTGACAGATCAAGCTGCTTTCCGCGCGTTTCGCGGTTGCAGCATCACGACCTTCTGCCAGCGACGGGCATACAGAACCGCCTTGCACCAATGCGTTATTCAGGCGGCTCAAGACGTCGTGTTTAAGCGCAATGGAAAACACACATTTTCTTGAAAAATCAACGCCTTCACTTCCCACTCTCGTGATTTCCCAAGGTTTGAACCTCGTGAAACGGTCCGTGTGCACACTCGCACTCAAAGGAATACCCACATGACGAAGACTAGAAAAAAGGCACTCCTGCTTGCTGCCTCCACGCTCAGTGTGACCGGCACGCTTGCCTTTGCCCAGGATGACCAAACCCAAGCCGAGCTTGACGCCTTGCGCGCCCGGGTCGAGGCGCTGGAATCTGGCAGGAACAGCCCCGCCAACGGAGACTTCCGCATCGGCAACACCGTTCTGGATGTTTATGGCTACGTGAAGGCCGACTTCTTCTACGATTTCGATTTCGATCAGGGGGATACGGCGTTCGTGAATGTCATCGGGGAACCCTCGGCTGCGACCGATGGCACATTTGGTGCCACCGTCCGCCAATCGCGGATCGGTCTGCGCACCACCACCCCAAGCGGCATCGGCGATATCGGCGGGCAACTGGAACTTGATCTGTTTGGTTCGGGCGGAACAGCCGAATTGCGTGTACGCCACGCCAATATCACCATCGGTGACAACTGGCTTATCGGTCAGACCTGGACCAACTTCATGCCGCTGGACACCTACCCGACCTCGGTGGAATTCAACGGCCCCGTTGGCATTCCTTTCGCACGGGTTCCGCAGGTTCGCTATACCAACTCTTTCGGAACGAACACGTCCTTCGCCGTTTCGATCGAAGAGAATGTCGGCGGTTCGAATTCGGATGATCCGGTTTTGACCGCATCCGCCGAGTACAATGACGGGACATATGTCGCGCGTGTGTCCGGCCTTTATGGCAAGGCGCAATCCGGCAATATCGAAGTTGATCAAACCGGGTTCACGATATCCGGCTCGGTTCGCCCGTGGCAGGGCGGCCTGTTCCAGGTCAACTATGTGAACGGCGAGGCACTCGGCCCGTACCTGATCGGCCTTGGTGATCCCATCGTGAATGGCCAGGCCAACAACGTGGATGGCTACACCATCGAATTCCGGCAGGATCTGAGCCCGAAATGGAATGTTGGCATTGCATACGGCAAAGAAGACTATGACCTGCCGACCTCGACCGGAACCCTGTCGTTCACCGAACTGGAAACGATCCACGTCAACGCATTTTACAAGGCAACCGAGGATCTGACACTTAGCGCCGAGTACATCTATGGCGAACGGAACGACGCGCCGACCGGCAGAACCTTTGACGGAAACCGCGTTCAGCTGGCCGCTCAGTTGAACTTCTGATGCCGCACACGGATCCTGCCCGGTTTCGGGCAGGGTCATCCCGGAACCGGTCTTGATGGGCTGATATGCGGCGGCTTGGATCACGATTAGCCTGTCCCGTCGATTACGTCGGGAAAGGACGCACGGGCGGCGTCCACATCGATTACTAGCATTGCGTCATAGCTGGCCGGATCAAAAGGATCTTCCGCCGGGATGACTTCGCGCCCGAAAAGCCAGCTGAGACGTCCGGCATCCAGATTGCCCCGCTCGAACGGCTGATCGCCGAAATGCGCCCAAAGGGCCTCCATGAAGGCGGCATCGGCACGTTTGTCCGCCGGTTTGCGATCCCGGAACCGTTCCCGCCGCGTAAGCGGTGTGACGCCTTTGGGATTGGCGCGGCGAATAGTGAACTGAAAATCGGTGCCTGAAAGACGCCCCGGAAACCCGCGATGTTTCAGCATGGCGACACTCCACAGCTTTGTTTTGCAGACAAAAATAGTTCGAACCCGAACTTGGATGGGATCATGTTGCGCATCTCCAAAGCCGCACCGTTGGTCTGAGAAGCTTTGACGTCATGACAGCGTAAGTTCATGGTCAAAGCCCTTCCCAGATACACCGGGACTGCTCAAGCCGGTAGGCTTCAAAATACTGTGTCGCGTCCGGAGCGGTGTCGCCAAATTCCACCGGGCGATCAGACAGGGAAATGACAACTCTGGATGGCTGCAATTCGTGCAGAGCCACATAAGGAACGGCTAGAACCTGGCACAGATGCTCCATATCCTTGGACGCCACGTCATAGCCGATCCGTCCCACTGACGCTCCGATCTTCGGGGCGACAAATCGAAAGCGCACCCAAAGCTCACCGGGGTTGTTGTCCAGCAGGACATCGCTCAGATGCACCGGCTGACCGGACGGCACCGGCAATGAACTGTCTGTCTGGGCAAAAACAGGAACGCCGAGCGCACACAACACCAGACATATGGCACGATCCCGGACCCACCGAAGGCAGGCTCCTCCTTCCGGGATCGCGCGCGCAGTGCTTTTGGCCTGCGCGGTTCTATGTCTGACGGGTCGGATCATTCAACTATTTGTCGCTTTTTGTCAATTCCGCCGCAATTTTGAGCATTTTCGCTAAAAATCGGACTGCCAGTGCCAACAACCGGGGCGGACAACGCCGCCCCGAATGGCTCAAAGCGGAATATTGTCGTGCTTTTTCCAAGGGTTCTTCAGCTGTTTGCCGCGCAAACTGGCAAAGGCTCTGGACACGCGCCGGCGGGTAGAATGCGGCATGATCACCTCGTCGACGAAACCGCGTTCGGCGGCGACAAAGGGGTTCGCAAACCGATCTTCGTAATCGGCGACATGCTGTGCGGTCTTTTCCGCATCATGCAGATCTGCCCGATGAATAATCTCGGTTGCACCCTTGGCACCCATCACCGCGATTTCGGCTGTCGGCCAGGCATAGTTGAAATCGCCGCGCAGATGTTTGGACGCCATAACAACATAGGCACCGCCATACGCCTTGCGCGTGATCACCGTGACCTTGGGCACGGTCGCCTCGCCATATGCATAAAGCAGCTTTGCGCCGTGCTTGATCACGCCGCTATATTCCTGCTGTGTGCCCGGCAGAAAGCCCGGAACATCGACAAGCGTCAGGATCGGAATTTCGAAACAGTCGCAGAACCGCACGAACCGCGCCGCCTTGCGCGAACTGTCGATATCCAAACATCCTGCCAAAACCATCGGTTGGTTCGCCACGACACCAACGGTCTGACCTTCCAGCCGAATAAAGCCGGTGATGATGTTCTTGGCGAAATCTTCCTGAATTTCGTAGAAATCGCCTTCATCGGCTATCTTGGTGATGAGTTCCTTCATGTCGTAGGGCGTGTTCGGATTGTCCGGAACCAGAGTGTCCAGCGAATCCTCGATCCGGTGAGGGTCATCAAAGAACGGACGCACCGGAGGTTTCTCGCGGTTGTTGAGCGGCAGGAAGTCCACCAGTCGGCGCACTTCTGCCAATGCTTCCACATCGTTTTCGAACGCGGCGTCGGCGACCGAGGATTTCTTGGTGTGGGTCGAGGCACCACCCAGTTCTTCGGCCGTTACAACCTCGTTGGTGACCGTTTTGACCACGTCGGGGCCCGTCACGAACATGTATGACGTGTCTTTGACCATAAAAATGAAGTCAGTCATCGCGGGGCTGTAAACCGCACCGCCGGCGCATGGGCCCATGATTACGCTGATCTGCGGAACCACACCCGAGGCCGTGATGTTGCGCTGAAACACTTCGGCATAACCCGCCAGAGATGCCACACCTTCCTGGATTCGCGCACCGCCCGAGTCGTTGATTCCGACAATCGGTGCACCGTTTTGCACCGCCATATCCATGATCTTGCAGATTTTCTGGGCATGCGTCTCGGACAGCGACCCACCAAAGACCGTAAAGTCCTGGCTGAACACATAGACCATGCGTCCGTTGATGGTGCCCCAACCCGTGACAACGCCATCACCCGCAGGTTTTTGTTTTTCCATTCCGAATTCGGTGCAACGATGACTGACGAACATGTCGAATTCTTCAAAGCTGCCCTCATCCAGCAGCAACTCGATCCGCTCTCGCGCCGTCAGCTTTCCGCGCGCATGCTGGGCATCGATCCGCCTCTGCCCGCCGCCCAGTCGTGCGTCGTTGCGGCGGTTTTCCAACTCGGAAAGGATGTCTTTCATGACGATTATCCCCTGTAAAATTTGCCGGGACCCTACCCCTTTGCGCCTCTCATCCAAAGCTCTTTTCGGCAAATTTGCAAATATTCAGCAACAACAATCTGGATAACTGTAAACTTGCAAAGTCTCTCGTTGAGATAACTGGATGGCTGGCAATCCAGAATTCCATGACTATACATGTGAACCATGCAGTTCAGCTCTCGCGCGGTTCGCCGCACACCACCCACATTGGCGACACTTGTATTGCTCGCGGGCTTGTCTGCGCTGAGCATGAACCTGTTTCTGCCGAGCCTGCCGAACATGGCAGCGTATTTCGGCGCCGATTACAAGGTCATGCAGTTGTCGATCGCGTTGTATCTTCTGGTCAATGCCGTTCTGCAAATCCTGATCGGGCCGCTCGCAGACAAGGCTGGTCGCAGGCCTGTTCTGCTGTGGGGGATCGGCTTGTTCCTGCTGGCCACGCTTGGATGCATCTATGCGCCCAACGTTGAAATCTTTCTGGCGTTCAGAATGTGCCAGGCGGTCGTGGTTGTCGGCATGGTTCTCAGCCGGGCCGCGGTAAGGGATATGTACGATCAGGATCAGGCGGCATCGATGATCGGTTACGTGACAATGGGTATGGCCGTGGTCCCGATGATCGGCCCGGCGATCGGCGGCCTGCTGGAGGAAAGCTTTGGCTGGAAAGCGAATTTCTGGCTGCCTTTCGGCCTGGGCGCCTTGACGCTTGCCTTGACCTTCGCGGATTTTGGCGAAACGTCAGCCAAAAGCGGCAAGACCCTTGTTCAGCAGTTCAAGGAATACCCTGAACTTCTGACCTCGCCACGGTTCTGGGGCTATTCACTGTCCTGCGCGTTGTCTTCGGGCACGTTCTTTGCCTATCTCGGTGGTGCGCCCTTTATTGGAACCGAGCTGTTCGGACTAAGCGCGGCACAGGTCGGCATTTATTTCGGTGCCCCCGCAGTGGGCTATTTTGTTGGCAACTTTCTGAGCGGTCGCTTTTCCGTACAGATTGGCATCAACCGGATGGTGCTGTGGGGCAGCCTGCTGAACGCCTTGGGCGTTGCGCTTTCGGCATCCTTGTTCCTCACAGGTCTGGGCACCGCACTCAGCTTTTTCAGCTTGATGACCTTTGTGGGCGTCGGAAACGGCATGGCCATTCCCAATGCCACCTCCGGCGCATTGTCCGTTCGTCCGCATCTGGCCGCAACCGCCTCAGGGCTGAGCGGCGCAATCATGCTGGGCGGCGGCGCGGGCCTGAGCGCGTTGGCAGGCACCCTGCTGACCCGGGAAACCGGCGCCATGCCCTTGCTCTGGCTGATGCTAACCTCTGCAGTTCTGGCGATTTTCGCAATTGGATCCGTCATTCGGCGAGAGCGTCAATTGGGGCTGTAACGACTTGCCCCGAAAACTTTGCAAAGTTAATCTTCCAAAACAGAAAACTTGCAAAGGCACCTCATGGCCACCCAAAAGCTCTATGCCGGCGCGAAACTGCGTGAAATGCGCACGCGACTGGCCCTTACACAACGCGAATTCGCGGCGAAACTGGGTGTTTCACTCCCATATCTGAACCAGATGGAGAACAACAACCGGCCGATCTCGACCACGGTTGTGTTGGCTCTGGCACAAGAATTCGGCATGGATGTCACCGAGCTCAGCACCGGCGACAGCGAGCGACTGGTGTCGGACATGCGCGAAGCTTTGGCCGACCCGGTTTTTGCGGATATTCTGCCGCCACTTGCCGATTTACGCCTGACGGCATCAAACGCGCCGGCATTGGCCCGCGCATTTATCGAATTGCACAAAACCTACCGGCAAACGCATGAACGCCTCGCCTCACTGGACGAAGCCTTGGGGCGAGAAGACGCCCGAATGCAGGCCAGCCCCTGGGAAGAGGTGCGGGACTTCTTCCATTATTGCGACAACTACATCGACGCCGTGGACCGGGCGGCAGAGCTGTTCGCCAATCGCGCTGAAAACCCGGGCAGTATCCGGCAGGCGGCTTTGAACAGCCTGACTGAGCGTGGCATTCAAGTGATGTTCTCTGACATCGCCCCTTTGCGCACCTATGACGCCGAAAGCAAAATCCTGCGCCTTTCCTCCCGCTCGACCCCGCAAACGCAAGTGTTTCAACTGCTGTTGCAGGTCGCATTGATCAGTCAGGACAAACTGCTGGAAGCGACACTGGATTTTGCCAAGTTCCAAAGCGAAGAGGCGCGGTCCATCGCCAAGATCGGCCTTGCCAATTATTTCGCCGGCGCTTCCTTGATGCCCTATTCCGCATTCCTGACCGCCGCTCAGGAAGATCGCCACGATCTGGAGCTGCTCAGCAACCGGTTCGGCGCATCGATCGAGCAGGTTGCGCATAGACTGTCAACGCTGCAACGCCCGGGTGCAAAAGGTATCCCGTTCTTTTTTGTCCGCGTGGATCAGGCCGGAACGATCACGAAACGGCACTCGGCCACGCGTCTGCAATTTGCACGGTTCGGTGGCGCCTGCCCCCTTTGGAACGTACATCGGGCCTTTGAAACGCCGGGACACTTCCTTCGGCAACTGGCAGAAACGCCGGATGGTGTGCGTTACATCTCGCTGGCTCGGGATGTGTCGAAATCAGGTGGTTCATTCGGCGCACCGGTCAGGCGGTACGCAATTGCGCTGGGGTGCGAGGTGCGCCACGCCCCGGCGCTTGTCTATGCCGATAACCTCGACATAAACAACGCCAGCGCTTACGAGCCCATCGGCATTTCCTGCCGCATCTGCGAGCGGCAAAACTGCCATCAGCGTTCAGTCCCGCCGCTGGAACGCCGTCTCAGCATCGACACCCATACGCGCGGCACCCTGCCCTACGAAGTCACCTGATTTCGTATGGCCAGAAATTAACCGGGGGAGCCCGACCCGGGCCGGGACAGCGAGTGCCCCGGCACTGGTGTTCAGGCCTTGGACAAAATCGCCCAGATTTCGTCTTTCAGCGCAGCCCGTTTCTTGCGTAAATCAACTTCGGCCAGGTCTTCCATAGGTTCGACATTGGTTTCGGCCCGATGCACAACGCGATTGACCTCGTGATACTCATCAGCCAGACGGGCAAAATGCGCGTCCGTTTGCTTGAGCTGGCTCATCAGTTCAACCTTGTCCGGAAACTCTTCGGCCAGTTCATGCGGGGTGTGGGACATGTCTGTTCGCTCCTTCATATGTCGTTGCATATCAGTAGTAGAAGCGTGACGCGCCGCCCACTTTGACGCGGATCAATTTCATACAGGAAAAATTCAGAATTCAGCGTCGCGCAGCACGCCAACCCGCTGCACGTGCTTCGGCAGCAGAGCAGAACCATCGCTCGCCCTTGGCTGCACTGATCCGGGTTTTGGCATAGTACCTCTGCCCCGGTTCGTGAAAGATCTTTTCGCCCTTTGACGAAACATTTCCTTTGATTAGGCATGTTTCAGAGGATTTCGGTTTCTTGCGTGCCCTGTGGACCCAAGGCACCTGTATCTGTGTCTTGTGCAATCCCCTGTTTTCAATCCTCGCGACCTGTTCGGCACCTGCATACGTGTCCGAATATTTGCGGTACGCAAAGGCCAAGCCCTGCTCTACAATCCGGGCGGCGACGTCTTCGCGCTCCACGCTGCACCGAGCAACGATGCGACCGTAGCGATCCCGATCCACCGGGACACAAGTGGTCATCCGTCCCTGAAACTGTTCCCGAACCATATGAGTGGCCCACGCCCCGCACGGCCAGCTTGATCCGTCGGAATCCTGACAGGTCTGATCCAGTTCGGGCGCATCGATACTGTGCAGCCGCACCCGTACACCACCGACATTCCAGGTGTCCGCATCGATTACGTGGACCCGACCTGCAAGTTGCTCTGCGGCATGGGTCAGACCTGGAAGCAGAAGAACAAAGGCTAAACAAATCCTTAACATGCCCCCGATATGCGCGGTATTTCACGCGCATTCAACCGGGGGCCGTTTAGAAAGGTTAACGTTGAGCGGTTGCCCAGTTGGGGTGAATCCACGGACGATCATTGGCCTTCGGCAACGGATCTTTGCCCAAAAGCGAATCCGACACTTTTTCACCCACCATGATAGACGGCGCGTTCAGGTTGCCGTTGGTGATCTGCGGAAAGACTGAACTGTCCGCAACGCGCAACCCGTCCACGCCGATGACACGGCCTTGGGGGTCGACTACCGCACTCTTGTCATCCGCGCGCCCCATCCGGCACGTACCGCAGGGGTGATAGGCGCTTTCCGCATGTTCCGCGATAAAGGCGTTCAGTTCTTCATCCGTTTGAACCGCGGCACCGGGCTGGATTTCCTTGCCCGCAAAGGGCTTGAAGGCGGCTTGTCCAAAGATTTCGCGGGTCAGTCGGATACAGGTGCGGAAATCCTCCCAATCCTTTTCATGGCTCATGTAGTTGAACTTGATCACCGGCGCGTCTGCGGCTTGGGCCGAGCGCAATGTGACCGCCCCGCGTGACGGCGACCGCATCGGGCCGACATGCGCCTGAAACCCGTGCCCCTCGGCAGCGGCCTGCCCATCATAGCGAACCGCAATCGGCAGGAAGTGGTATTGAATGTCGGGGTATTCCACGCCCGGTTTCGACCGGATGAACGCCGCGCTTTCGAACTGGTTCGATGCGCCCAATCCCGTTTTGGTAAACAGCCATTGCGCCCCGATCAGGCCCTTGCTGACCAGGTTCCAGTGCTTGTAGAGCGTGATCGGTTGCAGCGACGCCTGTTGAATGTACAGCTCCAGATGGTCCTGTAGGTTGGCACCAACCCCCGGGCGATCCGCCACGACGTCGATCCCATGCTCGGCCAGATGCGCTGCTGGGCCGATACCGGACAACATCAGCAGCTTGGGCGAATTGATCGACGATGCAGCCAGAACGACTTCGCGCCGGGCCCTGATGACTTCTTTCCTGCCGCCACGGATCAGTTCGACCCCAATGGCGCGACCGTCTTCCATGACAACCCGAGACGCAAGACCGCGCACGATATCGCAATTGTCCCGCTTGAGCGCGGGTTTCAGATAGGCATTCGCCGCAGACCAGCGCCGCCCCTTCCAGACGGTCTGCTCCATCGGGCCAAAGCCTTCCTGCTTTTCACCGTTGTAGTCACCCGTGACTTCGTAACCGGCCTGCTGACCTGCGTCCACAAAGGCCTGAAACAACGGGTTTTCGCGCGGGCCGCGCGACACGTGCAACGGACCGTCAGTGCCACGCCAAGCCGGATCGCCCCCATGGCCGCCGTCGTGCCAGGTCTCCATCCGTTTGTAATAAGGCAAAACATCCGCGTAAGACCAACCGTCAGCCCCCATCTCGGCCCAGGTGTCGAAATCGCGCGCGTGGCCGCGAACATAGACCATGCCATTGATCGAGGACGACCCGCCGATCACCTTGCCGCGCGGACAGGCCAGGCGACGGTTGTTCAGGTGCGGCTCGGGCTCGGACTGATACCCCCAGTCATAGCGCGACATGTTCATCGGATAGCTCAGCGCCGCCGGCATCTGAATGAACGGCCCCATATCGGTGCCGCCGTGTTCGATCACCAGAACCGAGGCCCCCGCCTCGCTCAGACGATATGCCATTGCGCAGCCTGCGGACCCTGCGCCGACGATGACAAAATCTGCTTCCATTTCCACAACTCCTGCCCCACCGAGAAGGTTGGATGCCTCCGGCGGGAGTATTTTCGAAAAGATGAAGAGGTTATTCGCCGCGCGGGAACCGGGCGTTTTCCTCGACGATGTTGAGATCCATGTGATTGCGCATGTAGCGTTCCGACGCTTTTTGCAGCGGCTGATAATCCCACGGGTAGTAGCCGCCCTGCCGCAGCGCTTCGTACACAACCCAGCGCCGCGCCTGGCTGGCGCGGACATCGGCGTCGAAGCGATCCAGATCCCAACGGGCCTCGGATTTGGCACACAGTGTTTGCAGCGTACCTGCGTGTTCGGGGCTGTCGGCCAGGTTGTTCAGTTCGTGCGGGTCGGCTTCAAGGTCAAACAACTGATCGGGGTCCAATGCGCAGCGATTGTATTTCCACTTGCCATATCGCAATGAGACCAGCGGCGCGTAGGATGCCTCGGCCGCGTATTCCATGGCCACCGGTGTGGTTCGTTCTTCGCCCAGTGCCAGCGGCACGAGGTTTTCGCCATCGGTCCAGGGGGCGATCTCGGCCATGTCTACGCCGGCCAACGCCCCCAGGGTCGGCGTTACGTCTATTGTCGATACCGGAGCATCTATCCGGCCGGCGGGCAGATCAGGCGAGGCGATCATCAGCGGCACACGCGCCGAGCCTTCGTAGAAGTTCATCTTGAACCACAACCCGCGTTCACCCAGCATGTCGCCGTGATCCGAAACGAACAGGATGATCGCCTCTTGCCGGGTGGTTTCCAGCACTTCGAGGATTTCGCCGATCTTGTCGTCCAGATAGGAGATATTGGCGAAATAGGCGCGACGCGACTTGCGGATATCTTCTTGGGTGATGTCGAAACTGCGCCAGTCATTGGCATCGAAGATGCGCTTGGCGTGGGGGTCCTGATTGTCATAACCCAGATCGGCGACCTCGGGCAGCAGATGTGCGCAATCTTCGTAAAGGTCCCAGTATTTGCGGCGGGCAACATATGGGTCATGGGGGTGCGTGAAGCTGACGGTCACGCACCACGGGCGGTCATCCTTGCCGCGTGCCAGATCATAAAGCTTGCCCTTGGCGTTATAGGCGACCTCGTCGTCATATTCCATCTGGTTGGAAATCTCGGCAACGCCCGCGCCAGTGACGGACCCCATGTTGTGATACCACCAGTCGATGCGTTCACCCGGCTTGCGGTAATCCGGGGTCCAGCCGAAATCGGCCGGGTAGATGTCGGTAGTCAGGCGGTCTTCGAACCCGTGCAGCTGATCGGGACCGACGAAATGCATCTTGCCCGACAGGCAGGTATAATAGCCCGCGCGGCGCAGGTGATGCGCGTATGTGGGGATATCGCTGCGAAACTCGGCCGCGTTGTCATAGACGCCGGTGCGCGACGGCAATTGACCGGACATGAAGCTGGCCCGCCCGGGCGCGCACAAGGGCGACGCCGTGTAAGCGTTGGCAAATCGGGTTGACCGTTCCGCCAGTTTCTTCAGGTTCGGAGCGTGAAGCCAATCAGCGGGACCGTCTGGAAAGAGAGTCCCGTTGAGCTGATCCACCATCAGGATCAGAATGTTCGGTTTTGTCATTTTTCAGCCTCGAGCAGAGTGTTGAGCACACGCATCGCGTGGTTCACGGCCAGTTGCGGTTCTTCAGGGGCGCTGAGTGCGGCGCGGATGTACAGCCCGTCAATCAGGGCAACCATGTTCTCGGCCGCCTCTTGCGGGTCAGCCAACTTGTGCCGCAGGGCGTGGGTCAAATTGGATTTGATGCGGGCCTGATAGATCTGCCACAGGCGCAGGGCGTCATCATTGGTCTGAGCCAGCACGTAGAAGGTCATCCAGGCCGCGATCACATCGGGTGTGAAACAAGAAGGCGCAAAACACGCCCTGACGATCGCCTGCGCCCTTTCGTCCGCCGCAGCCGCTTTCAACTCGCCCCTTGCTTCTTCGCCAAAGTCCGAGAGGATCCGGCGCATGGCGGCCAGAAAGATCTGATCCTTGCCGCCGAAATAGTGGTGCGCCAGCGCGCTGGACATGCCGGCACGTTTGGCAATCTGACTGACCGTTACATCAAGGGATTTCTTCAAGCCCAGCTCAGCGATTGTCGCGCGAACAATCGCATCCCGGCGGATTGGCTCCATTCCGACTTTTGGCATCGTTCTCCCCTTGAACAGGCGTCACGGGACCACGCTAGGGGGTTTTTATTGACTCGTCAATTAATGAAAAATCAGGGAGCGGTGTCGTTACAGCTTCGGCGCAATACTCGGAGGCGTCAAGTCCCGGCGGTTCAACACGAATTCGCGCCATGAGATAAAGCTCACGGCGGCAAGGATCAGCGTGCCGCCCGCGACAACCCAAACGTCAACGCTTTCATGGAAAACCGCAGCGCCCAGGATCGTGGCCCATATCAGCTGAAGAAACGTCACCGGCTGCGTGACGGCCACTGGCGCCGCCTGAAGCGCCAGGGTCATGAAATAGTGCCCGGCGGTCGCAAAGCTGGCCACCAGAAAAAGAACCCCGATATCCCGCAGGCTTGGCTGCGTCCAAACGGCGATCGCAAAGGGTATCAAGGCAATGGTCACCCAGATCGACAGATGTGCCACAACGACGGCGGGCGGTACGTCACGCACCAGAATCTTGGCCAATAAATACGACCCCCCAAGGGTCAGGGCCGTTCCCAGCATGGCCAGATGGCCTGATGACACTTCGCGAAACCCGGGCCGCAGGATGATCAGGACGCCAATCAGAGCGACCAGAATCGCAGCAATCCGGCGAAAGGCCAGCTTTTCGCCCAAAAACAGGGCCGCCCCCAGTGTGACGTAAACCGGTGTCATGTAATTCATGGCTGTAACTTCGGCCAGTGGGATCTGTGTCATCGCAAAGAACCAGAGCATGACCGCAACCGCATGCACGATGCCTCGCAGACCGAAAAGCGTCAGCAGGCGGGGGGTCAGATGCGTCGCCATGATCGACCGCATGGCCGGCAACAGAAACACCAACCCCAGCACATATCGCAGAAAGGCGGCCTGGATGGAATTCATCGATGTGCCCAGCGACTTCACCAGCGCGGTCATCACAACAAAGGACAAGCCGGCGGCGAACATCCAGAACATGCCGGCAAGCGGGCGGGACGATACGGTGGATGAAGTCATGTTCAAGGTTGAACACCGAAACCCGGCCGGGAACAACCCTTCACATGGTAACAAGTTTCAGCGCGATACCCAACATGACCACGCCAATCCCTGCGTCCAGCACCTGCCACGCCCTGGGGCGCGCAAAAACAGGCGACAGGATGCTTGCCCCATAGCCAAGCGAAAAGAAGAATACAAAGCTGGATGTCATCGCGCCGAGGGCGAAACCAAGCCGGTCGTCATATTGGGCCGAGATCGAACCGATCAGCACGACCGTATCCAGATATACATGCGGGTTCAGCCAGGTGAACGCGAAAACCGTCAGCAGCGCGGCCTTGAGGCTGGTTCGCCTGCCATTGCCGATTTCCATCACCGAGCCACCCAGCCAGGACGACCTAAGACTGCGCAGGCCATACCAGATCAGGAATGCCGCCCCACCGTATCGCATCACGGTTTCGAACCAGGGTGCGGCCTGTGCCAGGGTGCCAAAACCTGCCACGCCTGCTCCGATCAGGATGGCATCAGACACCGCGCAGGTAAGGCACAGAAAAAACACATGCTCGCGGCGCAAGCCCTGCCTCAGAATAAAGGCGTTCTGCGCCCCGATGGCGAGGATCAGGCTGAAACCCAGTGCGAAACCGGCGATCACGGATGTAGGCATGGTACCTCCTGCGTTGCCATTGCGTTGACTAATGGCCGCGATACGATCTATCAAATTAAAGATGTTGCCCTCAGTTAAGTTTTGCTAATGCTGCTGGACCCTCACCAATTGGCCGCTTTGTCAGCCATTCTGCGCCATGGCAGCTTTGATGCGGCGGCGGCGGAACTGGCTGTAACCCCTTCGGCGATATCCCAGCGGATAAAAGCGCTGGAGGATCGCGTGGGCGCCTCGCTCATCCATCGGGGAACCCCTTGCACCGGAACGCCAGCAGGGCAGCGCATCGCACGTTACGCCGAAGATGTCGGTCTGCTGGAGGCGCAGCTGGCTCGGGAATTGACTCTGGTACAAGAACCCGGGTCCGCGCGGGTTCGCGTTGCGGTACCCGCCGACATTCTGGCCACCTGGTTCATTGACGCGATGGCGCGGGTGCCCGACATGCTGTTCGACCTTGTGATCGACGATCAGGACCATTCGGCGGACTGGCTGAGGCGCGGCGAGGTCAGCGCCGCCGTCACCGTCGGCGGACAAACAGTGAGCGGTTGCGACGCGATTGAGCTGGGCGTGTTGAGATATCTGCCCACCGCCAGCCCGAAATTTGTCAACACCTGGTTCAAGAACGGCGTGACCGAGGAAACCCTCAGCAAAGCGCCTTGCCTTGTCTTCAACAGGAAGGACGGTCTGCAAAAAGCGTGGATCGCAAATCACACCGGCAAACATCTGTCACCGCCTTTCCACTTCCTGCCATCTTCGCAAGGGTTCGTTGATGCCGCAATCGCCGGGATTGGCTGGGGCATGAACCCCGCAGCCCTTGCGCAAGATGCCATGGAGCGTGGGCTGCTGAGCCCGATCGTTCCCGATGCGCCACTGGACATCGCGCTCAGCTGGCAGGTCGGGCGGGTTCTTGCCCCGGCGCTCAAACCCCTTACACAAGCGGTCCAGCATGCTGCGCAACGGGTTTTGCTACCATCACAAGTCAAATAGTCCGACTCATTCGATTGGAGGAACCAATGTTCTCGCGCGACACCCTCAGTTATGACCCCATTCCCCTGCCCGACCGATGCGAGATCAGTGATGCGGACATGCAGGACGCGGCTGCAGCTTTCTTTGAAAAGATGCGGCGGCGTCATACCGTTCGGGATTTCTCGACGCGCCCGGTGGCTCGTGATGTGATCGAAACCTGCCTGCGCACCGCGGGAACGGCCCCGTCAGGTGCAAACCACCAGCCCTGGCATTTTGCTGCCGTCTCGGACCCCAAGCTGAAACTGCGCATCCGCGAGGAAGCCGAAGAAGAAGAGCGTCGCTTTTACGCGGGAGGGGCGGGCGATGAATGGATCAAGGCTCTGGAACCCATCGGGACAAACGCGGTCAAGGAACATCTGACCGTCGCCCCGTGGCTGATCGTGGTCTTTGCCCAACGCTGGGGGCAATTCGAAGACGGGACGCGGTACAAGAATTACTACGTGCCCGAAAGTGTGAACATTGCCACCGGCTTTCTGCTGGCGGCATTGCATCACGCCGGTCTCAGCACGTTGACACATACCCCGAATCCGATGCGGTTTCTGACTGATGCGCTGGGTCGGCCCGCTTCAGAGAAACCGACAATGATCATAGCAGTTGGACATCCCTCGGAAACCGCGACCGTGCCGTCCGTTGCAAAGCTGAAAAAGCCCTTGGACGAGATTTCTTCCTTTTTCTGAGCGGAGCCGCATCAGCCCTGTGTGCCAGAGGCGTCCTTTCGGTCGGGCAACATTGTCAGGTAGCATGTCACGCAGGCCACCAGGCTGGCTGCGACTATGAACGCGACGGCCAATACAACCTCGTGCATATGGGCGACTGCGGCCAAGGCCGCCGAAAGCAGCACCGCCAACAAACGGGTAAAAGACTTGATCGCGGCTGATCCCTGAACGCGCTGTTCCTTGGGCGCGACGTCCAGGAAATAGAGCTTGCGCGCGCTGCTGATCCCGGTCACCGCAACGGTGACGACAAACAGCGCGATCGCGTGCAGATGCACATCGTGATCGATACCCAAGTAGTGAAATGCCAGAAGAACACCGCCGGTTGCGGCCACCATCAGTGTCCCGACCACCATTACGGCACGATGAGACTTCATGTTCACGACCTGCCACAACGGCCCGGACACAAGATAGCCCGAAGCAGATGAAACAATCATTGCGGTCAGCCCCTTGGCCGAGCCGTGATGCGCCTCGGCCGCGATCAGCGCGAAGAACGGGACAGAAAGCGAAACAGCCACCAACAACATTCGCATGACCATGTAACGCCGAAACCACGAGTATTCGAACATGCCAAGAATACCCCGGGCATTGGCCTTGAACGACAGCTTTGCTTTGGGTCCGGTCTTGTTTGCCGGCTCCGCCGAGCGGGCATTCTCTGTCATGGCCAGCATCAAAAGCCCTGACAGCATGAAAAACGCAACCGATACGCCGATCATGGTTGAATGGCGCGAAAAAGGTGGGTTTTCCTTGGTGATCTGATGCACCAGCATGGCAAGACCGATGGCACACAGGCCTCCGCCCCCAAGTTGCAGGTAATGCAGGACCATGCGCGAACGCGAGTGGACATGATCGCCCAGCAGATCGGTGAACATCAGGTTCTGCACCTCGTCCACAAGACCGATCACGAAAAAGACCGCCACGAAAACCACTGCGATCAACGGAACGACCCCGGTCGCGGCGGCCACCATTGCCAGGACCAGACAGGATCCGATGATCGCTTCGGTCAGAGCGATTGCGCGTTTCTTTTGCGATTTCGCCGCGACGGATTGCGCCAGAAAGAAATCGGAAATCATGCTGCCAATCATTCGCACCGAAACCAGCGCGCCCGCCACGAACATCGGCAATTCGAATGACACGGCCAGAAACGGCAAAACCACCGATGGGCTGCCCAGAGTCCACGCAACCTGAGACACGATACTCTGCCCAGCAAGAACCGGCACGTTTCGCTTGGCCTTTTCAGCAGTCGCATCCATCGTGGATCTTTCGGTGGCGTTGTCTCGAAAATTCCGGGTTTTTCCAGCCTATGCGTTTCGAAGGGTTCAGCCAACAACTCTTCGAAACCGTCCGAAAACGAAAAAACCCGGCGGTTGAGCCGGGTTTCGCCGTCAAGATCCGCAACGGCTCAGAGCTGTGCCATCACCTCATCCGAGGCTTCGAAATTGGTCGTGACACGCTGTACGTCGTCATCGTCTTCCAGCGCATCCACCAGCTTCATCAGCTTTTGCATGTCTTCCAGACCCAGCTCGGTCGTGGTGGTCGGCTTCCAGACCAATTTGGTGGATTCCGATTCACCCAGCGCAGCTTCCAACGCGTTCGAAACGTCGTTCAGATCCGTATCCGCACACCAGATGATGTGGCCATCCTCTGAGCTTTCGACATCTTCCGCGCCGGCCTCGATGGCGGCTTCGAAAATGGTGTCTGCGTCACCCGCCGTTGCCGGGTAAATCACTTCGCCCTTGCGTTCAAACATAAACCCGACCGAGCCCGTCTCGCCCAGATTTCCGCCGTTCTTGGAAAAGGTCGAACGCACGGTCGACGCGGTGCGGTTGCGGTTGTCCGTCATGGTTTCAACAATCACGGCCACGCCGTTGGGGCCATAGCCCTCATAGCGGATTTCTTCGTAATCGTCGCCTTCACCGGCGGTGGACTTTTTGATCGCGCGGTCAATCACATCCTTGGGAACCGAGTTCGACTTGGCCTCTTTCACGGCCAGACGCAAGCGCGGGTTCTTGTCGGGATCGGGGTCGCCCATCTTGGCGGCAACGGTGATCTCTTTCGACAGTTTGGAAAACAGTTTGGACCGCGCGGCGTCCTGACGCCCCTTGCGGTGCTGGATGTTGGCCCATTTTGAGTGGCCTGCCATAATGCGTCCTCGTCATCGTGATTGCGTGTTCGGCGCTCATATAGACGTTTGCAGGGGGCAGGATCAAGAGAGCGGCTTGCGACGGCTTCACCGGCTAGTATGGTGACGACATGACGACAGACCAGATCATTCTTTTTGCGCTTTTCATCACCGTCTTCGGAATGCTGCTGTGGGGCCGGTTTCGATACGACCTTGTGGCCTTTGCCGCGCTGATGATCGGCGTCGTGCTGGGCGTCGTGCCCGTGGATGTTGCCTTTGCCGGGTTCGGCCATCCCGCGACCATCATCGTGGCGCTGGTTTTGGTGGTTTCTGCCGGTTTAGTCCGGTCCGGAGCAGTGTTCCTGATCACCCGCACGCTGGTTGATGCCTCGCGGGGCTTGGGTGCGCATATCGCCCTGATGGGCGGGATCGGCGCGGTTCTGTCGGCCTTTATGAACAACGTGGCAGCACTGGCGCTGCTGATGCCCGTGGACATCCAGACCGCACGCAAGGCCGGACGATCGGTGGGCCTGTCGCTGATGCCGCTGAGCTTTGCCACCATTCTGGGGGGGATGGCCACACTGATCGGCACGCCTCCGAACATCATCATCGCGTCGATCCGGGCCGAAACACTGGGCGAGCCGTTTCACATGTTCGATTTTGCCCCGGTCGGTGGGCTGGCCGCAATCACCGGTCTTGCCTTTGTCGCACTGGTGGGCTGGCGCCTGATCCCCAATCGCGGACCGCAGGCCGAGACATCGGAAACCTTGGCCGAATACATCGCCGAGCTGACCGTTCCCCCGGAATCCGCCCATATCGGCAAACGGGTCAGCGAGCTTTATGAAGTGGCCGAGAAATCGGACGTGGCCATCATCGGATTAATCCGGGATGGCAAGCGTCGCTATGGCCGGTCGGCGCACGCCGTTTTGCAGGAAGGTGACGCGCTGGTTCTGGAAGCCAGACCCGAGGCGCTGGACGAGTTTCGCGCGGCGCTCAATCTCGACTTCTCGGACACGCGCCGGCAGGAGTTGCTGACGGCCGAGGGTGACGGGCTGGAAGTGATCGAAGTCGTCGTGCCGGAAAACGCGCGCATCACAGGTCGCACGGCACAAGGGCTTGGGCTGGCCTGGCGGCAAAGCACCGTTTTGATGGGCATCTCACGCCAGGGGCGCAGGATTACCGAACAGGTCCGCAAGACCGAGGTGGAACCGGGCGATATCCTGCTGCTGCTCTGCCCTCGCGACCGCGCTGCGGATGTTACGGAATGGCTGGGTTGCCTGCCCCTTGCCGGACGCGGGCTGAACGTTACTGCAAACGACAAGGCATGGCTGGCCATCGGTCTGTTTGCCGCAGCTGTTTTGGCCGCAAGTGTTGGGTTGATCTATCTGCCCATTGCTTTGGGGCTGGTCGTGATTGCCTATGTGCTGACCAAGATCATGCCGATCACCGACATTTACAGTCACATCGAATGGCCGGTGGTCGTACTGCTGGGCTCGATGATCCCGCTGGGCAGTGCCTTGGAGACCTCGGGCGGCACCGAACTGATCGCAAACGCCCTGATCCAGCTGACCGATGGCCTGCCCGCTTGGGCCATTCTGACCGTATTGATGGTTGTCACGATGACTTTGTCGGACGTGTTGAACAACACCGCCACCGCCATTGTCGCCGCGCCGGTCGGGATACAAATGGCGCGCACGCTAGAGGTGTCACCCGACCCGTTCCTGATGACCGTGGCCGTTGCGGCCTCGGCTGCGTTCCTGACCCCTATCGGGCACAAGAACAACACGCTGGTTCTGGGGCCCGGAGGCTATCGATTCGGAGATTACTGGCGCATGGGATTGCCGCTGGAAGTGCTGATCATAGCCGTTTCTGTTCCCGCCATTCTTGTGTTCTGGCCGCTGTGACGGGTAAAGGCTGCGCATGAAACCGTTTTTGATCCTGCAACTGCGCCCCGAAACAGATGCGTCCGATGCCGAATATGCCTCGATCCTGAACCGGAGCGTGTTGTCTCCTGAACAGACGCATCGCATCCGTTTGGATTGCGACGACCTGCCAGAAGGGTTGGATGTCACGGACTATGCCGGTGTCATCGTAGGCGGCGGACCGGGATGCGTCAGTGACGACCCGGCGACCAAATCCCCGCTGGATGCCCGGATCGAGGCTGCGATCATGGGGTTGATGCCACAGATCATCGCGCAAGATCACCCGTTCATGGGCTGCTGCTATGGCCTTGGCATTCTGGCGGCGTATCTGGGCGGCGACGTCAGCAAGGCGCGGTATGGCGAACCCGTTGGGCCATCCACGTGCCATTTGACCCCGGAAGGGCAGCGGGATCCGTTGACCGCCGGGTTGGAACCCACCTTCGACGCTTTCGTTGGCCACAAGGAAGCGGTTCAGGCTCTGCCGAAAGGATGCGTTCACCTTGTCGCGTCAGACCCCTGCCCGTTCCAGATGATCCGTTGGGCGCAGAACGTATACGCCACGCAGTTCCACCCCGAAGCAGACGCCAGGGATTTTGAACAGCGCATCAATATCTACAAGAACCACGGCTATTTCCCGCCTGAAGACGCGCAAAAACTAATCGACCACTGCCATTCGGCCGATGTCACGCAGCCGGGCGAGATCCTGCGCCGGTTCGTCCGACGATACGAATGACCCAACGGCGCGGTTGCCTGCGCCTTGCCCCCTCGCATAGGCTGATCTGACGCAACTTTGGGAGGAGTTGTCCTTGGATTTGCTTTTGAATGTCGGCTTGCCGGTGTCGCTTGCCATTATCATGTTGTCTCTTGGCATCGGGCTGGAGGTGGCAGACTTCCGTCGTGTCCTGAGCCGGCGACGCGCCTTTGCCATCGGGGCGGCAAGCCAGATTGTTCTCTTGCCAGTCGCGGCCTTCGTGACGGTCACAATCTTTGCATTGCCCCCCGAGATCGCGGTTGGTTTCATGCTGCTCAGTTTTTGCCCGGGCGGCGTAACCAGCAACATCCTCTCCAAGCTCGCCAAAGCCGATGTCGCACTTTCGGTCAGCCTGACCGCCGTGATCAGCCTTTTGTCGATGGTGACCGTGCCAATACTGGCCGCGTGGTCGATCGCGCATTTCATGGGCGACGAAGCCCCCGAGGTTTCGATCACCGGGCTGGCTGTTGCATTGTTTCTGATAACAACGCTTCCCGTGGGCATCGGGGTCGGAGTTCGCAACTTTGCAACAGGGTTTGCAAACCGCGTAGAGCCGGGATTGTCGACGCTCGCGACCGTTTTGTTCGTGCTGATCGTTGCCGCGGCACTGGCCGGGAACTGGCAATTGTTCGTCGACAATCTTGGCATCATGGGCGCAGGCTTGATTTCTTTGAATATCGCCCTGTTGTTCATCGGGTTGGGGCTGGCGCGGATATCAAACCTGTCCTGGAATGAGTGCAAGACGATCTCGATCGAAACCGGAATTCAAAACTCCACGCTGGGCATTACACTGGCGGCGCTGATCACGAATACCGAAAGCGGGTTCAGCCCGCTGGCCCTGCCCTCGGCGGTTTATGGCATTACGATGTATGCCGTGGTTCTGCCGTTTCTTGTCTGGTTCCGCAGGCGCTGAAAGGACCGTTATGACAAACAACACTGCTGATGCGATCGTAATCGGTGCTGGTCTGGCCGGATTGGCCGCCGCAGCCGAACTGGGCGACCGAGGCAAAAAGGTAATAATACTCGATCAGGAACCAGAAGGTTTTCTGGGCGGTCAGGCCTTCTGGAGCCTGGGTGGCCTGTTCATGGTCGACACGCCGGAACAACGCCGCATGGGTATCCGCGACAGCCACGATCTGGCGCTGCGCGACTGGATGGGAAGCGCACAGTTTGACCGCGAAGAAGACACCTGGCCCCGCAAATGGGCCGAGGCCTACATCGAGTTCGCCGCCGGTGAAATGCGCCCCTGGCTGCATGACATGGGCCTGCGCTGGTTTTCGGTCGTGGGCTGGGCTGAACGTGGCGGGTCTTATGCAAACGGGCATGGCAATTCCGTCCCGCGCTTTCACATCACCTGGGGCACCGGACCCGGCGTGCTGGAGCACTTCATCCGCCGGGTCCGCGACCATGTCAGCGCCGGCCTGATCCAGCTGAAGTTCCGCCATCAGGTCAGCCATATCATCATGCAGAACGGCGAGGCCAAGGGCGTCTCGGGCGAGGTTCTGGCCGATGACGCGGCCCCACGCGGCGGCAAGACCAACCGTGACGAGGTGGGCGAGTTCGAGGTCTATGCACCATCCGTCATCGTCACCTCGGGCGGGATAGGTGGCAATTTCGAGATGGTGCGCCAGAACTGGCCCCGCGACCGCCTGGGCGAACCGCCCAAGGACATGGTGGCGGGTGTGCCCTTCCATGTGGATGGTCGGATGATCGCCATCAGCGAAAAGGCCGGTGGCCATGTCATCAACGGCGACCGTATGTGGCATTACACCGAAGGTGTGTGCAACTGGGATCCGATCTGGCCCGCCCATGGCATTCGCATTCTGCCCGGCCCCAGTTCAATGTGGTTCGACGCCAAGGGAAACCGTCTGGAACCGCCCTGCCTGCCGGGATTCGATACGCTGGGAACGTTGAAGGAAATCCTGAAAACTGGATACGAATACAGCTGGTTTGTTCTGACCCAAAAGGTCATCAAGAAGGAATTCGCTCTGTCCGGGTCCGAACAGAACCCCGATTTCACCTCGGGCAGCTGGAAAGAGGTGATCCGTCAGCGCATTCTGTCCGGTTCCAAGGCAACTGCACCGGTCGAGGCGTTCAAGGAACACGGCGAGGATTTCGTCGTGGCCAACACGCTGACCGAACTGGTGAGCGGCATGAACCATCTGGGCGGGGGTCTGATCGACGAGGCGCATCTGCGCGCCCAGATCGAAGCACGGGATTCACAGGTGGACAATCCGTTCTCAAAAGATGCGCAGATGATGGCGATCCTGGCGGCGCGCAACTATCGCGGCGACAAGCTGATCCGCACCGCCAAACCGCACAAGTTCCTGGACCCAAAGAACGGCCCGCTGATCGCAGTCAAGCTGCACGTGCTGACCCGCAAGACACTGGGCGGTTTGCAGACCAATCTGGACAGTCAGATGATCGGCGCCGACGGTCAGGTTGTGCCGGGCCTGTTCGCAGCCGGCGAAGTCGCCGGATTCGGTGGCGGTGGTTATCACGGTTACAACGCGCTTGAGGGAACCTTCCTGGGCGGCTGCATCTTTTCGGGTCGCAACGCCGGGCGATCGAGGGCCATCGCGTGACAGCCCTGCCCTATTACTTGCGCATCATTTTGATCACCGGCTCACCCTGAGCATCCAGCAAGGCCAGCGCGTTGCCTTGCATCGCGAAGGTCGTGACACTTTGCATCGCCTTGAGAAACTGCCGCTCGACCTCATCCAGCGGGGGTGGGCAAGCCATGAGCGTTGCAGCCATATTGTCCGGGAACGCAATCCGATTGTCAGAAATCTCGGCCTGGCCACTGAACCGGTTGCAACCGCCGCTGCCTGAAAATGCCCCGCCCTGCCCAAAAGCAAGTTCAGGACGTTTCTCTGTCTCGACAGCCGCACCATTGAGGCCCGAAGCGACCCATTCGGTGTTTTCCAGCATCGCGGCACCTTGGTGTTGCACCTGTATCATCAGCAGGTCAGCAGAATTCTCGGCCCCATGTGTCAGTACCGGATAAACGGTATCCGTGGTGAACAACAGCTTTTGCCCCTGCATGACCGAAGCACGCACGGCGTATCTGCGCCCGTCCTGAATCAATGCGTCATCATAGGTCAGTTCGAACTGCGCCGGCACACCGGTCAAGGCATATCTCTGCGCGGCAAGCGTTTCGGCCGGCGCATCCGCCAATGAGATATCCTGAAGCTCGACGAACAAGGTCGTGTCAGGCGGAAGCGCAATACGCTCTCGGTAGGTTGCAGTTCCTTCGACGGTTCCGGCAAGCGATGCGCCGCTCAAAACGGTGGCGAAAGCAACCGCAGGAAACATGGTGCGGCCGAATGTCAGCATGGCAGTACCCCTTGAAGTAATATTTCTACAAAAGATTGCTGTTCATCCGACATTTACAAGTACGCCGCGGATAAAGCGGCAAATCTGTGCCGATGTCATAACGGCCAGATCAACGGGATCAGCAGAGACGCCAACAATCCGACCGTCAGGTTCAGCGGCACACCGACCTTCATGAAGTCGGTGAACCTGTAGCCCCCGGGGCCATAGACCATCATGTTCGTCTGGTATCCGATCGGAGTAGCAAAAGATGCCGAAGCCGCCACCATGACCGCGACGACCAGTGGGCGCGGATCTATTCCGACCGCCTGAGCCAGACCGATGGCGATCGGGGTGACCACAACCGCCACGGCGTTGTTGGAAACCAGTTCCGTCAGCACCGAGGTCAGCAGGTAAATCGCCCAGATAATGAGGAATGGCGGCAAGACACTGAGCCCCGGCGCAACGGCCTCGACGATCAGAGAAACCGCACCCGAGCTGTCAAGCGCAGCCCCTATGCCCAGCATCGCGAAGATCAACGCCAACAGGCGACCTTCCACAAAAGAAAACGCCTCATCCGCATCGATACAGCGGGTCAGCAGAACCACGGCGCAGGCCACAATCGACAACAACAGGATGGGCGCAATGCCCAGCGCGGCAAGGGCAACAATCCCTACAAGAGCCCCAATCGCAATCGGCGCATGGCTGCGACGGAAGGCACGAGCCGATGGCTGGGTGACGTCCACCATGTCCATTTCCGCCGCCAGCCGCTGGATATCCGCCGGGGCACCTTCCAAAAGCAGCGTATCCCCAACCCTGACCACCAAGTCATCCAGCTGACGGCCGATATTCTGGTTGCGACGGTGCACCGCCAGCACGTAAACGCCATAACGACGCCGAAGCCGCATCATCCCAAGGGTCCGCCCCACCAGACGGCATCCGGGCGTGATCAGCACCTCAACCGTCTTGGTTTCAACGGCAGACACCTGGTCCACGCGCTTGAGTTCCTTGTTGCTTTGCAAGCTCAACAACTCGGTCATCTCGGTTCGCAACACGACACGGTCGCCGACCCGCAGTTCGACGCCCTTGAGGTTTCGCCGCAGGGATTCATCCCCTCGGAGAACATCGATCAAGCGTACACCCGGCCGCTTGAACAGTTGAACTCCTGTCACTTCGCGCCCGATCAGGTTGCTGTCCGGCGGAATGACGGCCTCGGTAAAGAACTTCATCTTGGACCGATCACTGAGCAGCGACGCCATGCTGTCCCGCTCGGGCAACAGTTTGGGCGCGATGAACCGCAAATAGATCATGCCGTAGATCACCAGCGCGATCCCCAGCGGCGTGACTTCGAAAATCGTAAAGGGTTTCATCCCCTGCGCGCGGGCCACACCATCGACCAGCAGGTTGGTGGACGTGCCGATCAATGTAAGCGTGCCGCCCAGAATGGCTGCATAACTCAGCGGAATCAGCAATTTGGACGCGGGAACATTCAGGGTGCGGGCGATTTGCACAAAGACCGGTATCATCACCACGACCACTGGCGTATTCGAAACCACCGCCGAGGCCAGCACGACAAACCCCATGAGCAACGCGATGGCGATACGCGGATTCACCTGAGCCTGCTTTTGCGCGGTCGAGGTGAACGAGTCCAAGGCTCCGGTCCGCACCAAAGCACCCATGATGATGAACATCGCGGCAATCGTCCAGGGTGCCGGGTTGGACAGAACTGCAAGCGCGTTTTGATAGGGCAGAATGCCGGTTACAAGCATCAGTGAGACACCGCCAATGGCCACGACCTCGGTCGGATAAACCTCGCGCAGGAACATGATGAACATGCCCGCAACGATGACCAGCGCCAGAACCGCGCTTCCTGTGTCTGTCAGTGAAAGGAAATTCATTCGTGGTATTCTGTCCGAACCCGGGCCCAAGCGCCTGATGACATGCAGTTTCACGCATTGCGCCCGACAGAGCAAGCCTGACGATGATTACTCGGGCCCGGCTTGTTCCAGACGCCCTCCGACGCGCACCATACGCACGGTTTTGGCCTGTCCGTCACGATCATCGGTTTCCACGAACACGCCGCTTAGTGTGGCCTCGCCGTTTGCAGGAGTAAAGCGCGCCTTGGGCATACCGGTGATGAACCGTCGCATGGGCTCCTGCTTGTCCATGCCGATGACCGAATCGTAATCTCCGCACATGCCGGCATCGGTCAAATAAGCGGTGCCGCCCGGCAGAATCTGGGAATCAGCCGTCGGGACATGGGTATGCGTTCCCACCACAAGGCTTGCACGTTTGTCGCAGTAGTGCCCCATCGCCATCTTCTCGGACGTCGCCTCGCAATGCATGTCCACGATGATCGCCTGCGCCTGTCCGCCTCTGGGATGGGATTTCAGGATCGGTTCGATAGCCGAGAACGGATCGTCGAACGGGCGTTTCATAAAGACCTGACCCAGCACCTGAACCACCAGAACCTTGCGCCCCCCCGGGGCCGTGAACAGCCGATGACCCCGCCCCGGCGCGCCCTTGGCGAAGTTCACGGGTCGTACGATGCGCTGTTCCTTCTCGATGAATTGCAGCATGTCTTTCTGGTCGAACGCATGATCGCCCAGCGTCAGGCAATCCGCTCCGGCGTCGAGCAACAGCCTGGCGTGATCTCCGCTCAGCCCCATGCCGTTCGACGCGTTTTCGCCATTGACCACGACAAAATCCAGCCGCCATTCGTCGCGCAGGCGCGGCAAATGCTGCTGAACGGCCGCGCGGCCCGCGCGCCCCATGACATCACCAAGAAACAGAATCCTCATGATCCGGGTCGTAGGGGCTGTACTGGGCAATAACAAGGCGGAAGCGTGAAATTAACGGCAGACTTGGGGGTTGAAATCAAATTCTGCCGTGGCAATGTTTCGATACGTCTCTTGAATACAGAAGGAATTCTGCGTGAAGTCGTCAATTGTTCTGACCGGCTGCCTTTTGGCTGCAACTGCTGCCGCTGCCGAAGGCACCAAGACATCCATGCCCAACCCCGCCGCGACCTTTTGCATTGAAAACGACGGGACCTACCAGCTTCGTAAAAACGAAGACGGCAGTGTCTATGGCGTCTGCATCCTGAAGGACGGCACCGAGGTGGATGCCTGGGACTATTTGCGCAGCCATTTCGAACAGTAGCAGCTAGAAGGTCAGCACGCGGCTTTCCGTGACAACCATGTCCAGCGGTTGGTCGGTTGGCTCGAGCGGCAGGTCCGCAGCCTCTTGCGCATCAAAAGCAAACCCGATGGCAAGCGTCGGGCGTTTGGCGCGCAAGCCTTCCAGCGTTCGGTCATAAAACCCGCCGCCATACCCCAGGCGGCCACCATTTGCGTCGAAGGCGACCAGTGGAACGATCAGAATTTCGGGGTCGAAATAGTCATCCACCTGGGGCACTTTTGCACCGAACGGGCCATCCTTGAGCACACCGTCCGGCGTCCAGCGAGAGAATTTCAGCGGCTGACCGGCTGCCTGGATGACAGGCACACCCACCGGGCCATAAGCCGATGCTTCGGCCATCGCGGGCACCGGGTCGATCTCGGTCCGGATCGGCATGTAACCTGACAGGGGCACGCCGCGATGGCCTGCCAGAACCTCGGACAAGCGCCCGGCTGCACCCGGCAGGCGCGCATCAAACGCGGCCTTGCGGCGGGCAAAGGCCGCTTTGCGCGCCGCGGCTTTGATGTCGGTCAGATCGGTCACAGTAGCACCACGCTGGCAAGCCCAAGAAATATGAAGAAACCCATGACATCCGTCGTGGTTGTCACAAAGGTTCCCGATGCCAGCGCAGGGTCGATGCCCAAGCGGTCCAGCAAGACAGGTACTACCGTACCTGCGAACCCGGCGATGATCATATTCACGACCAAGGCCGCCCCGATCACGACACCCAGCAGCGGGGAATCGAACCACAGCATCCCGACGGTGCCCAACACGATGGCAAAGCACAGCCCGTTGAGCATGCCAACCAGCAATTCCCGTCGGATCACTCGCATAACGTTTGCATTAGTCAGGTCGCGCGTCGCCAGCGCACGCACGGCCACCGTCAGCGACTGCGTGCCCGCGTTACCGCCCATCGACGCGACAATGGGCATCAGGATTGCCAGAGCAACCAGTTGATCAATCGCAGCCTCGAACTGAGAAATCACCAAAGAGGCACAGATCGCTGTGCACAGATTCACCGCCAACCAGGGCAACCTTCGCCGGCTGGTCGCCGCCACGCTGTCAGACAGCGAGCTTTCGTCGCCAACACCGGCTAGACGCAGGATATCCTCTTCATGCTCTTCATCCAGAACGACCATCGCGTCGTCAATGGTGATGACACCGACCAAACGGCCATCCGCGTCCACCACCGGGGCCGAGATCAGGTGATATTGGTTGAAGGCATAAGCCACGTCTTCCTCATCCTGATCGACGGGGATGATGTGAAACTCCTCTTCTGCCAGATCAATCAGCGACACTTCACGCCGCGCCGCCATAAGCTTGCCCAACGTTACCTGAGCAACCGGTTTCATGCGCGGATCGACCAGAACGACGTGATAGAACTGCTCGGGCAAATCGTCATTGGCGCGCATGAAGTCGATGGCTTGCCCAACGCTCCAATGTTCGGGCGCCATGACGACTTCCCGCTGCATGAGACGACCGGCCGAGTTCTCGGGGTAGGACAGTGCCTGCTCGGCTGCGATCCTTTCGGAATCCTCCAATGCGTCCAGAATGGTTTCCTGCTGCGGTTCCTCAAGGTCTTCCAGCAGGTCAACGACATCGTCGCTTTCCATCTCGCGCACGGCTTCGGCCAGAACATCCGGGTTCAGAACCGAGATCACCTCTTCACGAACCGATTCATCCAGTTCAGACAGGATGTCGCCGTCGAACTCTTTGTCGTACAGGCGGATCAGGCGCGCCCGGTCAAACGGATTGATCTGTTCAAGAAGGTCTGCAATGTCGGCCGAGTGCAGCGGCTCCATCAACTCAACCAGCTTGTCGCGGTCGTCTATATCCACCGCGTATAGGATCGCCGCAACTGCCTTGGGGTCCAACGCATAGGCGTCTTCATCCCGGGGCTGATCGTGTCCGGCTTCGTCTCTGCCTGTCGTCATGCTCTGCCCCTTTTTGCAATTGGCCCCTAAATAGAAGAAGCAGCTACCGGAAAACAATGACAATGCGCCGATTTACCCACTTCTTTCGTCCGCCTATGCTGGTGTGCGGTTCCAAACAGGTGGAGAACAGGGAAAATGGCGCAAAAGACGCTTTTGAAAGGACGTGTTCTGAGTTTCACAGGATCACCCTTCGACGGAGAGCCGACCGAGGCGACCCGGCTGGACGAAGCGGTCGTGATCGAACACGGGCGAATTGCAGAGGTCGGCACCGCCGACGCGCTGAAAAAAGCCCATCCTGACGCAGTCACGAAGGATCACGGAACGCGCCTGATCATGGCTGGGTTCGTCGATCCGCATGTGCATTATCCACAGACGGCGATGATCGCCAGCTGGGGCAAACGGCTGATCGACTGGCTGAACACCTACACCTTCCCGGAAGAGATGAAGTTCGGCGATTTCGACTATGCGACCAAGATCGCCAATCGGTATCTGGACCTGACGACCGCCCACGGCACCACGACCATGTGCAGTTTTTGCACGATTCACCCTGAAAGCGTGGATGCCTTTTTCACCGCGGCGCAACAGCGTGGGCAGCGTGTCGTCGCCGGCAAGACCTGCATGGACCGGAACGCGCCCGAAGGTCTGCGCGACACCGCGCAGACGGCTTACGACCAATCCGCCGCCCTGCTGGAAAAATGGCATCGCGTCGACCGCTTGTCCTATGCGATCACGCCGCGCTTTTCACCGACTTCAACCCCGGAACAGCTCGAGGCCATGGGCGCGCTTTGGGCCGAGCATCCCCATTGTCTTATGCAAACCCACCTGAGCGAGCAAACGGATGAAATCGAATGGGTTCGATCCCTGTTCCCTGAAGCAAGGGATTATCTGGATACCTACGAGAAATTCGGCCTGTTGGGCCAGAACGGCCTGTATGGCCATGTCATCCATCTGGAAGACCGGGAGCGGGATCGGCTGCGCGAAGTCGATGCCTCTTTGATCCATTGCCCCACGTCGAACACCTTCATCGGATCGGGATTGTTTGACATGAACGGGCTGATCCATGATGGCCACCGGATCGGTCTGGCCACGGATACCGGCGGCGGGTCCAGCTTTTCGATGCTGCGCACCATGGCCGCCGCCTATGAGATCGGCCAATTGCGCGGCCGCCCGCTGCATCCGGCGCAATTGCTGTGGTTGGGTACGGTCGGATCCGCCCGGAGCCTGCGCATGGACGACTGCATCGGAAACATAACCCGGGGGATGGAGGCGGATCTGGTCGTGATCGACCTCGCCTCGACCCCCGCCATCGCCCAGCGCGAGGCCCGTGCAGAAGATGTTTGGGAAGCGATCTTCCCAACCATCATGATGGGTGATGATCGCGCCGTGGCAGAGGTCTGGATCGGCGGGCGGCGGGCGGCTTAAGCCTGCAACGCCCGGGCCAGCGTGTTCTGACGCTCGATCACGCGGGGCAGGTCGATGGTCGTTATGTGCCCGTCACGTACGATCTGGCGGCCTTCGACGAACAGGTGTTTCACCGACATCGGCCCCGCCAGAAGCAGAGCCGCCGGATCCCAACTGCCCGCGCTTTCGATGCCGCAGGTATCCCACACCGCAATATCGGCACGTTTTCCGGGCATCAGCCGTCCACAATCGGGACGTCCCAACACATCCGCGCCGCCGCGCGTCGCGATCTCGAGCGCTTCGCGGGCCGACATGGCATCTGCACCATTGGCGACCCGTTGCAGCAACATGGCCTGGCGCGCCTCAAGCATGAGGTTGCCATTGTCATTGCTGGCCGATCCATCCGCGCCGAGGCCGACCTTGACACCCACATCGCGCATCGCCCGCACCGGCGCGATACCCGATCCGAGGCGGCAATTTGAACAGGGGCAATGGGCCACGCCTGTTTCCGAGCGCGAGAACAGATCAATCTCGGCCCCGTCCAGCTTGACGCAATGGGCGTGCCAGACATCCGGGCCGGTCCAACCCAATTCCTCGGCATATTGCCCTGGGCGGCAGCCGAATTGCGCCTGCGAATAGGCAATATCCTCATCATTCTCGGCCAGATGGGTATGCAGCATCACGCCCTTGTCCCGCGCCAGCAACGCCGCATCGCGCATCAGGTCCCGGCTGACGGAAAACGGTGAACACGGGGCAAGGCCAACGCGGCACATCGACCCCTCCGACTGGTCGTGAAACGCATCCACGACACGTACCATGTCGTCCAGAATGGCGGCCTCCTTTTCCACCAGATGGTCCGGCGGCAGACCGCCATCGCTCTCGCCGATGCTCATCGCGCCGCGTGTCGGATGAAACCGCATCCCTAGCTCGGACGCGGCCGCGATCGTATCCTCAAGCCGCGCGCCGTTGGGATAGAGGTAAAGGTGATCGGAACTGAGCGTGCACCCCGACAGCGCCAGTTCGGCCAAACCGATCTGGGCCGAGGTGAACATTTCCTCCGGCCCGAAACGCGACCAGATCGGATAGAGCGTTTGCAGCCAACCAAACAGCAACGCATCCTGCCCGCCCGGCACCGCCCGTGTCAGGGTTTGGTAAAGATGATGGTGGGTATTCACCAGGCCGGGCGTCACCAGACAGCCCGAAACATCATGCACCTCACCCTGTGTTTCCAGTCCCTGCCCGATCCGGGCAATCTGCCCGTCGCGGACCAAAATATCGGCCTTGGACAATTCCTGCCGGGACTCGTCCATCGTCAGGATCAGATCAGCATTCTTGAGTAGGATTTCCGTCATTTCGCGCTCCTGCATCTGCCCGTCTCATGCAAGAAGTGCGTCGGCCGGTGGAAAACGGGCGCAAGAGCCGGCCATCACCGGTGTAGTTGCCTTTGATGCGCCGGGCAACAGAATTCAGAATTGGCGGAGTATCTCAAGCGCCGCGGCGTGAAGGTCAGCGTTTGCCGCAGCCAGGGCCCGGCCGCCTTGATGTGCGGGGCCGCCCTGCCAATCGGTCACGATACCGCCGGCCGCCTGAATAACGGCAATCGGCGCTTGGATATCATAGGAGTTCAAGCCCGCCTCGATCACCAAATCCGCCTGCCCGGCGGCCAGAAGCGCATAGGCATAGCAATCCATTCCATAGCGCGTCAGCTGCACCTGCTCGGACACGGCCTGAAACCCTGCGCGGTCCTTCGGGGTTCCAACTTCGGGGAACGTGGTAAACAAGGTCGCCTGATCCAGCGCCCTGGTATCGCGCGTTCGCATTCTTCTGGTGCCCTGCGGACCGGTCATGTGAGCACCGGAAGACGATCCGACAAAGCGCTCTCCGATGTACGGCTGGTCGATCACACCCATAAAAGGCCCGTCCTGATCACTCAGCGCAATCAGAACACCCCAGGTTGGCGTGCCGCTGATAAACCCTCGGGTCCCATCGATGGGGTCCAGTACCCAGGTGCGGCCACTGGTGCCCGTATGCGCGCCGAACTCCTCGCCCAGCACACCGTCATCCGGGCGCCGCCGCGCCAGAACGTCCCGCATCGCCTGTTCAGCGGCACGATCCGCCACTGTGACCGGGTCGAACCCGTCGGCCAGCTTGTTCGCGGTTTCCAGATTTGTTTGACGAAAAAAGGGGAGTATGGCCTCACGCGCAGCTTCGGCCATTTCTTCGGCAATTTCGATATCGCTCTGTGTCGTCGGTTGCATGACCCTGAGGTGCGAGCAATCCGCGACAAAGTCAAGTCAGTCAGGCAACGTCGCTGAGAACCCGCGCCAGCTCGAACAGGCGGCGACGCTGGTTTTCCGGAATCGCATAGTAAGAGCGCACCAGATCCAAAGCCTCTTTGTCACCCATCAGGTCGGCAGGGACGGATTTCTTGTCCGCATCGCCTTTCTGGGCTTCTTCCAGACCTTCGAAGAAAAAGCTGACCGGAACATCCAGCGCCTCGGCGATGTCCCACAGGCGGGATGCGCTGATTCGGTTGGCACCGGTCTCATATTTCTGGATTTGCTGAAACTTGATACCAACTTGCTGCGCCAACTGCTGCTGGGTCATCCCAATCAGCCAGCGGCGATGCCGAACGCGCTTGCCCACATGGACATCGACGTGATGAGTCATTGGTATTCTCCTATACTACACAAACATCTGCACGGGATTTTGCGACGTCCGATATCGCAGTTTTAGAGAGCTCCCCTTAACCGCTCCCTAATACGGACTGTACCGCCCCCCGTTTACAGCACTGATTGTTTATAATGCCGGTTTTGAGATTTTTTTCAAGCTGGTTGAGTCGAATGCCCGTGACAGGGATTTGTGGTTGTATTACCCAAAGCCTTTACAGAACCGTATTCCTGCAACTGAATCCTTCTTCAAAATCGGGGGCCTTTTGCGCCCGCGCAGCAAACGGATTGACTTTTCTGACGGCACACGCGCCTATGTCGGAAACTCTTGAGGAACAATATGCGGGCCTATTGCATTCCATCCGACGGGGCGTCTGCCCAGCTTTGTGACTTGAAAATACCCGAGCCGGGCGAAGGTCAGGTGCGGGTCGCGATAAAAGCTTGCGGCCTGAACTTCGCCGATCTGCTGATGCAGACGGGGGCATATCAGGACACGCCACCTGCCCCATTCACCCTGGGCATGGAGATCGCCGGTATCGTGGATACAGTCGGGCCCGGCGTTTCAACGCTCAGCCCAGGCGACCGGATCGCAGTCTATTCCGGTCAGGGTGGGTTAGCCGAATACGGTGTATTCGACGCGGATCGTGCGATCGTGCTGCCGGACGACACCGGATTCGAAGACGCCGCCGCCATCCAGATCGCTTATGCCACCAGCCACATGGCCCTTGATCACAGGGCACGCCTGCAACCGGGTGAAACCCTTCTGGTCACCGGCGCAGCGGGAGGTGTCGGCCTGACTGCCGTCGAAATCGGCAAACTCATGGGCGCCACGGTCATCGCGCAGGCGCGCGGCGAGAACAAGCTTGCCGTTGCCCGTGCCGCTGGTGCCGATCATCTGATCGATGCTTCCGAAGACCTGCGCGAGCGGGTCAAATCGCTGGGTGGCGCGGATGTCGTCTATGACGTCATCGGCGGGGATGTGTTCAAGGCCGCGTTCAGGGCCACCAATCCCGAAGGGCGTTTGCTGCCCATCGGATTCGCCGGGGGCGACATCCCGCAGATTCCGGCCAATCATCTGCTGGTCAAAAACCTAACCGTGATCGGGGTGTATATCGGCGGCTATCTGAAGTTCCGCCCCGAAGCTGTGCGCAACAGTTTTGACACCCTATTCAAGTGGCATTCAGAGGGCAGGATAAAACCGCACATCAGTCACGTCCTGCCCCTTGAAGATGTCGCGCATGCAATGCAGTTGCTGAAAGAGCGAAAATCCACGGGCAAGATCGTGATCACGCCTTGATCGCGATCATCCAACCACGGCCCGCAACTGGGTACCGCCCAGCAATCTGAAGTTCTGACGCACCAACTGTGCCAGAGCTTCGACAACCGCATCCCGGCCCTGCTCGCCACCGTAGAGGTTGATCATATGCGCAGGTAAATCCGGCAGGGCCCCACCCGAGTCGATCTGTTCAAGATGTGCGGCCTCGGTTCCGTCCAGCATTGCGTGAACCGCAAGATCAGCACTGACCGTGGCTTCTATGGTACGGTCGTTTTCGGTTTCCACGGACAGCTCCCACGGTATTCCGGCCGCATCCAGCGCCGATATGACCTGCGGTCTGAACAAGCAGCGCCGCCCCAGCGCCAGAGGCAACGGACGCTTGCGCCATGCGGACCCGCCCGGCGCGCCGATCCAGCGCAACGGCAGCTCTGCGATGGTCTCTGCGCCAGCGGCCGAAGACGGTTCGGTCGTCAGGATCACATCACATTCGCCCCGCTTATACATGTCTTTCAATTGCAGTGAATAGGACGACACCAACTGCACCCTGACGCGGGGAAAATCGGCGTTGAACCGTTGCAGGACCCGGGGAATCGCGGGGTAGACGATGTCATGGGGAACGCCCAGAACCACTTCGCCCTCAAAGGCCTGATCGGTGAGTTTTGAGATTACCTCGTCATTCAGGGCAATCATGCGGCGCGCGTAGGCCAGCAGCTGCTCACCGGATGCGGTCAGGGCAATTGTCCTGCCGCTTCGGTCCAGCAACTCCAGGCCCAGCAGCTCCTCCAGCCGCTTCAGCTGCATGGACACCGCAGACTGCGTCAGGTGCAGAAATCCGGCGGCGCGGGTTACACCGCCCTGATCCGCCACCGCCACGAAAGACCGCAGGGTTGTAATGTCCAGATTTCGCATCTTCACGATTCCTTATGCGTTCCATCAAAAATATTCGTTTTTAAAATGTGTCACACTCACCCATATCAATCAAGGAAATTGATAACAGCCAGCAAAACCATCGAGAATACAGAAAGGACAAGCTATGACGCAACTCGCAATCCATAATCCCTGCAAACCGGCCAAACGTTCCCTGGTGTCCCTGATCTCTCAAGCGTTCGAACTGTCCAGACAGCGGCGAAATCTGGCACAACTGGATGCTGCCGTGCTGGACGATATCGGAGTCACCCGCGAGGAAGCATCCGCAGAAGCAAAACGCTTTTTCTGGGATGCACCTCAATTCTGGAAAAGGTGACTATGACTCTCATATTTTTATGGCGATGGGCGACCTTGAGTCGCCTGTTGGCATTTTTGTTGCGTCTTTTATTCGGTTTTCGCCCGGAATCTCTTGAAACACAGCCCCTTGTTGCCGATATTTAGATGGAAAACCGCCCCGCTCTGCCGGGGCGCTCTAACTTGACGACTAGGGAGACCCTTTGATGGCACAATTCGACACGATCCGGACGGCATCCGGCGCGCGCGCCGCCGAGATTGATCAGGGCCTGCGCGCCCACATGAACAAAGTCTACGGCACCATGTCCGTCGGCATGCTGATCACGGCACTGGCGGCATGGGCTATTGCCGGTCTGGCAGTAACCAGCGATCCAAGCAACGCGGTTGCTCAGATCGGCGCTGACCGCTATCTGACGAGCTTGGGCGGCGCGCTGTTCCTGTCGCCGCTGAAATGGGTGGTAATGTTCGCTCCGCTGGCCTTCATCTTGTTTGGGTGGGGTGCCCTGATGCGCCGTGGCTCAGCCGCGACCGTTCAGCTTGGCTTCTTCGTCTTTGCCGCCGTGATGGGCATCTCGATGAGCTCAATCTTTCTGGTCTTCACGCCCTACTCGATTACCCAGACCTTCCTGGTGACGTCGATCGCCTTTGCTGGCCTCAGCCTTTATGGCTACACCACAAAGCGGAACCTCAGCGGAATGGGCACGTTCCTGATGATGGGTGTGATCGGTCTGCTGGTTGCGATGATCATCAACCTGTTCCTGCAATCCGGCGTAATGATGCTGGCCATCTCGGCCATCGGCATCCTGATCTTTGCCGGTCTGACCGCGTTCTATACCCAGGACATCAAGAACACATACGTCGCCCACGCTGCACATGGCGATCAGGAATGGCTGGACAAAGCCGCCTTCGACGGCGCGCTGAGCCTGTATATCTCGTTCCTGAACATGTTCCAGTTCCTGCTGATGTTCATGGGTCAGCAAGAATAAGCCTTGCCGACAACCGAATTGGTTCAGGGCCGGTCCACGACCGGCCCTTTTCTTTTGCGCGACGGATTTCTTTTGCCCGGAAATGAAAAACCCCGCCGTCGAGGCGGGGCTTTGAGATACTGGAACGTAATCGGGATCAGCTACAGTTCAGCGGTATGGCAAAGCCGGAACTTTTCTCGGAGGTTCCTTTGCGGAATACACCGCCAGCTGGCAGACAGCCGGTAAAACGCTCTGTTTCTTCCGCAAAGCCTACACCGATCGAATTGTCGACCTTCACACTGTTCGAACTCGTGCGCAGCACACCAAATATGGTGCCGTTGACACTGACAGTGCTGAGGAACAAGTTTGTGTCGCTTCCTTGCAGTTGAACAGCAGTGTTTGGCGTCTGCCCGCCATTGTCTATTGCAACCGAAGCCACCTTGGACGGCTCAACCTCATCACTCAAAAGCGTGACTGTCCGCAGTTCCGCCAGCTCTGCCGGAACGTTGGTCGCGTCTGGCAGAAAGGCGACGGCACCGGGTACGTCCGAAATCGTGCGCGGTTCGCCATCGATTCCAGTAAACCCGACACCTTCGCGGTTAAACGGGTCTTCACAGGCCGCTAGGGTCAGAACGGCAATTGTGGATAACAAGATTTTTTTCATGGCGGTCAACATTTTGTGGCGGTTTGCTGAAGCGTACTTGCAGGTTCCCATAAAAAGCAAGCCGCAGGGGATGCGATTGTCCCAAACGCTGATGCGCCACTGCAACGGACTGCCGCAGCTTGCCATCCGCTGAAATCAGGAAACCGGAACTGAAAAAGGGCTCTGTGCAACAGAGCCCTTTTCCGGAATTTCCATATGGAATGGCAGATTACTTGATCTTGCCTTCCTTGTACTCGACATGCTTGCGAACGACCGGGTCGTATTTACGAATGGTCATTTTCTCAGTCATGGTGCGCGCGTTCTTCTTGGTCACATAGAAGTGGCCCGTGCCCGCGGTCGAGTTCAGACGGATCTTGATTGTCGTCGGCTTCGCCATGGTTATCTCCTGCGTCCGAAAAGGCAGGGGCCTTTCGGTTGAATTCCTATGAGCGTGCGCTTTTACGCGCTGCACCGCCTATGTCAAGGCCAATCGGATCATACAGGCACAGGAATCTGGTGCAGGTTCAACTAGGCAGGGTAGGCGCGCCCATATACGTGTGAATCTGGTCTCTTTCCGCGTCGGAAAGACCCAGAGCGGTGGACAATTGCCGCAGGTAAGATGCCTCGCGCGCGTTGTCCAGACGGATCGCAGCCAGGGAAGTTGCATAGATCTGCGTCTTGAGCGGCGCACCAGAATCAGCCGCCAATCCCATGACGTCAATCGGTGCGTTCAGCTGCTCTTGCACGAATGCGCGCTCTTCCTCGCTGACATCATCGCCCAATTCACCCAGGATGATTTCCTTTTCCTGTTCGTCCAGTTCACCATCTGCCTTGGCAGCCTGAATCATTGCGCGCAGCATGAGTTTTGCCTGCTCTTCCATCGCTGCACCCGCGGGCGTGCCGCCGAACACGGTTTCCATCATGTCACCTGTGTGTTGATTGGCAGTTTTGGCGGCCCCTTGCATGGCGTTCAACAACCCACCCAAACCAGCGGCTCCGGCTGTGCTGCCGCCAACCCCCATCTTGCTCATCATGTCCTGCAAGCCTGACGCGCCACCGGGCAGGCCAAATTGTTCTGCCATTTTGCCCAGCTGATCCGCGCCAAAACCACCGCCGGCGCCTTGCATCATGTCTTGCAGCCCAGCCATGCCGCCCATCTTCTGATATTTTTCCATACCCTTGGCCGCAGCAAAACCAATGGCCACGGACGCCAGTGTTTTCATAAAGCTCATAATCAACCTCCCATATCTTCAAATTGGTTCCGAAAGTCTAACAGCCGAATGCAATCCCGAATACCGTGCTCAACCTGAACGCGACCGGCCCATAGCCCGGCACATGATAAAGCCCAAAGATGGCATGTAATTTGCGGTCTTGTTTGTACATATCACGGATTCGTGATAGGTTCGCCCATCCAAGAAGCCGAATTCAGGCTCGAAGGCCGAGGCAGCGTGAATGGGGTCAACCCGCAACGAGCAGAGTTGTTTTATGCGACTTTTCTTGGGGGGCTATCATGACAGAATGGGCTATTCAGGCCGAAGAACTGGCCAATTGCAATTGCAACTTCGGTTGCCCGTGTCAGTTCAGCGTACTGCCGTCACACGGCAATTGCGAGGCGGTTGTCGTCTTTGACATTCAAAGCGGTCACTACGGTGACACTGATCTGGGCGGTCTTCGGGCGGCAGGGGTCTATCATTGGCCGGGACCAATTCATGAAGGTAACGGTCAGATGCAGCTGATCATTGATGAAAGCGCAACAGCTGAACAGCGTGCCGCGTTGCAAGCGATCATGACCGGTCAGGATACGGATGAAATGGCCACGTTCTGGTATGTCTTCAGCGCCATGGCGCCTTTGAAACATGAAACGCTGTTTGTTCCGATTGAACTGGACTGGAACCGTGACGAGCGCAGCGGATACGCCAAGGTTGCCGGAGTTTTCGATGTTGAGGTCAATCCGATCCCTCATATCGTATCGGGCGCACCTCACCGCGCGTCGATACAGTTGCCGAACGGCTTTGAATACCGCCACGCCGAGGCGGCATCGGGCAGTGCGACTACAACGGGTGGTCAGATCCGGCTGACCTTTGACGCAACCCATGCTCATCTGGCGCATCTGAACATCTCGGGCCATGGCGTCTTGGGCGCATAAGCAGAGAACACCCATGACCAAGCAGAACGCATCGCCCCGGGGCGGGACGGTTGAGTGGTTGCTGAGACAGGACAGCGCGATTGTTCTGGGAAGCGTTCTTCTGATCATCCTCGGTGCAACCTGGTACACGATAGCTGGCGTCGGGATGAACATGTCCGCGGTCGAGATGACCCGGATGGCCGGCCCTGTCGGAGATCCCATGCAAATGGGCCCGGCAGCAGCGTGGAGCGCAAGCTATGCCTTGCTGATTTTTCTGATGTGGTGGGTCATGATGATCGCCATGATGACCCCAAGCGCTGCGCCTGCCGTTCTTCTGTTCATCGCGGTCAAGCGGACAGGGCCTGAAAAGCACCGGACGGTTGCGTTCAGCCTGTGGTTTTTATCCGGCTATCTGGTGGCCTGGGGGGCGTTCAGCCTGATTGCAACCGCATTGCAATGGGGGTTGGAACAAATCGGGTTGTCCGACGGGCCGATGATGACGATCAGTTCGGGTGTCTTCGCAGGCAGCGTTCTGCTGGCGGCTGGCGCCTATCAGTTTTCAGCTTTGAAAAACGCATGCCTGCGCCACTGTCAGAGCCCCGCACGTTTCCTGGCCGATCACAACCGACCCGGAACATTCGGTGCTTTCCGCACCGGTATCCTGCACGGCACGTATTGTCTGGGATGCTGCTGGGCACTGATGCTGCTGCTTTTCGTCGGAGGGATCATGAACCTCTACTGGATTGTCGGAATTGCCGCCTATGTCGCGCTGGAAAAACTTTTGCCCGGGGCCCGGTGGCTTGTGCCGGTAACAGGTTTTGCGCTGATCGGCGCTGGCCTCTGGTTCATCACGGCACCGTTGTTTTCCGGCACCTGATTTTGAACGGCCCCGGGGTCGGCTGACTTGAAGATCCAAAAACGATTTGACGCAACAGGAGGTATCAATGCCCATTTTCATTACTTACGCATCTTACTCGCAAGCCGGTGTCAAAGGCATGTTGCAAAAGCCCGAGAACCGCACCGGTCCGGTGAAGGCTCTGCTGGAAAAAGTAGGCGGCAGGCTGCTGTCCTTCTACATGACAACCGGCAGCAACGACGTGGTTGTGATCAGCGAAGCCCCAGATGGGACAGACGCCGTGGCCGTTGGCATGGCTGTCGCCGCGTCGGGTGCAGTGACGAACATCGAAACCGTCCGCGCCTGGACCGCAGACGAGTTCACGTCGATAACAGAGAAAGCGGCGGCGCTGACCGGTTCCTACACGCCGCCCGGAGGATAGGCGAATACGCGCGGAGGGCCTGTAAGCCGGATCTTGTTCCGGGGTTACCCCCTTCGATGACCATTCCTCTAGGCCGTGCATTGCTGCGCGGCTCAAGCTGCCAACCCGGTCCCTCTCGGCCAAGACGTGCCTAGCGGCGGTATCGGCTTGCGCCGACCGGCCCGCGCCGGGACCCTATTTGGCATTGCTCCCGGTGGGGCTTGCCGTGCCGCCCCTGTTGCCAGGGGCGCGGTGGGCTCTTACCCCACCGTTTCACCCTTACCCTGAACCAAAGTTCCGGGCGGTCTGATTTCTGTGGCGCTTTCCGTCGGGTTACCCCGCCCGGGCGTTACCCGGCACCGTTGTCTTGTGGAGTCCGGACTTTCCTCTCGGGCCTTGCGACCCCAGCGGCCATCCGGCCCTCCGCGCGTGGGTTGGGTAGGCTCTGCGGTCGGCGGCGTCAAGGGTGGATGGTTCAGAGAAGGGGCCAGCCCCTTCTTGGCCTGCGGCCAATTCAACCCCGGGATATTTTCAGCCAGATGAAGGGCGGATCAGGAGTGCGGGATCAACGGTGCAAGGTCGGCTTGCTGCAAAGGCCCCCTGCCCCATGGGCGGTATCGAAGGCGGACGGCATGCAACAGCGTATCATCGTCTACATCAGCGCTGAAACCGGCAGCCTGAGCCAGATTTCGGAACTGGCCCTTTGATGCAGTTTGCGGACCAGCGGCATATCCGCGGGGCGTGGCCAGCAAGTTGCGCTCGAGCCGCAACCAGTCAAATCGCGGACCGGGGTCAAATTTGCGCCCAGGCGCCATGTCCGAATGGCCGATAACACCGTTTGGCAAGATGGCCCAACGGTGCATTATCTGGCGCAACAGCTGTTCCAGCCGATGCATCTGGGGTTCGGGGAACGGATGCTTGCCGGCGTTGTCCAGCTCGATGCCTATGGAACGAGAGTTGATGTCGGTCTGGCCGTGCCATTCTCCGGCACCCGCGTGCCAAGCCCGGTCTTCTTCGCGCACCATCTGCCACAGCGTGCCATCATTGCCGATCAGGTAATGGGCCGAGACCTCGGCCTTTGGGTCGCACAGACGATCCAAAGCCGCCTGCGCGCTGTCCATCGCCGTGTAATGGATCACGATCAAGGATGGTGTCAGACCATCTCGGCGCTCACCAAAATTGGGTGACGGATGCCAGATCGGGTTCAGGGGGTCAGTTGCTGACGGCACTGCGGAACGGGCTCGGGTCCCAGCCACACGCATAGCCATCCCCATCCGGGTCCAGACCTTTGCGGTCGCGCTGGGGGCCGCCATTGGACAGAAACTCGATCTGAGCCTGATCAGGGGATGGGAATTGCGCGCAGTTCCTCTGAGCCTTGGCCTGAAGGTTGAAACCGGACCGGCTGTAAAGTTGCACACCTACCGGATTGGACGTGCTCAGTGCATATTGCACGATGTTTGTCTGGCCGCTCGCCGTGCGCTCGGGCACTGCCGTCGGGGCCACGAGTTCATACGTCTGGCGGTTCTGCTCGACCCGGGCGGCGTCGGATTCGATGCTGCGGCGTTCGGACACGGCGGCAAAATCCTGTTCATCCGAAATCGCGCCAGTGTTCGCCACGGGAACCGCCGTAACCGCGGCTGGGTTTTGGCCAGATGTGCTGGCCAATGCCGCCGCGGTCTGGTTGGCGATATCCGCGTTTTCACCCGTGGCAACAGGCGCCGTACCCGGGGCGCCCAGCGGTTGTTGTGAAACTTCGACCGGGGCCAGCAGAGGGTTGCCGGCCACGCCCTGACCTGCCAATTGAGCCTCGCGCTGCGCCTGGTATTCAGGCGTGTTGAAACCCGTGCTGGTCAGCGGCGCGACATCCGTGCACGCCGTTGCCAGTGCAAGAGCGGGGACCAAAAGCAAAACGCGCATTGTTTGGCTCCGTGTCTAGTGCTTCAGTTGCCCGAGGCTTACCACCATTTCCCGGGCTTGGCCACAAAACCGGCCGCGTTTTCCAGCGCATAGGCGGTATTGAGCAGGTCGCCTTCTTCCCAGGGACGCCCGATCAGCTGCAATCCCAGCGGAAGACCTTGTGTGTCCAGGCCTGCGGGGACCGAGATACCGGGCAGTCCGGCCAGGTTCACGGTCACGGTGAAGACATCGTTCAAATACATTTGAACAGGATCTGCTTCGGTCATTTCGCCCAGACCGAAGGCCGCCGATGGGGTTGCCGGGGTCAGGATGGCGTCGACACCGGCCGCGAACACGTCTTCGAAGTCTTTCTTGATCAGCGTGCGCACCTTGCGGGCACGATTGTAATAGGCGTCGTAGAATCCAGCCGACAAAACATACGTGCCGACCATGACCCGGCGCTGCACTTCGTGGCCAAAGCCCTCGGCGCGGGTCTTTTCGTACATCTCGGTGATGCCATCCCCCTGCGCCAACTGTGCACGATGCCCATAGCGGACACCGTCATAGCGGGCGAGGTTCGAGGACGCCTCGGCCGGGGCGATCACATAGTAGGCAGGCAGCGCATACTTGGTGTGCGGCAGCGAGATATCGACGATCTCGGCCCCCGCATCCTTCAGCATCGCGGCACCATCGGCCCAGAGCTTTTCGATCTCGGCGGGCATGCCGTCCATGCGGTATTCCTTGGGGATACCGATCTTCTTGCCCTTGATGTCGCCAGTCAGCATCGCTTCGAAATTCGGAACGGCCAGATCCGCACTGGTCGAATCCTTGGCGTCATGGCCGCACATGGTTTCCAGCATGATCGCGGCGTCGCGGACATTCTTGGTCATCGGACCGGCCTGATCCAGCGAGGACGCAAACGCCACAATGCCCCAGCGCGAGCAACGACCATAGGTCGGCTTGATGCCGGTGATCCCGACAAAAGCCGCGGGCTGCCGGATGGAACCGCCGGTATCGGTACCCGTTGCTGCAAGGCACAGATCGGCAGCAACGGCGGCCGCAGATCCGCCCGACGAACCGCCCGGCGTCAGCTGCGCATCATCGTTACCACGACGCCACGGGCTGACCGCGTTGCCATAGACCGATGTTTCGTTGGACGAGCCCATGGCGAATTCGTCCATGTTCAGCTTGCCCAGCATCACCGCGCCTGCGTCGGCCAGTTGCTGTGACACGGTGGATTCGTATTCCGGCTTGAAGCCTTCAAGAATGCCCGACGCGGCTTGTGACGGCACGCCCTTGGTGCAGAACAGGTCCTTGATGCCGATCGGCAGGCCACACATTGACGGAGCGTCCCCACCCTTGATCCGTTCATCCGCGGCCTTGGCGCGCTCCATCGCGATCTCGGGCGTCTTGTGGACGAATGCGTTCAGCGCATCTGCTTCATCAATGGCTTTCAAGCAGGCTTCTGTCAGCTCAACAGAGGTGACGTCGCCGGCTCGCAACGCGTCGCGGGCCTCGGCCAGGCCCAATTTGTTCAGATCGCTCATGTCTTACTCCACCACTTTGGGGACTGCGAAGAACCCTTCGCGGGCGTCGGGGGCGTTGGCCAGAACCTTGTCCTGCTGATTGCCATCGGTGACTTCGTCCTGACGGCGCTTGAGGCGCATGGGTGTGACCGAAACCATCGGCTCGACACCTTCCACATCCACTTCGTTCAGCTGTTCGATGAACCCAAGGATGGTGTTGAACTCGGATGCCAGCGCCGGCAGCGCGTCATCCTCGACCTTGATCCGGGCCAGTTTGGCCACTTTGGCGGCGGTGCTTTGGTCAATCGACATCGGCTTCCCTCATCTATGTTAGGGGGCGTTTACCCGTCTGTAGCGGCAGTCGCAAGACCGGGCTGCCCTGGGCAGGTCCGAGTTTGGAACTCCCCCCTTTTCTGAGGCTATTCAAAACTGAATGACTGGTATGCAAAAAAGTAAACCGAATAGTTCATTATCGATCTTGAAAACTAAACTGTACTGTTCATTTTATTTATGCGACATAACGCAAACCGGAGAAAAAACATGAAACCCCTGATAACAGCCGCAGTCTTGTCCGCCACGATTTTGGCCGCACCGGCCATGGCTTTGGGTATCGACACAAGCAACCTGACACGCACGTTGACCTTCCCGTCCCCTATCACGGAACCGGTCACGCAGGATCAGGTTAAACCTGCCAAGTAACGCGCAGGTCCTGGCCGGGTCAGATATCCCCTCTCTGACCCGGCTGTTTTTCATTTTCGAGGATGCACATCCCAGAGCAAGCCGCTAGCATGACGCCGAATACAGAACAGAACTGCGCCGAGGTTTCGTAGTTCAGGCAAGCCAGTGGAGCAGATTATGAGCACGCAAAAACAAGCGGTTCTGGACGCAATCGACGCAGCCAATGCAAATGACCCCAACCAAGACGAGGGCCGCCCCGCGGCGCTGTTGTATGGCGAACGCATGAGTGCCGAGCTGGGCCGCCTGTTTCCGGACGCTTCTGACGCCCTTCAAATCGCCGCGCGCGGGCAGCATGTGGAACGTTGGAAACTTGCCCGCAGTGAATATCCCGAAGGTCGGGTTGGATACCTGTCATGGCGCAAGGCGCAGGGCGAACACCATGCCGACGTGGTCATGGGGTTGATGACCCGCGAAGGTTACGATTCAGAACAGGTCGAGGCCGCAGGGCGTATGTTGCGCAAACAGGGCATCAAGCGGGACGCGGAAGTGCAGGCGTTGGAAGACGTGATCTGCTTTGTGTTTCTGAAATGGTATTTCCAGCCCTTTGCCGCAAAACACTCGGCCGAGAAAATCCAGAGCATCGTTGAAAAAACAGCCCGCAAGATGTCGCCCGAAGGCCGCGCTCGGGTGTTGAACGAATTTGATCTGCCCGACCATCTGGCCGCAGCCTTTCAGAACTAGGAGCGGACCAGGGCGGTTTCGTTGACCTACTTGTCACGAGGCTCGGAGGACACAAGCGATCCTTCCGCGCCTCAAGACGCCGGGCCTTTGCCGAAACGGCCCCTGACAAGAGCTGCGCGATAAACCTCGATCATCCATCCCAGCATGATGGCATTCAGGATATGCCACATGAAATGCGTCCCCATTGGCCATTGCCTGCAAATAGGCAAATCCAGCGCCCGGAACGTGATCGACAGAATCAGGATCAAGGCCCCGATTGTCATCCCTTTGGCCAGGATCATGTCTTGGCCCCGCAGCAGGAACGCATAGATCAGGATCAACAAAGGAACCGGCGCGTAAACCGCCGACCCGCCAAGCCCCGGCACAAGCTGGAACAGGGGCGCAACGAGTGCCGCATAGGGAAGAAACAGAATCGTACCGCAGATCGCCATTCCGGACGACATGCGACAGATGTCGCGGTTCACCGCAAATATATAGACCAATATGAACAGCAGGATCGGCGCCACATCCGCCAAAGCCGCCCAAACCCGGGCATGGGTGTGAAACAGATAGCTTCCGACCCCGATCATGGCCAAAATCACGACCAGACCCTTGGCAAACGGCATGTCCTGATCGCGCACGCGCCGCCACATGATCCATGCGGCAATCAGAAAAGCAGCGTTCGTGATCGCATTGATCGGCTCGGCCCAATAGTCCGCCGACACGCGTTCGCAATAGCCATCAATTTCTCGAATCCAGTCCATGGAATTTTACATAGCCGATGCTAGGCTGCTGCCAAGAGACCTTATGGGAGGAAAACCGGAATGAACATTATCTGGCTGGGCCATGGCAGTTTTCGCATTGAAACTCAGGGGCAGGTTCTGTTGATCGACCCGTGGCTGACCGGCAACCCGGTCTTGCCGGAAGATCAGCATGATGCAGCGCTGGATGGTGCGTCTCATATCCTTCTGACCCACACGCATTTCGACCATGTGGTTGACATTCTGCCGCTGGCCAAACACCTGAAAATCCCCGTTGTCGGACAGTATGACCTGATGGGATACTGGAGCGAAGCGGAAGGCATCGAGACCATCGGTTTCAACAAAGGCGGCACCGTCGATCTGAACGGCGTCAAGGTGACAATGGTTCCGGCCTCTCACAGTTCGACTTTTTCAACACCAGATGGTCTGCGCACCGGCGGCAGCGAGGTCGGCTTCATGATCGCGGCCGAGGGGCGTATGCTCTATGTTTCGGGCGATACCGACATCATGGCGGACATGGATTGGATGGGGGATTACTACAAGCCCGATATCGGCATCCTTTCAGCCGGCGGGCATTTCACCATGGATATGAAAGCCGCCGCCTATGCCGCGAAACGGTACTTCGACTTCAAGACGGTCATCCCATGCCACTACAGGACGTTCCCCATTCTGGAACAATCCGCACAGGCATTGATCGACGGATTGCCGGGGGTCGAAGTGATCGAACCTGAGGTTATGAAAGCCATCACCGTCTGACGACAGCGCAGCGCGTCAGCCCGGCTTGTCCTGGCGGCGCGCTTCGAAGAAGGCCTTCAAAAGCGCGGCGGCCTCTTCGCCTGCAATCCCGTCATAGACCTCGGGCACGTGATGCGCCTGTGCATGTGAAAACACGCGCGCGCCATGCGCCACGCCCCCGGATTTGGGGTCTGCCGCACCGTAATAGATCCGCCGGATACGCGCGACCGCCAAGGCTGCGGCGCACATCGCGCAAGGCTCCAGCGTGACGTAGAGATCATGATCCGGCAGCCGTTCAGAGCCCGCCTGCGCACAGGCTGCTCGCAAGGCCATGATTTCCGCATGGGCCGTGGGATCATTCAACTCGCGCGTCCGGTTTCCGGCCGCGGCCACGACCGTTCCGTCCGGACCAACGACAACAGCCCCCACGGGCACCTCCCCCCTGTCGGCTGCCGCTCGCGCCTCGGACAGGGCCTGTTGCATATGCGATTTGAACACCATGCCCCTGACTGCATCAGAAACCCGCCTTTCGCAAGCGCGCGGGATGCGGTATGGCCCTGACATGAACAAGACCCCACCCCCCGGCGATCGGATCGCCAAAGTCCTGGCCCGCGCTGGCGTAGCGTCGCGGCGCGAGGCGGAACGCATGATCGAAGCAGGCCGCGTGGCAGTGAATGGCAAGACCATCGACAGCCCCGCCCTGAACGTGACGGCGAAAGACAAGATCGCAGTCGACGGCAAGCCGGTCTCGGAACCGGAACCGTCGCGTCTCTGGCTGTATCACAAGCCCGCCGGGTTGGTGACGACGACCAGCGACGAAAAAGGACGAGAGACAATTTTCGACAAGCTGCCCGACGACATGCCACGGGTGATGAGCGTCGGTCGGCTGGACCTGAATTCCGAAGGATTGCTGCTGTTGACCAACGATGGCGGCATCAAGCGCAAGCTGGAACTGCCCTCGACCGGCTGGTTGCGGAAGTACCGCGTGCGGGTGAACGGTCGCCCGAAGGACGAGGATTTCGAACCGCTGCGCAAGGGGCTGGTGATCGAGGGAGAGCGGTTTCAGCCAATGACCGTGTCGCTGGATCGCCAACAGGGCGCAAATGCCTGGCTGACGATCGGCCTGCGCGAAGGCAAGAACCGCGAAATCCGCCGCGCGATGGAAGATATCGGCTTAACCGTGAACCGACTGTTGCGCGTGTCCTATGGCCCCTTCCAGCTGGGGACCCTGAAACAGGGCGAGGTCGAAGAAGTCCGTCGCCGGGTCATGCGCGACCAGCTGGGTCTGGACGCCGAAGACAAACCCGACAATGCGCCCAAACGCCCGTCACGGCCACAAAGAAAACGGCCTCGGATCGGCAAGAATCCCCGCAAGTGATGCGGGTTCGGCAACCTTCCCCCTAGCGCTAAGCCCGCGTATCCCCTAAATTTTCAGTGAAAGCTGCTATTTGGGGGGCGTGATGTCCGGAAGCGGAGTGCAAAAACTGGCCTACGCCGCACTGCTGGTACTGTTGTTCGGTGTCTGCACTGGCTTGCTCGGGGGTCTGTAAGCCATGGCAAAACGGTTTGGCGGCAAATACAGCCCGCACGGCGATGAATCGGAAAACACTCCACTGCCGAGGGGTCAGTTTGACGGCGCACGGGTCGAGCCCGCTGGCGCACGTGCGAATATTCTGTTTCTACCCGCCATTCCTTTGGTGTTTCTGTCCTTGAACGACGGCGCGATTGGTATGACGCTGGGGCTGGTCGCCGCTGGTTTTCTGACGGCGGCCGCATTCTTGCTGCGAGAAGGTCTGAGAGCTGAGGCCGCGTACAATGCCCGCAAAACCGCCCGACGCCCTGCTTTTCCGCGGAAGATATTTGCCAGTGTTCTCACCGGTCTTGGTGCTGGCCTTGCGTCTTACAGGTCCGAGTTTCTGGACGCTGAAGCGGCAGCGCAGGTCAGCCTGTTAGCCCCCGTGCTGTTTGGTGTCGCAGCGACCGCTCTGCATTCTGTCTCATTCGGGCTTGATCCGATGAAGAACAAGGGCATGGAGGGGGTCGACACCTTTCAGCAAGACCGAGTGGCGCGCGTGGTCGATGATGCCGAGAAACACTTGTCGGAAATGACGGATGCCATAAAACGCGCGGGCGATCGACGTGTCGAAGCCCGAGTCGAGCGATTTCAGGACACCGCACGTGACCTGTTCCGCACGGTCGAGGAAGACCCCCGCGATCTGGCCGGCGCAAGAAAATATCTGACTGTGTATCTACAGGGCGCGCGTGATGCGACTGTCAAATTTGCTGATGTCTATGCGCGCACCCGCGACGCGCAGGCACTGGCCGACTATTCCGCCCTTCTGGACGATCTGGAACAGAATTTTGCCGCGCGTACGCGGAAAATGCTATTGGATGACCGCAGTGATCTGACGGTCGAAATCGACGTGTTGCGTGAAAGATTGCAGCGCGAAGGCGTCCGGCTGGACTGACCGGCCATATTTGAGCGAGGAACATACCCATGTCCGATGAGATCAAGAACAAGGCAGTTCAGGCCGAGACTCTGGTACAGGAAGTCACCGCAGTTTCCCTACCCGAACCGCAAGCCGAAGTCGTGTCGTTGGAGGAAGCCGACGAACCCGTCAGCGCCGAAATTCGCAAGCGGATGAATGAAATCGACATGGACAACACCAATTCGATTGTCGCGTTTGGCTCGTCCGCTCAGGCCGAGCTGCAGGAAATCAGCCAGGCCATGCTTGCGGATGTGCGCAACAAGGATGTCGGCCCGGCCGGAGACAGCCTGCGCAATATCGTGACCACAATCCGCGGTTTCTCGGTCAGTGAACTTGACGTGCGGCGCGAGCGCAGCTGGTGGGAGAAACTGTTGGGCAGGGCTGCACCGTTTGCAAAATTCACAGCGCAATACGAAGAGGTTCAGGGCCAGATCGATCGCATTACCGACGATCTTCTGGGGCATGAGCATACGCTGCTCAAGGATATCAAATCTCTGGATCTGCTTTATGAGAAGACCTTGGACTTTTATGACGAACTGGCGCTGTACATCGCTGCGGGCGAAGAGAAGCTGACCGAGCTGGACAGCCACGACATCCCTGAAAAGGAAGCCGAAGTTCAGGCCGCTCCGGAAGATCAGCAAGTGATGAAGGCACAGGAGCTGCGTGACATGCGCGCGGCGCGTGACGACCTTGAACGCCGGGTTCATGACCTGAAATTGACACGACAGGTCACGATGCAGTCCCTGCCGTCGATCCGCTTGGTTCAGGAAAACGACAAATCGCTGGTCACCAAGATCAACTCGACACTGGTGAACACGGTCCCGCTATGGGAAACGCAGCTGGCCCAAGCGGTTACGATACAACGCAGCGCCGAAGCCGCCGCCGCGGTGCGGGATGCCAACGACCTGACGAACGAGCTTTTGACTTCGAATGCGGCCAACCTGCGCGAATCGAACAAGATGATCCGCCAAGAGATGGAGCGCGGCGTGTTCGACATCGAAGCGGTCAAGCAGGCCAATGCCGACCTGATTGGTACCATCAACGAAAGCCTTGCCATTGCGGACGAAGGCAAGGCCAAACGCGCCGCAGCCGAAGCTGAGTTGCAGAAGATGGAAAAGGAACTGCGCGACACTTTGGCGGCCGCCAAGGCGCGCCGCGACGGAACCGGCGACACTGCCGGTACGGCGGTTCCCGGCTAAGGGCGGGATCGGCGTGCGGGCCTTCGGTTACTTGAAAGGGACCTTGGGGATGGTATCGCTTTTGGCTCTGGCCAATTGCGACGAGACCCTGACGTCATCTGTTGTTCCGCAACCTCGCCCGACACCCGCCCCCGTGGCAGCCAATGCCTATGTGCCGCCGTCGGCCGCAAGTCAGGATCTGGCGCGTTTTTATCAGCGGGTTGAACGGGATTTGCTGGTGCGGGGGCTTTTGCGCACCGATGGGGGCGGTCCGGACACCCCCTATGATGCCGACGATCTGGCGCGGAATTTTGAAGCGATCGCGTTCTACAGCGAGTATCCGACGCAGAGCGTCGCGGTTGGCTCGCGTCAGACGGACGGGCAACTCAGCCGATGGTCCGGCTCTGTCCGCATACAGACCGAGTTCGGGCCCTCCGTGCTTCCCTCTGCACGGCAGAAAGATGCAGATCAGGTGCGGTCCTTTGCAACCCGACTGGCCAGATTGACCGATCATCCGGTTTCCGTCGTCTCCCGCAACGCCAATTTCCATGTCTTTTTTGCAGGCAAGGATGACAGCGCCTATGTCGTATCCCGCCTCAAACAGCTGATCCCGAATATCAGTCAGGACTCGCTGAATCTGGTGGCCAATCCACGCGCCAATTTCGACTGTCTGGTGTTTGCGTCGGCTACGACCTCATCACCACACAGATACGTACGTGCCGTTTCCCTTATCCGGGCCGAATTGACGGATCTGGGTCGCCAAAGCTGCATTCACGAAGAAATTGCTCAGGGTCTTGGTTTGTCCAATGACAGCCCGGCAGCGCGACCTTCGATTTTCAACGATGATGACGAATTTGCCTTGCTGACCAGTCACGACGAAAAGCTGCTGACGATGTTGTATGACCCACGGTTGCAGCCCGGCGTAGGCGTTGATGAAGCGCGGCCCATCGTACGAATTATCGCACATGAATTGATGGGGCAGTCGCTCTGACCCCAAGGACAGGAGAACCCAAATGGGAATATTCGATTTTCTGACCGGAGAATTCATTGATGTCATTCATTGGGTGGACGACACCCGTGACACGATGGTCTGGCGGTTCGAGCGTGAAGGCCACGAGATCAAGTATGGCGCCAAGCTGACCGTGCGCGAGGGCCAGGCGGCCGTATTCGTGCACGAAGGCCAGCTGGCCGACGTGTTCACGCCGGGCCTCTACATGCTTGAAACCAACAACATGCCGATCATGACGACGCTGCAACATTGGGATCACGGGTTCCAGTCGCCGTTCAAGTCCGAGATCTATTTCGTCAACACGACCCGGTTCAACGATCTGAAATGGGGCACCAAGAACCCGATCATGCTGCGCGATCCCGAATTCGGCCCCACCCGGATCCGCGCCTATGGCACCTACACGATCCGGGTGAAGGACCCGGCCAAATTTCTGGTCGAGATCGTGGGCACCGACGGTGAATTCACGATGGACGAGATCAGCTTTCAAATCCGCAACATCATCGTGCAGGAATTCAGCCGGGTGATCGCGGGCTCGGGCATCCCGGTTCTGGACATGGCTGCAAACACCGCCGATCTGGGCAAGCTGATCGCGGCCGAGGTCTCGCCCGTGCTCGACGGTTATGGGCTGGAAATGCCGGAATTCTACATCGAAAACATCTCACTGCCGCCGGCGGTCGAGGCGGCGCTGGACAAACGCACCTCGATGGGGCTGGCGGGGGATTTGGGCAAGTTCACCCAGTATTCCGCGGCCGAGGCGATGACGGCGGCCGCCAGTTCCCCGAGCGGAGGCGGCGGCATGGGCGCTGGCCTTGGTATGGGAATGGGCATGGCGATGGCGAACCAGATGTCGAACATGGCAGCGGGTCAGTCGTCAGGCCCGTGGGGCGCGCCCGCGCCCGCTGCCCCGCAACCATCCACGCATGTGGCCCCGCCGCCTCCCCCGCCGGTGGAGCATGTGTGGCATATCGCGGTGGACGGACAGACCAGCGGCCCGTTCTCGAAGGCCAAGATGGGTCGCATGGCCAGTGAGGGCGAGATCACGCGCGACACCTACGTGTGGACGCCCGGTCAGGACGGCTGGAAGAAGGCGGGTGAGGTGCAGGAACTGGCGCAGCTGTTCACGATCCTGCCGCCTCCGCCGCCCGGGGCGTGAGGCATCGGCATGACCGCATCGCGGAAACGCTCGAAGACAGGCGGGCGCAAAGCGCCGCAGCCGCAATTCATCTGCCCTTGCTGCGGTTATGTCACCCTAGCCGAGCGGGGGGCTATCTTCACTTTCCCCTCGACAAGTGACCACCTATGACCCAGCCTCCTGCCCCGCCATCCGGTTCTGCGGAACATCGTTTTCCATGTGACAATTGCGGCGCGGATTATCGATTCGACCCGCTATCCGGCACTCTGACCTGTGACCATTGCGGCCATTCCGAACCGATCGGTGCCGGCCCCTGGGGCGGCGCCAGCCTGCGCGAGCTGGATTTCGACGCTGCCATCGCCGACCGCCTGCCCGACAGCGAAATCGAGGAGACGCGGGTTCTGTCCTGCCCGAACTGTGCAGCGCAGGTTGAATTCGATCCCAACACCCATGCTGCGGAATGCCCGTTCTGCGCCACCCCGGTCGTTACAGACACCGGGATAAACCGGCATATCAAACCGAAGGGCGTTCTGCCCTTTGCGCTGGACGAGCGCGCCGCCCACAAAGCCATGAGCGACTGGCTGGGAAGGCTGTGGTTCGCGCCGAACGGGTTGAAAGATTATGCCCGCAAGGGCCGCAGGATGCAGGGCATCTACGTGCCCTACTGGACCTTCGACGCCGATACGAAGTCGGCCTATCGCGGAGAGCGCGGCATAGTCTACTATGAAACCCGCACCGTCATGCGGGATGGCAAACGGGTGCAACAACAGGTTCCCAAGATCCGCTGGACGCCCAAGTCGGGCCGGGTGGCGCGGTTTTTTGACGACGTGCTGGTGTTGGCCTCAAGGTCTCTGCCCAAGGCTTACACGGATGCTCTGGAGCCTTGGGATCTCCCGGCTCTGGAACCTTACCAGCCAGAGTACCTCGCCGGTTTTCGGGCCGAGGCCTATACGGTCGAGCTGAAAGATGGATATGCCGAAGCACGCGCATATATGGCCCGCGTGATCGAGCGGGACGTGCGTTTTGATATTGGGGGCGACAGGCAACGCATCCATGCAGTGGACACCGATGTGCGCGATGTCACGTTCAAACATATCCTGCTGCCGGTCTGGTTGGCGGCGTACAAGTATCGCGGTCAGACGTATCGTTTCGTGGTGAACGGCCGGACCGGCCGGGTTCAGGGAGAACGCCCCTGGTCGGCAATCAAGATCACGATCGCCGTTGTGCTTGGCCTGCTGGTTGCCGCGGGCATCGGATACCTGATGGCGACCGGGCAGCAATGACCTTCGGGGGTTCCTCCGCCGAAAACTCTGCGGCGGAACCCCTTGAACATCCCCGGCTTCTCACCCATCCTGCCGCCGGCTGCCCCGGAGGAGAAGATGACGTGACCCTGGCCGACCTGAACACGCTTCTGACCGCGCGCCATTCCTGCCGCGCCTTTCGGCCCGACCCGGTGCCACGTGGTGACATCGAACAGATCGTGGCCAGCGCGTCGCGGGTGCCAAGCTGGTGCAATGCGCAACCTTGGCAATTGGTCGTCACCAGCAAAGACGAAACCGACAGGTTCCGCGACGCGATGTCAAACGAAGCCAGGAACGGCACGCCGGCCCCCGATCTTCCTTTTCCCGTTTCCTACTCCGGCGTGTATCAAGACCGGCGCCGGACGTGTGGCTGGGCGCTTTACAGCGCGGTTGGCATAGAACGGGGGGACCGCGAAGGATTGGCGCAGCAAATGATGCAGAACTTTGCCCTCTTTGGCGCACCACATTGTGCCATCATCTCAAGCCCGGCAGAGCTGGGACCTTATGGTGCAATGGATTGCGGCGGCTTTGTCACGGCTTTTGCGCTCGCCGCTCAGGCTTTGGGCGTGGCAACCATCCCGCAAGCGGCATTGGCGGCGTACAGCCCTTTTTTGCATCAGTATTTTCAGATCCCCGATGACCGGTTGATCCTGTGCGCAATTTCCTTTGGCTATTCGGATATGGATCATCCTGCAAACAGCTTCCGTACGAAACGCGCGGCATTGGGTGACTTTGTGGACTGGCGCGGCTAAACCATCGCTCAGGCAGGCTCAACGTTTCGGGGGAGGAACCAAGTGCGCGCATTGCTGCAAAGGGTGACACAGGCCAAAGTGTCGGTCGAAGGCACCGTCATCGGCAAAACTGGTCCCGGGCTCATGATTCTTGTCTGCGCCATGCAGGGCGACAGCAAGGCACAGGCAGAAAAACTGGCCGAAAAAACCGCGAAACTGCGGATTTTCAAGGATGACGCCGGCAAGATGAACCGCTCGCTTCTGGATGTTGAAGGCTCTGCTTTGGTGGTCAGCCAGTTCACACTGGCGGCGGACACCTCCAGCGGCAATCGCCCCGGATTTTCAAACGCAGCCCCGCCCGAGTTGGGAGAGCAATTGTACAAGGTCTTCGCAGAGCACCTTGCCGCGCAGGGTATCGCGGTGGAAACCGGGCAGTTCGGCGCGGACATGGCGGTTGAGCTTGTAAATGACGGGCCGGTCACGATCTGGGTGGAGAATTGATGGATATTGAAAAGCAAGCTGTCAGGTTGTGGCAGGCCGGTGTTGATGCCGTCGGCGGGTATAAGGCCACCCTGGCCGCCTTGCCTGATGTCCCGAAACCAGACCGTATTCTGGCCGTGGGCAAACCCGCCGCAGCCATGGCGAGGGCTGCGCTGGAGCATTTCGGCGCCATCCCCACGCTTGTGGTCACCAAAGACGGGCATGGCCACGACCTGCCGGCCGGGGTCGAGGTGATCGAAGCGTCACACCCCGTTCCGGACGACCGCAGCCTGGCGGGCGGACGGGCACTGCGCCTGGCCATGGAACAGATGGGGCCCGGATCACATGTTCTGCTGCTGGTCTCGGGTGGCGCGTCATCCCTGGCCGAGGACCTGCTTCCGGGAACATCGCTGGCGGATCTCGAGGCGTTGAACCGCGAACTGCTGTCCAAAGGGCTGGATATCCGCGCAATGAATGCCGAGCGGCGCAAGCTGTCACGTATCAAGGGCGGCGGCCTGCTATCCCATTTCGCCGGAGACCGCGCCACGGTTCTGGCGATTTCGGATGTGCCCGGAGACGATCTGAACGTCATCGGTTCCGGGATCGGAGCATTGCCCGACAAGCATTCCTTTGCCGCCAGCAACCGGATCGTCGCTTCGAACGCGCATGCCCGCAATGCCGCCGCCAAAGCAGCGGAAACAATGGGGCTGAGGATTTGGACCAATGATGAGGCCCTGCACGACGACTATTTGCAGGTCGCGGCGCGTCTTGGGCCCATGCTGCGTGGAATGGAAAAAGGCGTGATGATCTTTGGCGGAGAACCGACCGTGGTCTTGCCTGATCACCCGGGACGTGGCGGCAGAAATCAGGCCCTTGCGCTTGCATTGGCAAAAGAGATCGCGGGGCAGACGGATCTTGCGGTGATCGTGGGCGGCACCGACGGCACGGATGGCCCGACAAATGCGGCGGGTGGAATCATAACCGGAGCAACCTGGGGTGAGGGCGCCGAACGCGCCCTTCAAAACGCCGATAGCGGGTCTTTCCTGGAAAAAGTCCAAGGCCTGCTGACAACCGGGCCAACCGGCACCAATGTCATGGATCTGGTTGTCGCGATACGTGGATGAATTGACGCTTCTCATGCCGCTTTGGCCCGCAATCGACCAGAAACTACCCGAAAATGCAGAATGTACCTGAACACCCACTCAGCAATTGCCGCACACCGGACAACAAAGCGAAGGCTTCGGCCTTCGGCATTTAGGAGAAATAACCTTGCCCGGTTCGCGGAAATAAGCCAACGTTGACTCATGCGTCAACAAAAAGCCCCCCAAGGGGCTGGAACCACTCAATAGGGAGAACACTCAATGAATGAACAAATAACGCATATGGCCGGTCAGGTCACAGCCGGGAAGATGACTCGCCGCGAATTCATGGGGAAAGCCGCGGCCCTGGGTGTTTCGGCGGCGGTGGCCAGCACGATGTTCGCAGACGCAGCACGCGCGGCTGGCCCGAAAAAAGGCGGTGACCTGAAATTTGGCCTTCAGGGTGGCGAATCCACCAACTCGCTGGATCCCGCGACCTATGCCAGTTCGGTTCCGTTCCAGAACGGCAAACAGTTTGGCGACCAGCTTGTGGAAGTTGCACCCGATGGGTCCATCGAACCGCGTCTGGCGGAAAGCGTCGAAGGCAGCGCGGATGCCAAGGTCTGGACCTTCAAACTGCGTCAGGGTGTCGAATTCCACAACGGCAAAACCATGACCAGCGAGGACGTGCTGAAGACAATGCAGCGCCACTCGAACGAAGACTCCAAGTCTGGTGCCCTTGGTATCATGAAGGGCATCGAGTCGATGAAAGCCGATGGCGACAATTTCCAGGTCACTCTGTCCGAGCCAAACGCTGACCTTCCGTATCTGATGGCCGACTACCACCTGATCATTCAGCCCGATGGCGGCATGGACAATCCCGGAGCAGGTATCGGAACCGGACCATACAAGGTGGAAGTAGACGAACCCGGTGTGCGCCACTTGTTCACAAAATACGAGAACCACTGGAACTCTGATTTTGGTAACTTCGACAGTGTTGAAGTCGTGGTTATCAATGACGCAACTGCGCGTACCGCTGCATTGCAATCGGGTCAGGTCCACGCCATCAACCGTGTTGAACCAAAGGTCGCGGACCTGCTGGGGCGCGCACCCAATCTGACCGTGCACTCGACCGCTGGCCGCGGCCACTATGTCTTTATCATGCACTGCGATACCGCACCGTTCGACAACAACGAACTGCGCACGGCCCTGAAGTATGCCATCAACCGTGCGGATCTGGTGGACAAAGTACTCCGCGGCTATGGCTCGATCGGTAACGACATGCCGATTAACGCAGCCTATCCACTGTTTGACGAGACAATCGAACAGCGCGAGTTCAGCGTGGAAAAAGCCGCCGAGCACTACAAGAAGTCCGGTCATGACGGCTCGCCGATTGTTCTTCGTGTTGCAGACGGTGCCTTCCCGGGTGCCGTGGATGCCGCAGCCCTTTTCCAACAGACGGCGGCCCAGGCTGGAATTCCGCTGGAAATCAAGCGCGAGCCGAATGACGGCTACTGGTCCGAGGTTTGGAACGTACAGCCCTTCTGTGCCTCTTACTGGGGCGGTCGTCCGGTGCAGGACCAGATGTATTCGACCGCGTATCTGTCGACGGCTGACTGGAACGATACACGTTTCAAAGTTCAGGCATTTGACGACCTGCTGTTCGCGGCTCGTGCAGAACTGGATGTCGAGAAACGCAAGGGCATCTATAGCCAGATGGGCCGCATGGTCCGTGATGAAGGCGGTCTGATTTGCCCGATGTTCAACGATTTTGTCGAAGGTGTCAGCAACCAACTGGATGGTTGGGAAAGCGACCCGACACAGGAAATGATGAACGGCAACATGTCCCGCAAAATGTGGTTCGTCTGATACAGGCATCGGATAATGCATCCTATCATAAAACTGGTTTCCCAGCGCCTCGCGCTGGGAATTCTATTGCTGTTCGGCGCTTCGGCCTTGATTTTTGGCCTGACCGAAGCTCTTCCCGGAGACGCCGCGCAAGCCGTCCTGGGGCAGTCCGCAACCCCCGAGGCCTTGGCCAACCTTCGCGAAGAAATGGGCCTGAACCGCCCGGCCCTGACCCGTTATTTTGAATGGCTGGGCGGCATCGTTCAGGGTGACCTTGGCCAATCGCTGACCAACAAGCTTGATATTGCCGAGAGCATCGGAAAACGCCTCGGGAACACGTTGTTCCTGGCTTGTGTCGCGGCAATCGTATCCGTCCCGCTTGCGATCTTTCTGGGTCTGCTGGCTGTCCGGTTCCGCAATCGCTGGCCCGACAAACTGATTTCCGCCGTCACGCTGACAACGGTTTCCATCCCCGAGTTCCTGATCGGCTACGTCGTGATCTACTACATCTCGGTCAAACTGGGATGGTTTTCCTCGCTTGCGATGATCAACGACTCGATGTCGTTCTGGCAAAAGCTGAACGCGATTGCGCTGCCTGCCTTCGTTCTGACACTGGTGGTCCTGGCGCAGATGATGCGGATGACCCGCGCTGCAATTCTGAACCTCATGCAATCAGCCTATATCGAAACGGCCGAACTCAAGGGCCTGAGCACGTTTCAGGTCATCGCGCGGCATGCCTTTCCCAACGCAATTTCGCCCATCGTGAACGTTGTCATGCTGAACCTCGCCTACCTCGTTGTCGGCGTCGTCGTGGTCGAAGTCGTGTTCGTCTATCCCGGCATGGGGCAGTACCTTGTGGACGCCGTGACCAAGCGTGACGTGCCGGTTGTTCTGGCCTGCGGCGTGGTGTTCGCGGCTGTTTACATCGGTCTGAACATGGTCGCGGATATCGTCTCGATCCTCGCCAACCCAAGACTGAGGCATCCGAAATGAAAAACATCCCTATTTCGGCTCTGATTGGCCTCATATTCACCGGCGCCTATTTCTTCGTGGCCATTGCTGCCCCGTTGATCGCGCCTTACGGGATGGCGGAAGTGGTCGGCGATGTATGGGAACAGGCCAGCGCCGAGCACCTGCTGGGCACCGACAATATCGGCCGCGACCTGCTGACCCGCATGATCTATGGCGGCCGCACGACGATCTTCATTGCCGCCGCAGCGACATTGCTCAGCTTCTTGACCGGTACATCGCTTGGTCTTCTGGCCGCCGTTCTGGGCGGTTGGGCGGATCAGGCGCTTAGCCGGACAGTCGATCTGATCATGTCGATCCCTACCCTGATACTTGCGCTGGTCATTCTGGCCATCGTTCCGGTTACTGTTCCGATCCTGATCCTTGTCATGGGGCTTTTGGATGCGACACGCCCCTATCGCCTGTCGCGCTCCGTCGCCGTGGACATCAACGTGATGGATTATGTCGAAGCCGCCAAACTGCGTGGTGAGGGGCGGACATGGATCATCTTCCGGGAAATCCTGCCGAACGCATTGTCACCGCTGGTGGCCGAGTTCGGCCTGCGGTTCATTTTCATGGTGCTGTTCATCTCTACCCTGTCCTTCCTGGGTCTCGGCGTTCAACCGCCGCTGGCCGACTGGGGTGGCATCGTGAAGGAAAACAAGGACGGCATCGTGTATGGCATTGGCGCGGCCCTGTACCCCGCGGTGGCCATCGCGACGCTCGCGATCTCGGTCAATCTTGTGGCCGACTGGATCCTCAACCGTACTACATCGCTGAAAGGAGGTCGGGGATGAGTGATACCCTTCTCAAGGTCCGTGACCTCAAGATCGGTGCGACCGTTTACCCACCGGGTGAGAAACCCCATGACATCGAAATCGTGCACGGGGTCAGCTTTGACCTTGAGCGCGGCAAGGTATTGGGTCTGATCGGTGAATCCGGCGCTGGGAAATCCACCATCGGTCTTGCCTCGATGGCCTATGGCCGGGGTGGCGTTGAAATCACCGGCGGCGAAGTCTGGGTCAACGGGCGCGACATCCTGAAATCATCGCATGGCGATATTCGGAATCTGCGCGGGGGTGAGGTTGCCTATGTCTCGCAATCTGCCGCCGCGTCGTTCAACCCGGCCAAGAAGATCATGGATCAGGTTGTCGAAGCGGCTGTCGAGCACAAGAAGTTTTCGCGCAAAGAGGCCGAGGCCCGCGCGCGTGAGCTTTTCGCAAAGCTGGGCTTGCCTGACCCTGACAACATCGGCAACCGTTATCCGCACCAGGTTTCGGGCGGTCAGTTGCAGCGTTGCATGACCGCATTGGCACTGTGTCCTGAACCCGATCTGGTGGTGTTCGACGAACCGACCACGGCGCTGGATGTTACCACCCAGATCGATGTTCTTATGGCGATCAAGGATGCCATACGCGATACCGGCGTTGCCGCTTTGTACATCACGCATGACCTGGCGGTTGTTGCGCAGGTCAGCGACGATATCATGGTTTTGCGGATGGGTGACACAGTCGAATATGGCAGCACCGATCAGATCATCAACAACCCGCAGGAAGAATACACGCAGGCTTTGGTCTCGGTGCGTTCGATCGAGCACGAAGAAAAGCAGCCCACACCGGAACCGCTGCTTACCGTTGACGGGATCACCGCGCGCTACAAGGGGCTGAACTTCGACGTGCTGCACAACGTCAATGTCGAGCTTCATCCGGGGCAGACACTGGCGGTCGTGGGCGAATCCGGCTCGGGCAAATCCACGCTGGCCCGGGTGATCACCGGCCTGTTGCCGCCGCGCGATGGCGAGATCCGTTTTGCCGGTCGCACGCTGTCGCCGGACCTTGCGGGGCGGTCTCGCGAGGATCTGCGCGAGTTGCAGATGATCTATCAGATGGCAGACGTGGCAATGAACCCACGCCAGACCGTCGGCACCATCATCGGCCGCCCGTTGGAGTTCTATTTCAACATGCGCGGCGCTGAGAAGCGCAAACGGATCATCGAGTTGTTGGATGAGATCGAGCTGGGCGAAAAATTCATCGACCGCTATCCTGCGGAACTGTCCGGAGGTCAGAAACAGCGTGTCTGTATCGCCCGGTCACTGGCAGCCAAGCCCAAGTTGATCATCTGTGACGAGGTCACTTCGGCACTGGATCCGCTGGTGGCGGACGGCATCCTCAAGCTGCTGCTGGACCTGCAAAAGATCGAGGATGTGGCCTATCTGTTCATCACCCACGATCTGGCGACGGTCCGCGCGATCAGCGACAGCATCGCGGTGATGTATCAGGGTCGCGTGGCCCGTTATGGCTCGAAGAGTCAGGTGCTGAGCCCGCCCTTCGACGATTACACCGACCTGCTGCTCAGTTCGGTGCCTGAAATGCATCTGGGCTGGCTGGAAGAGGTCGTCGCCCATCGCAAGATGGAAAGCGCCGGTAACTGATCCGGTTCGTGACATTTCGATGAAGGTTTGAATCCCGGCACCTTGTTTGAAGACAGGTGTCGGGATTTTGCTATTGGGGGCGCAAAGTGGCAGCCGATAGACGTCGAATCTCTTAGGGTCGCCGGAACGCAATGTCTCTCAAAGGGCCTCGACATGGACCGCAAGTTTCTCCTCATCATTCTGGACGGTGTCCCCTATCGCAATTTTCGCCGCCTGTTCGGCAATCTCGAAGGCTGGGTCGACAGTGGTGAAGCACGGCTTTGGAAACTGCGTGCCGTGCTGCCTTCGACATCGGCCAGTTGCTATGCGTCGATCCACACGGGCGTGACACCGCAAGAGCATGGCTGCACCGGGAATGGAAACGTCTTCCGGCTGAGCCACAAGGACGTGTTCAGTCAGGTGCGTGAAGCCGGTGGTGTGACCGGGGCGGTGACACACAGCTATTGGTCGCAGTTCTTCAACCGTCACCCCTTCGACTACGTCCGCGACATCGAATACGACGAGCCCGAAAGCGCGACGATCAACCATGGCCGTTTTCACAGCATGACCGGCTATGGCAAAGCCAACCAGATGACGCCATCCGATGTCGACCTGTATGCCACTCTGACCAACATGTGCCTGCGTTTCGGGCTGGACTATGGCATTCTGCACACCTGCACGCTGGACAGTATGGGCCACCGTTTTTTCCACGATTGTGAAGAAATGGATCACGCCTGCTTTGTTGCCGACGAAATGCTTGCGCCTTTCATCCCCCGCTGGCGCCAGTTGGGATATGAAGTGATCGTCACCGCGGATCATGGCCAAGACGAGCGCGGCCACCACGGTGGGCGCGGCCCGCTGCAACAGGAAACGGCGCTGTACTATTTCGGTGACGCAGAAGGGCCAGACGCCGAGACCGTCATAAACCAGTTGCAATTGGCCCCGACCATCCTGAGCCGAATGGGTGCCCCCATTGCAGAGACAATGAAGGCGGAACCGTTTCTGCGGTAATGGTCATGCGGCTTCGGGGCCGCTTATGCGGCCTTCGCCGCCACCACTGTCGCAAATACCTGGTATCCGTAAAGCGACCCGTTTCGAGCACGTCTTTCGTGCTCGGCCACAAGCCCCGCTGCCAGTTCTTTTCCGATATCACCTCGCTCGTACATTTGCTTGGTGGTCAGGTCGACCCAAGGCAACATCTGCTCGGGTGTCGAGACAACTCTGCTTTGCACGTCAAAGTGTTTCACGGATAGTCCGGCATCGGAAATCATTGACCTGAGTTTTGCGACGACAAAAGGATCGGTTACAAACTCGCGGACGAACTCTTTTGCGCAGATATCCAGTGGATCATTTGGAAAAGAGCTGAACGTCGCTTTGGAAAAATCAGCGTCACACACAATCAACAGACCATCAGGCTTCAGCACTCTGAAAGCCTCGGCAATCAGAGATTCGGGGTCTTCTACATGCGTGAGCACCGTGTGCATGATAACCGCATCGACGGTTTCATCTTCCAAAGGCAGCGCGGCACCGTCCGCCACTTTAAACGTCAGGTTCGAATACTCTCTAGCTCGATCGTTGGCTTCCGAGACAAACCCTTTCGAAGGTTCAAAACCTATGACGTTCGCCGGGTGGCAGTGTGATGCGATGCGACGTGTGACGGCGCCTGCACCGGCCCCAACCTCGACAACCGTTGATGCATCCGTGACGTTCAGATGACCCAGATAGGCGGCAACGATCCGTTCCATGGCCGGGTCCGCTTGCCGTTGGTCCATTGAATCCGCAAACAACTTGATGAATTCAGGCCCGGCGGCATCAACGTTCTGGAAGGGGTCGGCCATAAGGTAAGATCTCCTCGGAAAATTTGAGTGAGCTTACCACAGCCAGCCGATTTTCGGCATACAGGCCCCAAAAAGGACCAGAGCCTTCAAATCACTGCATCAGTCGTAGGACCAGATCCCCTGCCCCAGCGCTTCTATCGCAACCGAAATACGTTCAAAACTGTCAGCCGCACGTTTCACCGAGGTTCTCGCGCGCAGATACCCGTGCACAAGACCGAACTCATTGATCCAGTGGGCCTGCCCGCCCGCCGCATTGATCCGACTGCAATAAACCTGCCCGTCGTCACGCAGCGGATCGCAATCAGCCGTTACAACCACGGTCGGCGGCAGGTTTGAAAAGTCACTGTCCTGCAACGGCGCATAGGTCGGATCGCCCTTGGGCGGATCGCCCACGCATCGGACGGTTTCATAAAACTTGATTTCATCCAACGTCAGCAAGGGGGCCTGGGCATGTTCCTGGTAGGACCCCCGGGTGCGGTCCCCACCGAGGCCCGGATAGATCAGCACCTGCCCCAGGATTCCGTCCATACGCCCGCGCGCGTAGTGGGATACCGCAGCAGCCAGATTTCCACCGGCGCTGTCACCGGCCAAAATCAATGGGTCTCCGAATTTGGTTGCGGCCCAGTTCGCAGCCGCCCAACAGTCATCAAACTGTGCCGGGTGCACATGTTCAGGACACAGCCGGTAATCGACGGCGACGACCCGGTACCCGGTTTGGGCGCATAATTCAGCGCAAACATCGTCGTGACTTTCCAGACCACCAACAACGAAACCGCCACCATGAAAATAGATGACGGTTCGGGTTGGTTGCCCGGCAGAGTAAATTCGAACCGGAACACCATCAGCGGTCCGGTCTTCTGTTTCCACCCCAGCTGGGCGTGGTTGGCGAAAGTCCTGACACATGGTGTCATAGACACGGCGCTGATCCTCGATCGACAGATCGACCGCGTCATCGGGATAGCTTTCTGCCGTGCGACGTATGAACGCCCAGGTTTCTTCGTCGATCAGGCGTTCATAGTCCATTGTCCCTCCGGCTTATTCAGACCACTCCCATGGCCGGGTGTATACGCCCAGCACTTTTGCAACATCGTCTTCCGAAGATCCGTTCGCGTCAAGCTGCGCGACAAGGCCGCGTTTCTTATCATCAATGACGGAAACCACCCGCGCCGCCAAACCGGCATCCTCGAGGGCGCCGTTGTAGATACGAGTGATGGCCTGTTTCCGAAGTTCAGGCTTGAACACCTTGCCAACGGCCGTTTTGGGCAGCTCATCCAGAATGGTCATGTGCTTGGGTTGCGCCGCACGTTCATGCACGTGAACCTTGCAGTAATCCATCAGCTCTTTTTCGGTGACAGACGCGCCTTCGACCAGTTCGACAAAGGCGCAGGGAACTTCACCGGAATGCGCATCCGGCTGGCCGATGGCACCGGCAAAAGCAACGGCCTCGTGACCCAGCAAAGCCTCTTCGATCTCGGCAGGGTCGATGTTGTGACCGCCACGAATGATCAGGTCCTTGGCGCGACCGGTGATCCATAGATACCCATCTTCGTCGAAGCGCCCCAGATCGCCCGTGCGCAGGTACTTGTCGAAGTGATAAAGGTTAACGTTCTTGTCGGCCTCGGTATAAGTATTGCCCGCATAGACACCCGGGTTCGAGATGCAGATCTCACCGATTTGATCAGTGTCGCACTCGGTCGGTCCGTCTGGCCCATCCTGCAAGATCTTGACGTCTGTATAGGGGAACGGAATACCGATCGATCCGATCTTTTTCTCACCATCCACCGGGTTGCACGAAACCAGACATGTGGCCTCTGTCAGACCGTACCCTTCGACAATGGTGACGCCGGTCGCTTCTTCAAAGCGACGGAACAGTTCCACCGGCAGCGGGGCGGAGCCCGAGAAGGCCGTTTTTACGCTTGAGATATCGGCATCGACTGGGCGCTGCATCTTGGCTGAAATCGCGGTTGGCACGGTGATGATGAAGCTCACCTTCCAACGCTCGATCAGCTTCCAGAAATTGTCGAACACCCCGTCGCCGCGATATCCCTGTGGCGTCGGGAAAACCACATGGGCACCGGATGATACGGCCGCCATCACAATCACATGCACCGCAAAAACGTGGAACATGGGCAGCGGGCACATGATGACGTCGTTTTCGTCAAACAGAAGCGTGTTCCCCAACCAGCCGTTGTAGATCAGGCCGGAATACTTGTGCTGCGCCACCTTCGGCATACCCGTGGTACCGCCGGTATGGAAATAACAGGCGACACGATCTTCCTTGCTGTCTTCAAACGTCAGCGTCGTCGGTTGCTTGGCCAGTTCCGTGTGGAAGTTCTTGTAATCCGCATGGGCAAGCTTTTCCTTGTCGCCCATCTTGGGGCGCAGAAACGGCACCAGCCATGATTTGGGCGGGGTCAGATACCGGTTCAGATCGATTTCCAGAATGGTATTGACCTTGGGTGCGTGGCGCACCGCCTCTTCGACCTTCTGCGCGACATCTGTTTTCGGGAAAGATTTCAGCGTCACCACGACCTTGGCGCCGGTCTCGCGCAGGATCGCGGCGATCTGTTCCGGTTCAAGCAAGGGGTTGATCGGGTTCACGATCCCCGCAACCGCGCCGCCCATCATCGTGACCAGTGTCTCGTTGCAGTTGGGCAGCACATAGGCGACCACGTCTTTTTCACCCACACCCAGCGAGCGGAACAGGTTTGCTGCCTGGTTGACCTGACCCAGAAGTTGCGACCAGGTCAGGGTCTCGGCCTTGTCCTTCGGGCCCGAGAACAGTTGGAAGCTCATGGCATTGTGGTTGGGGAACTTCCCTGCGGTGCGCGACAAAAGCTGATGGAAGGTGACGGGCAAATCCCGATCCTCCCACGGCATTTCCTGTTCCATGCGCTTCTTGTCTTCCAAACCCACAAAGGCCATGTGGTTCCTCCCGTATTATTCTCCCGCGTTTTGCGCGGGCTTGTTGTTCGCAACCAAGATGGAAGCAAAACGAACCTCGCGCAAGCGAGGCCTTAGCCTTCAGGGGGAGTAAAATGTAGAATGACGCTACGGCGAATTCGCAAGTGCCGGAGCGTCACTCTTATTCTGCGGCGACACCATCGGTGAACTGCAACCGGGCAAGGCGTGCATACAGCCCGTCCTGAGACACCAGATCCTCGTGGCGGCCTTGTGCCACGATGCGGCCTTCCTCTAGCACGACGATGCGGTCGGCTTTCTTAACAGTCGCCAATCTGTGCGCGACGATCAGGGTCGTGCGGCCGGCACGCATCTTGTCCACCGCGCCCTGCACTGCGCGTTCGCTTTCCGCATCCAGCGCCGAAGTCGCCTCGTCCAGCAGCAGAACCGGCGCGTCGCGCAGGATTGCCCGGGCAATGGCAATACGCTGCTTCTGCCCGCCAGACAGCATGACACCGCGTTCGCCGACAAAGCTGTCATATCCTTGGGGCAAGGCCGCAATAAAATCATGCGCGGCAGCGGCCCGGGCGGCGGCCTCGACTTCTGCATCCGAGGCGTCCAGACGACCAAAGCGGATGTTTTCCCGCGCGGATGCAGCAAAGATCACAGGATCCTGAGGCACCAGAGCCATGTGGCGGCGGAAATCTGACCGGTTGATGTCGCGCAGATCAAGACCGTCCAGCGTCACGCGGCCCGAGTTCGGATCATAGAACCGCTGGATCAGTTGGATCACGGTTGTTTTTCCTGCCCCGGATGGCCCGACGAATGCGACCGTCTCGCCTGGCTTCACCAGAAGTGACAGATGATCCAATGCAACCGTATCGGGCCGCGCGGGATAGCGGAAGCTGACATCTTCAAACCGGATTTCGCCCTGAATGTTCTTGGGAAGCGCTTTGGGATTGGCAGGGTCGGTCACGGTATCTTCTGCATGCAGCAGCTCGACCAGACGTTCGGTGGCCCCCGCGGCACGCTGAAGTTCGCTCCAGATTTCGGACAGGGCGGCGACCGAGCCCGCCATGATGATCGAATAGATGACGAACTGGATCAGAACGCCTTCGGTCATCACGCCATTTCGTACGTCATTGGCACCCATCCACAGAACGCCCACGATACCCGAGAAAACCAGGAAGATCACGATCACCGTCAGCACCGCGCGGGTCTGTATGCGGCGCAGCGAGACGGCATAGGATGTCTCGGTCATCTCACTGAACTGCTGGCGGCTGGCCTGTTCATGAGAAAATGCCTGAACGGTCTGTACCGCGCCCAATGCCTCACCCGCGTTGCCGGACGAGGCCGCGATCCAGTCCTGATTCTCGCGGCTGATCACGCGCAGACGGCGACCAAGTACAAGGATCGGCACGATGACCACCGGGATCAGCAACAATACCAGCCCGGTCAGCTTGGCGGATGTCAGCAGCATCAGAACCAGCCCACCGACGAACATCAGTATGTTTCGCAGGGCAATGGACACGGACGAGCCGAGAACAGATTGGATCAGCGTCGTGTCAGTGGTGATCCGGCTCAGCACCTCACCGGTCATGATTCGCTCATAGAATTCCGGGCTCATACCGATGACCCGATCAAACACCGCCTTGCGGATATCGGCCACTACCCGTTCGCCCAGACGGGTCACAAGCGCATACCGAATACCGGTGCCCACGGCCAGAACGGCAGCAATGACCAGCGCGGCCAGAAAATACCAATCCAGAAGCTCTCCATCCTGAATTCGGAAATTGTCGACCACGCGCCGTACCGCCAATGGCAGCGTCAGGGTCATGCTGGCCGTCAGAATCAACGCCAACGTCGCGCCGATCATCAGGAATTTGTAGGGTTTCATGAACGGCCAAAGCGAGGCCAGAACCCCAATCTTCTTTGAACGGGCGCGTTCCTCGGAGGCTCCGGGCGCGGCGGTATGCGTTGGCTTGCTGGCGGCTTGTCTTGCCATGTCTGGCCCTTGTATCCTGAACCGTACTGAGTGACCGCTTTCTTGGAGGTAGCGGCAGGTATGGTCAAGCATCACAACCGCAATCGGCAGGTCGAAAGGGCCATTTGACGCAGAATTTCAAGGAAGGCATGGAGCGGGTAGACGGAATCGAACCGACATAGCCTGCTTGGAAGGCAGGGGCTTTACCATTAAGCTATACCCGCAAATGGTTTGCGCTGGTTAAGTCATGCTTTCGGGATCGTCAAGCCGGAAGTGGCAAATTTAGTGGCGCAATTTTTCCGACACTGCTCGGCCCGTCAGTCCTGATTGCGAAATATCCGGGTCGAGGAAAAGAACCGCTCCAGTTCTTCGATCCGCTCCTTGCTTTCTTCCCAACGCGCCTCCTGCACTTCGGCAATCAGCGTTTCCGAGATCAACTGCAAGGCAATGGTCGAATCCCAACTGGAGGGCGCCTCGACCAATGCGTGGAAGGAATAATTGGCGGTCTTTCCGATTGGCGAACCCCATTGGTCCGTAAACAGAACAACGGTGACGCCGCGGCCCGAGGCAACCTGTGCCAGCTTCTCCAGATGCGCCTCGTAACGGCGGATGTCGAAGATCACCAGAACGGATGACTCATCCATATCCAGAAGGTATTGCGGCCAGACATTCGCCGAATTGCCCAGCATCGTCACATTGGGCCGGATGATCTGCATATGATTGAACAGATAATCCGCATTTGACCGCGTGATGCGACCACCAACGACGTATAGATGGCGCTCTGTCTCGGCCAAAAGACGCGCGACGGCATCGAACATCTCTTTGTCCAGACGTTCCAGCGTGTGGCGCATGTTGGTCCATACCGCCTGGGCAAAACGCGTTGTCGGATGTTCTGCCTCGTCATCCACAACCCAGGCGTCCCGTTTCGAGATCGGCTTTTTGATCTGCGCCGCAACCTCTTCGCGCAGCGCATCCTGCAAGTCGGGGAACCCGTCAAACCCAAGCTTGCGCGCCATGCGAATGACGGTCGGGGTCGAAACCTGCGCCGCAGCGGCCAGCTTGGTGATCGATTGCAAACCGGCCATCGGATAATCCTGCAACAGGACCGAGGCCAATTGACGTTCAGACCGTGTCAGATCGTCCAGCTCATCCTGAATCCTCTGTTTGACAAGTTTGGCAACGGTGGCCATCGGCGCCCTCGTTTCTTGAATTTGTTACAGAATATGTTCGTTTGAAATTTTGTCTACAGAAATTTTCTTGACAGGTGAGAAGTTGCTGTAACAAATGCTACCTATGCGTCACGAGACCGAGTCATCATTGCTTTTGCCGACCGAAGCCCCGGCAGCCCGCGTGCTCAATGCGCACGGTCGCGCGCCTGCCGTGCTGATATGCGAACATGCAAGCCGGTTTATTCCGGCCGCGCTGGATGGACTGGGGCTGGATGAGGCGGCGGCCAGCTCTCACGCGGCCTGGGACATCGGCGCGCTGGACCTGTCGGTGGAGCTGATGGGCGCTTTGGATGCGCCGCTGGTCCACTCGCGCGTCAGTCGCCTTGTTTATGACTGCAACCGCCCGCCCGAACGCGAAGATGCCATGCCGCAAGTCAGCGAAGTGTTTTCCATTCCCGGCAACATGAACCTGACAGATGCTCAGCGCGCCCAGCGGGTTCGCGACGTGTATGAGCCTTTCAAAACGCTGGTTTCATCCACTTTGGACGAACGGCCTGAACCTCCGGTTGTCATCACGATCCACAGTTTCACGCCCGTCTACAAGGGAGCCCCCCGAACGGTAGAGCTGGGGATTCTTCATGACGAAGACGACCGCGCCGCGCAGCTGATGCTGAGCCACGCGGAAAGCTCGAGATTGCGTGTGGCTTTGAACGAACCTTACTCGGCGACGGATGGCGTCACGCACACGTTGCGCGAACACGCGGTCCGGCGCGGGCTTCCAAATGTCATGATCGAAGTTCGAAACGATCTGATCGACACAGCAGACGGCGTGAACCGCATTGCGGGATTGCTGACGCCAATTCTGCAATCGGTCATCCAAGACTTATCGCACGCAGAGGCGAAACCATGAGAGCAGAGGTATCGGGATGAATTTCATGCGGGGATATGTGGCGGTCATTGACCGCACGAACCGCTGGATCGGACGCTTCGTCATGTACGGCATCTTCGTCATGATGGGCATCCTGCTCTGGTCCTCGATTTCAAAAACCTTTTTCCTGCCATCGCTTTGGACCCTGGAAATGGCCCAGTTCGCAATGGTCGCCTACTACATTCTGGGCGGACCCTATTCGATCCAGATGGGATCCAACGTCCGCATGGACCTTCTGTACGGCGAATGGTCCGACCGTCGTCGCGCGTGGACGGATGCGATCACCGTCCTTTTCCTGATCATCTACCTGGGCGTGATGATCTACGGCGGATACGACTCGCTGAGCTATTCGCTGCAATATGGCGAACGCAGCCCGACCGCGTGGCGTCCATACCTGTGGCCAATCAAGGTCATCATGGTCGTGGGCCTGTTTCTGATGTTGCTTCAGGCGATCTCGGAACTGTTCAAAGATATTCTGCGCCTCAGGGGCGATGACATCCCGCGCGAGGTGATCTGATGTCGTACGAATTGATCGCCATCCTGATGTTTTCGACCATGATGCTGATGCTGCTGACCGGGCAGCGCGTTTTTGGCGCGATTGGTTTTGTCGCCGTGATGGCCGCCCTGTTTCTGTGGGGGGATCGCGGCGGCTATGACATTGGCTTTTCGGCCGCCATGAAGCTGATGAAATGGTATCCGCTGCTGACCCTGCCGATGTTCATCTTCATGGGCTATGTTCTGGCCGAATCCAAAATTGCAGACGATCTGTACAAGATGTTCCACGTCTGGATGGGGGGCCTGAACGGCGGGCTCGCAATAGGCACGATCGGTCTTATGGTGCTAATTTCGGCCATGAACGGGCTGAGTGTCGCAGGCATGGCCATCGGCGCGACCATTGCGCTGCCGGAACTTCTGAAACGCGGCTATGACAAGAAAATGGTGACCGGGGTGATACAAGCCGGATCGTCATTAGGTATTCTTGTGCCACCCTCCGTCGTGCTGGTTCTTTACGCGATGATCGCGCGCCAGCCAGTCGGGCAGCTCTGGCTTGCCGGGCTGCTTCCCGGGCTAATGATGGCCGCAATGTTCATCCTTTACATCGTGATCCGCTGCCGCATCAACCCGGCGTTAGGGCCCGCCTTGTCAGCCGAGGAGCGCGACGTGCCCATGGCAGAGAAACTGCGCCTGTTGCGCGCAGGCCTTCTGCCCTTGGGTATTTTTGCCGCGATGATGGTGCCCTTCGTCAACGGCTGGACCTCGCTGGTCGAAAGCTCGGCCATCGGTGCGTTGACGGCGTTCGCCGCGGCCATCCTCAAGGGCCGCATGACACGTGAGGTTTTCGAGACATCCGTGCGGTCGACGCTGGGCATCACCTGTATGTTCATGTGGATCATCCTGGCTGCGCTTGCCTTTGGCGCTGTTTTCGACGGCTTGGGCGCCGTTCGGGCAATCGAGAATCTGTTTACCGAACGGCTGGGCCTCAACCCGTGGGTGATCCTGATCTTGATGCAGCTCAGCTTTATTCTGATGGGCACGTTTCTGGACGATACGGCCATGCTGGTGATCGTCGCGCCTTTGTACGTGCCGCTCGTGGGTGCATTGGGGTTCGACCTGATCTGGTATGGGGTTCTGTACACGATCACCACCCAGATCGCCTATATGACGCCGCCCTTCGGCTACAACCTGTTCCTGATGCGCGCGATGGCGCCACCAGAGATATCGCTGCGCGACATTTACGGTTCGATCCTGCCCTTCGTGATGGTGATGACGCTGGCGCTGGCGATCATCATGACGTTCCCGCAGATCGCACTGTGGCTGCCTGAATACATCTACAACAAATGATCCCGGATCAAACCGGGGCTTCGCGGGCAATCCCCGCACAATCGAAACTGACCAACGGAGAGAGAGAATGACGAACAGACGTACATTTCTGAAAGGTGCTGCGGCCGCTCCCGCCGCTGCTCTGGCGACGCCTGCACTGGCGCAATCGACCATCAGATGGCGGATGCAGACCTATGCCGGCCCGGCGCTGGCCGAACACGTGATCGACCCGGCCATCAAGATGTTCAACACGATCGCCGGAGACCGGATGCAGATCGAGCTGTTCTATGCCGACCAGCTGGTTCCGACGGGCGAGCTGTTCCGCGCCATGCAGCGCGGCACGATTGATGCCGTGCAGTCGGATGATGACTCGATGGCATCGCCCACCGAGGTCACCGTGTTCGGCGGCTATTTCCCCTTTGCCTCGCGCTACTCGCTGGACGTGCCGGTTCTGTTCAACCAGTACGGGCTGAACGAGATCTGGGACGAGGAATACTCGAAAGTCGGCGTCAAGCACATTTCGGCCGGTGCCTGGGACCCGTGCCACTTTGCAACGAAAGACCCGATCAACAGCCTGGCAGACCTTCAGGGCAAACGTGTGTTTACCTTCCCGACCGCGGGCCGCTTCCTGTCTCAGTTCGGCGTTGTGCCGGTCACCCTGCCCTGGGAAGACATCGAAGTCGCGGTTCAAACCGGAGAACTGGACGGTATCGCGTGGTCCGGCATCACCGAAGACTACACCGTCGGCTGGGCGGATGTAACCAACTACTTCCTGACCAACAACATCTCGGGTGCCTGGGCCGGTTCGTTCTTTGCCAACATGGACCGCTGGAACGAGCTGCCCGAAGATTTGCAGACCCTGTTCCGCGTCTGCACCGATCAGTCCCACTATTATCGTCAATGGTGGTACTGGGGCGGCGAGGCCAGCCTGCGCGTCAACGGAGACAAGATGCAGCTGACGTCGATTCCGGACGAAGAATGGGCAACCGTCGAAGCCGCGGCCGTTGCCTTCTGGGACGAGATCGCAGCCGAATCCGAAACCAAGGCGAAGGTTGTTGAAATCTTCAAACAGTACAACGCCGACATGCTCAAGGCTGGACGGCCCTACCGCTACGGCTAAGACTTGGCCAAGCGACCCGCCCCTTGCATGGGGGCGGGTCTGACTGAACGAATGGCCGATGAAGGATTTCGGCAAAGACAAAGGTGGCACATGCTCACGTTCGAACATCTGAAAACGCAGGTATCCGAAGGTTCGGTTGATACGGTTTTGGTCTGCATGGTGGACATGCAGGGCCGGTTGATGGGCAAGCGTTTTCACGCGGGCCATTTCGTGGCAGGCGCATGGGAAGAGACCCATTGCTGCAACTACCTGCTGGCCACCGATCTGGAGATGGCGACACCCGATGGTTATGCCTCGACCAGTTGGGAACGGGGCTATGGCGATTATGTCATGAAACCGGACCTCAGCACCCTGCGCCCGGTGCCGTGGCTTGAAGGCACGGTGATGGTGATGTGTGACGTGCTGGATCATCACACGCACGAGGAAGTGCCGCACGCGCCGCGCTCAATCCTGAAAAAACAGGTCAGCCGTTTGAAAGCCATGGGCTATGACGCCATGACGGCGACCGAGCTTGAGTTTTTCCTGTTTGAGAAAAGCTTTGACCAGATCCGCAAGGAAGGTTTCCGGGATTTGGAGCCGATCTCGGGCTATAACGAAGACTATCATATCCTTCAGACCACCAAGGAAGAGCATGTCATGCGTCCGATCCGCAACCATCTGTGGGATGCGGGCATTCCGGTTGAGAACTCCAAAGGTGAGGCCGAGACCGGACAGGAAGAGCTGAACATCAAATACGCACCCGCGATGGAAACAGCCGAGTATCATTCGATCGCCAAGAACGCTGTGAAAGAGATCGCGTGGCAACATGGTCACGCAGCGACGTTCCTGCCGAAATGGCACCACGAGAAAGTCGGCAGCTCGTCCCATGTGCACCAGTCACTGTGGGCAGATGGACAGCCTGCCTTCTACGACGCCGGGGACGATCTGGGCATGTCGGCGCTGATGAAAAGCTATATGGCTGGGCTGCTGAAATATGCCCCTGATTACACCTATTTCATGGCGCCTTACATCAACAGTTACAAACGCTTCATGAAAGGCACCTTCGCGCCAACGCGGATCATATGGTCCGTGGACAACCGCACCGCCGGGTTCCGCCTGTGCGGTGACGGCACCAAGGCCGTACGCGTCGAGTGCCGAATTCCGGGCTCAGATATGAACCCCTATCTGGCGATGGCTGGCATGCTGGCGGCAGGGATCGCGGGCATCGAGGAAGGGCTGGATCTGCAACCGCCGACCAAAGGCGACGTTTACCAGGGTGAGACTGCGATGATCCCGGGCAACCTTCGCGCCGCGCGGGACGCGCTGCACGGATCGGTCATGTTGCGCGCGGCCATGGGAGATGACGTCGTCGACCACTATACCCGTGCCGCGGAGGTCGAGATCGAGGAGTTCGAACGCGTGGTCACGGATTGGGAAATCGCCCGCGGATTCGAGCGGGCGTAAGGTCGGGACGCGCTGGGGGCTCTGCCCCCAGACCCCCGGGATATTTTGGGCCAGATGAAGCAGGGATCCTGTTTCTTTCGGAAATGGAGTGAAAATGGGGCAGATGTTGAAATGTGTCTCGCCGATCGATGGATCGGTTTATGCCGAACGTGAAGTGTTGCCGCGAGAGGCCGCGTTCGGGGCCGCGGCGCGTGCTCGGGCTGCTCAGGCGGAATGGGCAGCTCGTCCGTTGCAGGAGCGGATCGATCTTGTGATGGCGGGTGTGGCCGCCGTTGGCGCCATGAACGATGAGATCGTGCCGGAACTGGCCCATATGATGGGTCGCCCAGTGCGTTATGGCGGCGAGTTCGGTGGATTCAACGAACGTGCCAGCCATATGGCGGAGATTGCCGAGACGTCCCTGGCAGATATCGCCGTCGGCGAAGACGAAACGTTCAAACGCTACATCAAGCGCATTCCTCATGGGGTGGTCTTTGTGGTGGCGCCCTGGAACTATCCCTATATGACGGCGATCAACACGGTCGCACCGGCGCTGATCGCGGGCAACACGGTCGTCCTGAAACACGCGACACAGACGCTGCTGGTGGGCGAGCGCATGGCAAAGGCGTTCCAGTCGGCAGGTGTGCCCGAGGACGTATTCCAGAATGTGTTCCTGAGCCATGACGTGACCAACGACCTGATCGCGGGTAATGCATTTGATTTCGTGAACTTCACCGGATCAGTCGGCGGCGGTCAGGCGATGGAACGTGCCGCGGCGGGCACGTTTACCGGCGTCGGCACCGAGCTGGGCGGCAAGGATCCCGGCTATGTCATGGACGATGCCGACCTGAATGCCGCGGTCGACACGCTGATTGACGGTGCGATGTTCAATTCGGGCCAGTGTTGTTGCGGAATCGAGCGGATCTATGTTCACGAGAGCCTTTATGATGACTTTGTCGCCAAGGCGGTGGACATCGTGAAGGGTTACAAGCTGGGCAACCCGCTGGATGCCGAGACGACGATTGGCCCGATGGCCAATGTGCGGTTTGCCGATGAGGTGCGAGCCCAGATCGCCGAGGCGGTTGCAGCCGGTGCGGTTGCGCATATCGACACCTTCGCTGAAGACGACGGTGGCGCGTACCTGACACCGCAAATCCTGACCAATGTCACTCATGACATGCGCGTGATGCGGGACGAAAGCTTTGGGCCCGTGGTGGGCATCATGAAAGTGTCCTCGGACAAGGAGGCCATCGCATTGATGAATGACAGTGAGTTTGGCCTGACTGCCAGCCTGTGGACCCGCGATGTGGATCGTGCGGCGCGGGTGGGTGACCGGATCGAAACGGGGACCGTGTTCATGAACCGCGCCGATTATCTGGACCCCGGCCTGTGCTGGACGGGCTGCAAGAATACCGGGCGCGGCGGCGGTCTGTCCGTCATCGGATACCACAACCTGACACGTCCCAAATCCTACCACCTCAAAAAGGTAACGGGCTAAGGACGACGGCCTGCTTCGGACCCACCCCCTCGCCGAAGCAGGCCTTATTTTGCAAAGGAAACCTGACATGACACTTGTTGGAAACTGGTCCTATCCGACCGCCATCAAATTCGGAGCCGGGCGCATCAGGGAATTGCCCGAAGCCTGCGCCGCCGCCGGAATGAAGAAACCATTGCTGGTCACGGACAAGGGGCTGGCCGATCTGCCCATCACCGGCTCGACACTGGACATCATGGAAGCCGCCGGACTGGGACGCGGCCTGTTCAGCGATGTGGACCCCAACCCCAATGAGAAGAACCTTGAAGCCGGAGTTGCGGCCTATAACGCGGGTGGCCATGACGGGGTGATCGCCTTTGGCGGCGGCTCTGGGCTGGATCTGGGCAAGATGGTCGCCTTCATGGCCGGTCAGACGCGCCCCGTTTGGGATTTCGAGGATATCGGCGACTGGTGGACACGAGCCGATGCCGACGCGATCGCGCCAATCATTGCCGTTCCGACCACCGCAGGGACAGGATCGGAAGTGGGCCGCGCGAGCGTCATCACCAATTCCGAGACCCATGCCAAGAAGATCATCTTTCATCCCAAGGTTCTGCCGACCGTGGTGATTTGCGACCCGGAGCTGACCGTCGGGATGCCCAAGTTCATCACGGCAGGAACAGGCCTGGACGCCTTCGCGCATTGCGTCGAAGCCTTCTCGAGCCCGCATTATCACCCGATGAGCCAGGGCATCGCGCTGGAGGGTATGCGATTGGTGAAGGAGTATTTGCCCCGTGCCTATGCAGACGGCACCGATATCGAGGCCCGCGCCCAGATGATGAGCGCCGCTGCCATGGGCGCAACGGCTTTCCAGAAGGGCCTTGGCGCGATCCACGCGATGAGCCACCCAATTGGCGCGGTATTCAACACCCATCACGGCACCACGAACGCGGTCTGCATGCCCGCTGTGCTGGACTTCAACGCCCCGGCCATTGCAGATCGGTTCCAGCAAGCTGCGGCATATCTGGGCATCGACGGCGGCTTCGATGGTTTCCGCGCCTTCGTGCAGAATTTCAACGACAGCCTTGGCATCCCCCGCACATTGTCCGACCTGGGTGTGGCCGAAGCTTCAATCCCAGAGCTTGTCGAAGGGGCGATCATCGATCCGTCATGCGGCGGCAACCCGATTGAGTTGACGAAAGACAACCTGACGCAGCTGTTCAAAGCAGCGCTTTAAGAAACCAAAGGGCCCGGCGAAACTTGCCGGGCCCTTCGCGTTCAGATTGCCAAGGTCAGATCAATGCCCGGTCAAAACCAGAGTGTTCACCGGCATCAGGATCAAACGCAAGCGCAGACCCGCTGCATGCACCACGCCGATCGTGTCGACCACGTGCAGGAAGGTCGCCTCCCAAAAGCCAAGATCCTCGTGCTCCAACCGCTCGTGGTTGTCTGTGTAGACATTGGCCAGACAATTGCTGCCCGGCGGAATGTCATCGGCCATACCTTTGTACAGCGGCTCCATATAGACCAGAATCGAGCCCGGATTGTTGTTGGCCTGCACGTCCCGCAATTCGTCCGATGGGCGGATCTGGCCAGACGGGATGACATCCTGCACCTCGACCACCACGGTGGGGATCACGGTGAATGGCTTTGTCATGCAGCCCAATTCACCAATCATGCCCGGCTTGATCACCTGGGCAGAGAGCTGGCTGAAAGCAGCCTGAAAACGATCATGCCCTGTGTGCGATGGCACAAGAATGCCCGCGGGGCGCAACAACGGGCTTACGTAGTCACCGACCTGAAGGCCGAACTGTTCGACCCGCCCTGTGACGCCCGCGGTGATCACCGTCTTGTCCAACTCGGTCTGCGCAGCATCCAGTTGCGCAATGGCACTGGCCAGCTGCGCGGGGATCAGTTCTTCGATCTGCTGCTCAACCGCGGCACGTTTGGATTCCGCTGCAAGAACCTGGGCCTCTCGCTCGGCGACAAGGTTTTCCAGCCTCTCAATCTCGGCCAGCCTTACGGCGCTTGAACCTTCGTCGCGCAAGGTCGTGTTGCGCTCAAGATCCTCCAGGGACTGCGCAAGTGCAGCCTTGGCACCTGCAATTCCAGCTTCCGCCTCGGCCAAGTCGGTTTCCGCAACCTTAAGCGAGGCCTGCACCTGTGCAATCTGCGCATTTGCCGCCTGGACCTGGGCAGTCTGGCTGAAATCCTCGATCCGGAAAATCGGTTGACCCGCGGTTACCAGTTCGTTGTTCTTGACGAAAACCTCGGAAACACGACCGCCCAATTGCGGCAGAATGGTCACCGTCCGGAAATAGGATGCCGCGGTTTTGCTGGCCGGATGAAAGTAAAACAGCGTGGTGATCACGGTCAGCGCCAGAATGGCACAGGTGGTCAAACCCCAGCGAAGTTCGTACCACATGGTGAACAAGGTAATCTCGTGACCGATCCGCTTGCCCTGTACAAAACGGCGGAACAGATAGTCGGGCAGCACCGTTATCAGGGCGCAGAGCATGGTCTCGATCATGTGGATTGCTCCTGCGCATCGCTGGGTCCAGGATCTGGCGCAGCCGGCACCGTTGTTTCAGGCACTGGTTCCGGAACAGGTGACCGACCCAAAGAACGAATGGCATCGGCAATGTTTCGAAGCGGGGTGGCAAAATCCGGGAACTGGAACCCTGCGACCAATATAGCAGCAACCCAGAAAAGCCCATTATGTGTAAACAGCGCCAGCAGTGCCAGAATGCCCACCAACTGAAATTGCGGGTGATTGTTTTCGTGGGCCATTTTTTCGGGAACCGAATGCAGCGTCAGGTATCCGACACCGATCAGCACCACCAGAACGACGAAAAAAACGACCATGGCGGAGAAAAGGTAATCGCTTCCGTCAGCTGCGACAACATATCCTGGAATATGCCCTGTGGCCATTGGATGAAGGTCTGCTGCGGTCACCTTACCCTCCTGTATATTTTGATACTTCTTTGACCGGGTTGAAGCACAATTTCAAGGCTGCTTATAGTCCGGGAACCCAAACGCGTGGCGAACGAGGAGCTTTGGCGCCAGCATGAAACTCAAGGAACTTGTAGCGTCTCTGCTCAGGATGGATCGCAAGTCATGATTGATTTCCTGATAATCGGAGGCGGCATCGCCGGGCTGAGCGCCGGTGCGCGCCTGTCGCAGCACGGAACCGTGATGGTTCTGGAAGCGGAAGACGCCCTGGGCTATCACGCGTCGGGCCGGTCAGCGGCTTTGTTCGAAGAAAGCTACGGGCCGCCTTCGGTCGTCGCCCTGAACAAAGCGGGGGCTGCCTTTCTTCATACGCAGAATGGCGGTTACCTGACCCCGCGCGGATTGATGCTGGTCGGAGCAATTGACCAGCCCGACATGTTCGAAGCCGATTGCGCCGATCTGAACATGGTGAAAATACCGATGGAACAGGCGATATCGCGCGTTCCGATCCTGAATCCGGGCAAGGTCGGGTTTGCGGCCATCAGCGAAGCGGCGTTTGACATCGATACGGATCGCCTGTTGCAGGATTTCGCCCGGACCATCCGGCAAAACGGGGGAACGGTTTCGACGAAAAGCAGAGTCACCGGCATTCGAAAAGAAAAACACTGGGCGGTTGAGGCCGGTGAGATCTTTGAAGCCCGCACTTTGATCAACGCAGCCGGGGCCTGGGTGGATGAGGTTGCACAGCTTGCAGGGCTGCCCGGTATCGGCATCATACCCCGTCGTCGGTCAATGGCGCGTCTGCCCGCCCCCGGAGGGCATGACGTTTCTGTCTGGCCGATGATGCTGGGCGCCGGCGAAACATGGTACGCCAAACCGGATGCGGGCAAGCTGCTGGTCTCACCATCCGAAGCCGATCCGGTTCCGCCACAGGATGCTTATGCCGATGATATGGTGCTGGCAGAGGGTCTGGCACGGTATGAGGAGCTGATGACCGAACCTGTCACAAGAGTTGAAACGAATTGGGCGGGCTTGCGCAGTTTTGCCCCGGACGGGACCTTGGTGCTTGGGCGCGACCCGCTGGACAATTCGTTTGTCTGGTGTGGCGGTCAGGGCGGGTATGGATTTCAAACCTCACCGGCGGCCTCGCAACTGCTGTGCGATCTTGTTGTCGGAAACACACCCGAACTGGAACCTGACATAGTAGGCATGTTGACCCCTGACAGGCTGAAACGATGATCAAGCGCAGCCTCCCCTCTTCTGCAAGCGTCGCCACTGCGTCTGAAGATGGCAAGCTGGTGGCCCCGGCAGCATCCCGGAACACCGACGCCCTGTGTGCAGTGTTGCAAGAATGGGGCCCGTCCCAGGGCCAGGCATTGGAAATCGCAAGCGGGACTGGTCAGCATGTCAGGGCCTTCGCCGAATTGCTGCCCGGGCTGACCTGGCAGCCTTCGGAAGTTGACCCTGAGCGGCGCGTGAGTATCGACGCCTATACCCGTAACCTGCCCAATGTCGCGTCGGCCGCAGAACTGGATGCAACGCTTTCGGGCTGGCACAGGCGGTTTTACGGCCAGGATCTGATCGTTCTGATAAACTTGATTCACTTGATCAGTTGGCAGGAAACCAGAACCATCATTTCAGAAGTCGCCCAATCCCTGTCACCAAAGGGGCGGTTCATCTTGTACGGTCCGTTCAAACGTTCGGGCCAACTCGCCAGTGACGGGGATGTCCGCTTTCATAAGGCTTTGATCCAGCAAGCCCCCGAAATCGGCTACAAAAACGACGCGGACATTCTGGACCTGTTCAAAAACGTCGGGCTTCACACGCTGGCACCGGTCGAAATGCCTGCCAACAATCTTGCGATCATTGCCGAACGCCCTGACGTCTGATCGAGATCAAAGTCAAACAACCGCGTCCCAATTCATATTCCGGTTACTAGATATGAAGAAGGGCACTCAGCAATGGCATGGCAAGAAAAACTCTCGGCAACACGAAAGAGTTTGCGAAACCTGAACGGATCCATTCCCGATACGACACGCGCATTCGGAGCGCTTGGCAAAGCCGTCAAAGAGGGCGGGACGCTCGACTACAAGACCAAGGAACTCATTGCGTTGGGCATGTCAGTCACCCTGCGATGCGAACCCTGCATCACCCTGCACACCGAAGCTTTGATCAAGGCCGGTGCGACACGGGAAGAAGTGTCCGACGTGTTGGCCATGGCGATCCAGATGGGCGGCGGCCCAGCCATGATGTATGCGGCCAAGGCGCTGGAATGCTTCGACGAACTGTCTGGATGACAAAAAGAAAAGGCCCCGAAGGTTTCCGGGGCCTTTCTTCGATCAACCGTCCTTGCGGATGGTTTCGTTTTTCGGGTCGTAGGGGCTGTCGCAGGTCACGACCGCATCCCACAGCTTGTCCTGCATCTTGACCTTCAGCTTTGTACCTTCGACTGCCAGCTCGGGCTTCACATAGCCCATGCCGATGGATTTCTCGAACACTACGGAATACCCGCCCGAGGTCAATCGACCCACGCGTTCACCTTCCGGTGTGTACAGTGCCTCGCGGCCCCATGGGTCGGCATCCTCCGGCCCGTCGATCAGCAGGGTACAGCATTTCACGCGCACGCCGGTTTCTTCCAGCTTGGCCTTGCCGTAAAAGTCTTTCGACAAATCGACAAAGCGCGGCAGGTCGGCCTCCAGCGGGGTCGCGTCACGGCCCAGTTCGGTGCCAAAGGCGCGATAGGATTTCTCCTGACGCAGCCAGTTCTGGGCGCGGGCACCGACCAGCTTCATGCCATGCTTCTCGCCGGCTTCTTCAAGCAGGTCGAACAGGTAGTTCTGCATCTCGATCGGGTGGTGCAGTTCCCAGCCCAGCTCGCCGGTATAGGCCACGCGGATCGCGTTGACAGGGCACATGCCAAGTTCGATCTGACGGGCCGACAGCCACGGGAAGCGCTTGTTCGACAGGGCGGTTTCCGGATCGGCGTCCTTGATGACCTCTTTCAGAACGTCACGCGACTTGGGTCCGGCGATGGCGAAGACGCCCCATTGCGTGGTCACGTCCTGGATTTCGATATATCCGAACTCCTCCATCTTGTCCTCGGCCGCCTTGCGCAGATAGTCGGCGTCGTACTCGGTCCAGGCTCCGGCAGAGACGAGGTAATAGTTGTTCTCGCCATTGCGGACGATGGTGTATTCGGTGCGCGTGGTGCCATGCGAGGTCAGCGCGTAGGTCAGGTTGATACGACCGACCTTGGGCAGCTTGTTGCAGGTGAACCAGTCCAGGAACTGGGTGGCACCGGGGCCTTTTACGACATGCTTGGTGAAGGCCGACGCATCGATCAGGCCAACGCCTTCTCGGATCGCTTTGGCTTCTTCGACGGCATACTGCCACCAACCACCGCGGCGGAAGCTGCGGCTTTCTTTGTCGAAGTTGTCAGGCGCATCCAGCGGGCCGAAATAGTTTGGACGCTCCCAACCGTTGACCCAACCAAACTGTGCACCACGCGCCTTCTGACGGTCGTATGCCGGAACAGTACGCAACGGACGGCAAGCTTCACGCTCTTCATCCGGGTGGTGCAGGATATAGACGTGTTCATAGCACTCTTCGTTTTTGCGGGCCGCGAACTCGGTGGTCATCCAGTTGCTGGAATAGCGTTTGGGGTCCAGCGAGGCCATATCGATCTCGGCTTCGCCATCGACCATCATCTGCGCCAGATAGTAGCCGGTGCCGCCTGCCGCGGTGATGCCAAAGCTGAAACCTTCGGCCAGCCACATGTTGCGCAGGCCCGGCGCAGGGCCGACCAGCGGATTGCCGTCAGGCGTATAACAGATCGGGCCGTTGAAATCGTCTTTCAGGCCGGACTCGGCACAGGACGGCACGCGCTCGGCCATAGCCATGTACTGATCCGCGATCCGATCCAGATCCAGCGGGAACAGATCCGCGCGGAAGCTGTCCGGCACACCGTGTTCAAACCGCGCGGGGGCGCCATGTTCATAGATACCCAGGATCCAGCCGCCGCGTTCTTCACGGGCATAGGATTCGTTGTCGGCGTCGCGCACGACGGGGTGTTCCGGGTTGCCTGCTTCGCGCCATTTGACCAGTTCAGGGTCCTTGTCCATGACGATAAACGTGTGTTCGACCGGGATCGCAGGCATCTTGATGCCCAGCATCTTGGCGGTGCGCTGTGCGTGGTTGCCCGATGCAGTGACGACATGCTCGGCAGTGATCACAACCTTTTCGTCGCTTTCGACAAGGTTGCCGCCTTTTTCCACCATCTTGGTGCAGGTGACTTCCCAATGGGTGCCGTTCCAGTGGAAGGCATCCGCCTGCATCTTGCGCACGATCTCGACGCCACGCTGACGGGCCCCCTTGGCCATGGCCTGCGTCACATCTGCCGGGTTAATATACCCGTCTTCGGTATGGTAGATCGCGCCCTTCAGATCCGATGTCTCGATCAGCGGCCAGCGTTCCTTGATCTGCTCGGGGGTCAGCCACTCATAGGCAACATCACAGGTTTCGGCGGTAGAGGCGTAGAGCATGTACTCGTCCATGCGCTCCTGCGTCTGCGCCATGCGCAGGTTGCCGACGACGGCAAAGCCCGCGTTCAGCCCGGTTTCTTCTTCCAGCGTCTTGTAGAATTCGACCGAGTACTTGTGGATGTGCGTTGTCGCATAGGACATGTTGAACAATGGCAGCAGACCAGCCGCGTGCCAGGTGGACCCGGACGTCAGCTCGTCCCGTTCGATCAACATCACATCGTCCCAGCCCGCTTTGGCCAGATGATAGGCAATCGAGGTCCCAACGGCGCCGCCGCCAACAACCAGTGCTTTGACTTGGGTTTTCATAACCGGGCGTCTCCCCTTGAAATCAGTTGACACCATATGGCGCACTTGAGGGGGATCGCGCGACATTCATCCGACCAGTGATATGAAAAAAACGACCCGATCATCAAATGCGGGTCGCAGATCGGACATGAAACCCGTGATCTCAACCGCTGGAGCGACAGCGCTTGCTTGTCCCGATCGTGGTGCAGACAAGTTTCCGAACTTCCTCTGACGGTGCCTTCGCCGCGGGTTCCTCGTGCTGTGAAGGTTGGGCACCAGCTTCAAGCCGACTTTCCGAAATCCCGACACGCGCGGATACCGAGGCAACATAACCTTTTAAGCCCAGCCCGTTTTCGGATGCCTTGGCCTGCTGATAATAATCCAGCCCAACAATGGCGACCCCGCAGATCGCTGCAAACCCTGCCAGATATTTTGCGCTCATCTCGACCACCTGTTCCTAACCGAGTCGGTGAGACCAGAACATGTGGACGATTTGAAGGCGCAATGCGGGCCAGAACGCGAAAACCGCTAGGATTGGCCGGTTAATACCTTGCCGGGATTCATGATGTTCTCGGGGTCCAAAGCAGCCTTGATTGCGGCCATATACTGCGTGGCGGCGCCCAGCTCCTTGATAAGGTATGGCCGTTTGCCCTGACCGATTCCGTGTTCACCTGTGCAGGTGCCTTCCATTGAAATTGCCAGGTCGTTCAACCATCCGACAAACTCTTCGGCTTTGGCAACTTCTTCGGTGTTCTGCATATCGATCAAAATAAGCGTGTGAAAGTTCCCATCCCCCACATGCCCCACAATTGGCGCGAGCAAGCCAAGATCAGCTGCCTTCTGCTGAGTGCCGGTCACACATTCCGCCAGGCGCGAGATCGGCACGCAGACATCCGTTGAAATACCACGCGCGCCGGGGCGCAGTTGCAGACACGCCCAATACATATCATGGCGCGCCTGCCAAAGCTTGTTCCGTTCTTCGGTGGTCGAGGTCGCAGCAAAATCCGTACCGCCGAACTCCTCGGCGATCTGACCAAAGGTTTCAGCCTGTTCCGCCGCACCGCTTTCAGAGCCATGGAATTCAAGCAGCAGCAATGGCGTTTCCGGAAGACTCAGCCCGGAATAGGCGTTTGCCGCCTGAACCGACATTTCATCTAGCAACTCTATTCGGGCAACCGGAATGCCATACTGAATGGTCATCATCACCGCGCGGCACGCGGCATCGACCGAAGGAAAGGAACACCTGGCCGAGCTGATCGCTTCGGGGATGCCCTGCAAGCGCAGAGTCAGCTCGGTGATGATACCCAACGTGCCTTCCGCCCCAATCAGAAGGCGTGCCAGATCATACCCGGCCGATGACTTCTTGGCCCGGTGACCGGTACGGATGATCTGGCCGTCCGGCATGACCGCCTCGAGGCTGAGAACGTTGTCGCGCATCGTTCCGTATCGCACCGCATTGGTGCCCGACGCGCGGGTCGCGGCCATACCGCCCAGCGACGCATTCGCCCCCGGGTCAATCGGAAAGAACAAACCCTGATCCCGCAAATGAGTATTCAGCGCCTCGCGCGTGACGCCGGGCTGCACGACACAATCCAGATCTTCGGCGTGGACAGCCAGCACCTTGTCCATCTGCATCAGATCGACCGAGATCCCCCCCGCTGGCGCATTCACATGCCCTTCCAGCGACGTTCCCGTGCCAAAGGGAATCACCGGCACCCGGTGCGCGGCACAGGTTTTGACGATTTCCGACACGTCCTGCGTAGTATGCGGGAAAACCACGGCATCCGGGCTCTGGTTTTCGATCCAGGTCGTGGTGTGCCCGTGCTGTTCACGAATCGCGGCACCCGTTTGCAACCTGTCGCCAAAACGTTGTTTCAGAACGCCTATGACGGTTTCAATACCTGTTTCATTCCGAGGCAAAGCGGTCGCCTGCACCATCGTCATCCTCCCCTGTCCCAGCACGTTGCGGGCCGTTCAGTCCATGACTAAAGGGCCCGTCAAGTGCCGGCAATCCCCACAAATACCGAGGCCCTATTCGCCCAGCGCAATACCTTCGCGACGGGGGTCGGCACCACCGCTCAGCCCGTCGCCGATTTCGATGGCGTGAAGGCCAGATGTCAGGTCACGCGGGTTTACCTCGAACCCAAACTGGGTCAGCCCGTCGGAAAAGCCTTCGGCAGAGGTCCCGACCTCGACATCATATGTTCCGAAACGATTGACAAGATGCGGCAGCGACACGGCTTGTTGCACATCCATGCCCCAGTCGGCCCATGCGATGATCGATTTGGCCACATAGCCGATGATCCGACTGCCACCCGGCGAGCCAATCGCCAGAACCGGCGCGCCATCCTGCATCACGATGGTCGGGCTCATGGACGAACGCGGGCGTTTTCCGGGTTCCAGCCGGTTAGCGATCGGCACACCATTGCTGTGGGTCTTGAACGAAAAATCCGTCAGTTCGTTGTTCAGAAGGAACCCGTTCGTCATCAGACGTGAGCCAAAGCCGTTTTCGATGGTCGTGGTCATCGACAACACGTTGCCATAGCTGTCTACAATCGAGATATGCGAGGTCGAAGGCAGCTCCAGCGACACATCATCCGCCCAGTTCAGCGCGTGGTCGAACTCCGGCTGACCGGGCCCGACATCTGCCAGCGCGCCTTCAGTGTTCAGCGATTCCGCTCGTAGCGACAGGTAGGCCGGATCAACCAGCCCCTTGGTCGGCATGGGCACGAAATCGCTGTCAGCCATGTACCGGCCGCGGTCCGCAAAGGCGAGGCGCGAAGCGTCTCCGATCAACCGCCAGGCCTCGGCGCTTTCCGGCCCCATGGCCGCCAGATCATAGCCGTTCAGCATCCCCAGAATTTGCCCCACGGTCAGCGCACCCGACGACGGCGGGCCCATGCCGCAGACTTCATAGGCGCGGTATTCCGCGCAAACCGGTTCGCGCTCGATCACCTGATACAGCGCAAGATCCGCACCGGACAGAACACCGGGATTGCCCGGAGCATTGCGAACCGTGCGCACGATGTCTGCCGCAATCTCACCGCCGTAGAATCCAGCCGCCCCGTCACTGGCCAACACACGCAGAGTTTCGGCATAAGCTGGGTTCATCAGGCGCTGCCCCTGTTGCAGCGGCGCGCCCCCCGGCAGGAAATATTCAGCGGTTTCCGGGAAGCGCGACAGGCGCTCGGCATCGTTTTCAACAAGGCTGGCCAGACGCGGGGACACCAGGAACCCTTCATCCGCCAACCGGATTCCATCGGCAAACAATCCGGGCCACGAGGAACGCCCCCAGCGGCGATGCGCCTCTTCCAGCAAGGCAGGTGTGCCCGGCGTCCCCACGGACAGCCCACCGACAACCGCATCGAAGAATTTCAGCGGCTCACCGTTTTCGTCCTGAAACAGGGTCGGTGTGGCCGCCAGCGGCGCCGTTTCTCGCCCGTCCAGAGTTGTCATCTGACCGGTCGCTGCATCGTACCAGACCAGAAACGCACCGCCGCCCAAGCCCGAGGATTGCGGTTCGACCAGGCCCAGCACGACCTGCACCGCCACCATGGCGTCTGCGGCAGACCCTCCTGCGCGCAATACTCTGGCGCCGGCCTCCACCGCCAGCGGGTTGGCCGCGGCAACCATCCAGTTCTGGGACGTGACCGGAACGCCATCCAGTTTGGCCTCGAGCGCCGCGATGACCTCGTCGGTCATGGCCTGTACCTGCCCTTCCGTCGCCGTTTCGGGTGCAACGGCATCGGCCGCTTCCTGAGCGAACCCCGGAGCTGCAAAACAAAATGCAGAAAACAGTAGAACTGAAACACGTCTCATCTGATCAAATCCTCCAATACATCCCTGACTATCAAAATTGCGCGCCGAACACGCTCTGAACAAGTCCAAGCTGCACGCCATCAACACATGGCCGACGTCCGCAGCACGCGTTAAGGCTTTGCGTCGCCTACCAATCGATCCTGATCATAGTGGGTCATACCGCGGAACTCGGGCAACCACGCTTCACGCCGGGTGACCCAGCTTTCATATGTTGGCGTCAACTGATCTGGCACATCAAGGCATCCAAGATGCACCTCCACTTCGGTTCCGCTGCGCGCAAAGACCGGAGAGCCGCAGACGGGGCAAAAGAACCTGTCAGCATAACCACGCGCTTCGCCGGAAACCTCTATTCTGTCTTCCGGGAAAACGGCCGCCGCATAGAACACTGCGCCATGATGCTTGCGGCAGTCCAGACAGTGACAGATTCCGACCCGCAGTGGACGACCCGAAGCCCTGATGCGCAGATTTCCACAACGGCATCCTCCTTCATAGACGTCCATTCCTGCTCCTTTCCAGAGCGCTAGAGCATTGCCGGTACAACCTGATCCGGCGGGCGGTGCCCGTCTTCGAAGGTCTTGATGTTGATGATGACCTTCTCGCCCATCTCCACCCGGCCCTCGAGCGTGGCCGATCCCATATGAGGCAACAGAACCACATTGGGCAGCTGCCGCAGGCGCGGGTTTACGTCAGTACCCTGTTCGTAGACATCCAGCCCCGCCCCCGCAATTTCACCTGCGCGGATCATCCGGGTCAGGGCGTTTTCGTCCACGACTTCACCGCGTGACGTGTTGACGATCACTGCCGAGGGTTTCATCAGTTTCAGACGACGTGCGTTCATCAGATGGAAGGTCGACGGCGTTGAGGGGCAATTGACCGAGATCACATCCATCCGCGCGACCATCTGATCCAGGCTTTCCCAATAGGTTGCCTCCAGCTCTTGCTCGGTCTCGGGGCGCAGCCTTCGGCGGTTGTGATAATGGACCTGCATTCCAAACGCGTTCGCACGGCGCGCCACCGCCTGCCCGATCCGGCCCATACCCAGAATGCCCAGACGACGACCTCCGATACGGCCTCCCAGAAACGCGGTGGGCGCCCAGCCGGACCAATCTCCCTGCTGCATCACGCTCAGACCTTCGGGAATACGTCGGGTAACCGCCAGAATCAGGGCCATGGTCATATCGGCGGTGTCATCGGTCAGAACCCCAGGCGTGTTCGACACCAGAATCCCACGCTGGCGCGCGGTGGACACGTCAATATTGTCGACACCGGCACCGTAATTGGCGATGAGCTTAAGCCTTTCGCCCGCCTGCCCCAGCAGACCGCCATCAATCGCATCGGTTACCGTAGGCACCAGGACATCGGCGTCCTGCACTGCGGCCACCAGTTCTTCGCGCGTCATCGGAGTGTCATCGTCGCGCAAGCGCACATCAAACAACTCGCTCAAACGTGTTTCGACCGCTTCGGGCAACCGTCGCGTAACGACAACACTCAAACGTTCTCTTGGCACCTCGGCCCTCCCACTGCTTTGCAAACGGACGCGCGCCATGGCATCGTGGCGCAGGATAAGGCGGGGCACAAGAACCCCTTTGGCATTGAGTCGACCTTTTTTCGAAACCGGATCAACAGGCACAAGAGCAGGCAGTCAGTGAGTGGTATTCGACCGGTAAATCGCCGCTGTCTCGCGGCACTATCCGTATTTCTGATCATGTTAGGTGCATGGGCTGCTCATGCCGACGTGAAACGAGGATCCGTCACCAACCTCCCCCTGCCCCGTTATGTCTCGATGAAAGCAGCAGAAGGCAACGTGCGACGCGGACCTTCTTTGACACATCGAATCGACTGGGTGTTCAAACGACGCGGAATGCCGCTTCAAGTCACTGCCGAATACGGCAACTGGCGACGGGTTCAGGACCGCGACGGCGCTGGAGGCTGGGTTCACTACGCCCTGTTGTCGGGTGTTCGGACAGTACTGATTGAATCCGAAATGCTGCCTGTCTATGCCCGACCCGATCCGACCTCCCCCGTGAATGCGCATTTCGAATCCGGGGTCGTGGCCCGACTGGGAACCTGTTCGCTGGACTGGTGCCGGATCACCGCCGGCGGGTATCGGGGTTGGACCTTGAAGTCGAACCTGTGGGGGGTCGACCCGTCCGAGATTCGCGAATAACCACAGGGCCGACCTTCCCCCGCGTTGCGGACACGCGACAAGGTGTTTGAGTTTCCCGCCGTTATGCTGTGAAACTCGACCAAAACGGAGGCGATCATGCGCGCAGTTACATATTCCACCTTCGGAGACCCGGCCAATGTCCTGCGGATACAGGACCTCCCTCCGGTCCCGCCGGGTCCGGGCGAGGTCACAGTAGGGCTGTCCTTTTCCGGAGTGAACCCTTCCGACGTCAAAGCCCGCGCCGGGACCAGACCGGGCGTGACAGAGCCTCCGTTCCCCCTGATCATCCCGCACAGTGACGGCTCCGGTGTGATCTCGGCCGTTGGCGACGGAGTTTCCGCGTCTCGGATCGGGCAGCGCGTGTGGATCTGGAATGGCCAATGGCAACGCCCTTTCGGCACCGCCGCCAGCCACATCACCCTTCCCGATGCCCAGGCCGTGGCTCTGCCGGATGCAGTGTCGTTGCGGACCGGCGCGATTCTGGGCATTCCCGGTCTTACCGCCTGCCACGCGGTGTTTTCAGGCGGCCGTCCCGATGGGCAAACGATCTTGATACACGGTGGCGCGGGCACCGTCGGCTTTCTGGCCGTTCAGCTTGCTAAATGGGCGGGCGCGCGCGTGATGGCGACGGCCAGCCCTCGCAACTTTGACCGGGTCCGGGAAGCCGGCGCAGATATCGTGATTGATTACGCCAGCAAGGATCTTTCCACCGAAATTCTCGATGCAAATGAAGGAAAGACAATCGGCCGAATCATCGACGTCGAATTCGGCCGGAATATTCAAACAAACGCCGCGGTCATTGCCGAGAACGGTCGCATCAACGCCTATGGCTCTGCCCAAGACATGACCCCCGTGTTTCCGTTCGGACCGATGATGTTCAAAGCCATGACGCTTGAGACCATTTTGATTTATCTTCTTCCGCCGGATCTTCGTACCAATGCCGTAAAGACCCTTCACAAGGCATTGGCGGATGGCGCTTTGACCTGCCCTGTTCAAAAGGTCTTTGCACTTGAGGAATGCGCGTCTGCGCATGCAATGGTGCAGGATGGAAACCGGACCGGAGCCGTGTTGATCGACACCAAATGACCGCCCTGAAAAAAATCTGTTCAACGTGAGTTTTTTTGACAAAACGCTCTTGATCCCTGCCAACAACAATCGTAGACAGCCGCTCACCGTTGGGGTGTAGCCAAGTGGTAAGGCAGCGGTTTTTGGTACCGTGTATCGTAGGTTCGAATCCTACCACCCCAGCCAGTTCATCAGAACATCGTTACTCCGATACCTGTTGACAC